>JAZQMG010000041.1:0-4555 GCA_045543175.1 Acetatifactor sp. | reverse complement strand
ACGCATGCCGGCGTCAATAGGTAAGAAACAAGAGCGAGATTCGCATAGCGTATCTCGCTCTGTTTGTTTGCAGAGAGTTGTTGGCAGAAACTAAGCCACTTTTTAAGATTTGGAGGATTGGGGATGAGTTTAGGTAAGAAGGGAGTTTGTAAATAGTAAATTAGGAGCATCTGCAATGAGAGAAGTCAAAGGAGTGTTCACCTTGTGCGGCATATGACCTCCAAAATATTACTTGACAAATAATACCATACAAAATATATTTATCTTATGATATGATTTTAGAAATAATATTGGCAAAAACATATTTGTGAAATGTGGAGGTATAGTATGAGTGACGTGAAGGTGGAAAATTTAGTGAATAAGGAATTGGGCTTTCCTAAGATGGAGGAATTTGAGGCAGAGCTGATTCGTTTGATGAATGAAGCAGAAGGGGAGGGAAGTGGTCCCATTATTATCGCATTGACAGATAGTGATAATTTTCTGCGTGTGAATACGGACTTTGGCAGGGAGTGTGGTGACAAGGTGCTGATTGATACAGGGCGGTACCTGGAATCAAAGCTTCCGGCAGGAGCAACCATTTATCGTGTATCGGGGGATGAGTTCGGTATCATCTTCAACAATGATATGGAGAAGGAGGATGTATTCCTGTTTTTGGAGGAGGTTCGCAGAGGCTATGATGTGAAGCTTCCTGATGGAGATGCTATGACCATTTCCATCGGTATTGCGGCAGCTTTTGAGGATGCTACCCGTGTGCAGGAGCTGATTCGTAAGGCAGAGAGCGCTCTTTTCCGCGCCAAGGCCAACGGCCACAATAAAATCGCTCTGGCCAAGGAGGAAAAGATGGTCCCCAAGACCTCTCACTACACCAACGACCAGTTAAAGTGCTTAACCAAGCTTTCCAAGAGAGAAGGCGTAGGGGAAGCGATTCTGCTGAGAGAGGCATTGGATATGCTACTGAAGAAGTATGATATTTAGTGGGGGGCGATTAAGCATGGAAATAACTTACACCAACCAAATGACAGCCGAGGAATACAACGAAATGCGGGGCAGCGTGAATTGGAGACTGCTGACACCCGGTCAGGCAAAGAGAGGACTTGCCCATACAGCCTTTGTTGTGGCAGCCAGAGATGGCGGGAAGATTGTAGGCATGGGAAGAATGCTGTTTGATTACGGATATACGGCTTATCTGGGAGATGTGATTATCCGCCCTGATTATCAGGGAAGGGGCATCGGTACAGAGATTGTGACACGTTTAAAGGATATGGTGATGGAGGCTGCAGAACAGGGGGACAATATTATGTTTATTCTCGGTGCGGCTGCCGGAAAGGAAGGCTTTTACGAGAAACTTGGCTTTAAGGTGCGTCCCAATGAATTTAACGGAAGCGGTATGTCCATGTGGAGCGTGAAGGAGTAAATCGATAGGGGGACAGTATGAGAGAACTATTTACTATGGATTTAAAGAACTATGATCCGAACGGAACCGTGGGAAGACGTCCATCGGTGCGGGGTATTATCATCAAGGACGGTCGTATCGCCATGATGCACAGCTGCAGATACGACTATTACAAGCTGCCCGGTGGGGGTATTGAGCCGGGAGAGAGTCTGGAAGAGACTCTGGTTCGGGAGGTACAGGAAGAAAGCGGACTGGTGGTGAAGAAGGACACCATACAGGAATTTGGATATGTGAAGCGAATCGAAAAGGGAAAAGTGGACGATATTTTTCTCCAAGAGAATTTCTACTTTGTATGTGAGGCAGAAGAGGAACTTGGACAGCGAAACTTAGATGATTACGAAGCTTTTGAGGAGTTTACCCTGGAATTTGTAACTCCTGAACATGCTATAGCCACCAATGAACAGGGCAATCATGGGGATAAGGTGCAGTCCCAGACCTTTGCAGGTATGTTGCTACGGGAAAATAGGGTGCTGGATCGCTTGATGCTGGAAGGCTACTTATAGGAGGAAGAGCTATGGTGCAATCAAAAGAGTGGGACTGGAGCAGTGTAGAGCAGGACAGATGGATTCACCCTTCCGAGGATAGTATTTATCTGGCAAAAAAGTGGAAAGAGGAAGGGGTTCATTCCATCTTGGATTTGGGCTGCGGACGAGGCAGGCATGCTTTGTATTTTACGCAGAAGGGATTTAAGGTAACTGCCGTGGATTTGTCGGCAGAGGCGATTGAATACAACAAAAAGTTTCAAAAAGAGCAGGGCGTGGATTACCTGTGCAAGAGAGCGGATATGATGGAATTGCCCTTTGCAAACGACGCTTTTGACAGAGTCTTTTCCTATCATGTGATTTCTCATCAGGATACGGCAGGAGTGCAGCATGTACTTCAGGAAATCGCCCGTGTACTAAAGCCCGGCGGCAAGGTGTTTTTAACCCTTTGTTCCAAGGAGCATTATGCCTTTTCACAAAGTGATTTCCCCAGATTGGATGAGAATACGGTGTTAAAAACCGAGGGAGCTGAGGTAGAAGTACCACATTTCTTTGCAGATAAGGAAATCCTGAAGAAGCTGTTTGCAGACTATGAATTTGAATCTGTTAGACATATTACGGAGTGCATTATGGAGGAAGATGACAGCAGGGAAAGAAGCCATTTTTTTATTGAGGCGACAGTGCAGAAGGAGGCCACACCCCTGAATTATTCGGAGATTATCGGCAGCACCGTGGAATGTACCATGGACAGACCTCTGGGCACCTATCATCCCAGGTTTCCGGATATTTACTACCCCATCAATTACGGGTATGTGAACGGAGTGTTTGCAGGGGACGGCGCAGAGCAGGATGTGTACATATTGGGTGTGGATAAACCCTTGGAAACCTTTACCGGCAAGGTGATTGCTGTATTCCACCGACACAATGACGTGGAGGATTCCTGGATTGTGGCACCGGAAGGAATGGACTTTTCCGATGAGGAAATCATGGAGCAGATAAACTTTCAGGAGAAGTTTTTTGACGGAGAATTATACAGATAGGGGAGGTACATACAAATGATTTATACCGTAAAAATAGAGCAAACCAACGATTATCAGAGACGTATGAAATATATTCCGGAGACGGATTCCTTCGTGGAGAAGGATTGTGACAGTCTCCATTATGTGAGAAATGTTTACCAGTATCCCTATGGCTGGATGACTGAGTCCGGTACACCGCCCCAGGACCATTTGGATGTGATGATTCTTACCAAGGACCACTTTGAGCTGGGTGATGTGGCAAAGGTGCGTATCATCGGTGTCTTTATCCGCAATGACGGGGACCACAAGCTGATGAGCGTGCTGACAGAGCGGGATATTACAGAGTTTGACCAGCTTACTGACGAAGAAAAGGACAATCTGTACCGCCTCTATCCTTATGTGTTTGAAGGGGAAGGCTGGTTTGGCGCAGAGAGAGCCAAGCAGGTGATTGAGGAGTATTTTAGGGCGCACTAAGTAGAAACGCAGACATGTGGAGGGAACGATATGCAAGAGGAAGAATACAAATACGTCTATAAGCGCAACCGCAGCGTAGCTATCGTGGTTCGTGAGGGAAAGATTCTCATGGAAAGAGTGGTATACTTTGGACGGGAGTTTTACACCGTGCCCGGTGGCGGCATCGAAGAAGGCGAGACGCCCCAGCAGGCAGCACTGCGGGAACTGCAAGAGGAATGCGGGCTGAAGGGCAGGATAATCCGACCCTTAGCTGTACAGTACAAGTTTGACGGCAGTGCAGAGTATTCCTTTGAGGTAGAGGTGTCTGAGGATCAGGAAGCCATCACAGGCTATGACCCGGAGGAATCCACAGAAAATCCGCCTTTGAAGGAAGTGCTATGGATGAGCCTTAACGAAATCAGTGAAAAGGACAGAGCCTTTTTATGGTTTTACGGATTGATTACCGTAAATCCATTTTTCGAAGAACTAAAGAGCTGGGGTGGTGAAATCAGCTATCCCGGGGTGGAGGAGGAAAACATATGTCAAACACCATAGCACATATTGCGGTGGCAAAGGAAGTATTACATAAAAGACCGGATTTGGTGCAGAACCGAAGAGCATATTATTTGGGAGCTTTGGCACCGGATGCAATTTTGGGAGTGCCCGGGAGCACTTCCGAGGATAAGAAACGATTACATCTGCGAGCAGGGATTCCGGATGAACGGTGGTTCGAACCGGAGCAAATGGCTATCTTTACGGAAAGGGTGCAAGAATTTGTCCGAGAACACATCATTAATGAAGCAGATGGAGCCCAGCGGGACTTTAATATGGGTTATATCGTACATGCGTTAACAGATAAGTGCAATCACCGTGTCATTTGTCCGAAAGTATTAAAGAAGGCAAATGAGAGGGGAGTTGGATTTGCTGAGTATTGTGACATGTGTGTGAATGATATAGAGGCTTTGGATGTGTATTTGTTGGAAAAGTACCCGGAACTTGGAGAACTCTTGGAAGAGCTTATTAGCACAGAGTCTGAGTATGGACTTCATGGATGGATTGAAAAAGAGCATATCAGTAGCGCCATGTGGTGGGTGTCCAACAAGTATTTGCCCGGAATTAAGAAACGTAAGGTTTTGTACCTTACCATG
>JAZQMG010000040.1:0-2233 GCA_045543175.1 Acetatifactor sp. | reverse complement strand
AGTTTCTTCTATGGCGAAGAACTTTTCACAAACCGCAAAAATCTTCCTTGCCTCGCAGAGAATACAATCCGCATCACCGAACTTCACAGCCTTCGCCGCGCCCAAGTCATAAAAGGCTTCCTTCATCTTGTCAAAGCAGTCAGAAAAGGCTCCTGTTTTCAATACTCTGTTATAGTGTCGGTACATATCTACATCCTTAATACTACCGTTGGGCATTACAATATGCATAGGAGTGGACTCATCCGTCAGACGATCCCCGATTCCCAATACCTCGTCCACACTGTGAATATAGGTGTTTCTGCCATGAGTTACTCCTAAAAGCAATATCTTGGCATCTATTTCACGCAGCCTATCCCAACAGCCACCAGGCGGGCAGGGTGAGGTGGAATTTTCTTCGCCCTTAATAAACTCTTCCGCATCCTTCCCATAGGCTGCAATACTATGAGTAGCATGCAAAGAACGAACTACGCCTTCCCTCTTACGGAATACATTGGGGATAATGCCCACGCAAGCCGGCTCTGTGGCCGGGTCGAAGGTATCATATTCCCGACTCATCTGTGCCCAGGTGTGGGTTGGGGTCATAAACAGGCCATCCTTGAAAAACTCCATGAAAGCATCTACCACCGTATCCGCACCACCATCCACCTCACCGATGGACTTCATGGAGGAATGGACCATGATTGCCTCCCTGCCGGTCAGACCCATATTTTGTAAATCTTGAATTAATGTTTCTTTTGTATGCATGATTACTCCTTTGCCTGAATAAATCTATTATTAATCATACCACAAACTCATCTTAAATCATAGTCCTTCCCCCTGTTTTCTACCTCTCAATCACAGCCTTAATTCTTCTTACTCCTGCAGAAGAAGCCTCTTCCTTTAAGATTCTGAAAGAACCCAGTTCCCCGGTATTTTTTGCATGGGGACCACCACAGATTTCCTTAGAATATCCGGGGATAGTATAGACCTTTACCATGTCCTGATATTTGCCTGCAAAGACACCCATTGCACCGGATGCGTAAGCCTCCTCCAAAGGCATTTCCTCAAGCTGCACCTCCAGCTTTTTCTCAATGGCTTCATTCACAATCTGAGATACCTGTTCCAGTTCTTCCTTTGTCACTTTACGTGAGAAAGAAAAGTCGAATCTTAAGCGTTCTGCTGTAATATTACTGCCACGCTGATATACTTCCTCACCCAATACCTTACGGAGAGCACCATTTAGCAAATGGGTAGCTGTATGCAGTCTTGCTGTCTGTTCGTTGTGATCTGCCAAGCCTCCTGCAAACTTCCCCGCAGCTCCCTGGCGGGACTTGTTCTGATGTTCCTCAAATTTCTTATGAAAACCCTCCATATCCACTGTCTTACCCTGCTCCTGTGCCAACTCTGCACTAAATTCTACGGGGAAACCATAGGTATCGTACAATTTAAAGGTTAGCTCACCACTTAAAATTCCGCCTGTCTCCACTTGTTCCAAATATTTGTGGGCTTTCTTCAGACCTTCATCCAAGGTCTTTGCAAACAATACATGCTCCTTCTGTAGCTGCTCCAATATAAACTCACGATTCTCACATAGCTCCGGATACACATCTCCATACTGTTCTATCAATACGATGGAGAGTTCACACAGATAATTATGGCTGATATCTGCTTTCTTGAACAATCGAATAACTCTACGAATAAGTCTTCTTAAAATATACCCCTGCTCTGTATTAGAAGGTGTGATTTTCATAGGATCTCCCAAGATGAAGCTGATAGCACGCATATGTTCACAAATAATACGCTTCTCCCTGATTGTCAGTGTCTTTTCCTCTTCCTTCAGAATCTCCTCCAGCCGGTTCATAACGGGCTGAAAAAGCTCCGTATCGTATACATTGGTCTTGCTGTTAAAAATAGTCAGTACACGCTCCAAGCCCATGCCCGTATCCACATTTTTCTGCTTCAGCTCCGTAAAACTGCCGTCTGCTTCTTTGTTAAACTGCATGAAAACATTATTCCAGATTTCCACGTACTTTCCGCAATGACAAGCAGGACCGCAATCGGGGTTGCATTTGGGCTTGCCCATATCATAAAAGATTTCTGTATCCGGACCGCAGGGTCCTGTCTGACCTGCAGGTCCCCACCAGTTTTCCTTTCTGCCATAGCGGTATATCTGCTCCTCCGTAAGCCCCTTAGACTTCCAGATATCTGCTGCCTCCTCATCTGCAGGCACCAGTTCATCTCCCTCAAACACGGT
>JAZQMG010000039.1:0-12458 GCA_045543175.1 Acetatifactor sp. | reverse complement strand
CTGCTGCAACAGAAATTAATAAAATATAAAGCATTGTTGACATCCTTCGAATTCTTTTATTCCTCTTTCTGCGCCTTGGGCGCTATTTTAATCTTTGATAATCGTAGGAACACACTTCGCGCGTTTCTACGATTGTCGCGGTGCTCGTCAAAGCAACTATGTGCTTTTCCTCGCTACTCGCGCAAAAAAGTCCCTTGCCAAAACTGGCAAGGGACGTAAAATACGCGGTACCACCCTATTTCCTGAGACAATCAAAATCCTCTCAGACACTTATCCTACGCATAACGTGCGCGACCCGGCTCGAACTACTTTTAAATAAAAATACTTTGTTCACCCGAACAGCTCCGGTGGGAATTTCGACATCTTATCTGAACTGAAACGGGTTTTCAGCCATTTGACCCGTCCTCTCTGACAGAAGATAAAACGCTACTGTGCACCTTCACAGCTTTTCACTTCTATTTATTTTAGTGAATTTAAGCCTGAATGTCAAGGGTTATACGGTATTTTAAATTTGCTAATTTAGGATAGTCCATACTCCTCCTGCAACATATTTATCAAATCGCCAACCGTCACAATTTCTACAAACTTCCTATCCGGTATCTCTATGTCAAATTCCTCCTCAAAACCGACAATGGCATCAACCACATCCAAGGAACTTAACCCCAAATCACTTGTAAGATTTGTTTCCATTGTTATTTCATCTCTGGATACCTCCACGTATTCCGACAAAACATCTCTAATCTTCTCTAACATTTTTATCACCTCTTTACTTCGTAAGTATCTGGTTATTCCTCTTTATCTTTTTAGTTGTGGTCTTTTCAAACTCTTGTTTCCTAACCACTGTTTTCCCTATTTTTTTATAATTGGGCAACGTTTTATTTATGAGCATCATGTCTTTATGAATTTTAGTTTCTGCCTCCGGTTCCAGTTCTGTATCCAAAAATACCTCGGCCTGAATCATTCCCTCCTTTTCCAATACCAAGACTTCCTTCACATATGCAATCTTCATAATCTTCTGCTCCAATTCTTCCGGTGAAACATTTTCTCCATTGGGTAAGATAATCAGATTTTTCTTACGACCCGTTATGTACAAGAAATTCTCCTTATCCAGTCTCCCCAAATCTCCTGTTTTGAACCAGTCATCTTCAAACACCTCTTTTGTGGCATCTGCATTTTTGTAATAACCTTTCATAACAATAGGACCCTTTACCCAGATTTCATCCTCCACAATCTTTACTTCACATCCGGTTACTACTTTTCCGGCAGAGGCATCTATTTTATATCTGTCCGTATTGCAGGATATAACCGGGGCACACTCTGTAATTCCATATCCTTGAACAACAGTAATTCCCCATGTCTCAAATTCCCGAATCAACTTAGGTTCTATATAGGCACCTCCAACTACCAAAATTCTCAGATTTCCTCCCAGTTGTTCCAATATCTGTGAAAACAACTTGCGCCTGACATCAATATGACATCTGTACAACACCCATGCCAATTTCATAGCAAACCTTACTTTTCCTGCCTTATTCTGCTTTTCTATTTCCCGCCAGATATTTTTATATAGTGTTTCGATAACAAGTGGTACAACAACCATGGCAGACGGTTTGTAAAATTTCATATTTCTCGCCAGATACTTCAAGCTGTCATTGATACAAATAGTCACTCCACTGCTAAAGGGTGTCATAATTCCCGCTGCTATTTCCAGCGCATGATTGATTGGCAAAATGGATAAAGCACAATCCAAAGGCGTTAAATACACAAAGCTCTTACCGTTCATTGCATTCCATGCCAGATTACCATGTGTGATTAAACACCCCTTACTCTTGCCTGTTGTTCCCGATGTGAATACAATTTCCGCCACATCCTCCTTTTTAGGATTACCAACCCAAGCTTCATATCTGCCGCATTTCTGCAATAAGTCAGCCAGACTTTTATCGCCTGCATCCTCCTGCATACAGATATATGTTATATTACGCTTTGACTGCGTCTTCATATACTCTGCCACATCCTGATAGTCCTTGTCGTAAATTAAACAATCCGTGTCAGCGACTTCTATTAAATCCAACAAATCCTCTTTCGGCAACTCCTTGTCCATGGGAACAGATACGTTTTCAGAAGTCATAATGGCAAAATAGCTATATATCCACTCATAACTTGTCTTACCCAGAAGCGCAATATGACTTCCTTTAGGAAAACTGCCATGCAATATCCGGCCAAGGTTCTGAACATCTGCCACAAATTCTTCTTTACTCTTTTCCTTTATCTCCTTTCCCTGCTTATATCGAAAAACAGGATTGTCCTGATATGTCTTTAAGACTACTTGCACGACATCCTTGACTGTCGTAAATTCATTTTCCACATCATAAAATGGATATTCCGTCTTCACCGTCTATACCTCCAAGTATCCCATATTTCTAAAGTATTCCACATACCCCTTCACATACTCATAATCAATCTTACTCCACTCAAAACCAAGCTGTCTCAGATAGGAAATTGTAAACGTATTCTCGATATGAATATTCGTTTCATAGTTAAGCCTGCCGTCTGCACCCAAATCATTCAAAAAAGCCTCGTAGATATGCGCTCTTCCCTGACTAACAGTCTCCTTGAGGAGTTCTGTAAACATTGCTCCGTCCACAACCTTCATATCAACGGACAATTCCTTTAATATTTCTATCATTCTGTCAAAATATAGATTTTGATTGGAGTAAACATGATAAATCGTATGGTGCGTACTAAAATGCTTTGCAATCCGCACAATTGCATCTGCTGTATCATCCACTGGCGAAAATTCAGCATATAACGGCAACATATAGTCTGGAAGAACCCCAAGCTCTAAAGCTGCCTTGATTCTGGAAAGAAAAGCATTTTCCTTATAGTTGGGCTGAAATACATAATCACTGCTACGATTGGTCAGATTACCCACTCGAATGATATTTGCCTGCAACCCTTGCAGCATTGCGTCAAGTACTACACATTCTGCTTCAAACTTACTGCGCACATACACATTGGCAAGAGACTGCCCTTGATACAGGCAATCCTCTCCAAATATCCGCTCTTCCAAAGCCACCTCTGTATCAAAGCTGTCTGCCAGACTGTTGCCGGACACACTGATAGTGCTGATATGTATGAATTGCGCCCCTGTGCGGAGAGCATAATCTGCCATATGTTTGGTTCCCAAGGTGTTCACCTTGTAAAAATATTCATAGGAGCCATAATGCTTTACCGTAGCCGCAGCATGAATCACCATATCAACCTTATCCGGCAGCTCCGCAGACAACCTCTCATCTGTGATATCTCCAACAACGGGTATAATTCTGGTGCCAATTAAGTCTGTATATTTATTGCCGAAATAATATTCCAGTATTTGAGGAAACCTACCTCTCCTGTCCTCTGCACTCTTACTGCGCACCAGACAATAAATTACACAGTCCGTTTCCTGCAACAAGGCATCGGCAATATGTGCACCCAAAAATCCGGTTATCCCGGACAACAGCACAGTATTTATGGTCACTTCCTGTATATCATAACAATCACACTCTTGATTTTGCTTTAATAAACAATCATATTTTTCAAATTGTTCAGGACAAAAACTGTCATATGAATTGTTCGTCTCTCCTTGGACCGTCCGCTGCAAAGCACCTGCCAATCCTTTCACCGTAGGGTTGTCGAATATATCCTGTAATTTTAATTTTAGGCCATCCCCCTCTACACTCACCACAAACTCTATCGCTTTCAAGCTGTCCCCACCACAGGAAAAGAAATCATGCTCCACACCGATAGGTCTGTAATCCAATACATCCTCCATCATTTTGCACAATTTTCTCTCCAATTCGGTTGTCGGTGCTACATATTCCATTGTCGTCTCCACTCTGCATTCCGGGGTTGGTAAATTTTTGCGATCCGTTTTGCCGCTCGGTGTCATGGGTAGCTTCTGTAGATGTATAAAATAATTGGGAACCATATATTTGGGCAATTTGGATGTCAAATGACGACGCAACTCTTTCTCATCCACCTTTACAGCCGTCAAAACATTCCGACTGTCCAACGCATCCGATACGGTGGTATAATAACCTGCCAGATACTGTCTGCCCTCCTCATCCCTTTTATCCGTCACAGCACACATATGAATACCCGGGAATCCCGACATAACACTTTCTATCTCTCCCAACTCAATACGCAAACCTCTGATTTTGACCTGTGTGTCAATTCGTCCCAGATATTCAATCGCTCCGCTCTCCCGCCATGCAGCAAGGTCTCCGGTATGATACATGATTTTTCCATGTCTATTTTCTTCCGTTGCAAAAGGGTTGGGTACAAAACGCTCTGCGGTCAAATCCGGGCGATTCAGATAGCCATTTCCCACACCCTCTCCTGCAATGCACAATTCTCCCGGCACACCGATAGGTACAGGATTATTATGCTTATCCAATATGTATATCTGTGTATTTGCAATTGGTTTGCCAATGGTAATATCATTACTCACCACTTTAGCGTTACTGGACCACACTGTTGTCTCTGCCGGTCCATAGATATTAAAGATCTCTGCTGTCGTCTGTTTTCTCAGCTCCTCATACAGTCCCTTTGTCAATGCTTCACCGCCTAAAATAATGACTTTCAGAATTGACAGATAATCCTTTTGGGTATTGTCAAACAGATACCCTTTCATCTTGGTAGGAGTTGTCTGTAATACCTCAATCCCATTCTCTGTAACAATCCGATTAATTGCACTCTGGCTGAACACCTCATCATCATTCGTAAAATACACAGTCATGCCATTCAAAAGAGGCAGAATGCTTTCCGTCACAAAGATATCAAACACGATATTGGTGACCGAGATAATCTTTTTATAGTTGTCTTTAATTATAGTGTGGCATACATTATTATTATTATTATGACTATAATTTACCGTGTTTTCATGCGTAATCATCACACCCTTTGGCACACCGGTGGAGCCGGATGTAAAAATAACATAACAAATATCTTCGGATACATTTTGGTTCTTTACAGGTAATCTTTTATCTGCTTCAACTGCTTCCAAGGAAAGCTCATCCAGTTGCAAAAGCTCTATCCCCTCTAACTTTTCCTTATAGCCCAATACACAGCCAACCTTACTTTTTGCTTCGTTAACAATAAACTGTACCCTGTCCTTCGGATAATCCGGTGCTATAGGCATATAACCCGCACCGGATTTTAGTATGCCAAACATAGCTGCCAGAATCTGCCAGCTTCTCTTTGCTATAATGGGAACAATATCGCCCCTCCCTACCCCCTTATCTCTCAAAATATGAGCCAGAGCATTAGACATTTCATCCAGTTCTCTATATGTAATCTTCTTCTCCTCAAACACAACAGCAATTGCATCTGGTGTTTTCTGTACCTGCTCCACGAACAACTCATGAACACATTTCTCACGCGGGTAATCTACAGCACTATCATTAAACTCCAATAATATTCGTTGTCTCTCTCTATCCGGCAAAACAGAAATCTCTTTTATCAAAATCGAATCATTTTTCAGAAATTGCCACAAAACGAATTCCAATCTATCGATGACATCCTCTACTTCTTGTTCTTCCTTAAACAACTCTGCCTGATAATCCGCAGTTAATGTGTAAGTCTGACTACTATCCCGATTATCTATATGCAGTGTAAATGGAACTTCACTATATCCGCTGCTATACCATTCGGTGTATGAATCCGTGTTTGTCCGGGCATTTTGATAGCTAAGCATCACATCATACAGATTACCTTCAAATTTTTGTCTTTCCCGAAGGTTCTTTAAAATCATACTGTACGGATACTTTTTGTGTCGAAACAACTGCATATGCTCCTTGGTAATTTTGTCTGCAAGCTGCCTTACAGTATCTTCTCCTCTTACCTCCATAGTCAGCGGCATGGTTGATATACACATCCCTGCCATTGCTTTTTCAGATGCTTTTGTTCTATTCAGTATTGGTGTGCCGATGGTAACCACCGCATTATTGGAATTAATCTTGTATAAATATGTCATCAAAACTGTTTCGAACAACACCGCCTGCGTCACTGCATTTCTCTCACAATAATCCGTAATTCTTTCCGCCAATACTGTTGGCAGCTTTCTTTGCAGCCGTTCCACCCTAATAGAATTCTTTGTTTCAAAATCAGGCTTTATAGAGGACACTTCCGGTTTCTGCACATACTTTTCCTGCCAATACACTTCATCCTTTTGATATCTGTCCGAGTCAAAATAATCCGTCTCCGATTGAAGATACTCCAAATAATCCACCTCACTAAGTCCATCCTCTCCCCCATCTGCCAAATTCCAGTAAGCTTTATCAATTTCGCTTACAATCAGACTAAACGTCCACGCATCTGAAATCATATGGCTAAGAACTGCCAAAATACCACTTTTCTCGCCGACTGAAACAATTTCAATCCGATACATATCCTGTTCCAAAAGCCCTATTGGATTTGCCGCAAATACTTTAGCATATGCTTCAAAGTCTCTGTCATTTGCAAACTCATGTAACGGGATATCCACATAGGAATATTTTTGCACATACTGCATAACATCTTTATTACGCTCCACAAAACGCAATCTCAATGCCGACTGTTTCTGAATAACACTGTTTATTGCCCTGCGAAGAATCTTTATATCCCGATTTTCACGATAAAAAACAGCTCCACAAAGATTGGACACCGCCGTGTCCTCGTAATATTTCTGCAAATTATAAATATTCCTTTGCGGGGTTGTCAGCCTATATTTATCCATTTCCACACTCCTCTTTTGTATAAAAAATACTTTATGCATTTTTAGTCATCTTTAGGGTAATTTTAGCCCTATTTTCATGTTAATGTCAATAGAAATACCTATCTTTATGGTAAAAAGGAGTATTGAGTGAAAATATATAACTACAACGGTAAATCAAATATTGTAGGGAAGAAAATCTGCGATTTGCGCAAGCAGCAAAAACTATCGCAAGAAGAACTTGCCGTTAAAATGCAGCTTAACAACATAGAAATTTCCCAGAAAGTAATAAGCCGAATTGAAAAACAAGAAAGATTCGTCACAGACTATGAATTACTTGTTTTTTCTCAAGTCTTGGGAGTCAGCATATATGATTTATTAGACACCTGACTATTTAAATATTTGCAGAATCAAAAAAGAGCACCTATACAGATGCTCTTCTACTATTAATTGTTATCCTCTCGCGTCTTTTTCTCTTCCTTGCCTGTTCCCATAAGCACCTTATTTACCGGTGCAAAATAGTGATTAATCCACGCTCCAATCAACACGATATACATTCCCAGATACATCCAGAACATCACAACCACAATAATGGATAAGCTGCCGTAGATACTGAATGCACCGGAGCGGTTTACATACAATGAAAATCCCCAGGAAAAAACACTCCATACAACAGCGGAAAAACAGGCTCCCGGAATCTGCTCCTTAAATCTGAGTTTCTTATTTGGTACATAAGCATACACTGCCGCAAACAGCATGGTCAAAAGTGCCCATACAATCAGAAAACGAAACTCCATATAAAAGGACGTCAGCATCCTAAGCTGTGGCAGCCGAAACAATATCAGGTTTACCAACTGATTGCCAAATACCATGACCACCAGAAACAAAATGATTATCACCAGCATTACAACAGTGTACAAACTGGAGATAAGACGCACTACAAAATAATTACGCTTCTCCTCCACATCATTTAACACATTCAGACCACGCATAAGAGCCAACACACCTTTTCCCGCAGACCAAATGGTAACTACTATAGCCAGTGACAATGTTCCTGCCGATTTACGATATACATACCTTATCAGCCCGGTAGCCAAAGTCTCTGCCGCCGACGGCACCACCTGCCGCACCAACTCTATCAAATCCTCCGCAGTAATAGGGGTATAAGGCAACACCGTACAGATTACAATCAGCATGGGCACCAAGGACAAAAAGAAGAAAAAAGCTGTACTTGCCGCATGTGCCGCAATATTCAATTTTCGCATTTTGACCGAAAAATCCCGCCAAATCACCCAACACTTATGAAGCATATTTCCACCTTCTAGTAAACGGATTCCACCTGACAATTCTCATAGAAGAACAGCAAGATATCCTCACAGGTATAATTCTTCTTAGCCATAGCTCTTGCCGCATTCTGGCTCATGCCTGCCCCATGTCCGAAACCGCCTCCGGTCAAAGTATAGGACACAATTTCTCCACTCTTTTTATCCGTTTCCATAATAAAAAATCCACTGGGCAAAAGATAAGGCATATCTACCTTACTGCCGTTTTGTCTGACAACCTTTGTCTCTCCGTCACAGAGTACATACCGGATATTGTGTTCCGAAATTACCTTGTAGGTACCATTATCCGTCTCCAAAATCAACTCATCAGCCACTCCACCGCTTCCACGGGTTTCAATGTAAAGCTCATGAATCTCCCTAAAGTCCTTTATGTCCTGACTAATATATTTCCCCTTTTTATTCAAAGTCAATACAAGCTTTTTGGAGGCATTATAACGCTTCTTTAACACTTCACAAACATGCTCTGCATCAAGCTTCTTCACCGTATAGGTCCAACGATACCAGCCCTCCGAAGACTCAAAATCATCCTCATTAAATCCGGTAATAAACTCCTCAAAATGCTCCTCATCCCGCAAATATTCTCCCATGTCCGCAGATTGCATTACACTGACGGCATCTTCCGATGCAAGCTGTTGTTCCCGCAACATAAGCTTCTGTTGCATGGTGGACTCATTGATGGTCTCCGCCTTCAAATAGTCAATAGCCTTGGCTGCATCCGTTTTCCACACATTGGCATCACTTCCCACACCGCAGGATGTGGAATAATAGTAAGTTCCGGCCAATTCTCCCGTGGCAGTACGCAAAAGCTGACCGTAGGTTTCCTTTACCGCCCCGGTAGTACTTTCATTCTCTAAGATATTGTTATAAACCTGATAAGATGTACTGTCATCCACATGAGCACCATAGGCCGGAAAAGCCGCATGCTGCATGTGACCATAAGCATAAGTCCGGGCGCAAATTGCCTGAGCCTTTAGAGCTTCCCTCGGATAGGAAGCTGGCATTTCACTGGGTACCACCGAGTACAAATACTCCTCCAGTGACACTTCATTTACCACCGCAATCCCCTCAGATTCTTTGATTAACTCCACATGTCCCCGATACCCCGGAACACCCTGACTACGGTTTACATTTTTCAAATACACCTTTCCTGTAAGTGCAACCGGTTTTACAGTGATTCTCTCTCCTGAAAAATAATCACTTTCCATATCAATAATCAGTTCATCCTCTGCCGCATACTCTTCTGTCACTTCCTGACCGTATGCACCATAGGTCACCTTAAAATCAGTATCTGCCGTAAGCACAATTTCTTCATGCAGCGTTCCCTGAAAATCTCCGGTTTTGATGAGTACACGGATGGAATCCATTGTTTCCTCACGCACCATCAGAATACCGCAAACCTCGCCATCCTCCAGTACCAGGTCAGCAAAGTCATACCCAAAGGCCAAATCTTCATATGTACACATGGCAAGGGTATTAAAAATCCGATACCCCCGATAATCCGAGGCAAGTGACAGATGTCCATATCCCTCCACCTCTATGGAATTTTCATTTGCGCTCAATATATTTCCATGGATTTTCTCGTTTTTGACTATCACAGAAGTCACTCTACCGTCAGTCAGAATCACATCTGCAAGCTGTTCTCTACAATTTCTGTCAGGCTGATACAAATGAAGCTCCGTAGCCTCCGCCTCTTCAACAGGAAGCTCCCACAATACTTCTCCACCCTCGCTGACAGCCACTTGAACCGTGCCGTAATCATAACTTTCTTCTTGACCATCTCTATACAAAAGCAGATTATCCTCTCCCACCTCAATCAGCCACACATTGGAAAGTTTTTTGATTACAGGCGTATGAGGTATCGGTTGCGGTTTCTCGTCCTCTTGCTGTAAATGTGTAAACAACTGTCCTGCAAAAAGAAAGAGCAGCAGAAAAATGCCGAGCATACAAATCCATGCCTTTAACTGCATACGCTCTCTGCGATTCATTTTATTTATCTGATTCTTATTTCCCAATCCTTCAAATTCCTCTTACAACTCTATTCCTATATATTCTCTTTAGCTTAAAAGAGCAGTCCTTTCGGACTGCTCCCTCTTTTGTCATGTTGCCCAAAATGCCGCCCTTTGCTTTTTGACTCCTAGCAATGCTAGGTGGGTCACCGCAACCAAACTTTTGTCTTCCACTGCGATCCGATGATGCAAACACCATCGTGGAGGCCTGACAGCCATTTGGCAATATAGGAATCCCGTTTAAAGTAAATGTAGGTTCAAAACTAACAAAGGTTATCGCGCATCTCAGGTTACTTTCATTATACCCAATTTGACTGTAAAATACAACAGCAATTTTTGTCAAAACAACTACCAATTAAGTACCGGACAGCTACTCTTTTCTAATATACATAAACCAGTATACAGGAAAGACAAAAATATTAAACATATACAGCAAAATTCCCCACACAAGTTTCATGGTGCTCTCTAATTGAGGGTTTTTAACAGCCAAAATGATAAACCAAATAATATCTACCCAACACATAATAACACCTATCAAAACCATAACAAAAGCAGCTATTGAAAGAACCAATCCCATACTCTCGCTGGGAGTCTCCGTCAAAAACATCCCGATTATCATCAGAACAAATCCCAAAACAACACCTACAATCGGTGTAAATGCTGCAATACAAGTCAAAGTCTTCTTCATAATCTTTTTCCTCTCTAAATCATCCCTCGTCATACAAAAACCCTCCCCACAAAATTGCGGGGAGGGTCAATTTTATCAGTCAGCGAATGTCAGACTTTTATGCCTGCTCTACCAACTTCTTAAGAGCCTCAAGAGCCTCATCAGGAAGCTTGTCATAACCTTCCTTCTTGGTTGCAAAGCCTTCAACAGCGTTTACACGGCTCTGCATAGCAGCCTTAAGTGCTGCAACATACTCAGCATTGTTGAGGTCGGGAGTGAAGTCAGCAGTCTTGCCATCCCACTCGTACATAATCTCGATATCATCGAAGTTAGCCCACTTCTCGAACTTAGCCTTGCCCTCAACGATAGTCTCAAGGATTCCCAGAGTATCAGCAGGCTTAACCTTGGTGCCCATGAAGTCGCCGGTGTTAACGATGTAGCAGTCTACGTTCTTCTCTTCTACCAGCTTCTTGAACTTCTCATAGTCGTTAACCAGAGGATAGGTTCTGAAGGGGTTAGCATAAGGTACGATACGGATTGCGTTCAAGTCGGTACCTGCAGCAACACGCTCTGCGGTAGAGGTCTTGGTAGCAAGGGTAGCACCCATAACTGATGCTAAAGCTGCACCAGAAAGCTTAACAACGGGAGGAAGAACAGGGTCCTTCATAATCCAGAAGATAGCGTTTACAGGAGCATCAATCTTGTCTACACGGTTAGGAGACCATAACTTAGACTTGATAGCACGACCGTTACCATTTCTGATATCTTCGGTTACTAACTGAATCTTGCCTTCTGAGTCATAGGTACAAGAACAGTTCTGAGCAGATAATAAATATGCGTTATCACCACATCCGGTAGGATAGTCTGAAGTCTTATCGAAATATGTAGGCTCTAAAGCTACAGATGAACAGGTATCGGTGTTGATGATGAATGCGTCATCATGAAGAACCTTGATTTCATACTTTCCGCCATGCTTAGCATGAGTTAAAGTAGACTTACCTGATCCTGACAAACCATATACAGATGCAACGTACTTAGAACCGTCAGCAAGAACGTATTCCTTCTGTCCGCCGTGGCAAGCAGCATAACCGTTTCTGTTAGCGATAGCCCAAGCCATGGTTAAGGTACCCTTCTTGTGCTCACCGAAGTATCTCATACCAAGGATAGCTGCACAGTTAGCATTGGTATCGAAATAGCAAAGAGTCAAAGGATCGCTTAAGCAGCTGTAATCAACGTCAGGTCTGTTGCCGGGAATCCACTGAGGATCAGAGAAGATATAGATATCTGCTTCGTTTCCGTTACCAACAGGCTGAGAGTTCTTGTACATCTTAACATATTCATCAGACATATACTGGAAGTTGATCATCCAGTTGTAAAGGATGTTCTCTTCTCCTTCAGGAATCAGAAGGTGAGCCTTTACCATGAATTCAGGATCAAGACCTACGAAACATTCTGCATGATACATAGTTTTCCAACGAGTCTCATATACAGCGTCCATAACTACCTTGTCAAGCTTCTTCTCATCTACACCGGGTTCACCCTTGATACGACGAGCTGCTGCGTAACGACCGGTTACAGCACCATCATTGAATAATAATACCTTAGCATCTTTCTCAAGACCGAACTCTTCGCCTCTTAAAACAGGCATATCGGTAACTACGGTACCGGGAGAGTTCTTAGCTAACTCATACGCTTCCTTTAAGGTGTTAACC
>JAZQMG010000038.1:0-23743 GCA_045543175.1 Acetatifactor sp. | reverse complement strand
GGCATTACAGCGGAACCTTGGTAAATGCCCTGATGTATCACTGCGGAAAGGATTTGTCCGGTATTAACGGAGTGATGCGGCCCGGAATTGTACATCGCATTGATATGGACACCACCGGTTCGATTATTGCCTGCAAAAATGATAACGCTCACAATTCCATTGCAGCGCAGCTTAAGGAGCATAGTGTAAAAAGACGCTATGTTGCCCTTTGTTACGGTGTGCTGAAAGAGGAGGAGGGGACTATTGATAAGCCAATAGGAAGACATCCTGTTGAGCGTAAGAAGATGGCGGTAAATGAGCGCAACGGCAAGCGTGCCGTGACTCATTATAAGGTGTTAAAACGCTTTAAAAATTATACTTATATCGAGTGTGTGTTGGAGACGGGGCGTACTCACCAGATCAGGGTGCATATGGCAAGTATCGGACATCCGCTTTTGGGGGATGAGGTTTATGCTACAGGTAGAAAATGTCCCTTTAAATTGCAGGGTCAGACCCTTCATGCCAAAATATTAGGGTTTGAGCATCCTGCTACAGGCAATTATATTGAAACGGAGGCACCGTTGCCGGAGTATTTTGCACATCTTTTGGAGATTCTTGACTAATCTGTTTTGTATATTTTGTATAAAAATTAACAGAATTTTTATTGTATTCCTTGCAAAAATGACGTATAATAAGGGTGGATAAATTTGCGCTGGAGGTGTTGTGTATGAATACAGTTATAACCATCGGACGTCAGTTTGGTTCTGCCGGTCACGAAATCGGAGAGAAGGTAGCAGAGCATTTTGGTATTAAATGCTATGATAAGGAGCTTCTTACCAGAGCCGCCAAGGAGAGTGGATTTTGCGAGGAAATGATACAGAATCACGACGAGCGTCCCACCAATTCCTTTTTGTATAATTTGGTAATGGATACATATTCTTTTGGCTATAACGCATCATCCTTTGTAGATATGCCTATTAGTCACAAGGTATTTTTGGCACAGTTTGATACTATTAAGAAGGTAGCTTCTGAGGAGCCTTGTGTAATTGTTGGCCGTTGTGCGGATTATGCGTTGGCTGAGCTGCCTAATTGCATTCATTTGTTTATCTATGCGGATGAAGAGACCAAAACCAAGCGTATCATGGAGAGATATCAGCTTTCTGAGGCCAAGGCGCGTGATATGATGATTAAGAAGGATAAGCAGCGTCAGAGCTATTACAATTATTATTCCTCCAAGAAGTGGGGACGTGCAGACAGCTATGATTTGTGTGTAAACAGCAGTGTATTAGGGGTTGAGGGTACTGTAAAGCTGATTACACAGTATGTTGAGGATTTTGAAAAAAGAAACATGGCATAATAGGTCATAGGAGAAGGTTATGGCGTACTTTAAAACAGGGACGGTTATCTTTAACAGACAATTACAACTTATCAAGGGAGATAAGGAATTCTTTGCGTTTATTATGTGGGAGAATTCCATGTTTCTTGAACAGAGTGTCTATAAGGATGATTTTGCAGAAGTAAAATCTGTATGTAGCAAAGTCTGGGAAACAGGCGAGAAAAGCTATATTACATATCGGGTGTTCTGTAAGGATGAGTCTACGCATTGGGTAATCGGCAGTGTGAAGAAGAGGAAACTTGCCGGTGAAGCTGTGCTTGAAATGAGTATTCAGACGGTAGACACACTGGAACAGGAAATGGGTACCATGCAGGATGAGTTATGTGAACTTGGTACTTATATGGACATTATGGATGAACTTTTCTTCCGATATGATATCGAGAAGGATGTTCTCTGTATTTTTATGGGTGGCGGAAAGCAGAGGGTTGTTGTGTTTAACGGCAGCTTAGACAGTTGGGCTCATAGTCTTGCAGAAAAGAATTCCTTTGAAGAGGAGAAACAAAGAGATATTTTTGACAATCTTTGTCAGGATTTGCAACAGGGCACCAGACATTTTTCCCATGAGATTATGTTGCCTCATTTTGTGCGGGGGGAAGATAAAGAACTTTATCTCATGAAGGGACGTTCTGTTGTCGCTACATCGGGCCGGGAATTGGTTCTGGGTTGTATTTATACCATGTCCAAAAATTCCGGACGAAGGAAAATGAGACTAGGAGCTGATTCTGTCAGAGACGAAATGACAGGCCTTCTCAGTAAGCAGACGGTAATTGATTATGTCTGTAATGCAATAAATTCCGATGCGGACTATACCAGTTATCTCTGTATAATGGATATTGATAATTTTAAATATATAAATGATAATTACGGTCATTTGTTTGGCGATGAAGTATTGATAACTGTTGCGGACATCCTTAAGGATGCCGTAGGTGAGAGAGGTGTTGTGGGACGCATTGGCGGCGATGAAATGCTGATTTTCCTGGAACGTATTGCAGACCGAGCTGACTTGAAGAGTATTCTTCGGACCATTCGCTGTAATGTAGAATGGGCTTACAAGGAACGGAAAGAGGATTTGAACCTCAGTTGTTCTATCGGTGCTGCGGCATGGCCGGCAGATGCGCGGGATTATGACACCCTGTTTAAGATTGCGGATAAAATGCTTTACCGTGCCAAAGAGAATGGCAAGAACCGTTATATAATTTATACACCGGAGATTCATGGTGATGTATTGAATGCGGTAGTGACAGAGACTTCGGCTGTTGAACCCAAACGGATGCTCAATGTAGGGAATAAGGAACGGTTTATGATGGAACTTACAGAGCATTTTATGTTCCGTGCAATGTGGAATATACAGATGGTTCTCGAGGAAACAGGAAGAGTTTTCGGACTGAAAGAGGTTAATGTGTTTTATGATGAACCGGCATATAAGGCCATGCATTGGCGGGCAGACGGTCAGGTGGTGGAAGAGGAATATTTGTCCTATGGCGGTACAACGCAGTTCAGACAGCTTTTTGATGACAACAATCTGGCGGTGATTAATAGTGTTTCCAATTTGCAGTTTGTGTGCCCGGAGGCTTGTGAAGAATTGAAGGCGAAGCAGATGACGGCAGCATTGATTTATCGGATGGATAGCGGTGTTCCCGGATATGTAACCTTCTATAAGGAAGAGCAGGCATCCAGACTGTGGTCGGATTCGGATAAAGCACTTTTGAATTTAGTTGGCAAAATGATTGCCTTGTTTATCAGTGGAAGATAAGCAAGGCAACTTGCTTGTATATAAAGGTGAATATAAGGTAAAAATGTTTGAGAAAAGTATTGACATTTCAAGACAATACATGCTATTATATCACAGTATGCCGCATAACGAGGTAGAAGTGTGCCCGCTTTTAGCGTGGAACCACCAAAGTTAGCGAGTAAAGAACGATGCGTTTGGCAGGCGTTCTATGAAGGAGGTGCCTTAATATGTACGCAATTATTGCAACAGGCGGAAAGCAGTACAAGGTTTCTGAGGGCGATGTAATCAAGGTTGAGAAGCTCGATGCAGAAGCTGGTAACACTGTTACTTTTGACCAGGTTATCGCAGTAAGTGACGGATCCCTCAAGGTGGGTGATGCAGTTGCAAGTGCAACCGTATCCGCTACCGTTATGGAGCAGGGTCGTGGCAAGAAGGTTATTGTATACAAGTACAAGAGAAAAACCGGATACCACAAGAAGAACGGTCACAGACAGGCATATACTCAGGTTAAGATTGAAAAAATCAACGCATAAGTGTGATTTTAATTTGAAAGTGGGTATTGAATGACCACAGTTGAGATTGTTTCAGACAAAAATGGTACATACAAGGGAATTATCTGTATGGGCCATGCAGGATATGCAGAGGAAGGCGAGCCGGATATTGTTTGTGCTGCCATATCTATATTGGTAGAAAGTACAATGAATGCTCTTGAAGAGTTGGCAGGGGAAAGGATTAAAACCACCCTGAATGAAGAAACCGGTTTTGCAAAATTTGATTTTGATGAAGAGATTCCTTTGCAGGAAAATTCCGTATTTATGTTGGATTCCTTTGTTTTGGCAATGGAGAATTTAAGCAAGAAGTGCGGAACAGAGTATCTACAAGTAAATTTCAAGGAGGTGTAGAGACCATGTTGAATATGAGCCTTCAGTTTTTTGCTCATAAAAAGGGAGTAGGTTCTACCAAGAACGGTAGAGATTCCGAGTCCAAGAGATTAGGTGCGAAGCGTGCAGACGGTCAGTTTGTTAAGGCTGGTAACATCCTTTACAGACAGCGCGGAACCAAGATTCATCCCGGCAACAATGTAGGCATTGGCGGTGATGACACCCTGTATGCATTGGTTGACGGCGTTTTGCGTTTCGAGAGAAAGGGCCGCGACAAGAAGCAGGCTTCCGTTTATCCTGTAGAGCAATAAGACCTATCGGGGCTTCAAACTACTTCGTTTGAAGCCCTTTATGTATTTATGAAAGGAGTTTTCCATGTTTGCAGATAGAGCCAAGATATATGTGCGCAGCGGTAAAGGCGGTGACGGACATGTATCCTTCAGACGTGAAAAATATGTGCCTAACGGCGGTCCCGACGGCGGTGACGGCGGACGAGGCGGAGATGTTATCTTCGAGGTGGACGAGGGATTAAACACGCTGATTGATTTCAGACATATCAGAAAGTATAAGGCCGGTGACGGTGAGGAGGGTGGCAAGAAGAATTGTCGCGGTAAGGATGGCAATGATATTGTCATCAAGATTCCTCAGGGAACCGTTATCAAGGAGGCTGAGAGTGGACAGGTTATCACGGATATGTCCGGTGACAACAGACGCGTTGTGCTCTTAAAAGGTGGCAAGGGTGGTAATGGCAATCAGCATTATGCAACCAGTACCATGCAGGCACCTAAGTATGCGCAGCCAGGTCAGCCGGCTCAGGAGCTTGAACTGATGCTGGAGCTTAAGGTGATTGCAGATGTGGGACTGGTTGGATTCCCCAATGTGGGTAAGTCTACCTTTCTTTCCCGTGTAACCAATGCCAAGCCTAAGATTGCCAACTATCATTTCACCACCTTAAATCCCAACTTAGGTGTTGTGGATTTGGAGGGAACCGGAGGATTTGTCATCGCAGACATTCCCGGACTGATTGAAGGTGCATCGGAGGGTATCGGACTTGGTCATGAATTTTTGCGTCACATTGAGCGCACCAAGGTAATCATCCATATTGTGGATGCAGCAGGTACGGAGGGGCGTGATCCCATTGCGGATATTTATGCCATCAACAAGGAGTTGGAAGCGTACAACCCTGAGATTGCAAAGCGTCCGCAGGTCATTGCTGCCAACAAGATTGATGCTATTTACAGAGGCGAGGGTGAAGCGGATCCTGTGGAGCTGATTCGCAAGGAGTTTGAGCCTAAAGGGATTCAGGTGTTTGCTATTTCCGCAGTGAGCGGAGAGGGTGTGAAGCCCCTTTTGTATAAGGTGAATGAGATGCTTTCTGAGGTGGGAGAAGAACCTACTGTATTTGAGCAGGAGTACTTCCCTGAGATGAAGAAGGGCTATTCCGATGAACCTTATACCGTTGTTTATGATGAAGAGGAAGACGAGTATGTTGTGGAGGGACCCCGCATTGAGAAGATGCTCGGTTACACCAATCTGGAGAGCGAGAAGGGCTTTACCTTCTTCCAGAATTTCCTGAAAGAGACCGGTATTCTGGAGGAACTTGAGAACCTCGGTATTCAGGAAGGTGACACCGTGCGTATGTATGGTTTGTCCTTCGACTACTATAAATAATAGATTTACAACAAACAGAGGTAGAATGATGACAAGTAAACAGAGAGCGTATTTAAAAGGGCTTGCAAGCAATCTTAACCCTGTGTTTCAGATTGGTAAGTCCAGTCTGACGCCCGAGGTTACAGAGGCAGTGGCTGAGTGCTTTAATAATAATGAACTGATTAAGATTGCGGTTTTAAAAAATTGTCTGGATGACCCCAGGGCTATTGCAGAGGCAGTGGCTGAGCGTACCCATTCTCAGGTGGTACATGTAATCGGACGTAAGATTGTCCTTTACAAGCCGGACAAGAAGAATCCCAAGATTGAATTGCCCAAGTAAGGGGAATGCTTATGAGAAGAATCGGTATCATGGGAGGAACTTTTAATCCCATTCATATAGGACATTTGATGTTGGCGGAATGTGCCAGAGAGGAGCTTTCGTTGGAGGCGGTCTGGTTCATTCCCACGGGGCATTCCTATATGAAATCCAATAACAAAGGAGACAGGGAACCTGCTCCGGCAGAACGCTTGGAAATGACAAGGCTCGCCGTGGAAGGGAACCCCTATTTTCGATGTCTTGATATAGAAATTCAGAGAGAAGGCAACACCTATACCTATGAGACATTGGAGGAATTAAACAGACTTTACCCGGATACGGATTTTTATTTTATTTTTGGTGCAGACTGTCTTTATGGTATAGAGAATTGGAAGGAACCCGGACGGATCTTTGCGGCCTGTGAGATTGTTGCAGCAGTGCGTGAGGATTTTGCTGTTGCGGATATGTGGGATAAAATTGCACAGTTGCAAAAAAGGTATGATGCCCGGATACATTTTTTGCCATTTCGGGAGATGGAGCTTTCCTCTACCGATATCAGAGACCGTTTGTGTCAGGGGAAAAGCATCCGATATATGGTTCCTGAACAGGTAAGTAACTATATAGAAGAAAAAGGATTTTACAGGGTATGAAAATCATCGAATTAAAGAAGATAAGAAAATCCATGGAAAAGTCGCTCGATTCCAAACGTTATGAGCATACACTTGGTGTTGAGTACACAGCGGCAGCACTGGCCATGCGCTATGGAGCGTCCATTAAGGATGCCCAGTTGGCAGGACTTTTACATGATTGTGCTAAATGTCTCTCGGATGATAAGCGGCTGTCTATTTGTGAAAAGCATAACATCAGTATCAGCGAATATGAGCGTCGGAATCCTTCTCTTTTACATGCAAAGGTCGGAAGTTTTCTGGCCATGGAAGAGTATGAGGTAACGGATTCAGATATAATTCATGCGATTTTAAACCACACTACAGGCCGTCCCGGCATGAGTCTCTTAGAGAAAATTATTTTTGTTGCGGATTATATTGAACCGGGGAGAGACAAGGCTGCTAATTTGGATGAGATAAGACAAATGGCTTTTGTAAGTCTGGATGCTGCACTTTTGCGTATTTTGCAGGATACGCTTCTGTATCTTGAATCAACGGGGGAGGAAATTGACCCCATGACCCGTAGAACCTATGATTATTATTGTGATTTGAAGGAAAAGGAGTTAGAGAATGGAAAGTAAAGTGTTAGAGATGACCAAACTTGCTCTGGATGCGTTGGAGGACAAAAAGGCAGAGGAAATCCGTGTGATTGATATCAGCGAAGTATCTGTTGTTGCGGATGTGTTTATGATTGCGGGCGGTAATAACCACAGCCAGATTCAGGCATTATGCAACAATGTGGAGGAGAAGCTTGGACGTGCAGGCTATCATGTAAAACAGATTGAAGGCTACGATACAGCCAATTGGGTTTTGATGGATTTCGGCGATTTGATTGTCCATATTTTTGATAAGGAGAATCGCCTGCTTTACGATTTGGAACGTCTTTGGAGAGATGGCAAGGAAGTAGATGTTACAGCACTGTAATATATATTGTAATTAAAAAGGATATACCGACGTTTGATGCGTTGGCATATCCTTTTTAAGTTAATAACCTGTGTCGTATCCTTAATCGGTGGTTCTGTCTGATAATCTCATATAAAAAGTTACGAGATACAGTCCGCAAATACCTACAAGAATGTAGACGATGCGGGATAAAAGCGACATGTCGCCGAAAAGGAAAGAAACCAGATTAAAATTGAAAAGGCCGATGAGACCCCAGTTTAATGCGCCGATGATAGCGATGGTCAGCGCTGTACAATCCAGATATTTCATTACTGTGCGTCCTCCCTCTGAATTTTATTATCCTATTGTTGGTGCACGTTTTCAGTATGTCCCATTTTATAAAAAATTATAGAAAGAATCCTTTTTTTTTCTATAATTTTTATGAATTTATTATTGACAAAAATTGCAGAATGGAGTATATTCTGTAATAATTGTATACATAAATCCAATGTATACAATTATATTCTGAAAAGGATGCGTGAAAACACGCAGACACAAGGAGGAAAAGTTATGAAAAAGTTTAAGAAACTCGTAAGTGTAGCTGTAGCTTCCGCAATGGTTCTGGCTATGGCAGGCTGTGGCGGTTCCGATGCTGCAGGTAGTAGTGTGGCAGGCAGTGCTGCAGACAACAGCGGTAGCAGCGCTAATGCTGAGGTATTCAAGATTGGTGGTATCGGACCTATCACCGGTGGCGCAGCAATCTACGGTACTAATGTAATGAATGCAGCACAGATGGCAGTTGATGAGATTAACGCTGCAGGTGGTGTAAACGGTTATCAGCTTGAGCTGAATTTCCAGGATGATGAGCATGATCCTGAGAAGTCCATCAATGCTTATAACACTGTTAAGGACTGGGGCGCACAGATGATCGTTGGTTGTGTTACCTCCAATCCCTGTATTGCAGTAGGAGAGAAGACTCATGAGGACAATATGTTCCAGTTGACTCCCTCCGGTTCTGCTGTAAAGTGTACTCAGTATGATAATGCATTCCAGGTATGCTTCTCTGATCCTAACCAGGGTGCAGCTTCTGCACAGTACATTGGCGAGAATGGTCTTGCAACCAAGGTAGCTGTTATTTATGACAGCTCTGATGTATATTCTTCCGGTACCTATGAGAGCTTTGTAAAGGGTGCTGAGAGCCAGTCTTTCGAGATTGTTGCAGCAGAGGCATTTACCGCTGACAATAAGACTGATTTCTCTGTACAGCTTCAGAAGGCTAAAGAGGCTGGTGCTGAGCTTGTATTCCTTCCCATTTACTATCAGGAGTCTGCATTGATTCTGACTCAGGCTAACAGCATGGGTTATGCTCCCAAGTGGTTCTCTTGTGACGGTATGGATGGTATTCTTGGTGTTGAGAACTTCGACACTGCACTTGCTGAGGGCGTAATGCTTCTTACTCCTTTCGCTGCTGACTCCGAAGATCAGGCTAGTAAGGACTTCACCGCTGCTTATGAGACAAGATTTGGAGAGACTCCTAACCAGTTCGCAGCAGACGGCTACGATGCAGTATACATCATCAAGACTGCTCTTGAAAGCGTAAATGCAACTCCTTCCATGAGTGTATCCGAGCTTGGCGATGCACTTAAGGGTGCTATGACTACCATTAGCTATGACGGTGTTACCGGTAAGGGTATGACCTGGCAGGCTACCGGTGAGGTAAACAAAGCTCCTATGGCAGTTGTAATTAAGGATGGCGTTTACTCTGCAATGGAGTAAAAAGCTTACAGGCTATATCGTAATATAATTGAATATACAAAAATGACAGAAGGTTGTCTGTAGAACCAAGAGGTTCTCAGGCAACCTTTTTTGTTTTGTTCTACTAGCGCAACAAAAAGAAATTATATATAGGTAGAAAGATATATAATTGACGAGAACAATGAAGAGTGGTATTATTGATTATGCTATATTTGACAATGAGCATTTTACAAAAGGAGGAAAACCTATGATTTATGGATGTAAAGAAAGGAAATTATTATATCTCTGTTCCATGATATGTGTAATGCTTGTAGGGTTACAGTATTTTAAGGTGCATGTTCAGGCGGAGGAATACATATATGATGAATTGAATCGCGTGATTCAGGTGATTTATGAGGATGGGGGGACGGTAGAATATATTTATGACAATAACGGAAATATTGTAAAATCGATTGTATCTCCGGGAAATTCAGAGGGTCTGGGTGAACTACCACAAACGCCGGAATCCTCAGAATCAAAAGAGGCAAATGAAGAAACGGATTCAGAAAAGGAACTTGATTTGACAAAAGCGAATGGAAAGAATGATTCTTATAAGTCGCGGGAATCAGAACAAAAGGAAGATTCTAAACAATCGGACAATGCCAAGGAGATATCCTCGTACCTACAATCAGGGAAACAGTCTGTTCAGACACAGGATGGTGTTGTATCCATAGATGAAAATATGGCTTTGTTTATAAATTATATCGTACAAAAGATTACAGAGTATGCGAAGCAGACCTTTGCTTAAGGGATAAATTACCATATGGAGAAAGATAAAATGAAGAGAAAAACAAAAGAAATTATTAGAAGAATGATTGCAGTAGTATTAATTATTGCGTTGATGCCATGGAATGACATACAACAATGTCTATCTATGAAAGTGTATGCAGCGGAGGTAACAGAGCCGGAGGTCCCGGAAGAGGAATCAGAGGAGCAATCCGAGGAGCAAGAGGAAGAGTCTGCGGAGGAATCCGAGGAGTCAACCGAAGAATCTGCGGAAGAATCAGAAGAACCTGCGGAAAATATTTGGACAATTACAGAAGACTATACATTGACAGAAGATATGACGGTAGAGGGGATAATCCTTCAGGATGGTATATTGGATTTAAACAGTTATAATCTGACAATAAAGAGTGATTTGAAACAGCCCGGTGGTATTTTGCATGTGAATGACGGAAGCCTTGTTGTGAAGGGAAATTATGCACTTCAATCAGAGGATAATACCGCAAGTGCAGGTCTTTTAAAGATGACTGATTCAGAAGACTATGTGTGTGTTGAAGGGAATTTTGTATCCTGTTCCTCACAGGATAGCACGGATTGTCTGACAGCGGGTGTATTGGAGATAAAAGGTGATGTGCAGGTATCCGCTACCTACTCGGATTTGAGTTTTGTGGCATCAGGAAGCCATACTTTATTACTGAGTGGTGCAGAAGGGCAGGCCGTATACTTTGAAAAAAGTGAACAGCAAAAATCAAGGATATGCAATCTGGAGATTACCAACTATTCCGAAGACGGAATAAGCTTTGATGAGGAAGGACAGGTTGTATATGTTACAGGTATTGTGACAGATAATCACAAGCCTATACAGGGCAGTATTGCCATTCTAAATACTACATCCTTTACAGAAGATTACTTTGGTGGAGGCGTCTATATCACTACACCGATTGTCTGGGATGAGATTGCCACGGTAGGTGGTAACATGAAGCTTGCGGGGAATGCAATGCTTACAATCTCAGGAGGTATTACCGTAAAGGGGAATTTGAGTCATAATGCAGGTGGAATGAGAATGAATAAGGGCAGTCTTCTTGTAGAGGGGAATTATGAACTGACACCCGAAGAAGGAACCTATCTGGAAATGCAGAATTCCGAGGACTATATCCATGTATCAGGAGATGTTGTCTACAATCCCTATTATGACAGAACCGGTGCTTTGAAGGCCGGTATATTTGAGGTGGGAGGAAATATTACAAGCACTCAAAATCTTCGGGCAGAGAACGAACATAAATTTGTGCTTTCGGGCAGAACCGGACAGATTATTGATATTGCCGATAGTTGTGCGTTTGCAATTGTAGAGTTAAATAATCAAAGTCAGGAAGGTGTTTATTCAGCGGAACCCTTTGCAAGCAGTCAGTTAATTACCAATGGTTGTAAGATTGTTTATGGAAGCTATGAAGGGGTATATGGGTGGACATTAGAAGAAGATACTGTTATTGAGGGGGATTTGCTTCTTTTAGAAGAGACGTTGGATTTAAACGGATATAAGCTTACTGTCATCGGAGATTTGATACAGTTATCGGGAACTGTTTGTGTCAATGGTGGTAGTTTGACCGTGGAAGGGGACTATCGTATGCAGTCCCGCAAGGCAAATGAGGAACAGACGGAAGAGAATGGAGAAGTTTATCAGTACGGTAAAAGTGCAGGCAGACTTCAAATGACCAATGAAGCGGATTATGTTTTCATTAAAGGCAGTTATATTTCGGACACCTGCGTGGATGGCACAGATTATCTGACGGCCGGCATCATGGAGGTGCAAGGCGACGTGCTTGTAAGTGCAAATTATACACAGACAGGTTTTGTAGCTTCCGGTACACATAAGCTGATTTTAAGTGGCAAAGAGAAACAGACCATAAATCTGGGCGTTAGTGCAGAGACGGTTTCACGCTTGCAAAATGTGGAGATCACCAATTCCAGCGAGGAGGGTGTTGCATTCGAGGTAAATGAAGAGGTAACCAATGTACCTTACATAGCAGGACAGATGGATGATAATGGCAATGTTGTGAGCGGATATATTGCTGTGGGAACAGGTACGACCTTTGCAGACAATTCCTTTGGTGGAAATGTATTCATTGGACAGAATACCACTTTGGATGATGAAGTGTATTTTGATGGAGATATGAAGCTTGTAGGAGAAGGTACCGTTACCTTGTCCGGCAAGGTAACGGTAGGAGGCTCTCTGTTGCAGGAGGATACCAGACTTGAAATGGTGGAGGGAACCCTTGTTGTAGAGGGCGATTATATCATTTCAAAAGATACAAAAGCTTATCTTTGCATGACCAATGAGTCGGATTATATTCATGTGTTGGGTAATGTGGAATTAAATCAGGGATACATCGGAGATTATCTTACAGCAGGAACCATTGAGATAGGTGGGAATCTTACATCGTTAGCTAATTTGAGAGCTACAGGAACGCATCGGTTTCTATTTTCAGGTACGGATAAACAGACAATCAGTATCAGTAATGACGGATATTTTGCCATTGTTGAATTGCAGAATACCAGTGCGGAAGGGGTGTATTCAGAAACTACCTTTGCCAGACAACAGTTGATTGCTAATGGCTGTCGTATTACCTATGGGGATGCAGAGGGCGTGTATGGATGGACATTGGAGGAAGACAGCGTTTATGAGGGCGATTTGGTACTTTTAGAAGATACGTTAGATTTGAATGGTCATACACTTACTGTTACCGGAAATTTGAAGCAGCTTTCAGGAACTGTGTTGGTCAATGGCGGTAAATTAATAGTGGAGGGAGATTACCTTTTAAACGAATCCAAATCTGCCGGTAAATTGCAGATGACAAATGAGGCGGATTATGTCTGCATTAAGGGAAGTTACTTATCTGATTCCAGCGTTGATGGAAGCAATACACTCACCGCAGGCACCTTGGAGGTTATGGGTGATGTATTGGTGGGAAGTACTTATTCTAAAAGCAGCTTTGTGGCTACAGGAAGCCATACGCTGTTGCTGAGCGGAGAGAAAGCGCAGACCGTGCGTTTTGATACAAGTGGTGCGTCTTTGGCACGAATTTGTAATCTGGAAATAACCAATACCAGTGAAGAAGGTGTGCTTTTAGACAGTGGCGAAGAGATAAGGCTTGGCGTGACCTATCACTTGAATCCTGTCTATGTATCCGGCAATATAAATGACCACAGCAAAAAGGTATCAGGAATTGTTGGAATTGGCAAAACCACCAGCTTTACAGATGGACATTTTGGCGGAGGCGTAAATATTGCACAGGCCATGGAACTAAAGGATGTATGGCAAATCGGTGGGGATATGGAATTGGTCGTATCCGATACGGTTACAGTTTCCGGACAGGTGATGGTTACTGGAGATTTCAAGCAATATAGCAGTGTCTTGAAAATGCAGGAAGGAAGCTTGGAGGTCGATGGGGATTTTGTGTTGCAGGGAGGTCGCTATTCTCAGTTGTATATGACCCATGAAACGGATAACATATCTGTTTGTGGCGACGTGAATTATAATCCTTATTATGTTGGCACGAATTACCTTTCAGCAGGTACCTTTGAGATTGGAGGGGATCTGACGGTTCCCAGTCATTTGCAGGCAGGAGGAAACCATCGTTTCCTGTTTACAGGTGATAAGCTACAGACAATTACGGTTGCGGATGATACCTCTTTTGCAGTTGTGGAATTCCAAAATTATAGTGAGGAAGGAATTTATTCTGAGACACCCTTTGCCAGTCAAAAACTCATTGCCAACGGATGTCGGGTGACATATGGTGAGTTGTCAGGTATCTGCGGATGGACACTGGAAGAGGATACGGTATATGAGGGTGATTTGACACTGATAGAGGGGATTCTTGACTTAAACGGTCATACCCTTACGGTGCAGGGGAATCTGAAACAGGTGTCGGGAACCGTATATGTCAACGGAGGAAAGCTTGAAGTAGAGGGAGATTATCTTCTGAACGATAAATCAGCAGGTCGCTTACAGATGACAGATGCAGCCGATATGGTTTGTATTCAGGGAAGTTATATTTCGGATTCCTGTGTGGACGGCAGTGGATATCTGACGGCAGGAAAACTGGAGATTAAGGGTGATTTCCTTGTGAGCGACACCTACTCAGATTATAGTTTTGTGGCAACAGACAACCATACGGTAGTCCTTAACGGAGGGCAGGCACAACGAGTATCTTTTGCGAGTTCAGCGGAAGGACTTTCCAGAGTATGTAATCTGGAAATCAAGAATACCGCTATAGAAGGGGTTACATTTGAAAGTGAAGAAGCAACTTATCGTGATGTGCTTTATCACAAGAATGCACTTTATGTAAGCGGAAATTTGGATGATGGAGACAGTACAATTATCGGATTCGTAGGGATTGGCTCTACTACAACCTTTACAGAAGGAAGCTTTGCGGGAAATGTCTGCATAGCCCAGAGTGCAACTATCAATGAGAATCTGAACATTGGCGGTGATTTGGAAGTTAATACGCCGTATGGAAAGGCTGTCAATATAGCAGGTAAAATTACGGTTGGCAGTAACTATCTGCAACCCTATGGCTCTTTGGACATGCAAAACGGTAGTCTGGAGGTTTTGGGTGATTTTATTGTTGAACGATATTCAAGTAACTATGTAAGAATGACCCATGCAGATGACTATATTCATGTTCATGGAAATGTATTCTATAATCCGGACAGAAATAGTACAACAGACATGACTGCAGGTACCTTTGAAGTGGGTGGTGACCTGACTGCCGCAGAGAATTTAAAGGCACAGGGCACTCATCGATTCCTGTTTTCAGGAGAGGAGAAGCAGACCATCATTCTGAATTTTGCGGGATACTTTAATATTGTGGAATTGACCAATTACAGCGCAGAGGGTGTGTATTCAGAAACTGCTTTTAGCAGAAAGGAACTTATCAGAAACGGTTGCAAAATCACGTTTGGTAGTCTGGCAGGAGAGTATGGTTGGACTTTGACTGAAGACAGTGTATATCAGGGAGATTTGATTCTGTTGGAGGACACTTTGGACTTAAATGGACATAGTCTGACTGTCACAGGAGATTTGATACAGACATCGGGTACGGTGTTGATGAATGGTGGTAGTTTGACCGTAGAAGGCTCCTACCGAATTCAACAGAGAAACGAAGAAGAAGGAAAATATACATATGCTGCCGGTTCCGGTACGCTTGTCATGACCAATGCAGAGGATTGGGTTACTGTAAAGGGAGACATGGTCATTCAGACGACGGCCACTATCAAGGGTAATTTGACGGCAGGTACCCTTGAAGTGTGGGGGAATTTTAGTCAGCTTGGCAGCAACGCTTTTATGGGAACGGACGAACATACCCTTTTGTTTGCAGGCAATAAAACACAGCTATGGATTCAGGAAACAGACGGAACCGCAGGTCATGTGATTAACCGCAATAGCCGTAAGCTTATGGTAAATGACAATGGGGTTATTTATGGTACTCTGACGGATGAGACAGGAACGGTAGCCGGAACAGGAATATTGTCAATAAGTACCTGCGAACAGCTTGTGGATGGTATGTGGAGCGGAGTTGTTGAGATAACCGGAGTAAATCCGCTTACAAGCGTTCAGCTTGCACCGGAGACACTTGACCAAAATTTGCAGGTGGGAACATTAAAAATCGGACAAAGAGCCAGACTTTCCACCGGTGGATATGATATTCATGCTGATGCAGTCAATCTATACGGCAGTCTCAATGTAGAACAGGGACAGATTATATGTGCAGGTAATTTCGCGGTAGGTTCTTCGGCGAAGCTTACAATGCAGGATGCAGAAGGCTATGTTCTGGTGGGTGGTAATTTTACGATTTCCTCTACACAGAATCACACAGGATATCTGACCAATGGTACTTTGGAGCTGAGAGGACATTTCACCCAGAGTGGTTATGTAAACTTTGTGGCAACGGAGAATCACACCACGGTTCTGGCTAGAAAGCAATTGACTTCGGGGGCTGATTTTGTACAGAATATCAGCTTTAACAAGAGTGCAGGAACCACCAGATTCAATCGTTTGGTATTACATAAGAGTTTACAGAATTATCAATTTAAAAATGATGTGGAAACCATTGCAAACGAGATAATTTATGAGATAGAGGATGATACTGCACCGAATGCTGTGGCGGCAGTTATGGTAACGGAAACGACAGTGGATACCGTGACTTTGACCTATACAGAAGCGGAGGACGAAAACGGTATTCTGGGATATGAGATTTATCGGGATGGTGTCTATGCAGGTGCCACGGCAGAGACTACTTATACGGATACCGGGCTTCTTCCTGCAAGGGAATATACTTATGAGGTGTTTGCTTTTGATAATTATCGGAATCTGTCCGGGGAATCGCCCAAGGTAGTGGCTTGCACTGCGGAAGACACGGAGTCGCCAAAAGCACCGGAGGGATTGGGTATCTGTACCCGTACAGGCTCCTCTGTTACTTTAACGTGGCAGCCCGCAGTGGATAATGTGGGAATTGCAGGCTACAGTCTCTACAGAGATGGTGTTGCTGTGGCAACCAATATCAAGGATACCCGGTATAAGGATGCCGGACTGGAACAGAATACCGTGTATCGCTACAGTGTAGTAGCTTACGACACATCAGGAAATGTTTCTACTGAATCAGCTTTGGTGGAGGCTGTGGTTGTGATGCCTGAAATTCTGGAGATTACGCCTGCGGATTACAGTGCCATCGGTGGTGAGGAGTGTTCTATTACAGTCAGATTTGCGGATAAGGGGAACGCTACATCCAACCGGGTGGAAATTGCCGGACAGATTTCCGGTGATGAATGGCAGACACTTACAACGGCAAAGCTTGTGGGAAAACGCTACGATGCCAAATCTTATGTAGTCAGCTATAACTGGCTGATTGGAGCATTGGAGAGCAATCAGGATGCTACCCTGCGCATTACTCTGTATGATGAGGATGGAAATACGGATGTGCAGGAGATAACTTATCGCGTTGATAGACAGGCACCGGATTTGCCCTTGGAGTATAAAGCAGATTCTACAGATGGAACGGTAAAGCTTTTCTGGGATGCTTCTGTGGGTGCGGACTGTGCGGGCTACCGATTGTACCGTAAAACCGACACAGAGGATGAATATGTATTGTTAGCTGATATAGAGGGACGATTTGAGAACTTTTATACAGATATTGAAGTGGTGGAAGGTACAGAGTATAACTATGCTTTGCAGACCTATGATGTCTTTGGGAATGAGAGCGAGATGTCAGAGGCAGTTTCTGTTACCGTACAGGGAGATACCATAGCACCACAGGTTAAGAAGATTTCACCCAAAGCAGGTCGTGTGGGTGGTGTAGCGGAAATCACCGTAGATGCTTCCGACAATCGCAGAGTGGCTTCTGTGCGCTTGATGTATCATGGGGAAAAAGAACAGGAATGGATACCTATTGCGGAGGTTGCCGCATCCGAGGGACAGGCAGTCTATCAGTGGGATACCTCTGCCCTGACAGATGGTGTTTATCTGTTGAATGCCGTTGCAGTGGATGAGAAGGGTAATGTTAGTGAGAAGGAGTTTACACGTCGTTACGAGATAGACAATACCGGAATAGCCAAGATAAAGGTGAAGGAGCCGGAGATTATTTCTACCGCTGTACAGCTTGCATGGGAGGATGTAACGGAGTCGGATTTTGCTTATTTCCAGATAGAGCAGTTGGTGGGAGAGGTCTTTGTCAAAATTGGTACTACATCAGATTCTTTGGGGTATCTGGTTACCAATCGCAGCCCAAATACCACCTATCGCTTCCGGGTAGTGGGATATGACAATCTGGGGAATCGGGGTGTAGAATCAGAAACCATAACAGTAACCACGACAGAGGATACGGTGGCACCCAATATTAATGGGATGTATCCTTTGGTTTCCGGTTGCAGGGATACCATACAGTTGAAGGTGGAAGCTACGGATAATGATGTCATTGACAAGGCAGTATTCAGTTCCTCTCGAAACGGCACGGATTATCAGGTACTGGCTACCGTTGATAATGACATGCAGACAGGTGATGTTGCATTGGAATATGCGTTAGATACAAATAGTCTGTCGGAAGGAAAGCTGTGGATTAAATTTGAGGTCTATGACAGGGCGGGTAATTCCTGTGCACAAATGTCTGATGGCAGTGAGGCGGTTATGGAGTACGTTGTTGACAGAACCGCACCTGCCACTGTGGACCAGCTTAAGGTAATTAACACCACAGGCAGCATAGGTCTTTCCTGGAACAGTATGGATGAAGAGGATATAGCGTGTTATCGGATTTATCGTCTGGACGGCTCCAACGGAGTGTACAAAACCATAGAGAAGGAGTGTTACACGAAGACATACTATGATGAATCCGTGACAGCAGGTGGCAGTTACACCTACAAGATTACTGCTGTAGATGAGGCCGGAAATGAGAGTGTATACTCAGAGGAAATCTGCGCAACGGTTCAGACAGACAAGGAGATTCCGGTTATTACCGGTATCTCTCCGGCGGACAAGTCTGTGGTAGGAGTGAATCCATTGATTCTGGCAGCGGCTACAGACAATGGCGGACTCTCCCACATGACCTTGGAATACAAGGACAGAGATATAGAACTCTGGAGAGAGGTTGGAGAGTACCCTTTAAGTGGCAGAGGAGAACTGGCAGAGTTTACATGGGATACAGAAGGATTGGATGAGGGGGCGTATCAGTTCCGTGCGGTGGCTTACGATAAAAGCGGCAATGCAAGTGCTGCTTATTTGGCGACCTATACTTTAGACAATACTGCACCGGATAAACCCATTGTGACTGCCAAGACAGGTCATTTTGAAGTAATATTGGATATTAGTGGCGGCAAGGAAGAGGACTTTGATTATTTTGAGGTTTACCGCAGAGAGGCAGGGGAACAGGAAGCAGTACGGCTGGGATGTTGTGAAGAGAATACCTACACAGATAAGGATGTTGTACCCGATACGGTTTATCTGTATCAGGTAATTGCCTACGATACCAGAGGGAATAGTTCTGCTTCGGATGAGGCAGAAGGGTATGCGGATGATGTGGATGTAATTAATCCCATCGCTGTTTTGCCTGAGAATTTGATGGGTATGGTAGGTATGGAGCTTGCCTTTGACGGAATGGGAAGCACCGACAATGTGCGTATTGTGGATTATCAGTGGGATATGGGAGACGGCAATAAACGCAGTGGTGCCCAAATTGTACATAAGTATGATGCTCCCGGTAATTATATTGTGAAATTGACCGTCTCTGATGCGGCAGGCAACAAGGCTACGGCTGAGACCAATGTGTGCATCTATGAAAAGGACGGGTATGGAATTCATACTCTGAAAGTACTGGATGAACAGGGCAATCCCATTCCTTATGCTTATGTGTATTTAAAGAAAGGCAATGATGCGCTGTCTCTTAAAACCGATATGAGTGGTTTGGTATCGATTATTTCTACGGTGGGAACCCATGATGTTGCAGTATATCAGACAGGCTATCTTCCCCAGACGATTACTGTTGCCATCAGTGATTATGAAGACAAGGAGAGCAGCATTACACTGACAAAGGAGGATTTGATTGTCGGGCAGATTACGAGCCATAGAATGACCTTGGAAGAGATGGCAGATGCGGGAGTAGATTTTCGTGATCCGGCTAATATGCACTGTTTTCGGTTTAATATTGATTTGTTTTTTGTGAAGCTGCTGAAAAAGGTTACGGTTTACTATGTGGGAGAACACACGAGGGTTAAGGTAGAAAATGATGATTCCGAGGAGGAGAAAAAGCATTCTATCGGTGGAGAAGGATTTGGTGACAATGATGTAAATTATTCCATAATTAGAGAGAAAGGGCAACCGCCAAAGCCGATATTATATGTGCTGTCAAGAGAAGAGACAGTATCTTGGCTGAAGGACATGTATGAGGTAAAGTTGTCAGTTATTAATACTGCGGACAATGAATTTGTGCTGGAGGATACCAAGGCAGTTTTGAATCTGCCGAAGGATGGACTTTCGCTTGCGCAGACAATTTATGGTCAGAGTCTTGTGCAAAATCTGGGAGATATTGCCGGACAGGAGGTTGGAACCGCATCCTGGGTTGTGAGAGGTGACAAGACAGGAAGCTACGAGGTGTCTGCCGATGTAGCAGGCACTTTAACACCATTTAATGTGCCTGTAAAATCCCGATTGGAGTCAGATGTAAACATTAATGTCACCACAGGAGAGGGGTTAATTATTTATGTAATGCCGGAGTCTGCAGCGCAGATTGGAGAAACTTATTATATACAGTATATGGTTGAAAATCGGTCAGACAGGCCGTTTTACAATTTTAGAACCAGTTTTGGAGCGTTTAGCATGCCTAATCAGGTTTATTCGGTAACAAATGTGGATACCGGCGAGACTGAGACTGAGGTACATGAGGTTACCATAACGAATCCCAATGAATTGTATCAGACGGTAGTTATGCAAGATGGTCAAAAGCTTACCATTGAATTGCTAAACCCGGGGCAACGTTTTTGGGGTACATATTCAACCCTACCAAATTTTCAGTTGGATGAAGATGATGTGGGAAAACCGGAGGACTATGTATTTGAGTTGGTGGACCATCTGGTAACTGTTCTGGAGGGGAATGACCTTGGTGTACAGGTAGTGGTTAAACCTATTCCGGGACATATCTACGAGCATCGCATGCGGTACGCCTATTACGGTGACCCTATTGACCTTACAAGCGGTGCGTTTACGGAGTCAGTGGAGGCTATGGCTGTACAGGGTGGTACACCATTGAGTGTTGACCTTGTATATAACTCCCTGCATACGGATGAGAAGGGAGATTTAGGATACGGTTGGACGCATGGTTATGAATATCACGTGGAGGAGGAATGTGGAACCATTCGTTTCTATATGTCGCCCTCCTCGTACTGTTATTTTGTCAAGGAGGATGCTTTACAATATTACTATTTTGGAAAGATAATAGGAAATAGCATGAAGGTGGAGACGGGTAAGGAATATTCCTACGGTAGCTATCGTTGTCTGAGTAATGCCATGAAAGATTACATACTGGTTAAGAATGAGGATGATACCTATACCGTGTCGGCACCCAATGGTATCAAATATCATTTTAACAGTGAGGGTAAGCTGTCCAAGCTTGTGGACGAGACAGGCAAGTCAGTCAGTCTGCAGCATGAGAACAGACTGACCACCATTACAGAGGATATTTCCGGTAAGCATCTGTATCTGCATTATAGTGGCAAGGGACTGATAAAAGCAGTATCCGATGACAACGGCCGAACCGTTTATATCGAGTATGACAGTAAAAATAATATAGAGTCCATTACGAATGTTGCAGGGGATAGTGTGCGATATACTTATAACAACGGACATAAACTCTTGGCGGAGTATGGACCGGATGGTATGGTAGTGACCAACCGATATGACGAGGAGGGAAGAGTTGTCTGGCAGAAGGATGCCGCAGGTGCTTTGATGACGTTGGATTATCAGGAGGATGCAAGAGGGGAAACCACGGTTACGGTCAGTGACGCAGCGGGAACCAAATATCTGACAACGGATGAGGATGGAAATATCATTCAAGCAATCAATCCTGACGGCGGTATGTTTACTTACGATTATGATTCTGACGGCAATCAGATTAGCGAGGTTGACCCGGCAGGTAATGCCATCTTCAAGGAGTACGACAAAAAGGGTAACATGGTAAAGTTTACCGATGCAGGCAATCTTACCACCACCCTGACCTATGACAGCCGTGGAAATGTCCAGACCATATACGGCACCTTGGGGCGTGAAGCATCCTATAGCTATAACAGCAGGAATCTTATCACCTCCATGACGGACAGTGCAGGGATGCAGACCTTTTATGAGTACAATGAGGATGGTCTGCTTATCAGGGAGAGTGTAGCCGGACTTGGTGCGGTGGAATACACTTATAAAGATGGTCTGATTGAAACGGTGACGGATTATAACGGCAATGTAACCACTTATGAATATGACGGTATCGGAAATGTCATTCGGGGTATTGACAGTCAGGGGAACGTGACGCAAAATGAATATGATGAATCCGGTCGTCTTATCCGAAGTACGGATGCGTTGGGAAACACGACTTCCTATACCTACAATTATCTGGGCAAGGAAGCTTCCGTGACCAATGCACTGGGAGAAACTATTACCTATGAGTATGATGCTTTGGGTAGAAAGACCTGTGAGAATTACCCGGATGGTACGTCCACGGCGTACTTCTATGATACCCTTGGCAGATGTATCAGTACCACTTATGCGGATGGTACCTATAGCGATTACAGCTATGACGACATGGGGAATCTTTTGTCCGAAACCTTGCCGGACGGCACCACGCTTCAGTATACCTATGACCTGTTGGGGCAGAGGATTGCGGAGAGCGATGCAGAGGGCAATACCATTCAGTATGAGTATTATCCCAACGGAAACCTCCACAAAACCATTTACCCTGACGGCAGCGAGGTTCTCTATACCTACAATCAGGCGTGGAAGGTAGATTCCATCAGGGACAGAAGGGGCAATACCGGCACTTGTGAGTATGATGCCAAGAGCAATCTTACCATGGAGCGGGATGCTCTGGGTAATGTATGGCAGTATGAGTATGATATCTACGGACGTCTTATTTCCGAGACGGATGCCAACGGCAATACCACAACATATGCCTACGATGCCAACAGCAACTGTATTGAGAAGACCAATGCGCTGGGTGTCAGTGTGTACATGGAGTACGATTCCCTGAACCGTATGACCAAGGCTTACACCAAGACCCGGAAGGGCGAGGAATACAGTGTCAGCTATACCTATGATGCACTGGGCAGGGTGCTTACCACCACGGACGAGATGGGGAACACCACAAGCATGACCTATGACGCCATCGGCAATGTGATCAGCATGACTGATGCGGAGGGCGTGGTAACCCAAAGGGCAACCTATGATGCCATGGGCAGAACTGCTTCCGTTACCGATGCACTGGGTGTAGAAACCCATTATAAGTATGATGCCATGGGCAACGTGCTTGAGGCGGTAAAGCAGTTGAATGGGGGTAGTCGTACCACATCTTATACGTACGATAAGTTAGGACGTGTCACCTCTGTGACAGACCCTCTTGAGGGCGTGACAAAGGCGTCTTATGACAGTCGGGGGAATCTGACAAGTGTTACAGATGCCAACGGTGGTGTCACGAAATACAGATATGATGCCATGGGGCAGATGATTGAGTCTGTCAGTCCCCTCGGCAACCGTTATACTTATTCCTATGATGCAGGGGGACTGCTCACCGGTTTTGAGAATGCCAGAGGACAGGCTACGACCTATACTTATGACAAGGCAGGCCGTGTCACTGCCATGAAGGATGAGCTTGGCACGGTTACCTATACTTATGACCCCAACGGTAATGTATTGACGGTTACGGATGATGAGGGTACCATTTCCCGAAAGTATGATGCCTTAAACCGTGTGACTGAATATACGGATTACAAGGGGGATACGGTCAAGTACGCTTATGATGAGATTGGTAATCTGATTGCGCTGACCTATCCCGGTGGTGAGATTGTCCGCTACACTTATTACAAGAACGGTTGGCTTCACACGGTAACGGATGCAAGAGGCTATGAGACCAAGTACAGCTATGATGCCCGGGGAAATCTGACCCATACGGAGCGTCCCAATGGTACGGAGGAGATTTGTACCTA
>JAZQMG010000037.1:0-37718 GCA_045543175.1 Acetatifactor sp. | reverse complement strand
ATATCAGTATTTACAAAATTCGCATGACATTTGCACAAAATAGGGGTATACTCTAAGTAGATTATTTTGTCCGCCCCAAGGGGCATCGAAAGGAGTTTTGCATATGTCATTTATCCCCAAACCACAAGAGATTTACAAACATTTTAAAGGGAATCTGTATCAGATTACAGCCGTAGCACAGCACACGGAGACGGATGAGCTTCTGGTAGTGTATCAGGCACTGTACGGTGACTTCAAGACCTATGCCAGACCACTTGAGATGTTCTTAAGTGAGGTGGATCGGGAGAAATATCCTGAGGCGACGCAGAAGTACCGCTTTGAGCTGCAGGGCGACGATGCCGACAGACAAAGAGAGCGAGAAGCCAACAAGCAGGTTGAGAACATTGCCACAGATAAAGCAGAAGCTGCTACCTGGGAGGATGAGGTAAAACCTGTGGAGAAGCCTCAGCCCACCGAAGCGGAGCTTCAACTGGATCCGTTGGTTTTAGAGTTTCTGGATGCTGACAGCTACGAGCAAAGGTTGAATATTCTGGCGGGGCTTCATCATCGCATCACCGATGACATGATTACCACTATGGCGGTGGCATGTGACATCGAGGTGCCTGACGGAGAGACAGAGGAGCGTTTTGCATCGCTGAAATCCTGTCTCATAACGTTGGAGAAGTATGAGTGTAACCGTCTGAACTAGAGCATCGCTAGGGGCTATGCTGCCGAGGCTGCCTTTCTGATACAGATTTCGGAAGGGAGAAGCTATGGCTGCAATGGTACAGATGGATAAGAAACAAAACGTGACGCATAATAAAATGGTAATTGGTGTGTCTGCACGGGCATTGTTTGATTTGACCTTTGAACATGCAATCTATGAAAAAGAGGGTGTGCAGGCCTACTGTGATTATCAGATTGCTCATGAACAGGAGCCCTTGGCACCCGGTCCAGGATTTGGCCTGATTCGTTCCCTTTTGGGGCTGAATGCCTACGGCAAGGGGGAACTGGTGGAGGTCATCATTATGTCTCACAACAGTCCGGACACTTCTTTGAGGGTATTCAATACTATCAGACATTATGGATTGCCTATTACCAGAGCGGTTCTGGTCAGTGGGGCATCCCTTGCACCTTATCTGGAGGCCTTTCACACGGATTTGTATTTATCCGCAAGTGAGGAGGATGTGCAGTGTGCGGTTGACAGCGGCATTGCGGCAGGGATTATCTGTACGGAGAAGGGCAGTTGTTTTGATACCACAGTTGTGGGGCAGCCCGGCTCCATCCGAATTGCTTTTGATGGGGATGCGGTGCTTTTTACCGATGAGTCGGAACTGATTTTCCGGGACAGAGGATTGCGCGCCTTTGAGGAAAATGAGGAGCGGAATGCGAGAAATCCTTTGGAGGAGGGACCCTTTGCCAATTTTCTGCGCAAGCTTTCCGATTTGCAGAAATTACTTGCAGGGGAGGGCGGTGTATGTCCCATTCGCACGGCACTGGTGACTTCACGAAGTGCGCCTGCTCATGAGAGGGTGATTCGCACCCTGCGCTCGTGGAATGTGCGGGTGGATGAGGCGTTTTTTCTGGGTGGATTAGAGAAAAAGGCGGTACTGCAGGCATTCGGTGCCCAGATTTTCTTTGATGACCAGTCTGTGCATACCAGGAGTGCGGCTCAGGCTGTGCCAGCGGCGAGAGTGCCTTATCGCAAAAATAAGAGGAGAGACAGTTTTTCCAATGAAATATCAGATGATTGTGCCTGCTGAATTTATAGAGCGAACCAATCGGTTTGTGGCGTGGGTGAAGCTTTATGATGAGCGAATAAAAGTACATGTGAAGAATACAGGGAGATGTCGGGAGCTTCTGGTTCCCGGGGCAAAGGTGTGGCTTGCAAAAAGTGACAGTCCAAATCGCGCTACTGCTTATGATTTGGTGGCGGTTTGCAAGAATGGTCGCACGGTTAACATGGACTCTCAGGCACCCAATAAGGTGGTCGGAGAATGGCTTCTTACAAAGGAGTTGTTCCCCGACCTTATTTGCATTCGCCCGGAGACTGTGTATGGTAAATCGCGCTTTGATTTCTATGTGGAGACAGAGCGGGAGAAGGTGTTTTTAGAGGTCAAGGGGGTAACTCTTGAGGAGGATGGTGTAGTGCGTTTTCCCGATGCTCCTTCTGACCGTGCGGTAAAGCATGTAGAGGAGTTGATACAGGCCAGGCAGGAGGGCTACAGAGTCTGTATTCTTTTCGTGATTCAGATGAAGGGAGTTAAGTATTTCCTGCCTAATTGGGATACCCATAAGGCTTTTGCAGAGGCGTTGGTAAAGGCGAAAGCGGCAGGGGTGGAGATTTATGCCTATGACTGTGAGGTAACGGAGGATTCTCTGACTATATGTGAGCGTGTGCCTGTTTATATGCGGGAAGAGGAGGTCCGGGAGGAGGAAATAAAAGTTTTATCTAATCCTAATAAAAAATTAAGAAAAGGAGACATTTTTGGTATTCCACAATTGCTTCTGAACTGGTATGATAGGAACAAAAGAATTTTGCCTTGGAGAGAGGAGCCCACGGCCTATCGGGTATGGGTGTCTGAGATTATGCTCCAGCAGACCAGAGTGGAGGCGGTAAAACCTTATTTTGAACGTTTCATGAAGGCTCTGCCTGATGTTGCAGCACTGGCGGCAGCAGAGGAGGAGACCCTGCTAAAGCTTTGGGAGGGCTTGGGCTATTACAATCGTGTGCGAAACCTCAACAAGGCGGCCATTCAGGTGATGGAGCAGTACGGCGGTGAACTTCCGGCGGATTATGAGGCTCTTTTGGGGCTGACCGGAATCGGCAGCTACACCGCGGGTGCGGTTTCTTCTATCGCCTATGGATTAAAATATCCTGCGGTGGACGGCAATGTGTTGCGAGTGCTTTCCCGCATTCGCATGGATGAGCGTTTGATTTCGGATGCAAAGGTGAAGGCTGCGGTGGAAAAGGAACTGTTGGAGGTCATGCCTGCCGACAGACCCGGAGATTTTAATCAGGCTATGATGGAGCTTGGAGCAGTGGTCTGTGTACCAAACGGCGCGCCTCACTGCGAGGAGTGTCCGGTAGCTTCGCTATGTATGGCTCATGAGGCCGGAACAGAGCTTCAATATCCCAAGAAGGCGTCTGCCAAGAAGCGTACCATTGAGGAGAAGACGATTTTGGTGATTCGGGATGCCGACAGCACAGTAGTGCGTAAGCGGCCCGGGAAGGGCCTGCTTGCAGGTATGTATGAGTTCCCTGCACTGAATGGTCATTGCACTGCCGAGGAGGTTGTGGAATATCTTACAGCAAATGGGCTTAAGACCATACGAATCCAGGCATTGGAGGATGCCAAGCATATTTTTTCCCACAGGGAATGGCATATGAAGGGTTACATGGTCAGAGTGGATGAATTGGAGCCGGCAACGCCTACAGAGGATACGGCAGACTGGATTTATATTCAGCCGGAGGATACCAAAGAGAGATTTCCCATTCCGGCGGCATTTGCTGCCTATACCAAGATGCTGAGCATCCGGCTTGGCAAGGAGAATTTCGAGGAGGAATAGTATGAAACTGTTATCTGTTGCAATACCCTGTTATAACTCAGAGAATTACATGAGAAAATGTGTAGAGTCTCTGTTGATTGGTGGGGAGGATGTGGAGATTTTGATTGTCAATGACGGTTCCACCAAGGACCGTACAGCGGAAATTGCAGATGAATATGCTGCCAAATATCCCACCATTGTCAAGGCGATTCATAAGGAGAACGGTGGTCACGGTTCGGCGGTCAATGCAGGAATCGCCAATGCTACCGGATTGTATTTTAAGGTGGTGGATAGCGATGACTGGGTCAAAAAGGAAGCCTATTTACAGATTTTGGATAAACTGCGTGAACTCACCGGAGGAGACAAGGTACTAGACATGCTTATCAGTAACTTTGTCTATGAAAAGGAGGGAGAGAAGCGCAAGAAGATTATGCACTACAAACGCATTCTGCCTCAGGATGAGATGTTTACATGGTCAGACTGCCATCATTTCAGAAAGGGACATTATATCCTGATGCATTCCGTTATCTTTCGTACAAAACTGTTGAAGGATTGTGGTTTGCAGCTTCCTGAGCATACTTTTTATGTGGATAATCTCTATGTGTTTGAACCCCTGCCTCATGTAAAGAACATGTACTACATGAATGTAAATTTCTATCGGTATTACATAGGACGGGAGGATCAGTCCGTCAATGAGCAGGTAATGATTGGGCGTATCGACCAGCAGCTTCTGGTCAATTACCGTATGATAGATTATTTGGTGGAGCATAAGCATGAGCTTCTCAAGAATAAACGTATGTATCAGTACATGCGCAATTATTTGGAGATTATCCTTACAGTGTCTTCTGTGTTGCTTATCCGTTCCGGCACAGAGGAGCATTTGGACAAGAAAAAAGCCCTTTGGCAATATCTTGAGGATAAAGACAAAAGGCTGTATTTCTATATGAGACATGGTATCATGGGCGGAGCTATGAACCTGCCAGGCAGAAGCGGTCGTAAACTATCTGTTGACGCATATCATCTCTGCCAGAAAATCTACAAATTCAATTAGCGGATAACCGTTGTCAGCTTGCAATTTCGGGCTTTGCCTTTCTGCGCTGCAGTGCAGTGCGGAGGGCAGGTACCGAATCTGTGCGATATACTACTCCATACATCATAGCTGCCATGGCAAAGGCGGTAAGCATATCAAATACGGAATGCTGCTTGATTAATACAGTTGCCAAAATAATAGAAACTGCCAGTATACCGGAAGCAACTTTAACGCCCTTTTTCTTGGACAATACCTTGCTGTGCATGATGGCCAGGTGTGCCCCGATGGAGTTGTAAACATGGATGCTGGGCCACAAATTGGTGGGAGTATCCGTCTTCCAAAGCCCCTGTATCATTTGTGTGAAAATATTATCTCTGGGCATCTGAGTCAGACGAAGGTGATGTCCGTTGGGCCAGAGTGTGGATATAATCAGGAAAACTGTCATTCCTGTGGCAAGGAATATACAGGTTTTGTAGTATTCTGTTTTGTCTGTAAAAAATAGTAAAAGCACGGCTACAGCTACATAGGCAAACCACAAAAAGTATGGGATTACAAAGATTTCGCAAAAGGGTATGTAATCGTCGATGCCCATGTGAATTACATGGTATTGTGTGGTTACGGTCTTTTCCAGATAACTGAACCAGAGCCAGTAGACGATGCCATAGATAATGAGCGGCACCGCATGATGGTACTTTGCCCAAAGGGCGTTCCATTTTTCCATAATTCTCCTCCGTGTCGGGTAGGCCCGAATAATATACAGTATAAGGAAAATCTGCAAAATTGCAATTCATTTTTGAAAAACTTTATCAATCTTAAGAAAATCTTATGAAAACGCAGATTATCATTTTCGGAATTTTAAATTTCGTAAAATTAGGACTTCCTATTTGCAAAAGTTTGTATTATAATAAGATTCGGATGGTTTTTCATGCCACCTAGGACACATCAATGTACATCTGCAATAAATCCCAAAGAATAAGTGCATAACAACAAAGATGTGCGGCTTCGTTACCGCACAGGGAGGTATATAATATGAGAGAAAAATATGAATCACTGGCGTTGCAGCAGTTAAAAGAGCTTGCAAAGGTCCGTGGATTGAAGGGCACTTCCACTATGAAAAAATCTGAACTTGTGGAGGCAATGCTTCAGGAGGATGCCAGAGAGAAGAAGGCTGCACAGCCTGTTTTAGAGCCGCAAAGAGCTGTGAGTCAGCCTGCGGAGCAGGCAGGGGAGGATATGTCCAGACAGTCCAGAATGCAGTCTGATGATATGCAGGCATCTAAGGAATTGGACAGTGGTCTTGAGGCAAGCGGTATTTTGGAGGTTATGCCTGACGGCTATGGATTTATCCGTTGTGAAAATTATCTGCCCGGTGAAAATGACGTATATGTTGCGCCCAGCCAGATTCGCAGATTTGGCTTAAAGACTGGTGATATTTTGTGTGGCAATAAGCGTGTGAAAACCCAGCAGGAGAAGTTCAGCGCACTTTTGTTTGTGAAGTCCATTAACGGTTATACCCCGGAGGAGAGCGCACGTCGCATGAACTTCGAGGATATGACTCCGATTTTCCCCAATGAGCGCATCAAATTGGAGACCCCCGGCTGCGGTGTGTCCATGAGAGTGATGGATTTGGTAAGCCCTGTAGGTAAGGGCCAGAGAGGTATGATTGTGTCACCGCCCAAGGCTGGTAAGACCACCTTGCTTAAGGAGGTGGCGAAGTCCATTCTTCGTACCAGTCCTCATATGCACATGTTGATTCTTTTGATTGATGAGCGTCCCGAGGAAGTTACGGATATCAAGGAAGCGATTGTGGGTGACAATGTAGAGGTAATCTATTCCACTTTTGATGAGCTTCCTGAGCATCACAAGCGTGTATCTGAGATGGTAATTGAGCGTGCAAAGCGTTTAGTGGAGCATAAAAAGGATGTTGTGATTCTCCTTGACAGTATCACTCGTCTGACCAGAGCCTACAACCAGGTAGTTCCCCCCAGTGGACGTACCTTGTCCGGTGGTCTTGATCCTTCTGCATTGCACATGCCCAAAAGATTTTTTGGTGCAGCGCGTAACATGCGTGAGGGCGGAAGTCTGACCATTCTGGCAACTGCACTGGTAGAGACCGGAAGCAAGATGGACGATGTGGTATACGAGGAGTTTAAGGGTACCGGTAACATGGAAATGGTACTGGACCGCAAGCTCTCTGAGAAGCGTATTTTTCCTGCAATTGATTTGGCCAAGTCCAGTACCAGACGTGAGGATTTGCTGCTTGACAGTGAGGAACTGGAGGCAATCAACATCATGCGTAAGGCCCTGAACGGTCTGAAGCCCGATGAGGCAACAGACAGAATTCTGGATATGTTTGCACGTACTCGTAACAATGTAGAATTTGTAAATATGGTTAAGAAGAATAAATTTATTTAAAATATTTAAAATATTGAAAATATTTTTATTTAGGTATTGCAAGGAGACAATCAGTGTGTTACAATAATACCGCTGTTTGTGGTTCCATAGGCAGTGCGGATGAGAACATAGAACTAATACATGAATTTTTATAGAGAGGTGAAAACATGAGAGAAGGAATCCATCCCGAGTACTATCAGGCTACCGTAACCTGTAACTGCGGTAACACTTTCGTGACCGGTTCTACTAAACCCGAGATTCACGTGGAGGTTTGCTCCAAATGTCATTCATTCTACACCGGCCAGCAGAAGACTGCTAGAGCTGATGGACGTATTGATAAGTTCAACAAGAAATACGGCGTTAAATAAGAATGCAAGCGAAAGGTTGAGGTATTTCTATCTCAACCTTTTTTGTTAAAGACATCTGAGCGATGCAATCGGGAAGATGTCTTTTGGGATAGGAGCAATTATGGCCAAAAAGAAATGCACACGCTATTCGGGAATCGGCGGACAGGCTGTTCTGGAAGGCGTTATGATGAAAAATAAAGACCGTTATGCCGTTGCGGTGAGAAAGCCTGACGGTGAGATTACAGTGGAGTTGGAGAACCATCAGGGGGCAATGCATGGCAATAAGTTCAAGGAACTGCCCTTGGTGCGTGGCGTATTTAATTTTGTAGACTCCATGGTTTTGGGAATGAAGGCCTTGAATTATTCAGCTTCTTTTTATGATGAGGAAGAGGCCAAGGAGAATTCTAAGAAGCAGAGTGAGAGCAACGATAAACTGATGAATACCTTGGTGACACTGCTTTCCATTGCCATGGCAGTGGGGCTTTTCATTGTGTTGCCGTACCTTATTTCAGCTTTTTTTGCAAGATATATCAGAAATGATTCGCTGCTTGCTATTGTGGAGGGCTGTATTCGTATCGGTATTTTCCTGCTTTATGTGTGGGGCATCAGTGCCATGAGTGACATTAAGCGTCTGTATGGATATCATGGTGCAGAGCATAAATGTATCAATTGTATTGAGAAGGGGCGTCCCCTGACAGTTCACAATGTAATGCGAAGCTCCAGACTGCACAAGCGTTGTGGTACTAGCTTTATTTTCTTTGTATTGATTGTAAGTATTGTGTTGTTCTTCTTTATCCGAGTGGACAACATGATTTTGAAGGTATGTCTTCGTATTTTACTGATGCCTGTTGTGGCAGGAATTTCTTATGAGCTGATTCGTCTGGCGGGTAGAAGTGATAATGTGATTATGAAGGTGCTTTCTGCTCCCGGTATGCTGATTCAGCGCATTACCACCAAGGAGCCGGATAAGCAGATGGTGGAGGTTGCCATTGCTGCTGTTGAGGCTGTGTTTGACTGGAAGGCTTATTTGAAGGAGACCTTCGGGTATGAAGTGGATGAGAGTTGGTTGGTGGATGAGCCCGAAGAAGACGCAGAGGATGAGGAAGCGGTAGAAGAGTCTGAATCGGTAGAGGACACTGAGGCGGCAGAGGCTGTGGAAGAGTCATGACCTACGCAGAAATTTACAGACAAGGTGTAAAAAGGTTGGAGAGAGCAGAGGTTCCCGAAGCGGCACTGGATGCCCGTCTGCTTTTAGAATATGTATGTAACACCGATAGGAATACGCTGTTGGTACATGGTGAGAGGGAAGTGACCGAGGAGGAAGCAGCCCGATATGATGAAGTGCTTGCAGTGCGTGCGAAACGCATCCCCATACAGCAGATTATGGGTGTGCAGGAATTCATGGGACTGGAATTTGCAGTCAATGAGCATGTGTTGATTCCCAGACAGGATACAGAGATTCTGGTGGAGGAAGTGCTGAAAAATCTGCATGATGGCATGCGGATTCTGGATATGTGTACCGGAAGTGGCTGTATACTGATTAGCCTGTTGCATTATAGCAATGAGTGCAGTGGTGTGGGTGCAGATATTTCCAAGGAGGCCTTGACTGTTGCGAAGCGGAATGCGGGGAAGCTTTTATCCGAGAGTAAGCCGGCAGAGTTTATCTTAAGCAATTTATTTGAAAATATTGAGGGTAAGTTTGAAGTTATCGTGTCAAATCCTCCTTATATCAGGCCGGATGTCATCGAGACATTGATGCCGGAGGTCAGGGAACATGAGCCCATGATGGCATTGGACGGTGGTGTGGACGGGCTTGATTTCTACCGGGAGATTGTAAGTATCGGGAAAGCGTACCTTGCAGGCGGAGGTATGATGTTTTTTGAAATCGGTTATGATCAGGGAGAGGATGTTAAGAAGTTGATGGAACAGGCAGGCTTTGCAGAGGTCAATGTAGTAAAAGACTATGCAGGACTTGACCGTGTGGTATATGGAACCCTTATATAATAGGTAATCGAAGGCTTGCCATATTTTGGTATCTATGTTAATGTAAGTTTTGTTGAAATCAGAAAGCAGAGAGGTTCAATATGTTTGACAAACTGGAAGATTTGTTAATTCGTTTTGAAGAAATTATGGGCGAGCTGAATGAGCCCAATGTTACAAACAATCAGGATCGTTTTAGGAAGCTCATGAAGGAGCAGAGTGACCTGACTCCCATTGTTGAGGCATATAAGGAATATAAGGCCTGCAAGCAGGATATTGAAGACTCCTTGGCAATGCTTGAGGAGGAGAGCGACGAGGAAATGCGCGACATGATTAAGGAGACCTTGAATGAGAGCCGTAATCGTGTGGAGGAGCTTGAGCAGGAGCTTAAGATTTTGTTGCTTCCCAAGGACCCTAATGATGATAAGAATGTAATCGTGGAAATCCGTGCAGGCGCAGGCGGTGATGAGGCGGCTTTATTTGCTGCAGAGATTTATCGTATGTATGTGCATTATGCAGAGGGCAGACGTTGGAAGGTAGAGACCATGAACGTGGACGATATCGGCATCGGCGGCATGAAGGAAGTGCAGTTTATGATTACCGGACAGGGTGCGTACTCTGTGATGAAGTACGAGAGCGGTGTGCATCGTGTACAGCGTGTTCCGGAGACGGAGAGCGGCGGACGTATTCATACCTCCACCATCAGCGTGGCTGTAATGCCTGAGGTAGATGAGGACATTGATATCAAGATTGAAGACAAGGATATCCGTATCGATGTAATGCGTGCATCCGGTAACGGCGGACAGTGCGTAAATACCACCGACTCTGCGGTGCGTCTGACTCATTACCCTACCGGTATTGTGGTTTACAGCCAGACCGAGAAGTCCCAGTTGCAGAACAAGGCCAAGGCTTTTGCCCTGCTGAAAGCAAAGCTCTATGACATCGAGCAGCAGCAGCGTCACGACGCTGAGGCGGAGCTTCGCCGCAGCCAGATTGGTACAGGCGACCGTTCTGAGAAAATCCGTACCTACAACTTCCCTCAGGGACGCGTGACCGATCATAGAATCGGCCTGACCCTGTATAAGTTGGATAAGATTATGAACGGAGATATTCAGGAGATTCTGGATTCCTGTATCGCAGCCGACCAGGCAGCGAAGCTGGCAAAGATGAATGAGAATTAGTTCGATATCATGTAACAAATATGAAATACTGCCACCGGGTAGAAGATGCTTAAAGCATTCGTTACACATCGTTAGGTCTTAGAAGATGTGTATACGAATGCTTATTTTTTTGGAGGTCATTATGTCAAAACTAAAAACGTTAATAGGTTATTTTTCAAACGCTGAAATTATATTATGGAGTTCTTCGGTTGCATTAGTTGTGATTTCTTTCTGTATCTTTGATAGGGAAAATTATTTGACACTGTTGGCATCCTTGGTTGGCGTAACTTCACTCATCTTTAATGCAAAAGGTAATCCGTTTGGACAATTTCTAATGGTGCTTTTCAGTTTGTTATACGGAGTGATATCATTTACCTTTGCATATTATGGCGAGATGATTACTTACCTTGGCATGACAATGCCTATGGCGATATTTGCACTGATTTCTTGGCTAAAAAATCCCTATAATGGTAAAAAATCAGAGGTTAAGGTAAACAACATTAGCAAAAAGGAAGTTGTATTTATGTGGAGTACTACGATTGTTGTTACTTTTATATTTTACTTTATCTTATACGGTTTTCATACTGCAAACATAGTACCAAGTACTATTTCAGTTACTACAAGTTTTCTTGCTGTATATCTAACATTTAGAAGAAGTCCTTATTTTGCCTTAGCATATGCTGCAAATGATATTGTTCTCATATTTTTGTGGGTGTTGGCGAGCATGTATGACGTTCGATATGTTTCGGTAGTTGTGTGTTTCGCCACTTTTTTATTCAATGATATATATGGTTTTGTAAGTTGGCAAAAAATGAAAATACGACAATCTAATCCTTGAAGAAAACGGTATGTGAGTGGTACTATGTAGAGAAGTGATACCTAGGGAAAGAGAGATGGAGCCATTGAAAGAAAAAGTTGTGTGTTTCAGTAATGAGAATCCCTTTCAATTTACAGAGGAGCAGTTAAATAAAATTAAAGAGGATATTTGGAATCCACGGAAAGGGATTGCAAGTGATGAATATGTTGATTTTGTGCTGTGGACAAAGGGGCTGCAATCCAGACAGCAGTATTTGGCGGACTACATAGAGAAAATATTGCCACCAAATAAGTACCAGAAGATGCAGGAGGTGGGGGTGGGAGAAATGTCGCATTATCCAAAAGGCTTGCCCAGAAAGGCTAAAGGAAAGAGAATGAGAAGAATAATAGTTTCGATAGTAATAGCAGGTACTTTGTGTCTATCAGCATGTACAAGCGCAAGGGAAGATGCAAGCCTGGTAACGATATCTACAGAAGAGACTATAAAGCAGGAATCCTCTGCGTCTGTAGAAACCGGGGCTGAGTCAACGGTATCTGCGGAAACGTCAACAGAAGCCCTTGCAGAAGTTACGAGCTTTTCTTTGGTTTATGACGGCTTAGACACAGGCATAGAAATCCTTTTGGAGGATTGTATTTGTGAATATGATAGGGACGACAGGAAGGTCTATTCCTGCTATGTCAGTGATGCTGCGGTAGGAACAGAGGGGTATGCTTTGTTTGTTCAGACTCCGGAGGATACCATGAAGGTATTTCCTGTAAAGGATTATCTGGTGGACGGTGATGAGCAGAAGCTTTATATGTTGTGGGGGAATGATTCTTTTGAACGGATACAGGGAATTGATTTTGCGGAGAGTCCGGCAGGTTATAAGATTGCAAGTGTCAGTTCCATGGAGGAGCTGATTGGGGAGGCCTATGGCTTGGAGCTTCTTGAGGATGGAACAGATTTTGAAGATTTGCAGGTTGAATTTGTAGAAATAAGAGAGGACGAAACGAAGGTTTTGTGCGGCAATGCAACAGCAATATATCAGAGTTCAGGGCAAGAATATTCCATCGAATGGGAGATTGAGACAGAAAACTTCACTGAAAGTGCTAAGGCATATCTGGACAGTATGGATATACATCCCTTATATGTGGCATTTTTGCGCAATGAAATTAGTGTTCCCAATCCGTTTGTCCAAGGGGATACCGATAATCCATTCGCGGAATTGTCCTATTTCGATGATGAAAAGTATGCCCCGGAGGATACCTTTTCCAATGCGAGGAAAAGCTTTGCCCTTGTGGATATAGACAATGAGGGCGAGCCGGAACTGCTATTTCGAATGGAGGATAGTCCTTCGGAAAGTATTTGCATTTTTGCAGTGCGGGATGAGGAGCTTATTTGTTATGATATCTGCGAAACCCATACAACCCATATGGGATTCTCTGTATATAATAACGGCTATATTAGGTCGGGACAGAATTATGACGGCAATGAAGAAATGATTTATACCTTTGGCAGTGGCGGAAAATATTTTGAGTTAATCCATTTTGTCAAGGCGGCTGATTCACAATCGGAATTAGAGTATGATTATTACTATTTTGATGGCAATGAGTCGGAAACTTACAGCTTGCAGAGCAATGAGGAGTATGAGAGCATGATAGAAGGATATAAGGGCGAAACACCGAAGTGGTATGATTGCGAGTTGTTTGCGGATATTGCGCAGTAGCCTTTTTGTTTGGTATAATAGAAGAAAATGAAGATACGGAGGGGTGCTATGAGAAACAGGATTGTATTGATTGGACAGGAAAGCAGAACTAATAACGAATTGTTTCAGATGTTAAACTGGAGGTTTCTGGTCACACAATATCATAATGTTGACGAGGTTCCCATGGAGGAAGTCAGTCTCTTAAAGCCGAAGCTTTTTATTATCAATCTGGAGGGAACGACAGGGAATCTCGCCGGGCTGTTAAAGAAGATTCAGGAGAGATTTGCAACTGTTCCGTTAGTAACTATAGGAATGAAATCGGAAAGTGATGCTTATGAGACGTTTTATGCCACAGGCCGGGTGCATAAGGTGTTACGTCCGGTAACGGGAAAACGATTTGTGGAGATTTGCAGGGCGGTTATTGCAGGTGAATCCTATGCGAAAATTGCCCAAGAAGGTGTAAAGCGCAATGGGAAGCAGCATATTTTGATTGTGGACGACAATGCAATGGTTCTGCGCAATATCAAAGGGATTTTGGAGCAACGATATTCGGCTGCGGTGGCACCTTCGGGACTTCACGGATTTGTATCTATTGGAAAACAGATGCCGGATTTAATATTGCTTGATTATGAAATGCCTGAGATGAACGGCAAGGAGTTCCTGGAGAAGCTTCAGGCAGAGCCGGAATTTGCGGATATCCCGGTTGTTTTTCTGACAAGCATGGATTCAAAGGAAATCGTGATGGAGCTTTTGGCATTGCGCCCGGCAGGTTATATTTTAAAGCCTGTGGATTCGCAGATGTTACTGGATAAGATAGAGGGGATTATCGGAAAGTAGGGGTTCGCATGTACAAGACACAGATTGCATGTGCTATTTTCATATTGTTTATCGGAGTACTGTATTTTTTGTCAACGGGCAAAAAAACCAGTTCATCTAAACGGTTTGTGGCACTTTTAGCATGTTCTTTTTCCCAGTTGATTTTTGATGTGTTTTCTGTGTATACGGTAAATCATCTGGAAACGGTTTCGCCCATTGTAAATCGTGTCATACATATTTTTTATATGGGACTTTTGCAGGTCATCTTTTATATTGCCTATCGGTATCTGGAGACGATTATAGAAGAGGAAATAGGCAGAACGATTCGTAAGTACCATTTTACGCTTACACCATTGCTGGTTACCATAGCAGGAACGATTTTTCTGCCGCTGTATTATGTGGAGTCGGTCAGAAGTAATTATTCTTATGGGCCTGCCGCCTTTATGACTTACGTTGGTGTGGCTGTTTATTTGTTTTTGATTATCCGATTGATGTTTCAATATGGCAAGCTAATTCCGGGGAAGAAGAAAAGAGCTATATATGTGGCACTTTTTAGTGAAATACCTGTGGCGGTGTATCAGATTATTATACCTGATTCACTAATCACCTGTATCGGCATTGTGTTGCTTAATTTGGGTATTTATATGACTACGGAAAATCCCGATGCGCTGTTGGCGGAACAGCTTGAAAAGGAAAAACAGCGCGCAGATTCTGCAAATGCCGCCAAGACGAATTTTCTGGCAAATATGTCTCATGAAATAAGAACGCCTATCACAGCAGTTTTAGGAATGAATGAGCTTATTTTGCGAGAGACGAAGGACACTACCATCAGGCAATATGCCAAGGATATTGAGGGGGCAGCAAAGTCCCTGCTCAGTATTATCAATGACATTCTGGATATTACCAAGATTGAAGCAGGAAAGCTCAGCGTCATTTCGGTGGAGTATGACTTTGGAACGGTGATAAGGGATGTTGTAAATATGATATCCTTCAAGGCCAAGGTAAAAGGTCTGGAATTTAAAGTGTTGATAGATGAGAACATTCCCCGAAAAATGATGGGTGATGATATTCGTCTGAGACAGATTTTGGTGAATTTGTTAAACAATGCTGTAAAATATACTCATAAGGGAACTGTTACGTTAGAGATTTCGCAGATTGCAGGAGAGGATACCAATACAGCGAAGTTGTTTTTCTGTGTGCGTGATACCGGTATTGGCATTAAGGAAGAGGATTTGCAGAAGCTTTGCATGCCCTTTGAGCGTATAGAGGAGAAAAGAAATCGCAACATTGAAGGTACCGGACTTGGAATGAGCATTACCAAGCAGCTTCTGGGCTTGTTAAACAGTGAGTTAAAGGTGTCCAGTGTTTATGGGGAAGGGTCAGAGTTTTCCTTTGAATTGGTGCAGGAGATTGTAGCGGATGAGCCTGTCGGAAAGTTGGAGGAGAGTGCAGAACCGGAGGCAGAGGTTTATCAGCATAGCTATGAGGCACCGGAGGCAAGGATTCTTTTTGTGGATGATAATGAATTGAATCGTAAGGTGTTTGTGGGTCTCTTAAAGGAGACCAGAATACAGATTGATGAGGCCGGAAATGGCAAAGAGTGTCTGGCAAAGGTAAAACAACATGCCTACGATATTGTTTTTATGGATCATATGATGCCGGAGCTTGATGGCGTGGAGACATTCCGTATTATGCAGGAGATGGGGGAGTTTCCTTCAAAGGGGGCTCCGGTGGTAATTCTGACAGCCAATGCTTTGGTGGGTGCCAAGGAAAAGTATCTGCAGGAGGGGTTCACAGCCTTTTTGGAAAAACCCATTGATTACAAAAAATTGGAGTATATGATATGGGATTTATTGGATGAGGAGAAGCTGCAAGAGGTAGCCGCATCTGCGGTGCAGGAGGAGCAGGAGCGTTGGGAACTTCCCATGATAGAGGGCTTGGATTGGAAGTATGCGGGAACTCATTTTAAGAATCAGCAGACAATGCTGGATACGATAAGATTTTTTGCAGAATCAGTGGAGTATGAGGCTCGAGATTTGGAAATGTTATTTGCAGAGATTGAGACGGACTCCGGCAGAAAGGATTATTGTACCAAGGTACACAGTATGAAAAATTCTGCTGCTACCATCGGTATTATTCCCTTGGCAGGAATGGCAAAGGTATTGGAGGATGCCGCGCGAAATGACGAGGTGGATGTCCTTCAGGCAATGACGCCTATCTTTGTGGAGCGTTGGTGTGCTTATCGGGAGAAGTTGGCGGTGTTTGTAACCAATTCGCCCAATGGAGATAAGAAATGTGCTGCTGATTGTGAGGAAGAGATTGTGGAATTGGCGCACTGTATGAACAAAGCTGCGGAAGAGATGGATATTGATGCACTGGATGCGTTATGGGAACAGTTGGCGCAATATCATTTTGAAGAGGAAAAGCAGGATTTGTTGAATAAGATACACAAGGCAATTGTGGAATTTGATGTAGATTTTTTGCAGGATGTGACTATATTTTAAGAGGAAGGGCAGAAGGCTGAAAGAGTCTTCTGTCCTTTGTTTGTTGAATGATGGTTAAAAATGTTTCCTGTAGATTAACATTGATTCAATTGTGTCTATCTATTCTATCTGCTATGATAAATATAAGGTCTTGGGTGACATATTCAAGAGAAGGAGATTGGTTATGCAGATAGGGGAAATTATTCGCAAGTACAGGAAAGAACAGAATATGACGCAGGAGGAGATGGCGAGTCGTCTTGGTGTTACAGCACCTGCGGTAAATAAATGGGAGAAGGGAAATGCCTATCCTGATATTATGCTGTTGGCACCTATTGCACGTTTACTAGGGATTTCACCGGATGTCTTGTTGGCTTTTCAAGAGGAGCTTACGGAGGAGGAAATTAATCAGCTTGTACAGGAATTGGATAACCGGCTGAAGCAAGGAGTCTATGAGGAGGCTTTTGCATGGGGAAAGGCTCAGATAGAAGTCTATCCCAACTGCTATAAGTTAATTTGGCAGTTTGCAGTGATTTTGGAGGCACAGAGATTGATGCAGGAGGTGCCTGATGCAGAGCAATATGACAGTCAGATTATGGGTTGGTGTGAGCGGCTTTTGGAGAGTAATGAGGAGGCAATCAGGCTTCATGGTGCGGACTCTCTGTTTGCGTATTATATGCGAATAGAAGAATATGACAAGGCTGAGAAGTGTCTTTCCTACTATTCGGATCAAAACCCGGAACGAAAAAGAAAGTTGGCTGATCTTCTGAGTAAAACAGACAGGCGGGAGGAGGCATATAAAACTTATGAGGAGTTACTCTTTTCCGGTTATCAGATGTTGAGTATGGTTTTTAACAATATTTATGTGATGGCCTTGCAGGACGGTAATATGGGCAAGGCTCGCAAAATGGTGGAGAAGCATCAGGATCTTGCAAGGCTGTTTGAAATGGGTGTTTATCATGAAGTGTCCTGTGGACTGGAGCTTGCAGCAGTGGAGCAGGATGCAGACAAGGTTGTAGAGATTGTGCAGAAGATGTTGGAGAGTGTGAAGGATATCACTGCGTTTACCGGGTCAGAGCTTTATGAACACATGAACATGCGAAAGACAGACGAAAAGTTTGCAGAGACGCTTCGCAAAGATTTGTTAGAAGGTATGCGGAATGACGAGGCCTTTGGGTTTATGAAGGAGGATGAAAGGTGGCAGAGGTTGATTGGTGGGGAGTGAAATTATTTCCGCAGACTTGTGGGTGTACATCCCAACACCTTTTTCATGACATTACAAAAATAGTTGCCGTTGTCAAAACCGGATAATGTGGCAATTTCACTCACGGAAAGGTCGGTCGTAAGCAGAAGCTTGCGGCCGTTTTCTATTCTGATATAATTAAAGTATTCGGAGTAGGACAAGCCGGTGGCCTTCTTAAACAGTCTGGAAAAATGTGAGGGCGAGATATTTACATATCCGGCAGTTTCTTCCAAAGAAGGGTTGGAGAGCATGTTGACCTCCATATAGTTCATGGCAGACAAGATAGACTTGTCTGCAGAGGAAATTTTAATGTCCTCCGGGGCAGCAGGCAGATGCTCTCGAATTACCGTCATAATCAGATTGTGCAGCATGCCTCGCAGAAGAAGGTCGGATTCTTTGGTGTAGTGTTCATATTCGGCAAGCATAGCACAGAAAAGGTTGTATATTTGGGTCTGGACAGCGGGGGTAAAGTGGTATGTCGGATAGCTGTACAATTCTTCAAAGGTATTGGTTCCGACAATGGCAAGTAGCGGTGCAATGGCCTCATCTGTAAATTTCAGTACGAAACGCTCGTAGGGAGTGTCGTCCACAAAGGCTGTTTTGTGATACACATTTTTAGGTGTAACCCCCACGCTTCCGGCATGGAGAAATCCAATCATGTGAGGCATGATAAATTTGCGGTTGCCGCTTACCGTGTAACTGATGCCATAGTAGTCTCGGTAGACTTCCAACTGGGACATCTCATAGTTGGAGGGCTTGCACTGACGGTCGATATGGAAGTTGTAGCCGGGTTTTAGGGGAAGTGGCATGGCAGTCTCCTTTCACTGGAAAGAGTTTTAGTCTATTTTAGCATATTTTTATAGATTTGGTAGGGGAAAAAGCAAATTTTTGCATGGAAAATATAAATGTATGAGGTAGAATAAGAACATAGATTTCGTATAGGGATTTCATGTAAGAGACAAGGATAATAAATGCTTGTAAAAAGGAGTGACAAAATGTTTCCGAATAGAGAAATTGCATTAGCAGAGTTGGAGTGTGCAGGAAAAATGAATCCCGGTCCATGGACGGAACATTCTAAAAATGTAGCAATGGCAGCAGAACGAATTGCCCAAGCTTGTGGTTTGGATGTGGAGAAGGCATTTGTGTGCGGGTTGCTGCATGATATAGGGAGGCGTACCGGTGTTGCGGCGGTAAGGCATATTATTGATGGTTATGACTATGCCATGTCCAAAGGATGGGATGAAGTAGCAAGGGTGTGTCTGACGCACTCTTTTCCGATTAAGGATATTGAGGCAGATATCGGAAAGAAGGATATAACAGATGCTCAATATCATTTTATAGATAACTACTTGAAGAATCTGGAGTATGATGCGTACGACAAAATGATGATTCTCTGTGATGCGTTGGCAGGAAAATCAGTTTATACCTTGCTTCCGGGAATTGAGGCGTGCATTTATCAATAGACAGTTTGGAGGTGGTAGTATCAAAACATTATATATTTCCGATTTGGACGGAACCTTGCTAAGAAGTGACGTTACAATTTCAGATTATTCGAGCCGGGTGATAACGGATTTGACTTCAAAAGGAATGATTTTTTCCTATGCCACGGCAAGGTCTTATATCACTGCAACGAAGGTGACTGAAGGATTACATGCAAAGATACCTATCATTACCTACAATGGAGCTGCGATTGTGGAAAATGATACCGGTAAGATTCTGGCGAAGAATCCCTATTCGGCGGCGCAGAAGCAGGAGATATTTGAGGCTTTGATTGCAGGTGGTGTCAGTTTCATTGTATATGCGTATATTTCAGGAGTAGAGAAGTTTTCCTATGTACTGGAGCAGTGTAACGATGTGACCAAAGATTTTCTGATGACCCGCCTGGGGGATGTAAGAGACAATCCCATAGAGCATGTGGAGGATTTGATAAAGGGTGAGGTGTTCTATTTTACTTGTATCGACAGCTATGAGAAATTGGAGCCCTTATATCATCAATTTAAGGACAAGTATCATTGTATTTTTCACAAGGATATTTACAGCGGAGAGCAGTGGCTGGAGATTATGCCGCAACACGTGTCTAAGGCCAATGCCATTGCACAGTTGAAGGCATATCTAGGCGTGGATTATGTGGTGGCATTTGGTGACGGCACAAATGATATGGAAATGTTTGAAATGGCGGACGAAGCCTATGCCGTGGAAAATGCGGTGGAGGAGTTAAAGGCCATTGCCACAGGCGTTATAGGCAGGAATGACGAGGATGGAGTGGCGAGATGGTTGGCGGAGCGGATGGCACATTTGCTGGAGTGTCAGACCTAGGATTTGTGGAGGGGCATAATGGAAAATGTGATATTTTGGATATAGCTCGTGGATGTAATTCTAATATCTTGTGAAAACCCGACCAAAGAAGAGAAATAGTAGAATAGTCGGGTTCCAAACGACCGAAAAAACCGACTAATGAAGGGAAAATGAAGAATAGTCGGGTTCGAAGTGGTGAAAATGCCCGACTAAATAGGGAAAAACAAAGAATAGTCGGGTTCGAGACGTCCGAAAACCCCGACCAAAGAAGAGAAAATGAAGAATAGTCGGGTTCGAAGTAGCGAAAAATCCCCACTAAAGAAGGAAAAGTAAAGATTAGTCGGAATTGATACACTAAAAAGTTCCGACGAAATTAGAAAAAATGTGGAAAAGTCGGGACATTGTACCATACTGAAGGGTTTGTACGCGAGCTTGCTTACATAATTCCTAAGTTATAGAGCAATAGGGTAAATAAATCGTGAATACAAATGGAGGGCAGAATATGGAAGCAAGAAAATTATTAGAAGCGTTAAGTGTAGCTGAAAGATTGAAAGATGCTACCAGGCACTGCTACACTAAAAACGGCAGACATGAAAGTGTTGCCGAACACAGTTGGATGATGACACTGATGGCATTTTTTATAAAAGACGAATTCCCGGAAGTTGATATGGATAAAGTAATCAAAATGTGTATTATTCACGATTTGGGAGAAGCTTTTACCGGTGATATTCCGACATTTGATAAGACAGCTACACACGAGCAAACGGAAAAAGACTTGTTATATAGTTGGGTAAATACTTTGCCGGAAAACTATGCTATTGAAATGATTGCATTATTTGATGAAATGTCAAAAAGAGAAACAGTAGAAGCTAAAGTATATAAAGCAATTGATGGGTTAGAAGCCCTTATTCAACATAACATTTCAGACCTATCCACTTGGATACCGAAAGAATATGAACTAAACAAGACATATGCAGATGATAAAGTAGCTTTTTCGGAGTATCTTAAAGGCTTAAGAGAAGAAGTTCGCAAGGATACTCTGAAAAAGCTTGGGGAATAGAAAAATAATATAAAGGTAATTGGGTGAAAATGAAACTGTTATTATTTGACTTAGACGGAACCTTGTTGAATAATGAAAAACAAATATCCAAGCGGACATTGTCTGCACTTAATGCGTGTAGAGCCAAGGGTATCATTATCGGAGTATCCACGTCCAGAAGCGAACAGAATTCATTAGATTTTTTATCAGAATTACAGCCGGATATTTTAATTTCCAGTGGCGGTGCTTTGGTGAAAAAAGGGAATGACTATGTTTACAAAGCAGAAATGACGACAGAAGAGACTCAGGATGTGATTGCGACTGCCAAAAGAATTTGTGGAGATGCTTGTGAGATTACGGTAGATACCTTAACAAATCATTATTGGAATTATAAAACAAATCCTAGGAATCTGGATAAAAGCTGGGGCGATAGTATATATACAGATTTTACAGATTTTGCCGAACCGGCTTTGAAAGTGTGCGTGGAGATTTTTGATGAGAAAAAGGCAGAAAATCTAAGGGAAGCTTTATTAGACTATGACTGCGCGAGATTTTCGGATGGCTTCTGGTACAAATTTACCAAGGCAGGAGTTACCAAAGAAAAGGCTATACATATGGTGTGTGAGGCGTGTGATATAGGATTAGAAGACGTGATTGCTTTTGGGGATGATTTTGCAGATATAGGCATGCTTAAGTTGTGCGGAGTGGGAGTTGCAATGAGGAATGCCATTGACGAGGTGAAGGAAGTTGCGGACATCGTTATCGGTAGGAATGATGAGGATGGGATTGCGGAGTATTTAGAGGAAATGTTTACAGGGAGATAACCGGCAGATGAATAATATTTTAACAAGTACATTAAATACCCGTGCAATTTTGTCTGATAGTCTAAGGTTTATAAGAAGTGATGTTCCTAATTGCATAACAAAGGAAGAGATAGATTGGCTTATTGCACATAACATCACTACGATAGTTGATCTTAGAACTGATGAAGAACGAGTGAAAAAAGAATGTCCGCTAGTATACAGTGACCAGTTTCAATATTATTGTATGCCTGTTACCGGAGGTAATGCTATTCCGCAAACTGTTGATGATGTGGCTGATTCCTACATAAAAATGGTTGATGAGCAGATGGGTAAAATTATAGATGCGATATGGACGGCTGATTCGAATGTATTGTATTTTTGTAATGCCGGAAAGGATAGAACGGGTGTTGTATCGGCTATATTGCTATATAAATCAGGGATGAGTAAGGAATATATAATTGATGATTACATGCAATCGAAAGATAATCTCAGGGACATGTTAGATTCTTATGCGAAAATGTTTCCGAGTGTGGATATTAATATAATTACTCCGCATGAAAGGTATATGCGAGAGTTTCTGGAATGGTTTATGAGCTAGACAGAGGGGCATTGTTAATTACATGGTGCTGAACGAAGGCAGCAGGATTTGTTGATTCAGGCAGTTGGATGAGGTGGTATAAAATGAAGTTATTATTTGGTACAGGTAATGAGGCAAAATTATCTGCTATGAAACGGCGACTTGAAAAATTAGGCATAGAATTAATTGGCTTACAAGATTTGAGAGCAGAAGGGTATACCATTCCGGAAGTACTGGAGGATGGGAATACACCCCTTGAAAATGCAAGGCAGAAGGCACTTGCATATTATGAAGCATTTCGAATGCCGGTATTTTCCTGTGATTCAGGATTGTATTTTGATAATGTTCCGGATAAGGTTCAGCCGGGAGTGCATGTACGTACGGTAAATGGCAGTTATTTATCTGATGAACAGATGATAGAACATTATGTCGGATTGGTGAAAGTGTATGGTAACCTCACGGCAAGGTACAGGAATGCAATTTGTTTTGTGATGGATGCAGACCATATTTATGAAGCCATGGACCCGTCTCTGGACAGTGAGAAGTTTATTTTGACCGACATGCCTCATAGTAGCATTCGGAAAAAGGGGTTTCCGCTAGACAGTTTGTCGTTGGATATAAAGACCGGTAAGTATTACTACGATCTGTCTGAAGAGGAATTGGATCAATTTGCGATTGAAGATGGAGTCTTGCGGTTTTTTGAGAACGTTTTAGGTGGTGAGGAGTAGGACATGTTTCAGATTCGTGTTACAGGAATTTTAATTGAAAATGATGAGATTTTGCTGGTTCAACAAAAGGTAAGTGATAAGAGAAACTGGTCTTTGCCCGGCGGAAGACTGGAGCGAGGAGAAACTTTGCAACAGGGGCTTGTTCGTGAAATGAAGGAAGAGACCGGACTGGATGTAGAGCCTGTTCGGATGCTGTATGTATGTGATGTTGCAGCCAGTAATTATACGGTTTTACATATTACTTTTCTGCTGAAAAGATTAGGCGGTGAGGTCGCTTTGCCAACCAATGAATTTGACGAAAACCCAATTCATGATGTGAAATTTGTTCCTGTTTCAGAATTGGAAGCTTATGGGTTTTCGGAAAAGTTTATTCAGGTTATAAGAGAGGATTTCCCAAATGCGGGAGGCTATGCTGGAGATAAGGTGAATATTGGTTTGGGAATGTAAAATCAATAAGAGGTTTCTATATGAAAGTTGTATTTTTGGATGTTGATGGTGTGCTTAATTCTAATTTTTGGAACGATAGCCATCAGAGAGAAATTAGTGATGGAACACTAATTGATGAGGAGAAGGTTAAGTTATTAGCGTTATTGGTAAAAAAGACAAATGCAAAGATAATTATTCACTCCGGGTGGCGTTTTTGGTTTGATTCTGAATTAAAGCCGCTTCGAACAGAGGCAGAGAGATTGGTTGAAATATTTGCAAAAGAAGGCTTGTCGCTAGACGGCTTGACACCGGATTTAACTACGGAAGAAATAAGAAGAACTAAAAAATTTAGTTTGGTAAAAGCTGAGGAAATTCTTCTGTGGTTAAAGTTACATGATGACGTTACGGAATGGGTGGTTCTTGATGACCTTGATTTACACAATTGTCAAGTGGAGAAGCATCAGGTAAAGACAGATCAGAGGATAGGGTTGACGCTTGCAGATATTGAAAGAGCAGAGCGGATTCTATTGAGTTAAATTCAAATTCGTGGAGAAAGATACAATGCAAAGATATGACTGGATAAATACCTTTAATGTAAGGGATTTGGGATATACACCAACAATGAATGGGAAATATATCAAGCCACAAAGATTTATTCGTAGTGATGCTCCGCATACGATAGATGATGCTGTGAAAGAATTTCTAATTGAGCATAATATAATAACCATCATAGATTTAAGAAATACAAAGATTGCAAATATGAATCCTAATGCTTTTGTATCTGACAATAGATTTCATTGCTATAATTTTCCGTTGGCTATAAATCCAAAAGTTGCAAATTCAGAAAATGATGTTATCGAAAATTACTATCAAATGCTTGAGAATGACATCGCAATTACTAATATTTTTGGGACAATGGCAAATTCTGTTGGTGGTATATTGTTTCATTGCCAAGAGGGTAAAGATAGGACAGGGATAATTGCTGGAATATTGTTATTATTAGCAGGAGCATCTGATATTGACATTTATGCTGACTATGAAATATCAAATGTTTATTTGTATGAAATGATTAAGACGGCAAAAACAATTTTGCCAGATTATTTGTTGTATGTAAAACCTGAATACATGGAGAAGATATTAAGGTATTTAAGAAATAAATATGAAACAATAGAAGATTATTTGTTATCAAAAGGAATTTCAAAAACAGAAATATATAAACTGAAAAGCAAATTGCTGGATTAAACAAATTCCAATGGGAAGGGGATAGGTAATAAATATGCTGAATCATAAAGGTACGGAAGAAATCCGTACAAACAGACTTTTACTAAGAAAATATAGATTGTCAGACGTGGACGATATGTTTAGAAATTATGCAAATGATGAAAGGGTAACAAAGTATTTATCATGGAAGGTATATGAGAAAGCTGAGGATATATTTCCGTTTCTGGAGATGTCTATTAAGGATTATGCAAAGAAAAGTACATATCACTGGGCAATCGAATATGAAGGTGAGATGATAGGAAGTATTTCAGTGATGTCAGTAGATGAGTTGCGCAATAATTGTGAAGTAGGCTATTGTATTGGTTATGATTTTTGGAATAAAGGTATTACGAGTGAGGCCTTGGCAGCAGTCATTCAGTATTTGTTTGAAGAGGTGGGGATGCACAGAATTTTAGCGAAACATGATGTGGAGAATCCGGCATCGGGTGAGGTTATGAAAAAGTGCGGAATGACCTATGAAGGTAGATTTAAGGAATACTATTTGCGCCATGATGGAACCTATTCGGATGCATTGGCTTATGGGATTGTGAGTGGGGACTAGGAGCAAATTGAGAGAATAACAGGGGAGGACGCGGACAATGAAGATTCTTGTAACAGGCGGTACTGTTTTTGTGAGCAGATATGTAGCGGAATATTATGTTCGTAAGGGTGCAGAGGTTTATGTGTTGAATCGAGGAAGCAGAATGCAATCGGAGGGTGTAACGCTCATTCAGGCGGACAGGCATGAACTGGGAGACAAACTGCGAGGATATCATTTTGACGCAGTTATGGATGTCACAGCCTATAATGCGCAGGATGTTGAGGATTTGTTGGATGCCCTGGGCAGTTACGACGAGTATATTCTGATAAGTTCCAGTGCGGTGTATCCTGAATATGGTACACAACCCTTTGAGGAGACTGCACCGCTAGGGGAGAATTGTTTCTGGAAGAAATATGGCACGGATAAAATTGCAGCGGAAGAAGCTCTGTTGCGTGGAAATTCCGGTGCCTACATCCTTCGCCCGCCTTATCTATATGGGCCGATGAATAATGTTTATAGGGAAGCTTTTGTTTTTGATTGTGCGATGCAAAATCGCAAATTCTATTTACCCAAAGATGGAGAACTGAAGCTGCAATTTTTCCATGTGGAGGACTTGTGTCGCTTCATGGATGCAATTTTGGAGAAAAAGCCTGCTCAGCATATATTTAATGTAGGTAACAGGGAGACTGTTACGGTTAAGGAGTGGGTAAAATTGTGCTATGAAGTTGTGGGGAAACAGGCTGAATTTGTGAATGTGATGTCGGATGTGGAACAGAGGAAGTATTTTAGTTTTTATGATTACGAGTATTATCTGGATGTGACGGAGCAGGAGAGATTGATGTCTGAGACAAAGCCCTTGGAGGAGGGAGTTCGGGAGGCATATGCGTGGTATGTGGAGAATTGGGATAGCGTGAATCGAAAGAATTACTTTGAGTATATAGACAGTAATTTTGTGTGAGAGAAAATGTAAGAAACCTTCCCGGACTTAGTCAAGGTACAGGGAAGGTTTTTGATATCTCACCCACTTACAGAGGGCAGATTTCCAAGATTGTTATTCTCAGTTCCGTCGGGCAGAGATTTGAGATATTCGGAGTCTTTTCTGTGAGCCACACCCACGCCCTGAATGTCACCGGATTTGGCCATGGCCACGCCCTCTTCCTTGGAGACGGTGGAGCCGTTGGAGAGCTGGTAGCCAGTAATTCGACCGCTGTTTTTGACCAAGCCTACAATTTCTTTGGCGTCCGATTTGGGAGTCGGAACGTCGTCCAGTGCAGCGTAGGCGAGCTGTGCGCCTAAATCTTTTTTATCCATATTCATTTAAATTTCTCCATAACAATAAACTTATTATCAGTAGCAGCTATAGTATTTGAAAAGATAGATTTATTTATACAAATGATGTCTTGTATTTTTGTTCTGAAAAAGCTATAATAGCGGAGTGTAAGTAAGACAGACGATCGCGGTCGGACGCTCAGGCGTCCGGGTGAGGAAAGTCCGGGCTTCATAGGGCAGGATGCCGGATAACGTCCGGTGGAGGTGACTCCAAGGCTAGTGCAACAGAAATATACCGCCACAGTTCTACGCTTAGGCGCAGGATATGGGAAGAATGGACGAAAACGAGTTCTCGAAGAGACTCGCTCGGACATTCTGCCGGAGATATGCTCCGCATATCTCCTGGTAAGGGTGGAAAGGTAGCTTAAGAGACTACCGTCCGTCCGGTAACGGGCGGAGCCATGTAAACCCCATCCGAAGCAAGACCAAAAAGAAAGCGACAGGTCGGCCCGGCCTGCTTTCAGGTGGGTCGCTAGATGCGGCTGGTAACAGCCGTGCCAGATAGATGATCGTCCAACGACATAACCCGGCTTATCGTCTTGCTTACACATCATATGATTGAATAACGGACCGTGCCTTATGAGAGGTTTCGGTCTGTTTTGTTTATGCGAGTAGCGAGGAAAGCGAATACATGCATGAAGATTGGGGGCAACATCGTTAGTGGTGTAATATTGGGAGATAAGGAAGAAGTATGAGACGGCAAAAGTTTCGGAAACAAATACAGGTAAAGCAAGTGTTCAAAATATCTGGTTTGATTGCAGCGGCAGTAATAGGCGTGTTATTGGTCTGGTGTGCACAGGGCAAGGGGGCTACTGTAGAAAAACAGGAGGATACTGTAGCAACAGTCGCAGAATCCGATATCGTAAATGATGAGACTACAGAATATATAAAAAGGATTCAAGTCGAAGTAGGAAATGTTTTCACGGGAGTACGTAGGGCAGTGGGAACCGGAGTGGTATATCAGGTTTCTGAGGAAGGAGTGTGGATTGCCACGGCAGCCCATGTACTGGAAAATAAGGCGGAAGAGGAGCAAATTTGGTTGAAGGTAACAAAAGATTCTATATCTTTGATTCCATTGGTATGTGAACAATGGCATATAGTGCAGGGGAATGATTTGGCCTTTCTATATCTGGCTCATGCGGATATTGTGAAGGCAGGTGAAAATATTGAATTGGTACCCATTGAGACAGATAAGGCAAGCTATGATGCCTTGGAGGCAGGTGCGGCTGTGTTTGCCTGTGGATATTCCAATGGTGAGTCAGTAGAGTATCAGGGAGTACTTACAGAGAAGTGGATTTATGTGGAGGATTTGTCTCAGTATATGATGGTGGCAGAGTGTGAGGTAAAACATGGGATGTCAGGTGGCGGACTCTATGATGAGGCAGGCAGGTTTGTAGGTTTGATTTGTGGGGGGAACGATGATGGAGAACTGGTGGCTGTGCCGTGGCATGTGATAGAGGCAAGATTTGAGGAAATTGACATAAATTCTCATTTTTGATATAATTTACACATCTGATTTTATAAAAATGACTGCGAGGGATGACTTATGAGAAAACGTATTGCATTGAAACTGATGTTGCCACTGGTGATTATTTTTCTGTTGACACTTACGGTGAACCTGACAACGACCCAGAGTATGCAGGGGGTCAGGGATGAGTTGGTGACTATGGCGGGGGCGACTGCAGATGCTGCAACGGCAGAGGTCTTAAATGCTACGATAGCAGAGATTTCAGGAACCTTGTCTTCTAATGGTATCTTTTCATCCATGCAGCTACTTATGGTTATTGTAACTATTGTTGTGGCATTTGTGTGCGTTGTGAAGCCTCTTCGGAAGGTTACCAGTCAGTTGAATGAACTGATTGAACAGTTGGAGAACAATCAGGGCGATTTGAGAAGTCGTATTGAAACCAAAAAGGTTGACGAAATCGGTCAGATGGTGACAGGTGTCAATCTTTATATGGACAAGTTGCAGGACATTATCAAGCAGATTGAGAAGCATTCTGTTGCGTTGGATAATTGTTCCGGTGATATCTCCATGAAGGTATTGGATTCTACCCAGAATATGAATACCGTTTCCAAGGAGACAGCAGAGCTTCGTGACGAGATTAAGATGTTTGTAGATTCTGTTGAGGAAATCATCAAAGATATGAGTGCGTTGACTGCGGACAGTGATGCCATGTCTCAGGTGGCTGCCAAGGGTAAGCAGTACTCCGTTGAAATGAACCAGAGAGCAGACCGCATCAGAATTCTTGCGGATGATAGTAAGACCGAGTCTCAGAAGATTACAGAGATGTTGCGTGCAGATTTAGAGGAATCTGTAGAGAACAGTAAGAGTGTTGATATGATTCAGTCTCTCACAAATGAGATTTTGACAATATCCAATCAGACCAATCTGCTTGCGTTGAATGCATCTATTGAAGCGGCTCGTGCAGGAGAGGCAGGAAGAGGATTTGCGGTAGTTGCTGATGAGATACGTGAATTGGCAGACAGCAGCCGTAGTACAGCAGGCTCCATTCAGGAGATTAGTGACAAGGTTACGGTGTCTGTAAGAAATCTGGCAGATGCGGCAGAGAAGCTGCTTGATTATGTGTCCTCCAAGGTTTCTAACGATTATGATGAATTTGTTACGGCGGCGCAGGAATATGCTAAGGATGCAGATAATGTAGAGGATATGATGAATGTCATTGATGAAAAGGCATCCTTCTGTGTGCAGTCCACGGAACGTATGGATAGTAAGTTGCACTCTGTATCCCAGGAGGCACTTACAGAGAATGAAAATGTTGCTGTATTATCCGAGGCAATCGACAGTCTTGCCGGCAATATCGGACAGATTGAAGCATTTACATCTGTCAATGATGATGTATCTGATGCTTTGAAACAGGAGATATCGAAGTTTAAAGCGATTTAAGAGAAGGAGAAGGTATGGGATTTTTAGACAATTTGTTAAAAAGAGAGGCTCGTAAAATTGTTGCAGGTGTTTTGGATGAGGTTGCAGATGCTGTGACAGATAACCTGAAGGATTCCATCAGAGAGAACAGAAGCAGTGCGTCCACAACCACTGTAAGCACAAGCAGTGCGGCAAAGACAGTAAGCAGTGCCAACGAGGAAGATGAGCATTGCGGCGGGAGTGCGAATGTGGTAGAGCAGCGAATTCGCAATGTTATCTCTCAGGAATGGGGCGATAGAATTGAGATTCGCAAGAATGTTGATTCTTCTGTGATGGGTGCAGAGAAAGGTGCTTTGGAAAGCTATACATTTGGTTTGTATTGTAATGGTGCACCTGTGGCAATGATTAATTTGTTCAATCATCCCAACTTATATAGAAAGAAATGTACGCGATTGGCAAGAGAAGCGTGTGAGCGCAATAATGTGGGTTATGTGCATTTTATTTTGAGACTGCCGAACCGCACCTGTTACATTAGAGAACAACTGAAAAAGATTGTACATATTTAATTTGACAAAAAGAAAGAGAAATGCAACATTCGTTGCGTCCGTTGGAGGATGAAGCATGTTCCGTACTGTCAAGTGTATTGACAGCGTTTTGCGGACAATGGGAGCATGTTCAGTCCGGTGGTAATAGAGCACGGCTTCTATTACTTCAAAGTCGTTTCTCTTTCTTTTTTATATTGTGGAAATTGTGGAGTTGTTATGAGGAAAAGTATTTTGGAGGAAGCCTGCTGTGAAGAAGCATGGCTTTCTTTCTTGAATTATAAAATTGAGCGTCAGCACTTATCCCGGACAGAGGAGCAGGAAATTCGGGATTTTATTGAAAGTAAGAGTTATGTGGGTTTGTGTGAGGCGTGGCGAAGGGGCGAGTATCCCATTGAACTTGCAAGAAAAAGTGTGATTAGCAAGGAGGGCACCACAAAGAAGCGCGAGGTGTATTCTTTTTTGGGCGATGAAGGGATTTTTATGAAGTTTATCGCCTTTCATTTGTACCGATACAATGATAATTTTTGTCATAACTGCTATGCTTTTCGGCGGGGGTACGGAGTAAAGGATGCCCTGTGGAGATTGAGGAAGGATGCGCGCATTTCGAAGCAGTATTGTCTGAAAATGGATATCAGCAATTATTTCAATTCTATTGATGTGGAGATTCTGCTTGAGAAACTCAATTTTGTCGAAAGGACAGACAAGTTGTTGTATGAGCTGTTTGCACGGATTCTTCGGGAAAAAAGGGTGATTTATGAGGGCGAGGAGCTTGTGGAAGAACACGGTGCCATGGCGGGAACGCCGATATCCCCCTTTTTTGCCAATGTGTATTTGTCAGAGACGGATCATTATTTTGAAGAGTTGGGAGTGAGTTACTATAGGTATTCGGATGATATTTTGATTTTTGCGGATACCTATGAGGACTTGAAATATTATGAGGGGCTTTTGAGGGAGCAGATTGAAACGCTGGGTCTGGAGGTCAATCCGGGCAAGGTGACCGTGACGGCTCCGGGGGAGCCTTTTGCATTCTTGGGTTTTGCTTATGAGAATGGGGAGATTGATTTGTCTCCCAACACCATTCGTAAGACCAAGGCGCGGATTAAGCGCAAGGCAAATGCCCTGATGAGATGGCAGCGCAAGAAGAATCTGGACCCTACCAAGGCTGCTATTGGGTTTATTCATGCTATGAATGTGAAGTTTTATGGATGTAAGGAGCCGGAGGAGAGGATTGAAGGGGCTGAGGATGCACTGTCGGATGAATTTACCTGGCAGCGTTGGTTTTTCCCGAATCTTACTACCGATAAGGGACTAAAGGAAATTGATGCCTATATGCAGCAGTATATTCGGTATGCAGTGACCGGACGTCACTATAAGGGGAATTATCGTATTCGCTACGAGACCTTGAAGGAGTGGGGGTATCGGAGTCTGGTACATGAGTATTATGGGTATCGTTCGTGCGGGGCTTGACATTCTCGGGAATATGTTAGAAAATAAGGAGTAATGGAGTTTTGAGCCGTCTGCACGGCAGAATGTGAGGAAATATGACTAAAATTGATGTAGTAAGCGGATTTTTGGGAGCGGGCAAGACCACTCTGATTAAGAAATTGTTGAAAGAGGCACTGGACGGCACCAAGACCGTACTGATTGAGAACGAGTTTGGTGAAATCGGTATTGACGGTGGCTTCTTAAAGGAGGCCGGAATTGAGATCAAAGAGATGAATTCCGGTTGTATTTGTTGTTCTTTGGTGGGAGATTTCGGTACTTCTCTTAAGGAAGTGATTGACACCTATGCACCTGAGCGTGTGTTGATTGAGCCCTCTGGTGTGGGCAAGCTGTCGGATGTGTTGAAGGCCGTTGAGAACGTGGCTTCTGAACTGGATGTACAGGTAAACAGCGCAGTTGCAGTGGTGGATGCATCCAAGTGCAAGATGTATATGAAGAATTTTGGAGAGTTTTTCATCAATCAGATTGAACATGCGGGAACTATTATTCTGAGCAGAACGGATAAACTTTCTCAGGACAAGATTCACACAGCGGTGGAGCTTATCAGAGAGCATAATGAGAAGGCAACCATCATCACTACGCCTTTGGCGCAGTTGGATGGTAAGGATGTGCTTGAGACCATAGAGGGCGCGGACAGGTTGGAGGATATGATGAAGGAGATGCTTGAAAGTGTGCATGACCATCATCATCATGACCACGAACATCATCACGACCATGACCATCATCATGAGCATGGCGAGGAGTGTGGCTGTGGATGCCATGACCACGAGCATCATCACGACCATGAGCATCACGACCATGAGCATGAGCATCATCATGAGCATGGCGAGGAGTGCGGCTGTGGATGTCACGACCATGAACATCATGAGCACGAGCATGACCACCATGAACATCATCATGACCATGGCGAGGGTTGCACCTGTGGTTGCCATGACCATCATCATCACGCAGATGAGGTGTTTGGCAGTTGGGGCGTAGAGACTCCCAATACTTACACCAAGGAGCAGATTGAGCATATCCTGGAAGAGCTTGACAGCGGTTGGTATGGTGATATTCTGCGTGCCAAGGGAATGGTGCCTGCTGAGGACGGAACATGGATTTACTACGATTATGTTCCCGAAGAGCATGAGATTAGAAGCGGCAAGCCGGAGGTAACCGGTAAAATTTGTGTAATTGGTGCAAGACTGCGCGAGGACAAGCTGGCAGAATTGTTCGGTTGCAAGTAAACCCGACTAAAGCGGAGAAATGTAGGATTAGTCGGGTATGAGAAGTGGAAAATTCCCGACTAAAGCGGAGAAATATAGGATTAGTCGGGCTGAAGGAGCAGAAAATCCCCGACTAAAGAAGAAAAATATGAGGTTAGTCGGGTTGAAGGAGCGAAAACACCCGATGAAATCGCGAAAATATGCTGGTAGTCGGGTTGACTAGCGGTGCACATGATTAAATTAAGAAAGAGGGCATGGAAATGAAGCCTGTTTATGTGATTAACGGTTTTTTGGAGAGCGGTAAGACGGAGTTTATTTGTTTTACCCTTGCTCAGCCGTATTTTCGAATTAAGGGAAAGACGTTGTTAATCCTTTGTGAAGAAGGGGAAAATGAATATGAGGAGGAGCTACTTCGCGGAAGCAATACGGTTCTGGAGCTTGTGGAGGACGAGGAGGATTTTACGCCAAACAAGCTGATTGAACTGGAGAAGAAGCACAATCCGGAGCGCATTATCATAGAATACAATGGCATGTGGAATTACAAAAATGCAAAGTTGCCCGTTCATTGGAAGATTGAGCAGCAGATTACAACCATTGATGGTTCTACCTTCCCGATGTATTTTAACAATATGCGTTCTCTTCTGGCAGAGCAGGTTCGCAATTCAGAAATGATTATATTTAACCGCTGTGACGGTATCGAGGATTTGGGCAGTTACAGACGTAATATCAAGGCAATCAATCCTTCTGCGGATGTTATTTTTGAGACCTCGGAGGGAGAGGTTGATGAAATCTTTGAAGAGGATTTGCCCTATGACTTGAATCAGGAGATTATTGAATTGGACAATACCGGCTATGGCATCTGGTATTTGGATTCCATGGATCATTTGGAGCGATATATCGGTAAGAAGATTCAGTTTGTGGCTATGGTTTATCGGCCTGACGATTTCCCTAAGGGATATTTTGTACCCGGACGAATGGCAATGACCTGCTGTGCGGATGACATGGCATTTTTGGGTTATGCATGTGAGTATGCGGGAGCAGAAGCCTTGGAGCAGAAGGAATGGGTAAAGGTTACTGCTACTGTTTCCAAGGAGTACTGGGAGGACTATAACGGTGAGGGGCCGATTCTGCATGCTGTCAGTGTAGAGAAGACAAAAGCACCGAAAGAGGAGATTATCAGTTTTGCATAGCAAGGAAGCGAAGAAGACATTTCCGGTGGAGAAAATTATATTTATACTGCTTTTGGCGGTGTATACAGGGGTGATGCTGTATCTGTTTGTGATGCAGTGTTATGAGGTGCCTGTATTTCGCTCGGATATGCCGGACTATGTAAATGAAGTGAGGGGCATTCAGGGGAATTATGAATTTCCCTACCCGCTGTTTTTTACACTGGCCAAAATCATTACATTGGTGGCAGGAGCACCCCTTGGTACGGCAATTGCCACTGCAATATTGAATGCCTGTGGTGTCTGTGTAACCAAGTATTACATGGACAGAGAGGTAAAGGCCGGGTTAAGAATTGAAGAGTGGAGCAAGGGAAAGCTTCTGGCACTTGATTTGTCCATTACGTTTATGGTTTTTGCGTTGTTTTTATTAGGTAATCTGTATTCTCCCAAAAATACGGCTTTTTTTGGATTTGATTATGCCTACAGATGTATGGGTATCTACACACCGAATCCCTTTTGGAACGCTACCTATCTGGCAACCAGACCCTTTACTATTGTGTGCTTTTTTGAGGCAGCAAAGGTGTTGGAGAACTATCAGAGGAATTTTTCGTGGAAGGGATGTGTTCCTTTTGCAGTCAGTCTCTTTTTGATGACCATAACCAAGCCTAGCTATACCTTGGTGTTGGTGCCTCTCATGGGAATTATGTTGTTGACAGATTTGGTGCGAAGTAAGGGTAAAAGCTTTCAAAATGCTTTTTTCTTATGTGTGACCATGATACCCACGGGACTGCATCTTTTGTATCAGTTCTTTGGCGTGTTTACGGGAACCAATGTAAAGGGTGAGGAGACCGGAATCGGGATTGCCTTTGCCAAGGTATGGAGCAATTATTCCAAGAGCATTCCTTTAAGTGTTGTTATGGGAATGGCACTGACCTTGGGAGTTGTGGTGCTGAATTACAAGGTACTTAAGGAGAAATTTGCGTATCGCTTTGCCTGGTATAATTATCTGGTGGGCATGGTGATGTTTTTGCTCCTGTATGAAAAAGGATTTCGGATGGAGCATGCGAATTTTTCATGGGGCTATATGCATGGAATGTTTTTTGTGTTCTTCATGACTTTGGTGCTGGTGCTTCGCAATACCATGGAGTGGCGCAAGTCATGGAAGGCGATTTTCCTGCCCGCAGAGTGGGCGGTGTTTGGCTATCATCTGGTCTGTGGTGTGAATTTCCTGTGGTATGCACTGCAGGGTAAGGATTTAGCAGGATTTTAGTACAAAATATAGTAAATTAAGGGTAGAATGTTATGAATGTAGCAATTGGCGTGCTGCTTCCCTTTTTGGGAACAACAGCAGGGGCTGCATGTGTGTTTTTCCTGAAAAAACAAATCAGCCCTAACTTACAGAGAACGTTTACAGGTTTTGCGGCAGGTGTCATGGTGGCGGCTTCAGTGTGGTCCCTTTTGATACCGGCTATGGATATGTGCGAGGATATGGGGAAACTGGGCTTTGTACCGGCACTTGTGGGGTTCTTGCTCGGTGTATTTTTCCTGCTGCTCATGGACTGTTTTATACCACACCTTCATTTGGGCAGCGATAAACCGGAGGGAGCGAAAAGCAGTTTGGGAAGGACTGCCATGCTGATGTTGGCAGTAACCATTCACAATCTGCCCGAAGGTGCAGCCTGCGGAGCAATTTTTGCAGGCGTGTTAAGCGGAGACGGTACGGTAACTCTGGCGGGAGCAATCACCCTGTCCATTGGTATCGCTATTCAGAATTTTCCGGAGGGAGCAATTATTTCCCTGCCTCTTCGCAGTGAGGGACACAGTAGAATGAAATCATTTCTGTTGGGAAGTCTCTCAGGTATTGTAGAGCCTTTGGGGGCATTGCTTGCGATTTTACTGGCAAGTGTTGTGACGCCGATATTGCCGTATATGTTAGGGTTTGCGGCGGGTGCTATGATTTATGTGGTGGTGGAGGAGTTGATTCCCGAGGCCAGCGAGGGAGAGCATTCTAATCTGGGAACCATTGCCTTTGTGGTTGGTTTTGCACTGATGATGGTTTTGGATGTGGCATTGGGATAGGAGCGCAGATGGGCGGCTGAGGCTGTTTGTAGGCGTGAGGAGAAATTGAGATGGATAATGAAAAAGAATTACAACAGTTACGCAACAGATTCCGGGATTTGGCTGACAAGTCATTTTCCCGGAATATGTTTACGTTTACGGGATTTTTGGGCTTGAGTGAGCAGGATGTGTTCTGGAAGATGGAGCGGGAGTTATCTCATGCACGGTTTGCGTTAAGCGGCGGAGCAGAAGGGACAGACCGGAAGGTGGTGCGCTTCGGCAATGGGGATGAACTTGGCTATGAAGTGGATTTTCCCATTGTGTGTATTCATATTAAGCCCTTGATGGCAAAATTTGCAGATGCCCTTTCCCATAGGGATTTTCTGGGTGCCTTGATGAATCTGGGAATTGAGAGAAGTACCTTGGGAGATATCCGTGTGGGGGACAAAGAGGCCTATCTTTTTTGTCTGGACTCTATAGCGGAGTATATCTGTGATAATCTGACCCAGGTGAAGCATACGAATGTGCGTTGTGAGGTGGTGGAGAGTGCTGCCGAGGTGCCCCAGGAGGAACCGGAGCGCAGGTTGGTACAGGCGGCCTCCATGCGGGTGGACGCAGTGCTTGCGAAAGTGTATAACAAGTCTAGAGAGGACAGCCTGGCCCTGTTTAGAGCCCAGAAGGTGTTCGTGGACGGCAGATTGTGTGAAAATAATGCCAAGCAGCTAAAGGTGGGGGAGACCGTAAATGCCAGAGGATACGGGAAGTTTCGAGTGGCAGGGGAACCCAAGGAGACCAAGAAGGGCAGGACGGCTGTGGAGGTTGAGGTATATCAATAAGTGGTTTGGTTCAAAATAAGTCAAATATAAAGGTAGAGACCTTTGCTATGTAAGCAGAGGTCTTTTTTTGAATGTGAAGATAAAAAAAGATAAAAAAGAGCAATAATTAGATATTGACAATAATTGACAAAAATGCTACGCTATCTGCAGAATGCGCGCAATCAGAAATTATTATACGAGAGGAATAAGATATGTCAAAAAGATTTTTGAGAAGCACAAAACAAATGTTGTCAGGGATTCTGGCAGCAGTGATGGTTTTGACGGCAGTGCCGGAGATTCCTGCGAAGGCGCAGGAGACAGAGGGAGGGAAATATCCCTATACACTGTTTGCCGGTTCTGCGGAGGATGGCGCGATTACGGTAAATGCAGGGAATTTCTGTGTGAATGGCAGTGTGGCTACCAATGGAACCATTGTTGCGGATGGAAATTTGCATGTAAACGGAGAGAAAAAGGAACATGCCTGTGAGGAAATGATTTATATTCCTAATAGGTTGGAGCAGGCCTATTTTGCAGGAGAGAATGTAGAGGTACATAGCTCGGATTATAGTTATGAGGATACCAATATTCATGTGAATGTACCTTTGGATGTTGACGGTGAACTGAAATTAACAGGTAATATAAATATCAATTCCGGTGTCAGGGCTGAGGATGATATTGTGCTGCATGGTGGAACGGCAAGCATTAACGATACGGTTGTGTATGCGGAAAGGGGAGACATTGTTATTGAGGGTAATAATGTCAACCTGACCGGGCTTTTGTATGCACCTTATGGGGATGTGGTGCTTACCGCACAGAATATGAACCTCAATAGTGTCATTATTATTGCGGATCAGATTGTATTTGAGTGTCCCAATGTCAATGCCAACTATAGCAGTAAGATGGCAGAGGTTGTGGGAACAGTTTCTGAGGATGTGGGAGACGGTGCCAGCAGTGACGGAGAGGATGTAAGCGAAGGGGATGTAACCGACGGCGGAATAGGGGATACTTCCGGGGGAGATGTATCGGTTGGTGATGTTTCAGAGGGAGATGTTGTGGGTACTG
>JAZQMG010000036.1:0-46232 GCA_045543175.1 Acetatifactor sp. | reverse complement strand
TCTCTGATGCAGACCGATACTGGGCTCATCCAAAATATAGCACACACCCACAAGCCCGGAACCAATCTGTGTGGCCAGACGAATACGCTGTGCCTCACCACCGGACAGACTGGCTGTACCTCTTGCCAAAGACAAATACTCCAAGCCCACATCTACCAAAAACTGTACTCTGGCACGTATTTCTCTGAGAATCTGCTTACCGATTAACTGCTGCTGTTTGGTAAGCTCCATTTCTCCCAGAAATTCATGCAGCTCGCGTATGGATAAAGATGTCACTTCGTGGATATTCCTGTCGCACACAGTTACCGCCAATGACTCTCTTTTCAAGCGCATACCCTTACATTCCTTACAGGGCGTAATGCGCATAAAGGATTCATATTCCTGTTTCATGGTCTCAGAGAAGGTCTCTTTATACTTGCGCTCCACATTGCGAATCAGCCCCTCAAAAGCTACAGGATAAACGCCCCTGCCTCTCTGACCCTCATAATATACCTCCACTTCCTTACCATTGGTACCATGAATCAGAATATCCTGAACCTTCTGAGGATACTGCCCAAAGGGTGTCTCCAAATCAAAATGATATTCTTTGCATAAAGCCTGTAAAATCGCATTGGTAAAACTGGATTTATCTGCGCAGGACTGCCATCCGGTAACCACAATGGCTCCCTCTTTAATACTCAGACTCTTGTCAGGAATCATCAAATCAATATCAAATTCCATCTTATATCCCAGACCCACACACTCCGGACAGGCACCAAAAGGATTGTTGAAGGAGAAGCTTCTGGGCTCCACTTCGCTGATACTGATATTACAATCGGGACAGGAAAAACTCTGGCTAAAGGTCAAGGGCTCTCCATCTATTACATCCACCAAAAGAAGACCCTCTGCCAATCCCAATACATTCTCAATGGAATCTGCCAGACGACGTTCAATCCCCTCCTTCACTACGAGACGATCCACCACAATCTCAATATTGTGCTTAATATTTTTCTCTAACTTAATCTCTTCCGTGAGCTCATAAAGATTGCCGTCAATACGCACACGCACATAACCGCTTCTCTTAGCACGATCCAGTACCTTCTCATGCTCACCCTTTCTCCCTCGCACCACAGGTGCCAACAACTGGATACGCGTTCCCTCGCCCAGTTCCATAATCCTGTCAACCATCTGGTCTACAGACTGCTTCGCAATCTCTCTGCCACACTTCGGACAGTGAGGCGTACCGATTCTCGCATAGAGCAAACGGAAGTAGTCATAGATCTCCGTTACCGTACCTACTGTGGAACGGGGATTTCTGTTCGTGGATTTCTGGTCAATGGATATAGCCGGAGAAAGGCCGTCAATACGCTCCACATTGGGCTTCTCCATCTGCCCCAAAAACATTCTCGCATAGGAGGACAAAGACTCCATATAGCGACGCTGTCCTTCTGCATAAATGGTATCAAATGCTAAGGAAGATTTTCCAGAACCTGACATCCCTGTCAGAACCACGAGCTCATTTCTGGGAATATCCACGTTTATATTTTTCAGATTATGCTCACACGCTCCTCGCACTTTAATGTATTCTCTTGGGCGTATCTTCTTTACTTCTTCCACAACTTCATCCTCTTTTCACTAAATAGATTCTTATCCAAACCTATTATTTACTAATCTCGTTTAAATTTTTCTTTAATTCCAACATCTTGTCACGCAGCTCTGCTGCCGCCTCGAAATTCAAATCCGCCGCAGCCTTCTGCATTTTTTTCTGCACATCTGCAATCAGCTTCTCCAATTCCTGACGGCTCATGGACTCGGGATCCTTCTCAAACTTAAGCTCCTCCTTGGCAATAACCTTAGAAATGCTGATAAGCTCGCGAACAGCCTTTTTGATAGTCTGGGGAGTAATCCCATGCTCCTCATTATACTTCATCTGAATTTCCCGACGGCGATTGGTCTCATCAAGAGCCGTCCGCATGGAATCCGTGATGGTGTCCGCATACATGATTACATGCCCTTCCGCATTACGTGCCGCACGTCCTATGGTCTGAATCAAAGATGTAGCACTTCTGAGGAAGCCTTCCTTGTCCGCATCCAGAATCGCCACCAGAGAAATCTCCGGAATATCCAGGCCCTCTCTCAACAGATTAATACCCACCAAAACATCAAACACATCCAGTCGCATATCACGGATAATTTCTGCACGCTCCAAGGTATCTATATCCGAGTGCAGGTACTTTACACGGATACCGACCTCCTTCATATAGTCTGTCAAATCTTCTGCCATACGCTTGGTAAGGGTCGTCACAAGCACCTTATTGTGCTTGGCAACCTCCGCATTGACTGCACCTATCAAATCATCAATCTGCCCCTCCACCGGACGCACATCTACCTCCGGGTCCAAGAGACCTGTAGGTCTTATAATCTGCTCCGTACGAAGAAGCTCATGCTGCTCCTCATACTCAGAAGGCGTAGCAGATACAAACAGCAACTGGTCAATATGCTCCTCAAACTCTCCGAAATTAAGGGGTCTGTTATCCAACGCTGAAGGAAGACGGAAACCATACTCCACCAAAGTATTCTTGCGGGAGCGGTCGCCTGCATACATTCCCCGAATCTGTGGAACCGTCATATGAGACTCATCTATAATAATCAGAAAATCATCCTTAAAGAAATCCATGAGGGTCATGGGCGGCTCCCCCGGTGCCGACCCGGTCAGATGTCTGGAATAGTTCTCGATACCGGAACAAAACCCTGTCTCGCGAAGCATCTCGATATCAAAGTTGGTTCGCTCCGCAATACGCTGCGCCTCAATCAGCTTATCCTCACCCTTAAAATAGCGCACCCGCTCCTCAAGCTCTTTCTCAATATTATCGCAGGCAGTCTTAATCTTGTCAGGAGATACCACATAATGAGAGGCCGGGAAAATCGCCACATGATTAAGGGTAGCATGAACCTTACCTGTCAAGGGCTCCACCTGTGCAATACGGTCAATCTCGTCTCCAAAAAACTCAATGCGAATCAGATAATCACCGCCCTCCGCAGGGTACACCTCCAACACATCACCTCTCACGCGAAAAGTACCACGCTGCATATCCATATCATTGCGAGTGTACTGAATATCCACCAATTCGCGCAACACCTTATCTCTGTCCTTCTCCATCCCCGGACGCAAAGACACTATCATGTCCTGATACTCATCCGGGCTGCCCAGACCGTAAATGCAGGACACACTGGCTACCACCACCACATCCCTGCGCTCCGTAAGAGAGGCCGTTGCCGACAGCCTCAGCTTATCAATCTCATCATTGATGGCAGAATCCTTGGCAATATAGGTATCAGAGGAGGGCACATAAGCCTCCGGCTGATAGTAGTCATAGTAGGATACAAAGTACTCCACTGCATTTTCCGGAAAAAACTCTTTAAACTCACCATAGAGCTGTCCCGCTAATGTTTTATTGTGCGCAATTACCAAAGTAGGCTTGTTTAAGGCCGCAATGACATTCGCCATGGTGAAGGTCTTGCCGGAACCGGTAACACCCAGTAATGTCTGGAATTGGTTGCCCTGTTTGAAGCCTTCTACCAGGTCAGCGATGGCCTGTGGCTGGTCACCGGTGGGTTTGTATTCGGAATGTAATTTAAAAATCTGATCTGAATGATTCACGAAAGTGCCTCCTTTATGAATCACAGAGACGAGATACACTTCGCGAATCTCGCTCTGATTAACAGTCGTCAAATGGACATTTGCACAAGTGCAATGCTATTTTCCTCGTTGTCATAACAAAAACGTGTATGGATTAGCTTAACCAATTATAGCACATCCATACACGTTTAGCAAACATTTGTTCTTTTTAGTTCTCAAAATTCTCTCCCACCTGTTTCAAACACAACTCTACTAAGCTATTCGACAGATAAATACCATGCTCAATCATCTGATGCAAAATAGGCTTTAATTCATCTATATATCCCTTCTGTTTGGCCTTTATCAATACTCCCAGCGTACCTGTAACAGGCAACTCTAAATATTTCGCATGTTTCTTCGCATTGGCATCATCTATGATTACCACATCAGCTTCAATTTCTTTGGACAAAATCATTGCATATGGACTCCGCTTTTGCTGACAGTTCTCTATATACTGCTTCCGGAATTATGATTTCACCATATAAATCCTTCAATACAGAAAGCTGTCCGACATGACTTAATGCAATCAAGGGCGTTGTATTAACTACCACCTTACGCATTTGCCAATTCCTCCAAAAATTCATTTTCCGAAGCAAAAGAGAATATGGAAACACCATTCATGCCAAGATACTGTACAAACTCTTCTTTTGTCATTTCTGCCACACTGGCACAATATCCTAATGACACTTTCTTATTCTTGTATAAGTCAAGTGCCAACATTCTCTTCATGTATTCAGCAAAACCGCTTTTATCTTCGTGAAGATCCAATAATATTTCTTCCGGGACATTTATCGTTACAGCACACATATCGACCCCTCCATTCTTTTAGTCTCCATACATAATATTTACAATACTAAAACTGGTTCATATTCTTATCTACTCTTATTTTACCACGAAACAGATAGAGCACAACCAATTTTTTTGTAAATCATTTCATTTATCCTGTATCAATCTCCCACACTCCATCCCATACTAGGACACAAAGTACTCCACTGCATTTTCCGAAAAAAATGCTTTAGACTCACCATAGAGCCGTCCCGGATTATGGATTATTGTTTAAATACCCATACTTCCGTTTCCTCCGCAATACCGTTTTGGCGCATAAACTCTGCCAGATGTTCCAGCTTCTCCGTAAACTGCCTGCACATTTCCAATGTCATTTCAAATTCTTCCATTGCAGTCTGAATTTCAGAGGCTTCCTTGGCAACATAACAGGCAACCGCGTGGTCATGCAGCTTTTCATGAGCCTCAAAAGCTTCCTTGAATTCCTGTGATTCTTTTACACGCAAATCTTCTAATTTATTACACCATAGACCAAATTTACAACGATCCGGATTATTGAGCTGCGTAATTTTCAGATGTTCATATTCAATAATATTGTTATACAGTCTCCATGTCAGAGTCAGATGGTCTACCGCAAAAATCTTTGTGCAGTCAATCATCGTGACATTACTGTTGGCACGATACATGTCATTGCGTGCATTATCAATATCTCTATTAATACGATACAATCTGTAGCCATTCTGAAAGCAATTTTCCAACAGCTCACCATAGTTGGAAAGCAACTTTCCGATACCCTCATCAAAAATATCAAAAAACGTACTTTTAATGGTCTCTTGTTGATAAATATCATGAGCGATCTTCTTAAGAAGTTTCAAAAAATCCTCAACCTGCGAAAGGCTGTCATACAACCGCCCATTGTCTTCAGCCGTCTCCTTTGAACAACCATTCTCCAACGCTTCACGTTCAGCCCTCAGTTGTAGCAAAAGGGGGGTTAATGTACTTTCAGCCTGTTTACTCAAAGCAATCAGTTCAATTTGCTTCGCCTCATTCTCCTGTGCATGAACTCGCAGATACTCACTTGCCTGCTTCATGTCATCGATAGGACTTTTTTGCGCCCTCACCTGCTCAATCAGATTCTTCACGCTGGTATTATCAGCAACTCTGGTTTGTGCATCATTGATTCTCATCAAAAAACGATTGTTTTGTTCCACGATACCGCAGAGCATTTTGTTAAACGCTCTTGCAATCTCTTTGTCTTCAAACCCGTCTTCATCCACCAAATCAAATCTCTGACTTCCCAGATTGTCCATAGCTGACATCAAACGCTCTAAATCTGTCTCTCCATCAGGAATATAATTTATCTGCTTCATCCTTGCTCCCCCGTATTTAAGCACTCAACCACTGTTCCATAATCTCCTGGCAGGCATCCACATCAATATTGTCCACCGCTTCCTGCAGCTTTTCAAAGTATTCTTTGTCCACATCGGCATAGCTATACTTCTTCATCTCTATGATTACATCTGCCATCTTATCCATATCCAGTTCATCTACTGCCATTCTCAATTTTTCAAACAAGTCAGATAAAACTGCCTCCGTTATGGAGCCAAGTTCTCCCACCACTTCTTCCACAACAAAATACGGCTCCAAAACCGGTTGATAAGAACGATATTTTTCAAGCATGCCTTCGGTATTTTCACAAATCGTCTTCACATCACGGACATTCCCCGCCTTCTCCAATTCCGCCGCAAGCTCAGACAATCCAATTGCCCCAATCTGTTTGGATGCACTTTTTAATGCGTGCACTTCTACCGTATAAGAAGCCCAGTCTTCGCTATCATAAAACTCTTGTATTCTGTCCGCCTTTTTGGAAATGACACGATAATAATCCTGTAATACTTTCCAGAATAAATCCTTTGACATCAGAAGCTTCATTGCATATTCCAAGTCCAAATCTCCAATTGTCTCCGGAATATCTCTGATTGCCTCCGAACTTTGTTCTTCATTCTCCTGCTTCTTTTGCGATTTCTTCTTCAGTTTTTCAGGCGGCAGCCACTGGCGAACCTTACTCATAATCACACGCACTTCAATAGGCTTTGCCACAAAATCATTCATGCCCTCACTCAAAAACATCTCCTTCGTTCCACTGATTGCATTGGCAGTAAGAGCAATAATCGGTGTATCATTACATTCAGGATGTAGCCTGCGGATGATTCGTGTAGTCTCTACTCCGTCAAGCTCCGGCATCATATGATCCATAAAAATGATATCATAATGATTGTTCTCCAACTTTTCCAAAGCTTCCTTACCGGACAAAGCCGTTGAAATCTTCATATGCAGAGGCTCTAACAATCCTTCGGCAACCGTCAGATTGACTAAATTGTCATCCACAATCAAGATTTCCGCATCCGGTGCCTCAAACATCGCATCAGAATCTTCATTTGCAACTTCGGAAAAATGAATCTCCTCCTGATTCAAAAGACCAGCCAGATTTAATACAGACAGCGGCTTTTTCATAATCTTCAGATAGGAAATATTTTTCCATTTCCTTATGTCCGCAAAAGCATCCACCAAAAGCACAAACTGAATCGACTGAAAAATTTCCGCACTGAAACTGCTCAAATCCATACCTTTAAAGTATTCCTGTTCAATCAGTATAAACTTTTTCTTATCGGAATAAGCTTTACTCCAACCATTTATCGAATCATACTGTTTCTCCGAACTGGTCAAATCACTTGCATGGACACCTAATTTCCCCGCGTCTGCTTTGAAATCCTCCGCCACATCCTTCTTAGCAAAGAACCCGGCAATTTCATACTGTTTTGGATTACTAAGCATTATGGATGGTTTCGAATCCATTACTTTTTGAGGTATTTCAAACGAAAACGTACTACCTTCCCCATATGTACTCTGAACAGAAATCGTTCCTCCCATAAGCGTAACTAACTGCTTACAGATTGCCAGTCCAAGTCCGGTTCCCTCTACATTTCGGTTTCTCTTACTGTCTATCTGTTGGAAAGAGGTAAAGAGCTTTTCCATATCCTCTTTCTTAATTCCGATTCCGGTGTCGATTACCGATATCTTTAACAAAATACTATCCTGATTGTTCTGAGTAAATTCTACCTTTAATTGCACATGACCCTTTTGTGTAAACTTGGAAGCATTATTGGCAATGTTAATCAAAACCTGACGGATACGCAAATCATCGCCATAAAGTCTATAGGGAATATTGGGATCATAATCCAACAAAAGTTCTACATCCTTATCCGTCAATCTGGTCATAATAATATTGGCAACATCATGAACCAGACTCAAAGGCTCATATTCCACTTCGTTCAGATCCATCTTGCCTGACTCTATCTTAGAATAATCCAGAATGTCATTGATCAGTGACAGCAATGCTCTGCCGGAGGCTTTAATCTGATTGATATAACTTCTCGCCTCCTCATTCAAATCCTCTCTCAGAGCCATCTCCGCCATGCCGATAATCGCATTCATTGGCGTTCTGATTTCGTGACTCATATTTGCAAGGAAATCCGCTTTTGCCGTTCCGGCGCTCATAATCTCCTCACTTACCCTCAGGGTATGTATTTTGCCCTCGATAATCCTGGTAATAATAGTTGCCATGGTATGAACAACGTTGCTGATGTGCTCCACATCCTTCTGTGAGGTAATTCTTATTTTGTCCGCAGCCGCACAGAGATTATCTCCATCCAGCATTAGTTCCTCAGCATTAGTGCGAACAAATTCCTCATCCAGCTTCTCTGTTAAAATCTGCACACCAACAATACCGCCTAATATTCTGTCATTCAAGACAATAGGCGCAATACACTCCATAACTCCCGCATGACAATAATAAACAGCCACGCCGTCATTTTGACTTGCCTTCGCAATTCCTGATTTTATGCAATGGGCACACAGCTTACCGCCCAAAACAGTGCCATTCATAATAGTGTCACAATAAGAAGAATCCGTGGACCATCTGGTCAGGGCATTTCCATTTTCATCCGTTACAAGCAAAGCAATGTCCAACATTTTCACAATGGAATCCTGCGTATCCTGCAACATTTCTACATTGATAATTTCACTAAGAGAAAGTTCATCCATGTTATTCATATCCATACCCTCCGCAAACCCGATGATTATCCAATTATCTTTTCAATAATCTGAAGTAATTGCTCTCTTTCTATGGGCTTAATCAAATATCCCTGCGGTTTGAAACTTACAACCTTCTTGATTTTTTCCCTGTCCGTAATTCCGGTGAGGAAAACAACCGGAAGATTTGATGTAGCCTCATTATCTCGAATCTTTTTAAGAACATCTGCTCCGTTTTCACCCGGCATTTCATAATCCAAAATAATCATGTCCGTCTTCTTGTTTTCGAGAAACTTTAACGCAATGGATCCGCTAATTGCCGTAGCTACCGTATAATTATCTTTGAGTTGTTCCTTTATGAGTTTTAGCATCATGGGATCATCATCCACAACCAACACATGCTTCTTAACCGGAGCAACCTCTTGTAATTCTGCCGGCTTCGCAGTTTTGGGCTCTACGACTTTCGTATCCGCAGTTTTCGGCTCTACCGTTTTCGTTTCCGCAGCTTTCGGCTCTACGACTTCCGGCTCCACGATTTTGGGCTCTGCGGCTTTCGGCTTCGATTCCGCTTCCTCAATATCAACATTTTCATGCGCCGGCTTCCATTGCTGCATAAGTTCCGCAATCTCTTTATCTATCTTGCGAGCCATAATCGGCTTGGTTAACACCAAATCTGCCATGTCATCAGTCATTTTCTGAAATGCCTTACACTCCTCCTCGTTTCCAATAATTACCACGGCAGTGCTGCAATGTTCAAATTTATCCTTAAGCTCAGCTATCGTATGAATGTCTTCATCCATCTCCTTGTGCATACAAAAAAGAAATACATCCGGCTCAAAATGTTTCATGTGACTCATCATATCCGCAGAACGCATAGAAGTTGTCTGCGCATCATATTCCTGCCCCAAATATGTAAAGAAATCATCAACAATAACCTTACTTTTTCCACACAATAAAACTTTATACTTCATATTGCATCTCCTCCTTAACCTATATATTGAATACCTTAATATATATTATACCAAAAACAAAGCGTGAATACTAGACCACTCACTACCATTTCGCCCATCCTCTCAACAAGATTACGAGCCTCCTATTTACAACAAATAGAAGGCTCGCCCTTATAGTAATTTATTCTTTAATAAACATATACATAATACTCATCATTCAACTGACCACAATAATTACCTTTACCCTCAATGGTAAATTTGTACTTTCCTCGGTTCTTCATCTGGTCAATCTTGATTGTGTAATCCTTGTTCAGCTTCAAAACATTATTGCCGTCCATAACGACTACTCTGGGTTTCAGATTCTTGCCCATAAATGCGCTATGTCTGACGATAACAGAGAAGTCCTTAGCGTTCTTGGACATATCTTTGGCTGTGATACTAAAGGTCTCCTTCACTGAACCGGAATAGTTACCCATTCCCTTGATGGTTACTGTTGCCTTATTGCTCACCTTCACGTTATTCTTATAAGTCACCTTATAATCTACATCCTTCTTCAACGCCTTACCAAGCACAGTGTCATAAACAACTATTTCAGGGCACTGCGCTTTGCCTGTATAAGTATGAATACTTTCTGCAAAGGACACCTGTACCCTCTGGGAACTCTTGGAGGGCTTGAATTTTGCTGCGGTAATCTTAAACTTTCCGGTTGCAGTTCCACCATATGCATAATCACAAGCCTTAGGGTCTACAACAGTCGCCTTTATCACTGCGGTTCCGGCATTCTGATTATTTTCATAGGACAAGGTGTAACAATCCGCAGGAATTACATTTTTACCGAGCATAACTAAAATATTCTGTGCTGCCTGAACCTTATCCGTACCATCATATTCAGCCTTCTGCAACCCTTTGATTTTAGCTTTACTAATCAAGGTGTCCACCACAATAAGCTCTGTCTGAATCGTACCGGTAAATGTATTCTGTCCGGTAATGGTAAGTGCTACAGCACCTTTTTCCTTGGTAGCCTCTGCGTCATACTGCAAAGTATAATCTTTATTCTCTTTAAGCTTCTGCTTACCCTGCGAAATGGTAACCTTGGCTTTTAAAGCTTTGCCCTTCTTATCCTTCTGAAGAACAGCTACATCTACCTTAATAGATTCATCATTGATGTCCTGTGGAACAATTTCAAAGCTTCTGGTTACCTTACCTGTACAGCTTCCTTTTCCCTTGATGGTTACAGTTGCGCCTGTACCAATTGCCTTATTCCTGGAATAAGAAACCGTATAATCCGTACCTGCTTTCAGCATATAATCGCCACACTTAACAACAACCGCTGCCTTCGCACCTGCCTTGTCATAAGGAACCTTGCTCTCTACTACTATTTCATCAGCACCAAGTCCGGTCAGATTAATCTTGTTGATGGCGAAAGTCTTTTTCACAGTTCCGGTGAAGTTACCGATTCCGGTAATGGTTGCAGTACCTTTACCCGCCTTGATATTCTTGCTGTAAACGACGATATAATCTACTCCTTCTACCAGTGTACCGTTATAATCTGCCTTCACTGCAGGAGTCTGCTCGCTTCCGTTGTAGGTTACCGCATCAATAGTAAATGCAACTTTTTTGACGTTACATTCAACAATATTAAAGTTCGTCTCAAAAATGCCTACATCTGCATATTGTCCAATACCCTTGATGACTACCGTTGCAACACCGGTATCCACATTGTTCAGATAGGTTGCCTCATAATCCACACCGGACACAAGTGTCTGTTTACCTGCCTTTACTGTAAGTGCAGGCTTAATTTCCTTATTCTGATAAGTCTGATTAGGAATATTCTTTACAGTAATATCCCATTCAGCCTTTATTTCATAGGTTCCCGTATAATTGCCATAATAAGCATTCATACCAGCAATTACAACCTTTGCAGTACCAATCTCAATGTTGTTGCTGTAGGTTACAGTATAATCAATTCCCTCACGGAGCATATATCTGCCATCATAAATAACGATGTTCTGATAAGTCTCCTGTCCGGTATAAATCTTATCGGAGAATTTATTAATACGAAGACTGCTGATAGGTTTCTCCGTCTCTGCAAGTTCACCGACCGGTTTCACGGTGACAAGCATCGCCTTGAAGCCGGGCACATTATACTGGTAAGTAATCTTGTCCACCTCAGGGTCTACTACAAAACCATTTTCTGTAAGCTGGGCATAATCATCACCGTCTCCGGTTCCGGCCAAGTCCATGGCCTCTTCTCCCCTGTATACTTTCACTTTAGAAACTTGTTTACTGTCGAAAGCACTGTCGTATGCCAAGAGGTTTACCAACACCTTGTCATCCTGCTGCTCCTTCAGGATAGAGAATTCCTGACTTCCACCACGCAATGTGGACAATGCTGTATTCTTGGACACATCTACGGCTGCCAATCTGTTACTTCCCACTTCCAAAGACTCCAACAAAAGGTTCGCAGAAGTATCCATTTTGGACAACTTATTCTCACTGACATTCAGTTTGGTCAGCTTCGTATTCTTAGACACATCCAAAACAAACAAACTGTTATTACTACAATTCAACTCCGCCAGATTAATCAGACGGGCAATACCGGTCATATCTGCGATACCGGCTGCACTTGCATCCAAAGTTGTAAATGCACGCTCCTCTGTCTTGGAAATCAATCCATTGGCATTGGTATCTGCCTGCGTTTGCACTCTGTCGCGAAGAGCTGCGTCGGGATATTCCGTGTCACCAAGCACAATACCTGCATTGGTTATCGTAACATTTACCTTAGCCGTTGCACTGTTTTCCCCCGCACCAAAGGCTGTTGTATAGTTATAAGACAATGCATCGGGTACACCATATGCCTCATACCATACAAGACCATCATCTACAGGCTTCTGAACATCTTCATCTGTCACATCTGAAATTGCAGTTTTGCTGAATACCGCATATGCTTCCTTCAAAGGCAGAATATACTCATCATAGGTAGTATCATGCTTAACAGCCAACACACCTGTCTGCTCACCCAAGGTTACATCCTTCAAAGTCGTAACCTTGCTCAAATCAAATACAAGAATATTGTTGTTACTGCAGTTCAAGGTTTCCAAAGGATTGGTGGACAAATCCAAATCTGCAAGCATATTATCTGAACAGTTCAGATTCTTAAGCGCGGTCCAAGTCTCTGTATTCAACTGTACAAGCTCGTTCTTGGAACAATCCAGACTCTCCATTGCCGTAAACAATTCCGTACCCGTCATATCCTTAATGCCAAGATTGCTTACATCCACGGTCTTAATTCTGTCAAGTTCACGCAAAGTCAAGCGGGAGTCTTCATTTCTGTCATAAGGTTTCTTTCCGATTTTAGCCGCAAGTGCCAAATCCGGGAACTCATCAGCAATCACATAGATACCAACTTCACAAGCAAAACCATTCGTTTCTGCAAAAGTCTTCGCTACTGACTCGCCCTTCTCCACATAAATCACAAGACCTGTTGCACCGTCAAACTCACTGGCGAGAACATTCATTTTCGTAACACTTGCGGGAACAAACAACTTCTCCATGGCAGAACAACCGGTAAATGCCGTTTTCGCAATGGTTGTTACACCATAAGGAATTTCCAGACTCGTCAGAGAACTACATCCGGAAAAAGTTGTCTTTTTGATTTCCTTAAGCTTATTGGTTACCAGTTCAACCATCTTTAGTTCGGAACAGTTTTTAAAAGCACTCTCACCCAATGTCGCCAAACCATCGGGCAGATAAATGGATTCCAGCGAAGTACAGCCGCAAAATGCTTCCTTTCCAACAGTTGTAAGCTTCGAAGTCTCACTAATCACACATTCCTTAAGGTTGGTGTGATTATAAAACGCATTACTTTCGATAGATGTCACAGAATCGGGAATAACAAGGGATAGCGTCTTCTCCTCCAATCCCAAACCTGAATAATCCTCCAAATCCTGTGCCGTGGGTACAATATTACCTTGGAACATCTCTTCCGGAATAACAGAAAGACCGTCCTCAAGCGTAATATCTGTCAGATTAAAACATTTATAAAAAGGACCATTATGCGTGTAACCATTATAATCTGTTTTTCCAACAGACTTAGGAATTACAACCTTTTCAACAGCATAACAATTTGCAAAAGCCTCTGCTCCCATAGTAACCAAGCCGGAAGGTAATACCAGTTCTCCAACCTTTTCATCACCTTCTCCGGTATACTTTGTTACCAACTTCTCATCATATCTGAAAGCTCTTACGCCAATAAAAGTTACACTTTCCGGAAATTCAAAATTGGTCAACTCAGAACACCCATAAAACGCCCGATAATCTATATTGGTAAGTTTGGAATCTGCCCCGAATGTAACTGTTGTCAAATTGGTATTACTCTCAAAGGCACTTTCTCCGATGGTAACAATAGAATCCGGAATAGCAATCGCAAGCGTTTTTGCCTCAAGACCCAAAGCCACATAATCCTTGTTTGCAACATCATCTGCGGTAGGTACAATATTCCCCTGGAACATATTATTAGGAATTGTCTGCATTCCCTCCCCAAATGTGATGTCCGTCAGATTAAAACATTTATAAAAAACACCATTGTGCGTATAACCGTTATACTCAATTTTCCCAACAAACTTGGGAATTTCAACCTTTTCAACAGCATAACAATTTGCAAAGGCCTCCGCTCCCATAGTCGTCAAGCCGGAAGGTAACACTAATTCTCCAACCTTTGTTTCACCCTCCCCGGTGTACTTTGTCACCAGCTTCTCCGCATGTTTAAAAGCTCTTACGCCAATATAGGTTACACTTTCCGGAAATTCAAAGTTGGTCAACTCGGAGCACCCATAAAACGCCCGATAATTTATGTTAGCAAGTTTGGAATTTGCCCCGAATATAACCGTTGTCAAATTGGAATTATTTTCAAAGGCACTTTCTCCGATGGTAACAATAGAATCAGGAATAGCAATCGTTAATGTCTTTGCCTCAAGCCCCAAATTCACATAATTATTGTTTACAACATCATCCGCAGTAGGTACAATATTACCTTGGAACATATTATCAGGAATTGTCTGCATTCCCTCTCCAAACGTGATGTCCGTCAGATTAAAACATTTGTAAAAAGGACCATTGTGCGTATAACCATTATACTCAATTTTCCCAACAGACTTGGGAATTTCAACCTTTTCAACAGCATAACAATTTGCAAAAGCCTCCGCTCCCATGGTCGTCAAGCCGGAAGGTAATACCAATTCTCCAACCTTTGTTTCACCCTCCCCGGTGTACTTTGTCACCAGCTTCTCCGCATGTTTAAAAGCTCTTACACCAATATAAGTTACGCTTTCCGGAAATTCAATATAGGCAAGCTGATTACATCCATAAAACGCATTGGCTCCAATGCTTGTAAGCTTTGAGCCTTCCCCAAACACAACGGATGTAATCTGAGTCTTATACTCAAATACATCTTCTGCAATGGATGTAACATCTATATTTTCTCCATTATATTCCACTGTAGCAGGAATCTTTAATGTATAGGTCGTTCCCGTTCCCAAATCCGCAAAGCCGGTAACCTCCGCATAAACAGGCTCTGCACTGGGATAAACGGTAAGGGTCATCTCATAGCCCCTGTCACTGGTAATCGTAATGGTTTCGCCCTCTTGCACAGCCACGTCATTACCATCATCGGAAGATTCTGCCACCGTCATCACGGCTGCCTCATCCACCTGCGCTACTCCCTCTGTCACCTCTTGTGTTAGTTCTGTTTCTACTGTGGTTACATCCTCTGTACTCCACGTTGCACTATACGCTGCTGCATCCATAGGCGTACCAACTATCATACCTACAGACAACAGAATTGCAACTATTTTTCTCCACTTCATATTTTGCCCGTCCTTTCAAAAATGTTAGTAAAATTATAACTTTCCCAACGTTTTTTGTCAATCTTTTAACGATATCGTACTAATTTTTTGATTTTTCTGATAATTTAAATTTTATTATGAGTCCGCTTGCAGACTCCAGTACTGTTCACACAAAAAAGGCTGTTGCACGACCTAATCAGCCGATACAACAACCTCTTTTCACACGTTTTAAACAAAACTCTTCTATTCGATTTTACGCTCCAAACATTACCCAAATTAATATATATGCAGGAATTACTGCAGCAAGAGTAAAGGGAATGCCTAATCTAAAGAAGTCCGCATTCTTCACTTCATACCCTGCCTTTCGCAAGATACCAATTCCTGTAATATTGGCAGATGCGCCGATAGGAGTCATATTTCCGCCCAGAGTAGCACCACTCAACAGACCAAAATACAAAGGTGTAGGGTCTACCCCCAACTGCGCTGCCAAACCAGCAATCACAGGAATCATGGTAGCAACATAAGGAATATTGTCAATAAATGCAGAAATCACCACAGATGCCCACACAATGATGGTATAGAGCATAAAAACGTTTCCGCCGCCAGCCTGTGCAAGCAATCCTGCTGCCGCATCAATCACGCCCATATTTGTGATACCGCCAATCATCAGAAACAATCCCACCAACAGCCCGATAGTATTCAGGTCAATTTCTTTCACAGGAGCCATTGCAGCCTTAAAGTCTTTCTTTTTGATATAGTTATAAATCAAACCGATTACCAACATGGTACAGCAGATTAAGCCATTGGTCACATCAGGCTTGTTAGGTATAAAGGACGCCACAATCAACAGCGCAATAGCACCTACCAAAAGAACGGTAGGAACATAAGCCTTTACCTCCGTACGGGAAGCTCCCTTGGGAATCTCTGCCTTCTCCTTGCGGAACAGAAAAGCAAGAATCACTGCCGCCACTATCGCCCCCAACTCTACTACAAAGAACATGGAGGGCTTACCTTGATACCAGAAAAAATCCATAAAACTCATATCTAACGCTGAACCTAGCATAATTGCAGTAGTATCACCTACCAAGGTTGCTGCTCCTTGCAAATTGGAAGATACTGCAATGCCTATAATAAAGGGAACAGGATTGGTATTCAATTTCTTACAGATTGCCAATGCCACAGGTGCTACCATCAGTACAGTTGCCACATTATCTACAAATGCAGAAATAATGCCTGCAAAAAGAGACAAACTTACTGCTGCCATTTGCACATTAGGTACCTTTTCCATTATCACATCTGCCATAAGGGCAGGCATCTTACTTTCAATAAACAGTGCCACCAAACCCATCGTTCCGGCTATCATCAAAACGACATTAAAGTCCAACGAGCCAATAACCTGGTCTAAGGGCAGCATGCCGGTGGCAATAAAAATCACACCGGAAGCAAGTGCTATATAGGGTCTGTACTTACTAAAGGTCAACATCAAAACATACGTGATTGCAAAAATAATAATTGCAGGTATCATGGTCATTCTTCCTCTCTTTTGTTCTTTATTTCACATAAGAAACTTAAATTTGAAACTCATTTTTTATTGTATCACATTTTATTTTGCAAAACCAGTACCAATACAGAACTGTTTATCATCCTCTACATATAATGCTATTGAGTTCTTATTACGGAACATCAATACAGGAGGTTCTTTTATGGAACAACATTTGTCACTGTTTTATGGGCTTTCATTTTTGATTGCCGCAATCGCTTTTGCCTATGCAGCATATCTGTATGTATGGGTAAAGCGTCAGCCCCTCGAGAACAAGAAGATTATCGAGGTTGCCGGTCTCATTCGTAATGGTGCTAACACCTTTATGAGTCGCGAGTACAAGATTCTTGCAATCTTCGCAGGCATAATTGCTGTACTGATTCTTCTGTTTTTACCTTCACCTATTTGGAATGGCGACGCTCTCTCAAACGTAGGCATGGCTGTTTCTTACATTGCCGGTACCGTTCTCTCTGCAATCGCAGGTAAAATCGGTATCATGGTTGCAAGCTTGTCCAACGGACGTTCCGCTGAGGCTGCCAAAAAGGGCATCAAGCCTGCATTTCTCATCGGTTTCCGTGGCGGTGCCGTTATGGGTCTTATCGTTGTAGGATGTTCTTTGCTGGGCGTAGCTGCAGTACTTATGATTGTAGGCGATGCTTCCATTCTGCTTGGCTTCTCCTTCGGTGCAAGCTCACTGGCTCTGTTTGCCAAGGCAGGCGGCGGTATCTTCACCAAGACTGCTGACGTTGCTGCAGACCTTACCGGTAAGGTTGAGTTGGGAATTGCTGAGGATGATCCTCGTAACCCTGCAGTTATCGCCGATAACGTAGGTGACAACGTAGGTGACGTTGCAGGTATGGGTGCTGACCTTTTCGACTCCAACGTAGCTGCTATGACTTCCGCTATTGTAATTGCACAGTCTCTTGCAGGCGGTGAGTACAACAACGTTTCCATGGTATTCTGTTATGGCATTTTGGGTCTTCTGTCTTCCATTCTCGGTATTGCTACCGCACGTATCGGCAAGAACGGCAGCCCTACCAAGGCACTGAATTCTTCTACTTATGTAACCACCGGTATCTTCATGGCCCTGACCGCTCTGGCAACCTATCTGTTGCCCGGCTTCTCATGGAGAATCTGGGGTGCAGCTACCGTAGGTCTTCTGGTAGGTGTTATTATCGGTATTACTACCGACTACTTTACCGATGATTCCAAGCCCATTGTTAAGAAGTGTGCAAATGCTTCCAAGAGTGGCCCTGCATTCACCATTTTGTCCGGTGTATCTTACGGTTTCATCTCCGCAATGCCCGCTATGGTTGGTATCGCGATTTCCGCTCTGGCTGCTTACAAGATTTGTGAACCCATGGGGCCCGAATATGCAATTTTTGGTATTTCCATGGCTGCAGTTGGTATGCTTTCCATCGTTGGTATGATTATCTCTAACGACGCTTATGGTCCTATCGTTGACAATGCACGTGGTCTTGCTGAGATGGGTGATTTGGGCGAAGAAACCATCCGTGTGGCTGATGAGTTGGATAGTGCAGGTAACACTGTAAAGGCTGTTACCAAGGGCTTCTCTATCAGTGCTGCAGGTCTTACCGTTATCTCCTTGCTCGGTGCATTTATGTCAGAAGTAAATGCCCATCTGGAAGCAAACGGTATGGAAACCATCACCGGCTTTGACATCATGGATCCCACTGTATTCTTCGGAATTCTGATTGGTGCATCCATCCCCGCTGTATTCTCCGCAATGCTGATTCTGGGTGTTGACAAGAACGCTCAGCGTATGGTTGCCGAGATTCACAGACAGTTCAAAGAAATCAAGGGGCTTCGTGAGGGTGATCCCAATGCGAAGCCTGAGTATGATAAATGTATCGACATCGCTACTACCGGTTCCCTTCGCGAGCTGATTCCCGCAGGTCTGATGAGCATCCTTGCTACCATCGCTGTTGGTATCATCGGTGGTGCAAGGGCAGTAGGCGGTTTCCTTCTTGGTAATATCGTAACCGGTTTGATGCTCGCTCTGTTCATGTCCAATGCCGGCGGTCTTTGGGATAACTCCAAGAAGTACGTTGAGGCAGGTAATGAAGGCGGCAAGGGCAGCGAAGCTCACAAGGCTGCAGTTATTGGTGATACCGTAGGTGATCCCTTCAAGGATACCGCAGGCCCTTCCATCAATACTCAGATTACCGTAGTTTCCCTGGTAGCATCCCTGCTTTCCGCAGTGTTTGCAAGCTTCTCACTGTTCGGCTAAAAAGAATATGCGCCCACCGTGCGCATCCAAAAATGTCCCCGAAGCTACATGCTTTCGGGGACATTTCCTATTGTTTTCTCCATCATATCTTTTATCAGTTCTCTGGCCTGCGCTTCTGTAATTTTTCCACTCATAAGAGGGTCTGTCATAAAAGCCTCCACCACAAGCTCCACATTTCCGGTGGTTGCAGCCTCATAAATTCTCTCATGGTTCTTCACATGAGGCATAATTAATTCAAGCACATTTTCAGGCAACTCTCCCGCTACAACAGGTCGAATGGAATCCCGACCAAACACTGCATTGGTCTCCACAATGGCCTCTGTGGGAAGATTACCAATCTGCCCGGCTGTGTTGGGAATATTCACATTACTGATGACACGTGTCAGGCCACAGAGTGCCTTTATCAGCAAAATTCCTTCCTCACCGGTAGATTTCAGTTCAATGGCTTCCTCGCCTCTAAGAAGCTTGCCGGAACGTTCCAGACGCTTCTGTAAATCCTCCTTGCGCCATGCCACCGTTGTCAGCCCAAACTTCCAACTATGTACCGTCTCCGGGTCCTTCAAGTACCAGTCTCCCGGCACGAATTCCACCAGATGTCGATCCCCTGCCGCAGCAATCAGACCATACTTTCTAAACAAATCCATCTTTACACGATGCGCACACTCAAATGTGGAATTGGCCCAATTTTTATCGGGCTCATTATAGCCCTCTTCAAAATGCTCCTCAATATATTTGCGATATATGGGGAACAAATCAATTCCCTTATAGCTTGCATAGTCAAACCAGGTAAAATGGTTGATACCCAGTACATTGATTTCAATTTCACTTCTGTCAATGGCATCAATCCCCAACTCCTGCGCCGCAATGCCTGCCAACACCTTCTGCGTGCCAAAAACCTCATGACAACAGCCAAAGGCTTTGATTGCAGGAAAGGTACGATACAAGGTCTTCACACACAAGGACATGGGATTGGTATAATTAATGACCCACGCCTTGGGACAGAAATCGCGAATCGCTTCCGCAAACTCCACAAACATGGGAATGGTGCGCAGGGCACGCATCATACCTCCGGGGCCTGCCGTGTCTCCTACAGACTGATAAATCCCCAGACGCTCCGGCATGTGTACATCAATCTCCATCTCATCAAAGGTCTTAGGCATTATGGAAATCACTACAAAATCCGCTCCTGTCAGAGCCTCCTTTAAGCTATCCTTTACCACATAATCCCACTTGCCGACAACATCCTCCCGACGTTTCAGCGCATTGCCAATAGCCTCATTTGCCCCAGCCGCATCCCTGTCGATATCATACAGGCGAATGGTTCCGCTAATTTGACTCTCCATGGCTAAATCCGTCATAAAGGTCCACGCCCAACCTCTGGAACCGCCACCAATATATGCAATTTGTATATCCTCTACCTTGCCGTCAGTATATCTCATTTTAACAACTCCTTCGCCTTCTCCAACTGATTGTCGTAAGGGTTCTCCTCGTCGTAATACGCTTCCGCATCAAACTTACACTCTACATCCGGCTCAATTCCAATACCGTGAATATCGCGTCCGTTAGGTGTAAAGTATCCGCTGATGGTAATCTTGACAGCAGAGTCATCATCCATAGAGAAAATCTGTTGTACAATTCCTTTGCCATAGGTAGTCGTTCCTACCAGGGTTCCCACACCGTAATCCTGTATTGCGCCTGCCAGAATTTCGGATGCACTGGCAGAGTTGCCGTCAATCAACACCATCATAGGCACATCAATCTCATGGCGACCGTCACATTTATACTCTACACGCTTACCTGTTTTATCCTCCGTATAAACAATCAAGCCCTTCGGGAGCAGCATCCGCGCAATATCCACCACCGCACTCAGGCTTCCACCCGGATTGCCGCGCAAATCAAGAATCATGCTCTCCATACCGGAGCTTCTTGCCTGATCCAATGCATCTGCAAACTGGTCAACCGTCACCTCATCAAACTCCGTTATCTGGATGTAAGCAATTCCATCCTCCAACATTTCCAATTCAACAGTAGGACTTTCCACCTTTCTGCGGGAAAGTGTAATATCAAGGTAATCCGCTTCGCCGTCACGAATAATGGTCAAAGTAACCTTTGTGCCCTCCGGTCCTTTGATTAATGCCACCGCTTCGGTAAGGGTCAATCCATAGGTCTCCTGACCGTCCACCTTATAGATTAAATCCTCCGCCCGCAAATCTGCCTCCTCTGCAGGCGTCCCCTCAATTACATTACTAATCTTGGGAAGCTGTGTTTCCGTATCAAGGGATACATATGCGCCGATTCCATAATAGATGCCCTGTGCCTGCTCCATCATGTCCTCCAGTTCCTCCGGCGTATAATATTCAGAGTATGGATCTTCCAAAGCCGCAAGCATACCTCTGTAAAGTCCCTCTTCCAACTGCTCATCCGTCACCTCTGACAGATAGAACTTCTCGTCTAACAGCTTCTCCATCGCTCCAAGCTTCTCAAGCACACGAGAGTCCACAAAAGAGTCTCCCGTAAGAACCCCACCGCCCTTAAAAATCATACTCGTAATAATCAGGCCAACCAAAAGTCCCACAACCATACCTAAGACAAATGAGCCCCAACTCTTTTTACTTCTTTCATTTTCCATAACTGTTTCCCTCAGATTCAAAATAAATTAGGGTTTGCTGATATAATCCCAAGGCGACTGATATTCTCCACTCTTACGCACACTAAAATGCAAATGGTTACCGGTGGAACGACCTGTGGTACCCACTCCGGCAATGGTCTCACCTCTGATTACAATATCACCTTTCTCCACATACAATGCAGAAGCATGCATGTAAATCGTGTATATCTCACTTCCGTGGTCTATCATGACATAATTGCCCATGGTTGCACTATAGGTAGCCGCCACCACCTTGCCGTCATATGCTGCATAAATAGCGGTTCCCTTAGGTGCTGCAAAATCCACCCCATTATGAAACTGCTTCACACCCAGAATAGGATGGGTACGCCATCCGTAATCATCGGATATACGAGTGTAGGATGCCAGAGGAAACTTGAACTTACCACCGTCATATGTAAGAGTATTACCATTTTTTTCAAGAAGCTTACGCTTTTCTTCTGCGATTGCCGCCTCCAAAGCCGCAATCTCCTCATCCTGCTCCTTTATCATCTGCTCGTATTCTGCAATCGCTTTTTCTTTATTGCTAATATCGGATTCATAGGCAGTGATATCACGATTCTTCTGGTCAATCAATTCCTCCAGATTCGCCTGCTCAATCTCTACCGTCTGCTTGGTCTGATCCAGAATCTCCTTCTCGAGTTCCAACTGCTCCTTGCAGAGTTCTACAAGCTGTCGATTCGCTTTATAATCCTCGTATTTCTGCTTGTCATATGCCGCAACCTTTTCGATGGAATCTGCACGATTCAGGAAATTACTAAAGCTGCCGGAGGTTACAAGCACCTCTATCATCTGGGATTTGTCCTGTTCATACATCTTACGGATACGGGTAATCATATCCTTCTGTTGTGTCTGCTCGGTCTCAAGTGCCACCTCAAGCTCCGCCTCAGTCTCTTCAATCTCGCCTTCCTTGACGGTAATCTGTCCGTTCAAATCCGCAATATTCTGCTCAATCACAGCCAGATTGCCATCCAACTCTGCCACATAGCTTTTCAGATCGGATTTCTTGCCCTCCAACTCTTTTTTCAGCTTTTGCAAATCGGTGAGATTTCCCTTTAACTTATCCTTTTCCTTCTGTATCTTGTCAATCTCATCCTGTTTTTTTTCAATGCTGTCCGACGTAAGTGCCGCCATTGCCGGTGCATCTGCCGGCATGGCAATCACCATTATCATAGACAACATCAGCGCTACTGCAATGCCTTTTCTTTTTATTTTTCTCATCTTGGGAAACTTCAAATTCTTCTTCCTCTCAACTTCACAAAATAACTATATCTTCAGATGCTTTCTCACTGTAGACATACTGCCCATAAAACCGATGCCTACTCCCACCAAAAGAGAAACCGGCAACAAAATACTGAATACTTCCTTGACGGACAGGAAATTTAAAAAGTCACTGAGAACTGCAAAGCGTCCCATCACATAAGTCAAGGCATAATTATAAACACTGTAAATCAATGCAAGAGGAATAACCGCTCCAATCAGACCAATCATCATACCCTCAATAACAAAGGGAGCGCGCACAAAAAAGTCCGTTGCACCAATGTACTTCATGATACTGATTTCCTCCTTACGGACGGAAATACCTACTGCCACTGTATTACTGATTAAGAAAATACTTACTGCAAGCAAAATAGCAATAATACCTACCGACACATATGCAATCAGCAGATTCACACCACTTAAAGTACTGGCTGTAGCCTCAGAATATCTTACCCGACGCACTTCAGGTATGGACTCAAGCCATGACACCAATGTACTTTGCATGGATACATCACTCAAAAATACCTGATAGCTGTCATCCCCTGCCAAGGGATTTTCAGAAAATCCGTCTTTAAAATCCTCTCCAAAATAATCCCTGCCAAAAGTCTCCCATGCCTCATCATCAGAAATGAACTCTACACTGGAAACCTCCACTCGGGCTGCAATCTGTTCACCGATTTCCTCAATGCGCTCCGGCGTGGGAACCTGTCCTTCAAAATGCTCCTCACATTCATCCGGGAACTGCCCCTCATAGTGAAAAAATACTGTGACAGATACACCTTCCTCCGCAGTTCTAACTATATGCTGAAAATTCGCTACAATTGCATAAAAAAGGCCAAACAAAAACAGACATGCGGAAATCGTAGCAATAGAAGCCAGAGAAAATAATTTATTGCGGAAAATATTCGCAAATCCCTGCTTGATGGTATAAAATAATGTACTAATCCTCATCGATATAACCACCTTCCTCTTCGTCGCTGACAATTACGCCCTTCTTCAAGGTAATTACACGCTTCTTCATGGCATTTACCACTTCACTGTTGTGTGTTACCACCAAAACTGTAGTTCCGGCAGCATTAATCTCCTCTAAAAGATTCATAATCTCCCATGTATTGGTGGGGTCCAGATTACCGGTAGGCTCATCCGCAAGCAAAATAGAAGGCTTGTTCACCAGTGCTCTGGCCAAAGCAACCCTCTGCTGCTCTCCACCTGACAACTGACGAGGCTTGGACTTATACTTACCTGCCAACCCTACCGTAGACAGAATCGCAGGCACATTCTTGCGAATCTCCTTGGTGGGAACCTGTATAATTCTCTGAGCAAAAGCCACATTCTCAAATACATTTCTGTCCTTCAAAAGGCGGAAATCCTGGAACACTACGCCCAGATTGCGGCGAAACTGGGGAATTTTACGTCTGGGAATTCTCCCCAAATCATGCCCCATAACATAAACACTGCCGCTGGAAGCAGAAAGCTCCCGCAGCAGAAGTTTAATCAATGTAGACTTACCCGAACCACTGTTGCCCACGATAAATACAAACTCGCCGGGTCTGATAGTCAGGCTGACGTTATTAAGAGCCGGTGAACCTGTGGAATATGCCTTGCTCACATTATCCAGACAGATAATTCCGTTCTCCTCTATAAATTTCTCTCTCATTTGCCTTTGTAATTCTTTGCTTGCCATTCGTTCCTCCAACCCACTAATACTCAAAGGTTTCCATATACTTCATGTATTTTACTACCATCAATGCAATCTTAAAGGTGATGGCATCCTCAAACACACGCAAATCAAGTCCGGTACTCTTCTGCAATTTATCCAGACGATACACCAACGTATTGCGGTGAATAAACAGTTGTCTGGACGTCTCTGATACATTCAGACTGTTCTCAAAGAACTTGTAAATCGTAGTCAGGGTCTCCTCATCAAACTCATCCGGACTCTTGCCCCCAAAAATCTCCCTAATAAACATTTTACAGAGAGGTATGGGCAACTGATAAATCAAACGGCCGATTCCCAATTCACTGTAGGCAATCAAATCTCTGCTGTCAAAGAAAATCTTACCTACGTCCAAAGCCATCTTGGCCTCTTTGTAGGAACGGCTGACTTCCTTAATTTCATGAATAACCGTACCATAGGAAATGCGCACACCCTGAACCCCCTCCTTTTGCAGGAAGGTAATCAGATTGCGTGCAGATTTCTCAATCTCCTTGGTGGCATCCGACTCCGGAAGCTCCTTCACAATAATAACATCCTTCTCGTCCACTGCGGTGATGAAATCTTTTCCATTATTGCCAAAACAGGAACGCGCAAGCTCGCGCACATTGCTGTCCTTACCGCTTGCCGACTCCACAATCAGGACCACTCGGGGTACATCCGTCTGAATGTGAAGCTTCTTGGAACGACTGTAAATATCTACCAAAAGCAGGTTGTCCAACAAGAGATTCTTGATGAAATTATCCTTGTCAAAACGCTCCTTATAAGCCACAAGGAGATTCTGAATCTGAAAGGCAACCATCTTGCCTAACATATAGACATCCTCGCCCACTCCGGCTACCACCAGAATATACTCCAACTGCTGCTCATCAAATATCTTAAAATACTGATATCCCTGAATTTCCTGAGAATCCGCAGGAGAGGTGGCAAATTCCACAGCAATCCCTGAACAGCTACTCATATCCACTGTAGAGGCAATCTCCTTGCCGTCTGTATCCATAACACAAAGATCCATTCGGGAAATTCCCTTTAAACCATCAATTGTACTTTGCAAAATCTGATTTGAAATCATATGCGCCGCTCCTTTAATCATTCTTGAATCAGAAATCATACTAACATAAATGTACAAAAATTTTACCAAAAATGCAATGGTTTTTCGGAGATTTTTCACAAAAAACGCAAAAAAAGAGCTGTTAGAACGCTTTTTGCACCCTAACAACCCTATAAACTCATACGCCACAACAAAAATCAGATTCTAATATCGACATTGCCACCTACATTAGGATTCACACTATGCTCCATGGCAGCCGCATCAATAATCTCCACCAAGCCCTGTCCCAATGTCTCAACGGTATCCATTGATTTACTGAGCATCGCTGTGCCCACCTGCATCTGGAGATAATTGGCCGACATCGCTGTTGACATTCCTGCTATATCCATGTGGAATACCCCCTTTCATCCTTTGCAATGCTATAAAAATTATTTCACTTGCCACTGTAGATATTATAACATAAGCGGAGATCTTTTGTCACTCTTTTTTAGGCCTTTCTGATAACCTTATCCTTCAGCACAATCTGACCGGACTTCAAAAGATGTCCCACCGCGCGCTTAAACTCATTCTTACTCATTCCGGTCTCCCGACGAATTACCTCCGGGTCTGCCTTCTCCGTGAAAGGCAGCACACCGGAATAGCTGTCCAGAAGTGCCAACAGTTCCTGAGCATCCTTCTCTATCTGTACAAGACCTCTCTCCCGGACGCTTAAAGTTAGCCTGCCGTCGTCAAGCACGTCAATCACTCGAGCCTCCACATCCTCCCCAAGCTGCACATTTCCGTACAACTCCTTCTTGGGAATCAAAGCGGAATACTCATTGTCTACCGCTACAAAGGCACCAAAGTTGTCACTGATTTCATAGACACGACCAACCACCTTGTCATCCTTCTTGTAAGGACTGTTGCTTCGCAGATTCTCATATACATTGGTGGTTGCACACAGACGGTTGCTCTTATCAATATACAGAGACACCAATATCTTCTCTCCGGCTTTTACCCGACGCTTCTGCTGTTTAAAGGGCAGAAATAAATCCTTCTCAAGCCCCCAATCCAGAAAAGCACCGATTTTGCCCACCTGGGCAACGGTAAGCTCTGCCACCTGTCCCATGACAAGCTTGGGCACCTTGGTGGTTGCAATCATTCTGTCGGAGGAATCCCGATACACAAATACCTCTATTCTGTCACCCACACCAATGCCCTGAGGCACCTGCTTGGCGGGAAGAAGAATCCGATTCTCCTTCTCTGTCTCGGAAACCGCCAGATACACACCAAACTCCACCTTTTTTACTACTACAAGCTCCTGCTTTTCACCTAATTTAATCATCTCATTTTCCTTTTCGTCTATCGTTACAGGCCTCTACACCTGTTCTGTAAATTCTACTATCACATAAGGTCTGCCTGCCTCATCATTCAGGGCAACCACACACTTCTCATCACCGCGCACCACATAGGCATACAATACATCATCCAAAAAAGCCTGTCTTTTGTACTCCGCACGCATCTGCCTGATAACAAAATTCTCCGGCAGATACGTCATCGCCATGTCCACAAACTGACCATTGTTTACATGATTATTGGTATCTAAATGGTGCTTCTTTACCACAATGGGTTCTTCCTGAATGCCGCCCTCCGGCACCATAATCTTGCGAGGCGCATAATCCATCTCAATAGGAGCCTCCAACACATAGCCCTCCAACATATCTGCTGTAGGTGCCATAGGCTTCCCTGTATCCGTATTCAAGTGACTCCAAAGGGAATTAGCCTTCGCAAGACACTCTCCCGCCTCCGTCATCATCACAAAATTACGGGAGCCTGTAAATCCTCTGAATTCATAGGGCGCAGTACCGATTTTGACCCGCTCCCCCATCTTGGGATACCGCTCTACCACAATCTGCCATCCCGAAAGAAGCCAGATCAAATGACGCTCACCCAGATAATCCACGCCCAATCCCAAATCCTCGGAATGAAAGGTGGTACAATCCTGAAAATAATTCAATAGTGCAGCCAAAGTAAGCTTCCCCTGACTATCTGTCTCACTATAGCGAATCCTTCCGTCAAAAAAATACATAACCGCCTCCTGCGTTCTTAACTAAACAACTGTATCACAATCAAAACCACCCACACAATAAAGAACACAATCATACCCGGATTAGAAAAAAGAGCTCCAAATCCCTGTAGTGCCGGCAAATCCGTCTCCTGTTTCACAGTCCTCATCTTGGGGATGGACAAAATGATAAAGACCAATCCCGTCAATACAACCACAAACAAAAACAACCCATACGCTGCAAACAACACCCATCCCACAATATGGTCCGAAACCATTGCCATAATCGCATCCGTATCCTCAGGATTCATTGCCAGCAGCTTCTCATATCCCATAAGCTTCATCAGTCCGCCGGCGACCATACTGCCCATAAAATTAATAATGGCATGGAGACCGATGGTAATTTTCAAATTCCCGGTACGCACATAAAGAAATGCAAAAAAACATCCCAGAACCACCGCATACGCAAACTGATTCAAGTTGCCGTGAAACAGACCAAACATCAGTCCCGAAGTCAAAATCGCAATCCCCTGACCATACTTTACCGTGCGGTCCACAATCAGCTTACGAAATACCAACTCCTCTATAACAGGTGCCAGAACAACCATACCCACAAAGTTGACCAACAAATTGCCGTTCACAACCTGCATAGCGGCCTGATTGGTCACTGCACTGCCCTTCAGATAAGCCACCACTGCCGTGATTCCAATGCCAAAAAGATTACTTATAAACACCATGGCATAGCACATCACAAATGCCAAAAGGAACTGCCACCACCGCATTTTGTAACGCTTTGGCGGCTTTGCTTCCATTCCCTTTACCAGTAACGCAATCAAAGGCATGGCGCAGCCATACACAACCAATATGGAAAATATCATCATGATTGTATTACTGTTTGTCCATTCCGGCTTATATTTCCCAATAAAATATAAAAGCACCGCCTCCAGAAGATACACCGCAACCGTTCCTGCAATATAACACCAACCCAGTTGCGAAAAGGTGGTCCGCGCCTGCTTCATACGATTTTCCTGCTCCATGCACTGCCTCCAAAAATTATGTATTTCCCAATTGGTTTAGTTGTGTTTAGGGTATCTGAGCATCATCGCTTGAGGTACAATATATCTTCCCACGGAACGTTTCCACTCCGTGAAAAAGCGCAACGGATGCTAGGCTCGAAGCCGCAAGCGGCTTTACCTCGCCAAGCACCGGCGTTTTTCAAGGTCCCGTGGGAAGACATATTGCACCTAAGCGATTATTCACATATCCGAACATCAATAAACAAGCTGGGACTTATGTATACAAACTACATTATACTCACACGGGAAAATTTTTACAAGGAGGAATCCGTCGCAAAATCAGACTTCCACATCCACCACACGTACATATCTACGCAGGGGATATTCTCCATCGTGGGTGGCTCCGGATACCGTATGAGACATGCGCCCTGCTCCGGTGACATGTGTGACACCTGATTTTACCAACAAATCTGTCAACTCTTCCCTGTCATCCGCCCCACAGAGAAGTCCCACGGTCTGCAAGTGCCCTCTGTGATGCTTTAAAGCCTTGACGATATGGGTTCTGGGAAGAGGCTTCACCCAACAGTTTTTGAACATGAAGGAAAGTTGTAGCTCCTCATCCTGTGACACAATGACACTGACGCCGGTGCCGCGAAGTACCTTTTTGCCGGAATCCTTACTTTCCAGTTCCTCATTATATAAAGATAAGCTGACTTTTCCACGGACACCGATGGATTCCGCAGGATAATCCACAGCCGCTTCCTGCAAAATCTGTAGAAACCGCTGCCCCATGGCAAGCACCTTGGCCTCATCCTCCGTATCCACAAAAATACCCTGACAGGAATTGCACAACACCTGTCTGGTGGCACAAATATGCCGTGCCAACTCTCGCAATTCCTCATCGGTTGCCGCCTCTGTGGCATAGGCAAAGCTGAGCTTATGCCCCCAACTGATAATCTGAGTTTGTGTATCTGCCATGGTACGCACAGCCTTCACGGCCTCGTCGCCACCCCAGACAACCACCGCATCCGCCATGCCCGCAATCTGCTTCATCACAGCAATATTGGTAGAAGGCACATCAAGTACACAAACATAGGGCGCAAGCTCCGGCTTAATCTGTATCAACTCCTTCAAAAGCATTACAGACAGACCATCGTCTGCCGAAGGGAGCTTTAGAATATTCACATTTCCTGCCATCATGCCCTCAATCACACTGTAAAAAGGCAGCCCCTCCGCATTGCCGGCTGCAATATGGAACAATACCCCCAAGGGCTCCATACGGCGTACAATTCTGACATCATTGTCATTATAATCCGGCATGTGATCCATCAGAACCCCCAACTCCGTCCAGTATTTTGCAAACAGATTCTCACTGTCAAAATATCCCAGAGCCTCCTCCAACTGTTCCTCCGTAAATACACCCTTCTGAATAAGCGTCCGAAGAACTTCCTCATAAGCACCGTTTCGGATTCTCTCTGCAAGAATTCCACAGGCATTCATCACTGCCACAGCCATCTCAGAAACAGGCTCACGCTTGGAAACCGCATTGACACAATGATCCCATAATTTTGCCAGAATATTATCTAATTCCTCGTCTGCATAAACCCTACCATCAAAGAGAATCATTTGACGCCCTCCATCATAATCTTCTGCACAAGCTTTTCCGCTCCCGCTGCACAGGTAGTGATATCATCCATGCCCACGCGTCCGAGAATCTCCAGATAGGGCGCATCAATACCACATCCACACTCTGCCCCATCATGCAAAATGCCTAAATCGTCCGTCATAATACTGAGTACTGGCGCACTGGAAATCATGGGTGTCAAAAGATTCACCAGACCTACGGTACCCTTTTCCACCGGTTCATAGGTATCCACATCACGAATAATTACCCGGGAATAAATCGGCACATGAAAATGATGCTTGGGGCAGTCACAATACAAAATTGGATGCTCCACCGCACCAAAGAACTCCCGACAACGATTTTCCGGAATATTCAGCACATCCTTAACCAGAGCATACATGGTTTCCTTGTCTGCTTTCTGGGTATAATATTCCTTCCATCCGCCTCCGAAAGCCATCATGGAACCCTCCGGCAGAGGACAACGAATCCCCTCTTCCTTTAACTGAGAAAGCAGCCAAAAAGCATGAAAAGGAAAGCCCATAATACGCACGGGCACACGTCCCTTGCTGTATTTCATGAGTTTCCTTTTGATAACATCCAGATTTAATTCATAGTCTCCGTTCTTGTATTTCAAAGCATAGGTTCTGGACAACGCAGGGGCAAAAAAGGTGAAGCCGTAAGCGGTCTTGGCCACGGCCTTTTCCTCTATCTTGCGGCTTCCCCACAGAAATCCACGATGCTCATAGCCCAGAATGATGTAATGGCAAGGCTTAAATGACCACAGCTTGTGCTGCCTGCCGATGGCAAACACCATCCCCAGTGCCTTCCACATGCTGGGAACATCATAGCCGATAACACTTTTATTGCCACTGGTGCCGGAAGACGTAGCTCTGGTCAGCATTTTCTTCTCGGGGACGGAATCCAGTCTGTGATGTTTAAAATAAACGGTAGGAAGAAAAGGTATCTCCTCTATAGACTGAATTTTCTTAATACGGTCTAATCCGAATCCCCGAAAATCCATAAGCTCCTGATACCCCTTACAGCGCTTATACTGAAACCGCATATTTTTTATCATTCTACGCCTGAAAAATTGGTTCGTCTTCTCCAAGTCATAGGGATTCCTGCGCCAAAAAAGATTACTCATCGCTCTAAAACATCTCCTCTGTGACAACTGTTAATTTAATGATTTACCAAGCTAAATTGTCATTTCTTGTATTTTATCATTTGCAGGAGGATTATGCAATGTTTACTCTTTTCTCCGAAACGCCTCCCCCTCATACACCCTCACCGGATTCCCCCTTACAATCCGGTTGTGTTCCTGCCACGCCTGATTGGTCTGCTTCCTCTGAGCATCCGCTTCCTGCTCCTTCAAAATTACCTCTAACTTCTCCATTGCCCGCTTCTTATTCATGTACTGGCTGCGTTCTTCTGTGGCGGTTACTGCAATTCCGGTGGGAATATGGATAACACGCACACCGGTCTCCACTTTATTCACATTTTGACCACCCTTGCCGCCGCAGTGAAATTTTTCAATGCGGTAATCTGCCTCCTGACTCACATCCTCCTTTTCAGGAATAATACTTACATCCACATACCAGTTTTTGCGCTTGTGACTTGGTCGGAAAGGACTTTTGCAAATCCAGAGAACCGTCCCCTCAAGACCGGACAAATCCTGTGATGTCTCGAAAGATACCGAATCATAACAGCCCTTTCTGCCACCCTCGTGTTTAGAGAGCAAACAAATATCCGAATATTCTTTTTTCAGTGCCTCGTAGAGCCTGCCAACTGCAAGCTGACACTCCTCAGGACCTTGGCCTGCGCTTATTTGTACTATCATAAATTACACCTTCCTGTTTATTTTTGTGTACAAAAAAGACACCTCAACAAGAGGTGCCTACTATTTTTTGTACACCCTCACATAAGAGTAATCCTCCACAACCGAAGCCCCATACTCCTCTTCAATCCACTTCATAATAAATCCATGCTCGTCGTCCACACGGATATCTCCGTACCAACTCTCCACCACAATCACGTCGGGATACCGCTCAGGATTCATCTCCCAATAGGCAAACAAACTCTCGTCATACGTGGGCGTACTGATGGTGTTAGGAGACGCAATGGTACAATCCCCCAGCATATAGAAAAACTGGGATGGGCCAATGTACAGCACCGTACTGCCGTCAGGAACCGCCTCCGGCCACTGTTCTGCATTGGTGTTGTAGCGATAAGCACTCATGTAGGTAGTAAAAATACCCGCACGAAAACCGGACTTATGGATTCCTCTCACATCCAAAAGGGTGCTGTGACTCTCCTCACCACCGATAACCAACCAACTAAATCCCAACACATTGCTCACAACCAATATACCGCAAAGTATCTGAAGAACACTCTCCCTTAGGCGAATGTCACAACTTTGCAAATAAGAATTCCAACACAACAGACCGCCCAAAGCTCCCACAATCAGATAGGACAGCAAAATCATAGGCCGCCAGTTGGACATGAAAATGACACCTGCATAACTAACCAAGGAGAAAACAATCATACCATATCCGATTTTTTCCTTTTTGCCCCCTTTATGGTAAGCATAGATGCCAATCAACACCAAGGTAACATAAATGAAAAGGGACTGTGCCGCATTGTAGCCCCCGAATATCCATGCACCAAACTGATACACCATCTGAAATCCAAAGAAAAAGAAGGTACTGTAAACTCCCAGTTTATTTCGATTACCGTCTTTGACTCGCACATATATCATGGCGGATACAACACCAAGCGCAAGCGTAACCGCCACAACCAAACCGATTATCCCAAAATCTGACAGCCATGTCATTATCTTCTCAACAAATGTCAACTGATGAGAACCGTCACCCAACACATAAGGAATTACATGAAGCATCTGTTCTAAGGTCATATAGCTGAGAATATATCCAAAGAAAATCACCGCACTTACCACACAGGGAACTACCAAAGCCAGACATTCCCGAATAGCAGATTGTACATGCTTTCTCCAAACGACAAGCAGACATAGGGGCAACAACAGTACCATGCTCGGATAGGACAACACATCCCCTGTCAGACATAAGCCAGCCAATACCAATACCCACACCCTGCCCCGCACAGGCGATGCTTCACCGTAATACCACAACAGACACAGCACCAACAGGGTCATAAACCAAATATGCAGGTTGGTATAATCCGGGATATAAATGCTTTTAGGACTAAACACAAAAAACACAAGAGAAAGCCATAAGGCATCCTGCCCGGCAAGCTGCGGTACACATTTGCACAAGGTTTTGCACAACAATGCTGCAATGGCACCCTGCACCACAAAATAGACTACTCTCAGATAAAGATTGAGAAAATCCGTAGCCCCTCCGGTCAGCCATAAAAACGGCTTCATAAACATTGCCGTAAAAATGGCTGAGGTCTGATGAGGCTCCCACATTTCCAACAGCAACCTGTCTCCCATAGCCAACCGATATCCTACCGTAACGGCATAGCTTTCATCAATATCGGCTCCCACAAATACATTTTTGATTACATAGGCAGCCACCGCCAAAACAATCAGCCACCACCATTTTTTATGCTTTACTTTCATTCACACCTACCGTAGTAATTTTCATCAGTTCCCATAGATTCTGTGATACTGCAAAATCCTGTACTCAGGAAATTCACTCTTATCACCCTTCCACTGGTAACGGTTCCCCTCCGCATCCATATAAACATTGGAGGTCATCACCGGATACGTCTGCATCTGATTCTGCAAATACTTAAAATAGGGCGACATTTCCACGCCTGCTGCCTCCTGCAACAACACACCAAGATAATTCAGACTGATATTGACCCCCTCTTCCTCCGGGATATCATAATTCGCCCAAATGATAAAAGGGGTAATATACTTATTTAACTTTCTTTCACTATCCGTTATTCCTTCTGTCTGGGCAAAAACACCCTCATAAAAGGCACTGTCCGAGAAGGAGGGCTGATGATCGCCAAACATACAGATGATTACCTTTTCATCCTCTTTCTCAAAATAAGTGATCAGCTCCTCAAGGGCTTTATCAGATTCCTTAATAAGTGAAAGATAATTATCTGCCTCGGCACTTGCCACATTCACAGACTTCACGCTGTTGTAACCATCATCCTCACCATAACCGCCGTGATTTTGTATGGTCAGATCGAAGATAAACATCTTCTCCCCCTCTTTACGATTCTCATAAAGCTGCTGCACCTTTTTGTAGGTTTCCAAATCAGACACACCCTTGTGAATGACATCTGCACCCTCAAAATCCTCTATCCAATAACTGTTATCAAAACCAAGATACTGATAAACCCGGTCACGATTCCAGTTGGTTGCAGCCTCTGGATGCATGGAATAGGTCGTATAGCCTTGCTCCTTAAGCTCCGAAACCACGTTGTCCACAGGCTTTTTGATTCCCTGCTGATAAGGGTAAAATGCTCTAGAGAAAAGTCCCATGCTACAACCTGTAAACACTTCAAATTCGCTGTTAGCCGTACCGCCGCCCAACACAGACGTATTAACCGTACCTCTAATGGTGTCCTCCTGTAAAGAATAGAAGAACTCCATATTTTCCTCACTGATTTCCACATTTCCCAAGTCGCGCAAATCAGCATAGCTCTCATTCATAATCAAAATAATATGAGGTTGATCCTCCGACTGAGGTGCCGCACCTTCTTCCGTATACTCCCGAAGAAGTACCTCCACAGCCTCCTCAGAATACCCTTCCGGCTCCGTAACCCTTGTGGTTCGATAGTCCAGACAAAGGGACACCAGATAACCATTAAACTGATACATGGCTCTCTCTTCAAAACCATGCACTGTTACAAACCCCATGCGGTCCAACAAATCTGTGTTCAAAAGCATATGACCGCTGAATAAAAGGACTACGATACCTGCACCAAAGCTTACAAAGCGAAGCACCAACTCTTTCCACAAGGGAAGACTTCTGATTACTTCCTCATTTGCAGTCGCCCCTTTCTTTCTGACACTAGTGTCAATCTTCTTCCACAAAGGAGTCGCCCCTGTCCCTGTCTGCAATACCATTGCAATGACCAGAATCAACAGAATCCAAGACGTAGCCATATGACTGTTGGGCGTCAGGTCATAGTTGCCCATCACTCGCATAGCTGTTCCTGCTGCCGTCAAATCATTCCAACGCAGAGGCGTTTCCCGATACATTCTGACAAAATAATCCGCAGAGTACAACAGCGTAAACAAGAGATTTCCTCCAATCACACTGAAACGGAAAGACTGGCTGCACAGCAAAAGCACCAGTTCTATCATGTACATAATTCCCACATTCCAATGGATGGAATAAGGAATAAACGTTGCCTCATTAATAACCAACGAAATGAACTCCAACTGACGACCAAGAATCAACGGTGTTACCAAGAACAGCCCCACCGCCAGAAGCTTTCTCAGCCATTTCACTTTGGGTACACCGATTGCCACCACCAGAAAAGTCAAACCACAGATAGCCAACACACGCAAATAAATCTTGCTATTTAAGGCCCGCTCATAGGAATAACGGCTGACCAACTGCGTAGCGTCAAGCTCTTCCCCATGCTGCAAAGATTTATTTTCCGGCATATAATAGTCGATACTGCAAACACCCACCTGAGCATACAGACCCTCACCAGAAGGGTGGCTCAAAATCTTTAACGCGTAACTCTTACCTGCATCCAGTCGCACATCCACATCCATGTCCGTGTAACTTCCCCAGGTAACTCTCTCATTTGGAAGGGTTGTCTCAAACACTACCTCACCGGCAGCATCCTCCAACCATATCTGCACATCACCGCCAATCATAGCCTGCTCGTTATTGTAGAACAACAATGACATACTCTCGAGATACGCATGCTGCGGTACATACTCCTGGACGAGAGGAACCTCGTCCTGCACCTCAACATACCATGTACCCTCGCCCGCCAGCCAGTTCACATGTTCCTCTCCCGCCCACGCCGTGGGACCCAAGAGAAAATATACCTCCAAGGCAAACAAAACCGTTGCCAGAATAATATATGGAATGCGCTTTTTTATAAATCCTAGAACCTTGTCCATCAATGAAAATCTCCTTTGGTTAATGACATTTTCATTATAAAGGTCGGTATGGGGATATGCAAGATAATCTTTTGAAGGAAAAACAACCCGCTCCTTTCGGGGCGGGCTACATAGTTATATTGCTGTTTTTACTCAGTCAAAAGCCAGTCCAAAATAGGTGGGCGCAGGAAGTTTGCTCCCTCCTAAAGAATAATACATGGCAAAAGGCCGTCCCAAACCGAGGGTTCGGAATTTCCCTTCGGCAGAGCCAAGAGCTTTCACAATTCCCGGTGCAGCCGCCAAATCTCCCAAAAGCTCTATGCCGTCAGGATTATTGGTTTCCCTCCGCAGAGTCAACAGGAAACCGGGCCCTGCGAAAAATATTGCCTGCGTCTGTAAAAAATCGAGATTCTCATTTTCTTGCAGTACACCGCATTCCGGAAGCATCCGGCGTCGAAGTATCGCGTATTCTTCTTTTGGGATGCGCTGAAGATGGACAGCCTCTGCTGCACTGGAACAGCTAAATTCCCGAATATGACAACAGGTTTGATATCCCATGCTTTCATACAGCTTAAATAGCTCTGCACTTCCCGGCACCAAAATCGCACCTTCATAACCCAAAGCTTCCAGATGTCCATGGATGTCTTCCATCAGTCTATGACAGAGGCCTTGTCCCTGAAAGGCTTTTGCAGTGGCAACAGCATACAGATATGCCACTTTTCTGTCCATGTACAGGCAGTCGAACCAATACAATGCCGCCACGACTTTACCATCAATGGTGATACAGCGGCAACGCTTGAAGCTGAAAGCAGTTTGGTAAAAATTGTCCAAAAATTGCTCTGTGTCTCCAAAGGCTTCCTGCCACAAATTACGAAGAAAAGGAATTTGGGAATTGCATGGTGCATCAATCTTCATCACCGTCATCCTCCACAAGACAAGCCCAGTATTTTTCAACCATATGGTGGGGATAGTATCTCTGCTTTGCCTGACGCAGTCCTTCTAATCCCATGTCTTCCTCCCTGTTTAGGAAGCGAATCAAGGGAAATCTCTCGCGAATATATCGGGCGAATTCACAGTTAATCGCTGCATAAGCACCATTCGCATCGCTTCGCGCTTTTTCAAAATGTACATCAAAGGTATCTTCGGATGAGCGACTGCCCAGTGTCACTGCCAACACATCTTTCCCCTCCAGAAGTACCAAACCCACCATATCCAGTTCGCGAAAATGGTGAAGTGCATTTTCCAGAGCTACTTGCTCCATTTGAAAATCCCCCTCTGGATTTTCCGTCAATTTCACCTCATACCAACGATTCACCATTTCTCTTACCTTATGCAAATTTCTGTCTCCCAGAGGTTCCACAGTATAATCGGGGAAGGTATCCCGAAACCGATTGTAGTGATTGCGCCTACGGTGATACTTTTTACCCTGCAAATCCGCTAAATCATCAATAGCATACACATAGTCATGCCAATCACGGTTGGTATGGAAACGGAACATACCCGGATAAAGTTCTTCCAAAATCTCCTTCTCTTTGGCAAGCAGACCGCTAATTCGGCAGGCTATCCCCCTGGCCTTTGCATCGTCTATGATGGCATCCAACACCGCTTTCTTATCTCCAGATCCGATAGGATAAAGATACGTGCCATGATTAAATTGGGAAAACAGTACGATTTGATCATGTAGGACTGCCATTTTCGCTTTGCCCCACAAAAATAAATTAGCAAACGTATATTCACAACCGCGCTCATTGCCATCAAACAACTTGTGCTCGTAAAGGGACTTGTCCCCTAATGTGAGAGGTTTCAATTCAATCATAATATTACATCCTTATACAAAATGAAATTATTTGCAATTGGATTATGCAAAGTAACAATTTTACTTGTCAATATTTAGGATGCTATTTTAAATGACTTTTATTCAAAATTATTTACTCCTTCTCCACCACATATTTGGCAATCTTTTCTTCCAACTTGTCACCACTGACTGGTTTTGACAGATAACCTGCAAAACCTTCTTTCAGATACTCCTCCTCAATACCCGCAATTACATTGGCTGTAAGAACGATAATCGGAGTCTCTCTATTCGGATTCGTGCCATCCTCACGAATCATATGCAAGGTCTGCACACCGTCCGGCTGAGGCATCATATGATCCATCAAAATAAGATCATACTTTTTGTCTTTGGTCATTCGGAAGCACTCTTCTCCTCCCATTGCAAAATCCAATTGGATTTCCGTACGCTTCAAAAGCCCCTTGACCACCATCAGATTCATTTTATTATCGTCCACTACCAGAAGTTTCGCATTGGATGCATGTAAGAACACTTCATTCTTTTTCTCTCCATTGTTACGATACTTACACGCATCCTCAAATTTCCCCATAGCAGTTTCATCCACAACCTGCTGTGGAATCACAACCGTAAAACAACTGCCCCTTCCGTACTCACTCTCTACACGAATTGTACCGTTCATGTTGTCCACCAGTTGTTTGGTTATGTTAAGTCCCAGACCGGTTCCCTGAATATAACGGGTCTTCTCCAGTTCCAAACGGTGAAAACTGTCAAAAAGTTTACCGATATCCTCCTGCCTGATTCCAATTCCCGTGTCTTTTACAGCTAATTCCAGACAAAATCCTGCGTCATTTCGGACTCCCTTTGCCGAAAAAGTTACCATTCCTCTCTCCGTATATTTTGCAGCATTTGATAACAAATTATTTAAAATCTGTTTTATACGGATTTCATCCCCTTTTAAAACGGAGGGAATATTTTCATCGATTTGCAACTTTAATTCCAGTTTCTTTTCCTTGAGGCGGGTTGTAATCCCTATTACCACATCATTCAGCATCGTACCGACACGATAATCATTTTCCACAAGTTGCAGTTTGCCGGCCTCTATCTTTGAAAAATCCAATACATCATTTATAATGCCAAGGAGCATATGACTTGCACTCTTTATATTATGAGCATACTCCTCAATGATTTCGTCCTCATTCTCCCTTAGTATCATCTCGCACATACCTATTACTGTATTAATAGGCGTACGAATTTCATGAGACATACTTGCCAGAAATTGAGCCTTAGACTGGCTTGCCGCAATTGCCATCTGCTTTTCTTTTTCAATCTCAAGCATATCTTGTATAGAATCATATAAGGAATCTATGGCTGTAGCTATCTGACCAATCTCGCTCTCACAATTAATATATTTGTCAAGTTTGTGCTGTTTGTCCAACTTAAGTTCCTTCAATTGAACAATAGACTCTTCTACATATTTCAATGGTCTGGTACTCATGCGAATACAAAACCATGACAGAAAACCTATAACAACATCTGAAATTATGCAGATTACACCCAACACATACATATTGCTGTTGACATCTTTATAAATATTTTTTTCACTATTATAAGATATAACCGCCCATCCATACTCCGGCATATACTGATAAGCGGCTATAGACTTCCCCTCTTTTTCATCGATATACTCGATATCACCAATCGCATTTCCTTCTTCATCGGTGAGCACATCAATAATAGAGAGTAACATCTCGTCCTTTACTTCAGTTGCCATCAAATCTCTATCTTCAGCAAAAATATACATTTTAGACATTACATTTATCATATAATGTCTGGTAGTTTCACCTTTAACTGTATGAAGTATTTTGTCCAATTCCTCTGCATAGGGACCACCACCCACATAACCCAGAATAGTCGTTCCATCATCATCATAAACAGGACAGTACAGGGACAGAATCAGCTTGTGCGAGGCCGGGGACACAATAATTCCCGCGTTGTAAAGCCCATTCCTCGAAATCATTGCATCCTGCAACTCCTTCAGATAATCCTCATCCTCCCGGGTAATCATACCTACATATTCGGGATTTGAGTGCGCAATAACATGCGTATTCCACTCACCAATGTAAAGTCCCTCCCAATTATCCAGCCTTGCATAATACTGCTCTGTATGTTCCTGAGCCCGTTTCCTCTTTTCCTCATTACCGGGATCCTTTAAAAAATCCTTCACAATATACTCATTACTGTAAGCAATTAGCATATCCTCCTGATGATATATGTATTCCTCTATGACACTGGTCTCCACCTTCAAGGAGGTGTGCAGGTTCTCTATTTCGGATTGTTTCATCATCCCGGTCATGGCAAAGTTGGCCCAAAGATACAACAAAGAAATACATACCGTATTGACCGCCAATATAATCCATGTTATATTCGTACTCATTCTTCGATTTCTCATAAGCCACCTCCCTACAAACATAGATTCAAACAAAAAATATATTGTTATTATTATAACATTACTGGGAGCATTATGCCACCTATTTACAACGGACTGTCCTGAAATCTGCGGTGTATTTTGGGGGATGCAAAAAACTCAGTAGACACAGTCTACCGAGTTCTCTTAGTTACACAAATGCTATTTTCTTAACCCATCACCTAAAAATCAACTCTCACAATACTCTCTCCTAGTTCCCTCAAAAGCTTCAATCAATTTATTTCGTACTTCTGCATCATCCTTAAAAACATCCATCCATATTGAGAAAAAGCCTGTTGATTTAGCAATGATAACTATTTGTCTAAAATAAATATCCCTATTCGGAGTATCTTTTACCTTAAGCCATCCATCCCTACTTTCCAAAGCGCAGTTCCTCGCCTCATTTCTTGCTGCATATCTTCTGTCCTTTTGTCTGGGAGAAATTGGAACATTATCCAATTTCAGCAAAGCAAACAAATTTCTCGCTTTACTTTGAACTGTCTTTTCTTGCTTTTCCAGATAGCTCTGATTTAAAGCAGGGATTTCTGTAGCGTAAGAAAATGCATGAAATGTATCATCTTCATCCGGCCACAAATACTTGTCTTTTTCTCCAGCGGACACTATCGCACTCTTCCTAGTGTTACAGTATTTACATGATAGCAAAAGGTTGCTCCATTCTAATTCTGCACCACCTTGCGACTTTGCCTCTTTATGCTCCACTTCCGGCACATGTTGAATATTGAATTCACAGAAAGAGCAATATGCACCTATTTTCTCTTCCAAGTAAGGCTCTGCGTCTTGATATTTCTTAAAAGTAACTTTGGGGGCATCCCCTTTATCTACTGGCCGCATTTCATTCCCCTATTTCTGTTTTTTTCTCCAAGTATTTCTGTTTCAACAATGCACAATAAGCCGGATTATCACTATATTCCGATGACAATATATCCAATTCCTCTTTTAATGCCTCTATCTCAGCTTTTGATTTTCCTGCTTTCAACGCACTAAGATATTCTTCTGCTAATTCATACATTCTTTCCTTTTTTTCGCTATATCTGGGATTAGTAACACCCATAAAATCCTCAGCAATATCCTCTATGCTTTGTCCGGAATATTCCTCATCAATCTCGCCTTCCATAGAAATAAGCTGTCCATCTTCCAATGATTGTACAATAAACGGCGAGTGGCTTGCACATAAAAACTGCACTTTAGGAAACATTTCTGTCAGAGTATTTACAATACGCTTCTGCCAGCTCGGATGCAAACTTAAATCCAATTCATCTATCACCACAACTCCGGGAGTTTTGATAAAGGTCTCCTCTTTCAGATATGGATTAAGAATACACATTCTGGTTGCAATATCTGCCACAATTTTTATCACGTCACGATAGCCGTCACTCAATCCCTCAAAAGGTATCCATGTACCATCCGCTTCTACTAAAGCTAATCCTTTATAACGAAGCGAATATTCTATTTTTTCTCCATGCCTCAACTCTTCTTTCATGCTCTTATTAATGGCATCCATTATAAGCGTATAAGCCGGAAAATCAACTCCTTGCATTTCCTGAGAGGCTACCTCTTTTAGATGACGAATATAATTAAATGGCATCTGCATACCTCTTTTGGGGTCTAAACATCTGTGATATGCATCTGTTCTGTTTGGAATATCATAATTAAAATCCGACTTATTATTTTCATTCCATAATCTTGCCGAACTCAAGTACAACACCAAAGGGAAAATGAAATCCTGATCACTGCCATCTCCCTTTTTTATTGCCTCTTCCCAACATACTACCTGCTTCTGCATGGGATTACTGCCTGCAAATTTTGTACGATTATCCTTCTTTTCCAAAATTCTCTTGTATGGCAATTCCGCGCCATCCATCATTAGCTTTACATCAATAAAACAAGGATACTGCTCTATCCCCGAACTAATCAACACATCTTTTTGTACTGCCTGCTGATTTTTGCGACGAACGTCATTTTCTGATATATTACGTACAAAACGACTGGGTACATAGTTTTTATAAGCAGCAAGATATGCACCAAGCGCAACATTTACAGCTTCTAAAACAGTTGTTTTACCTGAAGCATTCATTCCAATCAATAAATTCATGTTTTTATCAAATTGAAATGTTCTATCTTCAAATTTTCTATAATTATGCAATGTAATTTCTTTAAGATAAAAATCTTGCACTTTTTCACCTCCACTATGCCTTGATATTGTTAAATTATACCGCACTTTCTATAACGATACAACCTTTTATATAGCATTTTTCCGGTCTATGTCTTTGAGACAAATACACAAAATTCTCATCCAACAATTCTCTAATCATATCAAATGGCGTTCCTGTCATACGCAAAAAATAATGTGCAATACCCATATCAAGAAAATAGTATTTCTTAACATCCTCCATCTGCATATAGTCACAATGGTTTGATTTGCAAGCATACTCAATGATAAAGGATTCTTGCAGCCAACAAACAATACTTTTAATCATATTGTAATTATCACATTCCTCTTCTCTGGGATAAATAATATTACATAACTCTTTTGCCAAATCGCATACACCATGCTTCTCTCGAATCATATTCAGTGCAATGGCATATAACAGTTTCTGAAATATACTTCCGGTAACAATATCCCTAAAATTTCTCCTAGACTCATCCGCAAAAAGATTTATCAGCTTGCCAATCTCGGCATAACACCTTTTCAAATCTTTGAACTTTGCATAGCATACAACCATATAGTTCTCGTCCCCCAAACACATCCAGAAATTCATCAAATGTTAATGTTTCCATTGTCACGTGCTCTATATCGTCTGCGAGCCTGAAAATCTCTGGCTCTTTCAGCTTTCCCAAGTAACTCCCTGTCACAACAATATAACACTGAATTTCCCGTGCAAGGGTACGGATTTGATTATAAATCTCCGAAGATTCCTGAATTTCATCAATGATAACAATAGTATCCTTATCATCTGTAAATTCTAAATCAAACAGTTCTAATGCCTTCTTTAACGATTGCTGCGGCTTTAATTCTTCAGGCTTCCACGCTGTTACTTCTGCAAGACATCGTACAAAGGCCTCACCGGAATCATCTATCATGTTGACATAAACCATCTTCTTGAAATTTTCTTCACTAAATTTCTTCAAAATATAAGTTTTACCAACCTGTCTTGCACCTTTCAATTCCAATACATGACCTGTATCTTTCTTTTTCCACTCAATCAATTTTTGATATATATTTCTTCTTAATTCCATTATGGAACACTCCCAATGTACTCCATAAATTCTTTACCCCCTTACAGACAGTACCGCATCCCTTTGCCCTAAACACACACCCTCTGCCTATGTAGTTCTACAAAAAAAGTTTTACTTATCCTTAAAAGTATGATAATGAATTTCAATTTCTACATCTGGTCTATATTTATCTTCTGTTGTATATTTTTCTAAACCATCAACAGTTATCTTATCAATTTCTCCATCTTTGGTCAGCCAACCAAATACTAAATCTTTTATTGGCACCAATTTGACATTTACAAACCCAGCCTCTTTCAATTTACTATCAGCTTCAAGATAATCAAGTTTTCTTGCTTCCTTATATGAAAACGGTAATACCAATAACTTAAGTGTATGATACTTAACCGTAATCCTTGTATCATAAGGAATTCTTTTTTCCTGTGTAAAATTTGTTTCTCCATCTATAGAAACTTCAAATACTTCTCCTTCTTTGTCAATTTCGTCATATTCCAAATCAAATATAGCTTTACTCCTAATCTTAGTAAATCCTTCATCTTCTAGATTTTCAACAACATCTTCCCAATATTCTCCTACCAATTCATTCTCATTATATCCTACAGGAATTAATTTTTTTACATAATTTATCGTTATTGCCAGTACAGAAATCAAAAAAATAACTAGTACAGATATAATAACAACTTTAGGATTTCTTTTAAAAAATGATTTTATAGCCACAAGGCTTTTCTTTTCAACACTATCTTCTAATTCCAATGAATCATATTCATAGTTACATGTATTTGAATTTACGTCATCATAATTATAGCTGTATGTATTTGAATCGAAATCTCCTACATCATCATATTCTTCAAATAACTCTTCATAATCATCATAGTCTAGTCCAACTGCGGCAATTACTTCCTTGCGCTTTTCATAATTCATCCGACAAAGTCCGTCGTATGTAAGTCCTTCGTTTTCCAATTCCTCTTTTAGCTCATCTTCTGTCTTTTCATCACAACAATCACTAAATAATTCTTCGTAATTGTCATAATCCAACCCAACTGTACTAATTATTTCTATTCTTTCTTCTAAACTTTTTTCTCGGAGTTCCCAGTAATCCAATCCAGCACTTTCTAATTCTTCTTGTAATTCTTCCATACTCTTTTCTTCTAGTGCTTCTTCATCTGTATTACCTGCATGTGAAACTGCATCCCAAAGTGCTTTTTTAACTATTTTTTTTGCTATTTGCTTTTCTACATTTTTTTGTATTTTCTCTGATATACCCAATTTCTTTTCCCATCCTCTATTCAATGAATATCTTCACTTTTATCATCTGGCAGTCAATTATTTTCATACCACGGTTAGAAATAACCAAAACATTTTTATCTCTTTCCCGCAGAAATACTTTCTCAACTTTTCTTTTATCTATTGCTTCTTCCACTTATTTAGGCCACTTCACTAAGTAACACAATGAAAGATATTGCCGCTTAATCGTTGATTCTATTATATTTTATTTTACCTATAATAGCAATTATATTTAACTCTTTCGCAAGTATAAGACACTATAGAGACATTCTCATTTACCTCCCAATAGAATCATAGCTACCAGCAAAAAACAAATCCACAAGTCCCATTTTGGGGACTTGTAGATTTATTTTTACATTCCATCCTCAATACACCTACAACAAAGCTGAAAATGTACATCATTCGCGACATATTGTCACTCATGTGAAGTACTCATGATTGGAAGAAATCAAGCCTATAAATTATTAAACTCACAGGAACTACATGGATTTAGAATCGGAAAGGTTTGGAAAATACCAAAGCTTTCTGTAGAAAAATACATATTAGAACAGTCAAACTCCAGAAAACCGCTTAAATAAAGCAAAAACCGGACTTTTCAATTGACCTATGAATTGACCTATCCATTGGAAAAGATACCTTAAAAACCGTAAAATTCAGAAAATCCGCCATATAACTTTATTCACCATGGAAATCCGCCATTTTCTTCCTTAATACCAGAAAACCCTTATTTTACGTCCATTTCCGGGCACAAAAAAGTGCCTTCGGCACTCTCAACTCCCCTGACCCCTCATTCATGAGGGGAAGGGGTTTTTCTTTGCCTTACTTTATTGTAAAATTCTTATATGAATATCTTACAATCCATTTTTACTGATTATTATGAACATA
>JAZQMG010000035.1:0-14637 GCA_045543175.1 Acetatifactor sp. | reverse complement strand
GTTGGTAAAACCTCTGATGTCCGCATGGCACAGTATGAGTCAGAAGCAAGAATACCGAAGCAGGAGCTTGTAAAGAACATGGCTCATTTCCTCGATGTCAGCACTCATGCACTTACCGTGCCGGATATAGATACCTACATTGGTCTTATGCACACCTTTTTTGCATTGGAAGATATGTATGGACTGAAAATTGATGAAGTGGATGGAGAAGTGTTTCTGCGTTTAGATAAGTCCGACTACTCCACCTATACCTCTATGGATAAGATGCTCCGTGCATGGCTCGCTGAAGCCAAAAAACTGGAGAGTGGCGAAAGTACCAAAGAGCAGTATGATGACTGGCGTTACAAATATCCGGAACTGGATACCCACCAGCATTGGGCAAAGGTTTATCCACAGGAGCTTTTTGATTTTATAGACGAATGTGCCAAAGAAGCAGAAAAAGAAGAAAAGAAAGAAGCGAAACGCAAAAAGAAAAAATAGACATCAAAAAAACCTTACCAATTTTCAGTTGTCATTTCTGAAAATCAGTAAGGTTTTCTTATGCTCATAAAGTAATCTTATTCATTGAATAAGGAAAATCTGTTGCCAAATCGTTGCCAGCACTTAAACAAATTTGTTTGGAAACCGCATAAATACTGGACTATTATGACCCTACTCCTTATTCAAATTCAATCGTCGCCGGCGGTTTCCCGGTACAATCATACAGTACCCTGTTTACCCCCTTGACCTCATTCACTATTCTACTGGTAACCTTACCAATTACCTCCCAAGGCAACTCTGCTGCTTCCGCAGTCATGAAGTCACTGGTTGTAACTGCTCTCAGTGCCACGGCATAATCATAGGTTCTCTCGTCCCCCATACAACCCACGCTTCTCATATTGGTCAGGGCAGCAAAGTACTGACCAAGCCCTTTGTCTACACCTGCCTTTGCAATCTCCTCACGGTAGATGGCATCTGCATCCTGCACAATACGAACCTTGTCCGCGGTAACCTCACCCACAATGCGGACACCCAGGCCGGGGCCGGGGAAGGGCTGGCGGTATACCAGATACTCGGGAATGCCAAGCTCCAGACCTGCCTTGCGGACTTCGTCCTTAAAGAGCAGGCGCAAAGGCTCAATAATTTCTTTGAAATCTACGCAGTCAGGAAGACCACCCACATTGTGATGAGACTTGATGACTGCAGACTTGCCCAAACCGGATTCGATAACATCAGGATAGATGGTACCTTGTACCAGATAGTCCACAGAACCAATTTTCTGTGCCTCTTCCTCGAATACGCGGATAAATTCCTCGCCAATGATTTTACGCTTCTCTTCGGGTTCGGTGACACCGGCCAGTTTGGAGTAAAAACGCTCCTGTGCATTGACACGGATAAAATTCAAATCATATGCTCCTTCAGGGCCGAATACCGCCTCCACCTCGTCACCTTCATTTTTGCGAAGAAGCCCATGGTCTACAAATACGCAGGTAAGCTGTTTGCCTACCGCCTTAGCCAGAAGAACTGCTGCCACGGAGGAATCCACACCGCCGGACAGGGCGCAGAGCACCTTGCCGGAACCAACCTTCTCACGGATGGCCTTGATGCTTGACTCCACAAAGGAATCCATCTTCCAGTCAGCCTTGCACTTGCAGACATTCAGCACAAAATTGGACAGCATCTTCATGCCCTCCTGGGTATGCATTACCTCGGGGTGGAACTGCACAGCATAAAGACCACGCTCCGGACATTCCATAGCTGCCACAGGGCATACCGGAGTATGGGCGATAATATCAAAATCTTCAGGTGCCTTCTCTATATAATCTGTGTGACTCATCCAACAGATTGTCTTGCCCGATACATTTTGGAACAGGACAGAGTCTGTGTTCACATCTACTTCCGTCTTGCCGTACTCGCTGACAGGAGCCGTAGCCACCTTGCCGCCAAGCATGTGCGCCATAAGCTGTGAACCATAACAGATACCCAGAATAGGCACACCAAGCTCAAACACCGCCATGTCACACAGAGGGGAATCTTCCCCGTATACGCTGTTGGGTCCTCCGGTAAAAATAATTCCCTTAGGATTCAATGCCTTCAATTCTTCCAGACTTAAGTTATAGGGATGTACTTCACAGTACACATTACATTCTCTGACTCTGCGGGCAATCAGTTGGTTGTACTGACCACCAAAATCCAGAACCACAATCATTTCTCTGTCCATGGCTATCTCCTTTTTAGACGTTCTAATGCAAATAACCGAATAAGAACGTATTGGTCATCTCTTAAATTTCGAAAACTTAGACCTACATTATAAACCTCGAAAACGCATATAGCAAGTTCTTATTATATCCAAAATCCGACATCAACACGCCACATCAGTACTCTTCATAATAGGTATCCAGAAACTCCATGCGCCGCATTTGAAAGTCCACCATATCTTCAATATCCGTATCCATCTGATAGGACGCCCAACGGTCGTTCTCCCTGCCTACCACACCGGAATCTGTAAGATACTTTTGATTGTCTCGCATAATGCCAATTACCTGATCCGTCGTCAAAAAGCTCTCTCTGCATTCCTTCCACCGCTCCTGCATCAGCGGGCGCACCGTATCCGGTTGTTGCTCCTTCAAATAGGGCAGAGCCTTTTCCTCGTACACTTCTGTGGCATCATCTATAATGATTCGCTTGCCGTCTCTTGCTACGGAACCAAAGGTCAAATCCAAATCCCAGGGAATCAGGCGCATGGTGTAGCTGCCATCCCCCGCCACATCTGCCGCATAATAGAGATTCTTGTAATAGTTATCACTGCCCCCCACTGTCATAAGGAATATATGCATATCCACAGCATTACTCAGATGAAGTTTGGACTCTATAGGATAGCTGTCTCCCATTCCCCGATAAAAGGTATTGAGATAATCTCGCATGGGATGCCAAGTTTGCTCATAATTGGTAATAGGATCCGGGTATCGAATGCGTATAAAGGACATGATTTTCCACTTTTTATCAATGGCTATCTGAATATCCTCATCCTCCGGCTCAACCCAGTTTACATTCTTGTACAAAACATCATTTTTGTCCAGTCCAAGCTTCTCCTCGTCCACCGGCTCCACTATTCCGTACAATCCCACATAATCATTGTCAATAACAAGCTCTAAATACTCCATGCGGGGTCCTGCCTCGTTTACGGAGGTATTGGAATTTGCAATCTGCTCCCAAATCTGGCAAGCCGTTTTCTCTCGGATTCGGGTTGCATCTGCTGCCATACTTTTCAGCTTCCATGTATTATCATTCCGCATTCCCAACAAACTTTTGGAAAGCTTATCCCCCTTTGAATCCAACAGGCTTATGGAATAGCTTTTCTTTTCATAACCGGAACTGGTAGCTCCTCGCAAATAGTACCGCACTCCCGATTCAAAGATATCATACTTGCGTTTTTCATCTCCGGGGTCAAAAACCTGAATACCTCCGTAAAAAAGCGTATCCGGCTCAAAATAATAGCGGTCGGGGTCTTCTTCATACTCACCCAAATCCTGTTCCACAAAATGGTCTGTGGAAATACTCATAACAGGCATGCCGCTGACTACCAAATCCAACTCATAATAGTAATCCTCGCCTACCAGCCACACTTGAAAAATATGTCCCTCTCTAATACTGGCAGCCTTATCCGCCCATGCCGCATCAGCAAGGGTACACAAAAAAGTATCCTCTGAATCTGTCAGAAGGTCACCCTCCCACGCTTCTTTGGCAAAATCCTGTGCCAGATACAAAACACCATCGCTGTCGTAGGGAAGAAGAGCACCTCCCATTACTACTCCGGGATTTTGCTCGGAAGTACGCATTTCCCTGCCCTCCAGAAAATCCAGATTTTCTACAACGGCTATACCCATAACCCGCCCGATGCTATCCACCGGCACTCGGTAATCCCTATAGGTCTGAATGCAGCGGTAGCCTGCCATAATCAATATGATCAAAAAAGTACATGCTAAGACAAAGTGAATTTTTCGCTTTCTCATAATTTCTTTCCAAACTTTTCTACATTGTAAAACAGACTAAATTGTCGCGTTTTTCCTACTTTTACACCTGCCTATTATAGCACATGCCATGGGCAACAGGCAATGAAATCAATACAAGAAAATCTAGGCAGTAGAGACTAATCATGGTATACTTGTATCAATAATTTATTATTTCTCAAATGATTAAGGGGAGTTGTCATGCCAAAGCCTTTACCGCCCAATATTGATATCTATGTAGACAGGAAATGCTTACCAAGCAACTACGCCATGCCATCCATGGAAGTTTCACTGGATCACTATTCCATCGGCTACCATGTAAGCGGTGACCGCAAGTGGTTTTCCTATGAAAAAGTAGAGATTATGCATCCGGGAGATGTGGGCCTTGGCAAGATGCACGTATACCATCGAAACCTTCCCATGTCGGATGCCCCCTACGACAGGTATTTAATCAAGTATCGCAAAGAGGCTTTGCAGCCGGTCATTGACCTTATCGGAGAACAGGTTTTTGACAGGATGTATACCAATCATATCTGCCGCTTTACCAAAGAATCACAGATCAAAATTCAGGCGCAGATTCAGGAAATGTTGGAGGAATATGAGAAGAATTCTCCCTTTTCCCAGCTTTTATTAAAAGGCATGCTTGCCAAGCTGTTTGTCACCATTTATGAGGAGCGGCTGCCGGATTCGGATGAAGATGCCATCATGCCTGCCGCCTATGACGAAAGAATATACAATGCCATTATGTATATAGAAGAACACTTGTCAGAGGAATTATCTTTGTCGGAGCTTGCGGAACATGTATCCTTGTCTGCACCGTATTTCTCTAAGCTGTTTAAGGATGTTATGGGGAGTTCCTTTTCGGATTATTTGACTAATGCCCGCCTGCAGCAGGCTCAGATTCTCCTTGGCAAAACCGACCTCTCCATCGAGAAAATTGCGGAGAGGGTCGGATTTGCCAATGGAAATTATTTTTGCAATGTATTTAAGAAACGTTACGGGGTTGCACCCTCAGAATTTCGCAGAAGTGCAAGAGAATGAGTTCTGTCCGCCAAAGCAATGGTGGAAGGTCTGTGGGCAATCATCAGAAGGGTTCTCTGTCCGTGCAGGCCTTTCAGAGCTTCATTCACAAGCTGCTCCGACTCATTATCCAAAGCGGAGGTTGCCTCATCCAAAAGGATGACCGGAGCATTTTTGATAATAGCGCGGGCAATGGCGATACGCTGTCTCTGTCCACCAGACAGGCGGTTTCCACGCTCTCCCACCTCCGTGTCATATCCATTTTCCAGTTTTTCTATAAAATCATGGGCATATGCCAGTTTGGCAGCCTCTATGATTTCCTCGTCCGTGGCATCAATTCTGCCCACACGGATATTTTCCTTGATACTTCCCTGAAACAGATAGGGCTCTTGGGGCACGTAGGCAATCTGCTGTCTGATTTCCTCATTGGTCATATCTCCATAGGAACGACCAAACAGGCGAATCTCACCTGATTTAATAGGATACAAGCCCAGCAGAAGCTTAGAAAGAGTGGTCTTGCCGCAACCGGATGGACCGATAACAGCCACGCTCTCCCCTGCCTTCACTTCCATGGATACCTTGTCCAGAAGAGGCTTATCCTCTCGATAGGAGAACTCAATATCGGACATCTGCACTGCCGCCGAACCGGCTTCCTTAGAAGTCTTATCCTTCTCCTCCGTCTCCTTATACCAGTTCTCAGGCTCCTCTGCCTCCTCCAAGAATGCAAAGATATTACTCGCATTGGCAAGACATCCCACCAACTCCGGCAGATATCTTCCCAACTGCAGGAACTGATTGGTAAAGTTTCCGTAAAGGCTGTAAATAGCAGTCAGCGCGCCAAGAGTTGTATACCCCTGACCCACAAAATAGATTCCAACCATAAGAAACGCCAATGCACAGAGCAAATCAAAACCGCTGTTGGCACTTTCCAGACAGGCAGTATAAAGAATCTTGCGACGGCTCTGCTTGGCATAAATATGATTCTGTTCCACAAATTCCTCCACAGTCTCCTTGCCCGCAGCATACATTCTTGCCTGTTCCATACCTTGCAAAAGATTGGACAGCTTCTCGGTCATTTTACCATTGGTAACAGACAGGGTCTTGGCAACCTTCTGCATGGGTTTGATAAAAGCACCGTTTGTTAAAAGCATCACAATATTTACACTAATCAGGCACAGGGTAAGCTGCCAGCTCAATAAAAGCATGGGAATCAAAAATACCGTTACCTGTAAAATCGGTGATACCGTTCGTCTCAACCGGGAACCATAGATGCTTCCCATCTTCTCCACATCATAGGAAAGCTTGGACATGAAATCTCCGCTGTGATGTTCCTCATAATAGGCATAGGGAAGTAGTACCTCATGCGCATAAAGCAGCTTACAAATCTTACCATGTGCCCGCTTCGCCTCCACATTATAAGCAATGGCTGCCGCTCGATAAATTAACATGGAAACAATACCACCCACAATATTCAGGATAATTATGTTGCGCATTCTCTCAGTATCTCCGGTCTGAGCAGCATCCACCACATTTTTCATCAGAAGGGAGGACATGACGGTAAACATTGCCCACCCGGTACTCATGAAAAAGATGCCCGCCAGATAAATGGGACAGCGTTTTCCCATCAGTTTCATGGTTCGCATAAAAACATGTGTCTGTTTCATTTATGCCTCCTCCTTTCCGTACATTGCGGCATAAAGACCGCCCTTTTGCATCAACATATCGTGATTGCCGCTCTCTGCAATGGCACCGTCCTTTAACACAAATATGGTATCTGCATGGCGCACCGTGGACAGTCTGTGGGCAATAATCACACAGGTTCTTCCCGCGGAAAGCCGCTCCATGGCCTGCTGTATCAACCCTTCTGTCTCCACATCCACCGCAGAGGTGGGCTCGTCCATGAGAAGAATGGGCGCATTTTTCAGGAAAGCTCTCGCAATCGAGATACGCTGTCTCTCACCACCGGAGAGCAGGATTCCCCTCTCTCCCACCTGGGTATCATACCCCTCCGGGAGACTCATGATAAAGTCATGAATTCCCGCATTCTTGCAGGCTTCTATAATATCTGCCTCCTTGGCGTTTCGATTGGCATAAGCTACATTGGCACGAATACTGTCCGGGAAAAGAAAGACATTCTGTGACACAAGGGCAATCCGCTCTCTTGCCGCAGCTATATCCCATTCACCAAACTCCCTGCCATACAGGCTGTAGACTCCCTTACAGGGCTTATAAAAACCACAAAGCAAATGGAAAACTGTACTTTTGCCTCCGCCGGAATCTCCCACAAAGGCCACGGTACTTCCCGTAGGTATCTCAAAGGAAAGGTCCTTTAAAACAGAAACTCCCTCGGAATAATGGAACCCTACCTTGTCAAAGGCCAGAGCCACCGCTCCATCAATGCCCTCCTTGGCAGTACCGCTCTCCTCGTCCTGCTCCCGCAAAATATCTTCCACACGGCGGATACAAACCCAATGCTCCCTTGCCTCCACCATATCAAAAGGCAATCCAATAAAGGAATCCACAAAGCGTCCCAGAATCAAAATAAAGGTTACCAGTCCACCCACGCTAATCTCGCCTCTGGACACCAGTACATAGGCATAAACGGCACAGATAATATTGGGGAGCCACCCCAGAATTCGACGAATCAGCAGGGCATTGTTGGAAGTTCTGGTACGTTTTTCCTCGTTGGTTACCAAATCGTCTGCCGCCTGTTCCAACTTGGCTCCGAAGTATTTTTCCGCCCCAAAGGAACGAAGCACCAAAATACCGCTGACGCAATCCTGCGCTATCTCCGTGATGCGGTCTGACTTCTGACGATGCACCTTTTTCAGACTCTTTAGCTTCTCCACCACTCTGTTGGTAATCCACAAAACAATCGGATAGCACAACAGCATCACAACCAACAGGCTCAGATTGGTCTGCCCCACATAAACCGCATAGGTAACCGCAGAAATGGCACCGGAGCAGATAAAGGGCAGATTATCACTAAGCAACTGGTCTGCCTCCGCTATGTCTGCATTCATTTTGTTAATAACAGTGGCCGAGCCCTTCTCATCAAAATAACGATATTCCAGACGATAAAGCTTGCGCGCCACCAAGGTCTTATAAAGGGTTTGAACCTTAATGCTAAACACGGATGCCGCAATACTTTTACAAAATGCCGCCACAAATCCCACTGCCGTCAAAATCAAAAGATATTGCAGAAAGGAATTGTACTGTACCGCCTGCCCTGCAAGCAAAGTATCCACTGCCGTTCCAATCAGACTGTTGCCCTCCACAACCGCTTTCGCAAGTATCCATGACAACAGCATTTCCAGAACAAACAGTGGACTGTATTTCATAACACATCTGATAAACACATTTTTCCTCATTTGTCTTCCTCCCTCTCAGTACTCCTCTATATAGCCGGAATATCAAAAGTATAGCATAAAAAAAAACACATTCAATAAGTTATGTTACGCTTTTCAAGGTGTAATCTATAATTTTTTAATATCCGTATCAGCGGGTGTATCGGAGGACTCCTGCTGCCTGTTTTCGCCGGGAGTAATCAGCTCCTCCAGTGTCCCAAAAGTATAACCCATCTTCTCCCACTCCGTCAAAAGTTCATCTAAAACCTCCGCATTGGTCTTAGAGGTATTATGTAACAGCACCACGGCCCCGGGATGAATACGTCCTGTCAGCTTCTTCATTGCCTCATCACAACCGGGCTGTTTATCCACGTTCCAGTCCACATAAGCCAGACTCCAGAAGAAGGTGGAATACCCCAAATCCTTAGCCATCCTCAGATTGGAAATGCTGTATTTCCCCTGAGGGGGACGGTAATACATGGGCATTTCCTCCCCGATAAGCTCCTTGTAAAGAGCACGCACATCATCCATCTCCTTTTGAAAAGCAGACGCATCCGAAATCTTGGACATATCGGGATGATGGTAGGTATGGTTGCCGATGGTATGCCCCTCTGCCACCATACGCTTTACAATTTCAGGTGCCGATTCCAGATAATGTCCCACCACAAAAAAAGTCGCCTTTGCATTATGCTTTTTTAACGCATCCAACATAGCCTCTGTGTTGCCGTTTTCGTAGCCGCAGTCAAAGGTAAGATAAATCTTTTTCTCCTCTGTATCTGCCACATAATAAGCATCATATTGTTGCAAATCCTCCGCACTGGAATTACCTGTGGGACACTTCCCGGACTCCCCGAAGCCAAGCCCCCAGTTTTCCGTAAAAAGAAGTCCCCAGACTTGTGGCTGTTCCAAGATATCCGTAGTTTCCACCATCTGAGAGCCCTTAAGCACATCCTCCCCTGCTGCCAACACCGTGCCTCCGGTCTGTGCATATCCTTCTGCGGAAGTCTCTTTGGTCTGTACCTCGTCCTGTGCGCCTGCCAACCTGTTTTCCTCCACAGCGTCTGCCAAGCTGCCTCCAAGGAGAAATGCCGCTGCCAGAAAACAAAGAGTTGGCACAAAATTTTGGGAAAAAATCTTATTGCCCCAAAGATATTTCTGTAGGATGTTTTTCATAATCTGTTCTCTTATATTGCGTTTTGGTACAATATATGAAGACAATTCAAGTAGTATTCATAAGGTGCCGCCTTCCCCAAAACTTTGCTCATTCCGTCAGGCTTTCAAACACACCTTCCATTTGGAGTCGTCCGTATCCCCAATCCCTGTTCGGATAGGACAAATCATCCGAACGAGTCGCCCCGCGAATCAGATAACTTTTTATTTCTCTGCTTTCAGCATAGAGACTGCGTTTCTCTACCACAGCCCATTGAAAAAGCTGAGCGACTGCTCCTGCCGTGATTGCTGCTGCCAGAGCAGAGCCGTTTTGCGTACCGCGAATGGTAGACACATTCACCCCCGGTGCCGCCAAATCCGGCCGGATAATACCGGTTCGTGCATAACCCCTTCCTGAGTCGATAGCAAAACTTAGATTGGCTGCATTATAAGAGGTAACCGCAATCACCTCAGAAGCCATGGCCGGCTCCGTCAAGGTAATATAGGGATCAGGGCGCAGGAAGTATACCGGGGCGTCCAGAAATTCCGTAATAGGCAGCCACATATCAAATGTGCCATTATATAAAGTCCCCGGTGAAGTAACCTTAAAAGTCCAGATTCCGGGAGTTGGGTCCCTTAACCAAAATCGGTGAAGCTGCTCTCCCGAGGATGGCTCCACTAATGTAGTCTCCAGTGTAATCGTCGTATCTTCATAAACCAAACGATAAGTAACACTCTGACCGCTATTAATCCGAAGGGGCGGAATCTCCTCTCCTCCCGGAGAACGTACCCCCACCTGCAAAGTATCCGGCAGACTGCTCCAACATTCCAACACAAAACCACTACAGTTATCCGCCACACGCACCTCTACATTCCTATCATCCATATCTGAAGCGGACGCATTTCCGGTATCACTAAGCCGGGGCTGTCGTCCTCTGAAATGATGAGCACTATTGCCCTCATCCCCTCCGCAGACCACAATTGCCCGACTTCTGCGAACTGCCACAGTATTGAGATATCTTGACAAAATAGAATTTCCTGCATGATCTCCCATGTTGGTCCCAAGTCCCAGACAAATAATCACCGGACGATTTAAGACCTCCGTAAAGCTGTCTGCATATTGCACCGCCAACATTATGTCATTTTCCTGATATGCCGTGGCACCATCAGGCACCAGAAACATTCTTCGCAGATATTGCTTACTCTCCTTTAGCTTCACCACCACAATATCCGCCTCCGGTGCAGCCCCCACATATCGATTATCCTCCAAAATCTCGCTACCGGCAGCCAAAGACGCCATAATGGTACCGTGACCGTCTGTATCCCGACTGGGCACAATGGTGAAAGGGTCATCCGCAGCCAATGCCCTGTTAATTTCTTCTCTCCTGTATTCACTGCCGTAGAGAAATCCCGCAGGGGGAGTACCTGTCTGTATGGTCTGGTCCCAGATAGCCAGGATGCGGCTGTTTCCCTCTGCATCCCGGAAGGCATCCAATGTATAGTCCACACCGGTGTCGATGAAACAGATGACACAGCCTCGACCGGTCAGATTCAAGGGCTCTCTTTGAACCTGTAAAATTCCGCTGGCTATCAATGCACTGGGATTAAATCCCCCCGCCCCTCCTGTGATGGGCGTGAGACCATATAACTTGGGAACACTTTGGTACTGAAATGCCTCTGCCCCCCAATCCGGGATATTTGCCCCTTCCAGATATATGATATTATACAAATCCTCCACATTGGCATAACAAAAATCTTCTCCCAATCCAATAAAGTCAGATAGGGAGAAGTCTGTAATATAGTCATATGTGTTTTCGGAAAGTACTGCCTCCTTGCAATTTCGTCCGGAAAATGAATTACTATCCATAAAAACCCTGCCATGCACACCTTTATAACAAGCATATGCAAAGCAGGGCTTATCGTTTCCTATTTGTTTTTGACATACAGACAGCGGATGGCATTCAAAACTGCCAGCACCATCACTCCCACGTCTGCAAAAATAGCAATCCACATATTGGCAATACCCAAAGCACCGAGAATCAGGCAAAGCCCCTTTACCCCAAGGGCAAATACAATATTCTGATATACAATGCCCAGACATTTTCTGGAAATCTTAATCGCCTGTGCAATCTTGAGAGGATTGTCGTCCATAAGAACAATATCTGCCGCCTCGATGGCAGCATCAGACCCCATGGCACCCATGGCAATGCCGATATCCGCTCTGGAAAGCACCGGTGCATCATTGATACCATCACCTACAAAGGCAAGCTTTTCCCTTGGAGCTTTGGCTGCCAAAAGGGCTTCTACCCTCTCAACCTTGTCCCCGGGCAAAAGTTCACTCTGCACCTCGTCCACACCAAGCTCCGCAGCTACATGCTCTGCCACAGCCTTGGCATCTCCCGTGAGCATTACCGTTCGTTTTACTCCTGCTGTCTTCAACGCTTTGATAGCTTCCTTGGAGGTGTCCTTTATGACATCCGCAATCAAAATATGTCCTGCATAAACACCATCCACCGCCACATGAACAATGGTGCCGATATTGGTGCTCTCTGTATAAGAAAGTCCAAGCTTCTTCATCAACTTGGCATTACCTGCCGCAATGCTGTGTCCATCCACTTGTGCAGTAATACCATGACCTCCGATTTCCTCTACCTCTGTCACCAGGTCGCGATTGATGGATTGTCCGTAAGCCTTTTGCAGACTCTTACTGATGGGATGACCGGAATACACTTCCGCATGAGCTGCATAAGAAAGCAACTGCTCCTTATTAAATGAGCCCGAGGGAATGACCTCCTGCACCTCAAATACCCCTTTGGTGAGTGTGCCTGTTTTGTCAAATACCACACATTTCGTCTGTGCCAGGGCCTCCAGATAATTAGAGCCCTTCACCAGAATACCGCAGGCAGAGGCACCGCCAATACCGCCAAAAAAGCTTAAAGGTATGGAAATCACCAGTGCACAGGGGCAACTGATAACAAGAAAGGTGAGCGCACGGATAATCCAGGTGCTCCATACACCGGGATTTCCCATAAGGAGATTTACCACCGGGGGAAGAATCGCCAGTGCAAGGGCACTATAACATACCGCAGGGGTATAGTACTTGGCAAACTTGGTAATAAAATTCTCCGATCGGGATTTCTTCATGCTGGAATTTTCTACTAATTCCAAAATCTTGGAAACCGTAGACTGACCGAATTCCTTGGTGGTCTGAATCTTAAGGAGTCCCGAATTGTTCACACAACCGCTGATAATTTCATCTCCCACAGCCACATCTCTGGGAACACTCTCACCGGTTAAGGCTCCTGTATTTAATGTAGAAGTTCCTTCCACTACCACACCGTCAATGGGCACCTTCTCGCCGGGACACACCACAATAACCGTGCCAATGGCTATCTCATCCGGGTCTACCTGTTCAAGGTCTCCGTTTTCCTTTTCCACGTTGGCATAATCAGGACGAATATCCATTAAAGCACTGATATTGCGACGGCTCTTGCCCACCGCCACCGCCTGAAACAGCTCGCCAATCTGGTAGAAAAGCATTACCGCAACTCCCTCCTGATACTCACCCAGAAGAATCGCTCCTACCGTTGCCACTGCCATCAGAAAATTCTCGTCGAAAACCTGCTTATTTAATATTCCCTTAAATGCCTTGCGCAGAATATCATACCCGATGATAAGATAGGGCACCATGTAAAGCAAAAACTGCCACGGCTGCCCCAAGGGAAGTAGCGCAAGTCCTACCATAAGTACCGCTGCAATGATAATGCGGCGAAGAACCTTTTTTTGCTTCTTTGTCATAATAACACCTTCTACAAATAAATCTCGCAGTCGTCCTCCACTACCTTACAAGCCTTCACTACCGCCTGCATAACTGCCTTCTCATCAGCACCGTCCTCGAACTCTACATTCATCTTCTGGGTCATAAAGCTTACCACTGCATCCTTTACACCCTCAACAGACTTGGTTGCCTCCTCCATCTTCATTGCACAGTTTGCACAGTCTACCTCAATTTTGTAAGTCTTTTTCATAATAAAATCCTCCCATAATAATCTTTATTTTTCTCTTGTTAACTCGCTTTTTCTTACATTTTCTTTTTTACATAGAGAAGTTTTCTAAGTCTATGCCATTCCCCTTTGCCATAAATCATGGATAATGGGATATTTGGGGTACACTTAATAAGACGTCGTCTCATTGTGCTATGATTGGCCTCTCTAATCCCCAACTCCTTACGGCAGCCTAACCTCCCATGTCATACAGGATCCCCTTTACTGCAGGGTCCTTAATTCCTTCGTTCTGCTTATCCATAAAGGGGCGTCATGATGCTCCTACACTGAGTCTGTGCTCTAATGGTGAAAAATCTGACTTCGGCTCTCTATGTTTTGTTTCCTTTTCTGTTCCCTTCAGCACCTAGCGGTGGACGTCTCCTGAATGTCACAGTTATCCTCTTTATGCTACCTGTGGCTGTCTATGAATGTCAGACATCATTTTCTGCGGATCATAAGTTACACCATTTGCAAGAATAGCATAGAAGACTCTTATCAGCTTACAGCTGATAGCAATCACTGATTGTTTCTTCTTTAGCGGATTATTCGCCCTGGTCGTGTAATACTCATGCAATGACCGAAACTCCGGGTTTTTAGCTATTAACGGAATCGCCGCATTGAACAGTACTGCTCGTAGCTTACTTCGACCTCTTTTACTAATGGTCGTCTGTCCCTTATGCTTTCCCGAACTATTTTCCCGTAATGAGAGTCCGGCCAGTTTTTGTATCTGCCTTGGTGATTCGAAACGCCTCACATCACCAACCTCCGCCAGAAATCCGGCTACTGTGATTACTCCTATACCTTTGATGGCAAGCATCTGCTCGCTTTCGGGTATCTTTTTACACAAACTTGTTATCTCGTCCATTATGGAATCAAGCTGTGCCATCTTGTATTCATAATCCGCAAGCAATAACTTCATTTCATACTCAGCAGCCGAAGAGCCTTTCCTTAAGCCAATGCTTCGTCTGGCTGTTTCACACAGGGTCGTTGCCCGTTTCATTCCAACAGCTCTTAACTTTGCATCACGCCAGATTTGATTGATTTTCTCGGCTCCAAGCTCCATGATTGCCTCCGGAGTACAAGCAACTT
>JAZQMG010000034.1:0-11819 GCA_045543175.1 Acetatifactor sp. | reverse complement strand
CACTTCAACAATCATGCGGAAATTCTTCTTCTCCGCGGTGTTGTTTTCTACACGGAAATACTTTGTCATTCCTTCATTCATTGCCGCATCAAGTTTAAATTGTTTGGTGTGTTGAGTTTTTTTGCGTGACATAATGAGTACCTCCTCTTGGTAGTATTATACATTATTTCAAGGGAATGTCTCATTTTATTTTGTACTATTTAAATACTAGCACTATTCAGTTGTCAAGGTGCGGTGGAATAATTTTGATATGAATTTAGAAGTGTAAGTTTATAAGATGGAATAAATGAATTAAAGATAGAGTGATTTAGAATTTCGTAAGATTTGTTAACCCATCATAACACAAGAAATAGGAAAACACAATACAAAAATATTGACATACTTTTAACAAAGTGGTAAGATTAACTAAAGAAAAATACAGAATCAGTTTGGAGGTATTCCTATTGGAAACGAAAGAAATTTCACAGGCCGTTATCGGACGGCTTCCCAGATATTTGAGATATTTAGGCGAATTAAAGGACGAGGGTGTAGAGCGCATTTCTTCTCAGGAACTCAGTGAGCTGATGAAGGTGACGGCTTCCCAGATTCGTCAGGATTTTAATAATTTTGGTGGGTTTGGTCAACAGGGCTACGGATACAATGTGGAATATCTGTATCAGGAGATAGGCAAGATTCTAGGCCTTGACCAGACTCATAATTTTATCATTATTGGTGCGGGCAATTTGGGACGAGCACTGGGTAATTATTTAAATTTTGAGCGCCGAGGCTTTATTTTTAAAGGGATGTTTGACAAAAATCCCGAGATGGTAGGCGAGGATGTGCGCGGTGTGAAGGTTATGCCCATGGATGAACTTGAGGGATTTGTGCGTGATAATGATATTGACATTGCGGTACTTACCATTCCGAAGAACAGCGCAGTGGATATTGCAGACGTTTTGGTGGAGAATGGTATTCGGGCGATTTGGAATTTTGCGCATGTGGATTTGAATGTGCCGGAAGGAATTTTGGTGGAGAATGTACATCTTTCTGACAGTTTAATGAAGCTTTCATATAACATTAACAGGATGTCACAGGACAAAAAATAAATGGGATAAAACGGGGCACAAGGAGGCTCTATGGCAGACAGAAGTAAACAGGAAAAGTTTTCAGAGGCACTTCTAGGGAAAAAGATTCCGATATTGACGTTGGACAACAAATGGTATCGTCTGTTGGATGATACCGGACGAGCCATGGTAAAAGGCATGGAGGATGAATTGAATACTCTGTTGAAGCGTCAGGGAAAGTTGAATACAGAGTTGAAGGATATCAGACGTCTTAAGAAGAAGCTGATGAATGATATTGTATCCATGGTGGACGAGGTGTCTCAGACAGGGAATAAGAAACTGGAGAAGGCGATTGAAGATAATAAACGTCTGATTGCAGAATGTAATGAGAAGATGGAAAGTTATCAGGAGGAGCTTATTGATTTGCCGAGAGAGATTGACAAAGTCAATGCCAAACTGATGCTTTATACCATGGAATACTGTTATGATACCATGCGGGATAATGAGACACAGATTAAGGATATTTCCGAGTGGGTTACCGAAATACGTGTTGAGTTGAAGAAGAATCTGGTTCGTAAGCAGGAGATGGAGCGTAAAAATCAGGAGATTTATGCTTACATGAATGATGTTTTCGGGGCAGAGGTCATGAATTTGTTTGATGCCAATTTTCTGGCAAAAGAAACAGAATAGTAGAAAAGCAGGGATGTTTCCCGCTCGTCAAAGCATGTAGAATGTGCGACGAGCGGGAATTTTGTGCGTTTGGGGCTTGCACAATCTTGGTTTTAAGCGTACACTTGAAACATATGTCGGGAGGTCGGATATGAGATATGTGGTGACAGCGGAGGAGATGCGCCGCTATGATACCAATACAATAGAACAAATAGGGATTCCGGGGATGGTTTTGATGGAGCGAGCAGCTCTTGCGGTCAGAGATAGGATACTTTCGGTCTGTGACGTCAAAGGCAGTGTACTGATTATGGCGGGAGTGGGCAATAATGGTGGAGACGGTCTTGCCCTTGCCAGACTTCTGGTAGAAGATGGATTCAAAGTGGAAATTTGGTGCGTCGGAGCGGTTGAAAAGGCTACGAAACAGTGGCGGATGCAGCGAAAAATTTTAGAGTCTTATGATGTGATTTGGAGTGACGAACCGACGGATTTAGAATATACTATTTCAGTAGATGCTTTGTTTGGGGTTGGACTTTCCAAAGATGTGGAGGGAGACTATCGGTTTGCCATTGAGCGGTTTAACAGTCTGCGCGGCTATAAAATTGCGTTGGATGTGCCCAGCGGCATATGCAGCGATACGGGCAGACTATTAGGGTGTGCTGTGGAGGCGGATGAAACGGTAACCTTTGCATATGACAAGAGAGGCTTGTATCTGTACCCCGGGTGCATATACACAGGTAAGCTTCAGGTAGCAGATATCGGAATTAATGAAAGAGGATTTCTTGGTTGCAGGCCTCAAATGTTCTGTTTGGATGAGGTGTCTGACTGGTTGCCTGAAAGAAAGCAGGATGGCAACAAGGGAACCTTTGGCAAGGTGCTTTTGGTGGCAGGAAGCGCGGGTATGGCCGGTGCTGCTGTGTTGTGTGCAAAGGCGGCTTATCGGGTGGGTGCCGGCATGGTTAAGGTGCTGACCCACGAAAGTAATCGTGTGATTGTTCAGGAGAGTGTGCCGGAGGCTATGTATGGCACTTATGATAATCTGGAAGAGAGCCTTTTATGGGCGGATGTGGTGGTAGTTGGTCCGGGTCTTGGTAAGTCGGAAGAGGCCTGTGAGGTTTTGCGTTCTGTTATTGTAAACTGTTCAAAGCCTCTTTTAATTGATGCGGACGGTTTGAATTTATTGGCTGCTGACAAGATGCTTTTTGAATTGCTGTCGAGACAGGAGAACAGACCTGTAATTGTTACGCCTCATGTGGGAGAAATGTCCAGATTGACAAAAGTTTCTGTAGAAGAGTTGAAAGCAAAGCTTTGGGATTATGGCAGGGAACTGGCAAATTCGATACGTGGTGTGGTGGTTGCAAAGGATGCGAGAAGCTTTGTGTGTTGTGAGGGGCAGCCTGTTTGCATGAATATTTATGGGAATAGCGGAATGGCTACCGCAGGAAGCGGAGATGTGTTAGCGGGTATTATTGCCGGACTGTGGGCACAGTATGAGAGGGCAGATTTGACTGACAGCCACGCAGTTGCATTCAGGGCTGCCTGCGCAGGTGTGCGTCTGCATGCTGCGGCAGGAGATGCGGTGGCTGCAAGAAAGGGCGAATATGCCTGTATGGCAGGGGACATTGCGGAGGCCATAGCTGATGTGATGGATACAGCCTGTATTTGACATAGATGGAGAGGTACAAAAAAATGGATTTAAAGGAACGAATAGAAACCTATCGCAGAGTATGTGCGGAGGTGGATTTGGATGCTTTAATGTATAACGTATGCTTTATGAGAGAGGGCATGAATCCAGATACAAAGATGCTTGCAGTGATTAAAACAGACGGATACGGACATGGAGGCATCCCCATTGCCAAGTGTTTAGAACCCTTGGAATATTTGTATGGATTTGCCACAGCTACGCCCGAGGAGGCATTTTTGCTCCGTGAAAACGGTATAAAGAAACCGATTCTGGTATTGGGATACAGTTATTCTTATGCGTATGAACGCATGGCAAGAGAGGGGATACGTCCGGCGGTTTTTGAGCGCAGTCAGCTTGCCGAGTTAAAGCAAGGTGCCAAGCAGGCAGGCAAAGCCATGCAGGTACACATTAAGGTGGATACCGGCATGGGGCGTATCGGTATTACTCCGGACGATGAAGGTCTTGCCTTTGTGCGTGAAGTAATGGAATATGTGGAAGAGGGCAGTCTGGCTGTTGAGGGAATTTTTACTCATTTTGCCAGAGCAGATGAGATGGATAAAAGCAATGCAATGGGGCAGTTGGCCCGGTTTGCGGAGTTTGTACATCGAATCGAGCAGGAACTTGGCCTTAAGGGGCTGTTAAAGCATTGCTCAAACAGTGCAGGGATTCTTGAACTTCCCGAGGCAAACATGGATATTGTGCGGGCAGGAATCAGTTTGTATGGTCTGCGTCCCTCTAATGAGGTACAAAAGGGAATGCAGGAGATGAAGCCGGTGCTTGCTCTTAGAAGCAGTATTGTTTATATCAAAACCATTCATGCAGGGGAGAGTGTCAGCTATGGAGGCACCTTCACTGCCGATAAGGACACAAGGGTGGCTACTGTACCGGTGGGCTATGGTGACGGCTATCCCAGGGCACTTTCCGGCCCTACGGGTTATGTTTTGATTCGTGGACAAAAAGCACCTATTCTTGGGCGGGTTTGCATGGATCAGTTTATGGTGGATGTGAGCCACATTCCGGAGGTTTCCATGGGAGATTGTGTGACATTAATCGGTGCTGATGGAGAGGAATGTATTACGGTAGAAACATTAGGTGATTTGTCAGGACGTTTTAATTATGAATTGGTGTGTGATTTGGGAAATCGTGTACCCCGTGTATTTATACAAAATCAAAAAGTAATAGCGGCGCAGGATTTGTCCGGCTATCACGAATAAATTTGAATACCTCCGATAAAACAGGCAATACTATCTGCAAGGCCGGTTTGGCAGATTGGAGGAAAAATGAGAAGAGGCGATGTGTATTACGCAGATTTAAGACCCGTTGTGGGTTCGGAACAGGGTGGAATTCGTCCGGTTCTGATTGTCCAGAATGATGTAGGGAATCGTCACAGTCCCACAGTCATCTGCGCAGCAATTACCTCAAAGATGAATAAGGCAAAGCTCCCGACACATATTGAGCTTCGGGCCGACAGATATGATATGGAGAAGGATTCAGTGGTGCTGTTGGAGCAGCTTCGCACCATAGATAAAAAGAGACTGAAAGACAAGGTTTGCCATTTGGACGGAGAAATCATGAGAAAGGTAAATCATGCTCTTATGATTAGTCTTGAACTGAATACATAGAGGGCAGTTCTTGACGAAAAACTTACACTTGAGACAGGCATGGTCAAATGATAAAATATCGAATCATAAAACATATAATCCACCCTTGAAGAAATAAGAAAATAATGGTATGATGGGAAGTGTATGTTTTAGAAAGATAAAGGAGAAAAAAGATGTCAGGACATTCAAAATTTGCAAACATTAAACATAAAAAGGAAAAAAATGATGCTGCTAAGGGTAAAATTTTTACCATTATCGGGCGTGAAATTGCTGTAGCAGTAAAAGAGGGCGGTCCCGATCCCGCCAACAACTATAAGCTTGCGGCAGTAATTGCCAAGGCAAAATCCAACAACATGCCCAACGACACCATTGAGCGTGGTATCAAGAAGGCTGCCGGTGATGTGGGAAATGTTAACTATGAGTATATTACTTATGAGGGTTACGGTCCTAACGGTATTGCAATCATTGTAGATACTTTGACAGATAACAAGAATCGTACCGCTGCAAATGTGAGAAGCGCATTTACCAAGGGTCAGGGTAATATTGGTACTCCCGGATGTGTATCCTTCATGTTTGACAAGAAGGGGCAGATTATCATCGACAAGGAAGAGTGTGATTTGGAAGCGGATGACTTGATGATGACAGCTCTCGATGCAGGTGCAGAGGATTTTGCGGAGGAGGATGACAGCTACGAAATCCTCACTGATCCCGATGATTTTGAAGAGGTAAGAAAGGCATTGGAGGAGGCTGGTATTCCTATGCTGAGCGCAGAGGTTACCATGATTCCCCAGAATTATGTAGAGCTTACCGATGAAACTGCAATCAAGAATCTGCAGAAGACCTTGGATCTTCTTGAGGATGATGATGACGTTCAGGCAGTGTATCATAATTGGGACGAGTAAAAGTGACAAAATTGAAGAGACAGGCACCACCCGGTCCGGGTGGTGTTTGCTGTAAAAAATAATTGTGACATGAGAGGTATAAAGATGGCGCAGAATTCTAATTTCAAAAAAGAGACAATCTGTATTCAGTCAGGATGGCAGCCTACCAACGGACAGCCCCGCGTACTGCCTATTATTCAGAGCACTACATATAAGTATGATTCTTCCGAGCAGATGGGAAGATTGTTTGATTTGGAGGAAAGTGGTTATTTTTACACCAGACTCCAGAATCCTACCAATGATTTTGTGGCACAGAAGATTTGTGAACTGGAGGGCGGTGTGGCAGCGATGCTCACAAGCTCAGGACAGGCTGCTAACTATTATGCAGTTTTCAATATCTGTGAGGCCGGAGACCATGTGGTAATGTCCTCCACTGTTTACGGCGGTACCTTCAATTTGTTGACTGTAACAATGAAGAAGATGGGTATTGAGACTACTGTGGTAGATCCTGATGCATCTGAGGAAGAACTGAATAAGGCTTTCCGCGATAACACCAAGTGTGTTCTGGCAGAGACCATTGCCAATCCCGCATTGGTTGTGCTTGATATCGAGAAGTTTGCGAAAGTGGCTCACAGTCATGGTGTGCCTCTTATCATTGATAATACTTTTGCAACGCCTATCAATTGTAATCCTTTTGAGTGGGGCGCAGATATCGTGACCCATTCCACCACCAAATACATGGACGGACATGCTATGTGTGTTGGTGGAGCCATTGTAGATTCCGGCAATTTTGACTGGGACAAGTATGGTGAGAAATTCCATGGACTGACTACACCGGATGAGTCTTATCATGGTGTAACTTATACAGAAAAGTTTGGAAAGGCTGCTTATATTACCAAGGCTACGGTTCAGCTTATGAGAGATTTGGGCTCAATTCAGTCTCCTCAGAACGCATTTCTTTTGAATGTTGGTCTGGAGACATTGCCCCTGCGCATGGAGAGACATTGTGCCAACGCTCAGGCTGTGGCAGAATTTTTGGAGCAGCATGAGGCTGTGGCATGGGTAAATTATCCCGGTCTTAAGAGTAATAAGTATTATGATTTGGCGCAGAAATACATGCCCAAGGGAAGCTGTGGTGTAATCTCCTTTGGCCTTAAGGGAGGAAGAGAGGCTGCGGCAAAGATGATGGATAAGCTTAAAATGGCGGCAATTGTGACTCATGTGGCAGATGCAAGAACCTGTGTGCTTCATCCGGCAAGCCATACCCATCGTCAGATGAATGATGAGCAGCTTCGTGAGGCAGGGGTTGCACCGGATTTGATTCGTCTGTCTGTGGGTATTGAACACGTGGACGATATTATTGCGGATTTGAAGCAGGCAATTGAAGGATAATCGGAGGTTTGAAATGGATAGACTGGCGATTGTAGTACCCTGTTACAATGAGGAGGAAATGCTGAAAATTTCCTCCGAGGCATTGCGAGGGGTGTTAAATGACCTTGTATCCAAGGGTAAAATCAGTGCAGACAGTTTTGTTATGTTTGTCAATGATGGCAGTAAGGACCGCACGTGGGAGCTTATTGAGGAGGAGCACAAGGCTCATCCTGTTCAGGTATTTGGAGTGAATCTGGCTGGCAATGTAGGTCATCAGTTCGCGCTCACCGCAGGTTTGATTACTGCAAAGGATTTGAGTGATGTGACCGTGTCCATCGATGCAGATTTGCAGGATGACATAACGGTTATTGAAGAAATGATTGATAAATTCCATGCAGGAAATGATATTGTCTATGGCGTGAGAAAAGAGCGCAAGACGGATACTTTCTTTAAGCGTACCACGGCACAGGGCTTTTACAAGGTTATGGAGCTTATGGGCGTGAAGACCGTTTATAATCATGCGGATTTCAGACTTATGAGCAAGCGCGCTGTGGAGCAGTTTTCCCAGTACAAGGAGACCAATCTCTTTCTGCGCGGCATGGTTCCTTTGATTGGTTATCAGACCGATTGTGTGTATTATGACCGCAAGGAGCGCGTGGCAGGAGAGTCCAAGTATCCTCTGAAAAAGATGTTGGCACTGGCTTTTAACGGAATTTCATCTTTTAGTGTAAAGCCCATTACAATGATTCTTGGATTGGGTGTGGCCATTGTCTGTATCTGTGTATTGGCGGCAATTTATGCGTTGATTTCTTATTTTACCGGATATGTAGTGCCCGGTTGGACTTCCCTGATGTTGTCCATCTGGTTTTTGGGCGGCGTTCAGTTGCTTGCAATCGGTCTGGTTGGACAGTACATCGGTAAGATTTATATTGAGGTAAAACAGAGACCTCGTTACAATATTGAAAAGGTTTTAGCAGATGAACAAGAGTAAAATACCTGAATATCTTATATGGGGCATCTATGCACTGTTAACGGCTGCCTGTATGCTTACGGTTGCGGCAGCACTCAGCATGAGTCTGGGCTTTGGTTTTGTGCCGGGGACTGTTGGGGCGGTGTTAATTGCAGTGCTGTTGTGGCTGATGGTTCGTGGGCTGCATAAATTTACACAAAAGGAAGCGTTTAAAAAATTCTTCTTTGATAAGCATTTGCTTTGTCTTGTTGCGGAGGGTGTTGCTTTTGTGGTGATGCTTGCCGGGATGATTGTTTTGAGGTCTTCCCTCACATGGGAAGTGACGGGCAATGAGGTCTATGAGGCGGCGCAGGTGACAGAGGGCAAATTTTATGTGGCAGGGGCTCATGGAGGATATAGGGTATATTTGTACCTGATGAATCTCGCGTTGATGCTTTTGGGAAATCGCACTTTTGCGGCGATTATATTACAGTTGTTTCTTCTGGTAGGCGCAGCGGTGAGTCTGTATTTGGGGGTCAGGAAAATTGCCGGTACAGGTGCGGCATTATTGACTACAGCCTTTTTGGGATATGCTCCCTACATGGTTGACAAGACCTGTGAACTAAATCCTTTTTTGGTGTTTTTGTTGTGCTTTGGCCTTGCGTTAAACTGCATTGGCGGTATTAGTGACAGTATGCTTACGACCAAGCATGTTATCGACCAGATTGTTGCGGCCTTGTGCTATCTGGTGTCTGGTGTGTTGATTGGTTTGTGCTGTTATTTGGATGTTGCAGGTATCACGCTTTTAATTGTACTTACAGGTGTTATCTGTTTCGGTGATTATATGCGTCTCAGAGAAGATGTATATGTAGATTATCCCAATTGGTTTTCAGAGGTTTTGGGGAGTCCGGTTGCAGTGTTTTTAAGCGTGGTTTTGATTGCTGTCTTTTCGTTTTGGCAGTTCCACGGTTCTTTTGCATCTTTATCGGCACAGCTTGCGCTGTATGCACCGGGCAGTTTTGAGATTTCTTCGGTGGCAGTAGACAGTCAGGTTTATTGGGAAATTGTTTTAGTGGCTGTGTTTCTATTGTTTGGTGTGTTCAGTTTCTGGTGCAGCAGACAGATGGGACGCAGAGTGGTATGGCTGTTTTCTGTGATTTTGCTGACGATTATGCTGTGTCTGGGTATCAGTGCGCCTGACTATTTTGATGGTTTTGCAGTATTGTACATACTTTGTGTGATTTTGGCGGGAAGCGGTCTCGGAGATTTATTGAAGGCTACTCCTGAGAAGGTCGAGAAAACGGAGGAAAATGCCATGAGAGTCACCTCGGTTTCGGCAATTATTGATATGGATGCACCTGAGGAGCCGGTGGCAGAACCTGAAAAGAATACAGATATGCAGCCTGCAATTCAGTTTATTGAGAATCCGTTGCCTCTGCCCAAAAAGCATACAAGGAAGACCATGGATTACGACTACGAAGTTGCGGATGATGATGATTTTGACATTAAATAGTGACAAGGATATTCTTGCGGATATTTTTGTGTAAAAAGCGGATACTATATGTGAAATAAAGGACCGTGCTCTGTGTGGGCATGGTCTTTTTGTGTGCAAATGTATCGGCAGGAGGATGACAAATGTCAAAAAATGAGAAAACAAGTGTATCAGAAGATAAAATCGAAAAGGAAGAGCATCAGGATCAACGAATTGAACAAATCGGTCAGATTACCTTGTCTGATAATGACAAAAAGCAGGAAATCCATCTTTTGTCAATTATTGGTGAGATTGAGGGGCATGATAATTTGTCCAATAACTCCAAAACCACCAAGTATGAACATGTGTTGCCGCAGTTGGCGGCTATTGAGGACAGCAAAGATATTCAGGGAGTGCTTGTCATTTTGAATACCATGGGCGGAGATGTGGAGGCCGGTCTGGCAATTGCGGAAATGTTGGCTTCTTTAAGCAAGCCCACTGTTTCTCTGGTACTTGGTGGCAGTCATTCTATTGGTGTTCCCATTGCAGTGAGTACGGATTACTCCTTCATTGTACCTACGGGAACAATGGTGATTCATCCGGTGCGTATGAATGGTATGGTCATCGGAGTACCCCAGACCTTTGATTATTTTAAATTGATTCAGGATCGTATTACCGGATTTGTGTGTCGTCACTGTGAAATTGACCAGTGCTCTCTGGAGGAATTGATGATGGAAACAGGTTTTCTTACCAAGGATGTGGGAACCATCCTTGTGGGGGAGGAGGCTGTGAAGCACGGAATCATTAATGAGGTGGGGGGAATTGACAAGGCAATTCGTAAACTCCATGAATTGATTGATGACAAAAGATAAGAAAAATGGTATACTTAATCATTAGGAAAAGAAATATTGGAGGTAAGAAGCGACATGGCTTCCTCATCAAATAAATCAACAAGAAGTACAGGTTCTACAAGAGGTAGTTCTACTAAGAAAAGTGCGGGGAAAAGTTCTTCTACCCGCAAAATAAGTACCAAAGATACAATAAAGAGAATTGATACCAGACAGGCTGAGCAGGACAGTGCACTTTTTAGCGAAATCGGGCTGATTGTACTGTCTCTGGTCATGATTTTGCTATTTTTCTGCAATTTTGGCGTAGTGGGTCCTGTGGGTAACGGAATTAGAGATATCATGTTCGGACTTTTTGGCTTTTTGTCCTATGTGATGCCGATTCTGGTGTTCGTGGGTGTGGCTTTTTGGTTTGCCAATGAAGGCAGCCCCACGGCACTTAGAAAGTTGATTTCAGGCATTGTATTGGTGTTTATGATTGGCGTTGTATGTGAACTTGTCAGCGGCAATGTGACCTCTTTGGAGTCCTACGATGTGAAGGCGATTTACAGCTACAGCAGTGCAGGCAGGAAGGGGGGCGGTGTAATAGCCGGAACTCTGACCTATCTGTTGCATCACAATCTTGAGACGGTGGGAACGGTTCTTGTGGTGCTTTTGTGTTCTGTGGTCAGCCTGATTCTGGTGACAGAGCGTTCTTTCCTTGGCAGTGTCAGAAGCGGTTCGGAGAAGTTTCGCGAGTTTTCGGCAGAGGATGCAGAGCGTAGAAGAGAAGCTCTCAGAATCCGCAGGGAGGAGCAGGAGAGAATCCGTGCTGAGCGGGAAGAGGAGCGTCGCTTAAGAGCCGAGGAACGAGAAAACGAGGCTCTTTTGGGCAAAGAGGACAGCGAGGAGGAAAAGGTTCCCCGCATGGACAAAAAAGTCAGCGGTGTGATGATGGCGACTTCGCTCAAGAAAGAGGAGCCTGTCCGCAAAGATGACATTCATGAGATTACTTATCAGGAGCCTTCTGTTCAGGAGTCTTCGGTTCAGAGCGAGCAGGTAGCGCAGACTGCTCCTGTGCAGTCGGAGAAGGAAGTTCCTGCATTTGATTTTGATAAGATTCGTGTACGCACTGCGCATCAGGTTACATTGACTGAGGTGGCAGCCGAAGAAGACAGGGATGAGGTTTCGGCAGAAGGTATTTCAGAGCGGATGGAAAAGCAGGAGTCCGCTGCGATACCCCTGACTCATCAGGCAGAGCAGATACGGGTACATAAGGATGGTATAATTGATGGAGGTGCGGGAGCGGAATCCGTTAAAATGACAGGC
>JAZQMG010000033.1:0-34503 GCA_045543175.1 Acetatifactor sp. | reverse complement strand
GATGACAAGGTATTTCCTATGGTTCCTGCGGGAGCACCCATCGATGAAGTGTTTGACGGAGATGATTTGGCAGCTACGGCTGAATAAGAATTGGATTATGGTGTGAACATATGAGAAAACCTTTGAGGAAGCTGCTGATTGCCATTGTAATCGGTATAGTGCTTTTGGTACTGGGATATGTAGGACTTGCAATCTACTATGCAGACGGCTTTGCTGCCAATACATGGATTAACGGTGTGTATTGCACTGGAAGCTCTGTTGTAGAGATAAATGAAGAATTACTTGCCCGGACGGATATTCCTGACACAATCACAGTCATAGGATACAATACAACAGGCATGGATTGTGAGCAGGTCAGTTGGACGATTCCCACAGGAGAATTAATGCTTACCGTGGATTATGAGACCAAACTGGATGAGTATCTGGAAGCAGAGAATCCATGGCTTTGGATTGGAAATTTAAGTCTGGCAAGCAATCATGTGGTGGAACCCAGTGTCAGCTATAGCAGTATGGCTTTAGAGCAGAAGATGGAAGAAATAATAAAGCAGGACGGAATGAGTGAGGATTATTATATAGATTACACATCATCCGTCGGTTACAGGCTTTATGACGGTGTCCACAACAGAATTGATAAAGAGAAAGCCCTTGCGGCAGTAAACAGTGCTATTTTGGCTCGTTTGGACAGTGTGAATCTGATTGAGTGCGGATGTTACTATGATATTCCCCTGACGGCTGAGCAGGAGGAGAGTGGAAAACTCTGGAAGCAGTTGGAGAGTTTTCATGCAAATGCTCCGTTTTATGATTTTGGAGCGGGAGCACAGCAGATAGACAAGGCGGATATGGCTATGTTTATCGAAAAGGATTCCACTACGGGTATTCCTGTCAGGGATGCGGAGGGACGTTTTGTTCTGGCGGAAGACTGTGTTTCCGGCTGGGTGGCAAGAATTGCTTCCGAGACAGATACCTATGGGAAGACGTGGGAGTTTATGAGTACCCGCGGAGAATTGGTAAGTGTTGAGGGCAAAACCTACGGTACGGTTCTTAATCAGGAGCGTGAGATTGTGTGGTTAGAGGACTATCTGCAAAAGCTGATTAAGGGTAAAGTTGTAGTGGGTAGCTTTGAGACCGGCAGTGAGAACAAACCACGCATCCCGGAATATGAAAAAGGCTCCTATAATCATGGTGGTGAGTTGGGGGATACCTTTATTGAGGTTGATATGGGTATGCAGAAGCTTTACTATTATGAGAATGGAGAGCTCATGATAGAAACGGATGTGGTTACCGGCAACATGCGCAGGCGTTGGGATACCCCGGAGGGGGTCAATTATGTTTATAACAAACAGAAAAACCGTATACTGCGCGGCGAGGGATATGCCACACCGGTAGATTTCTGGATGCCTGTAAACGGTGCAATTGGTATACATGATGCAGATTGGAGAAGTGAATTTGGCGGTGATGAGTATCAGACCAATGGTTCTCATGGCTGTGTCAATGTACCCAAGGAAGTGATGCCCCAGTTGTATGAGCTGACCGAAATCGGCACTCCGGTTGTGATGTTCTATGGGCCGGAGTTAAATGAAGATACGAAGGCGTCTGAAAATGCTGCGCAAACAAATTAAATACATTTGTCCGCGCAGTGCGAACAAGTTGTAAAAAAATTAACAATGTGGTTGACGAAATTCAAAAAGAGGACTATGCTAGTAATCAATGAGTTTCGATACATAACTTGAGGAGGAAATCAAAAATGTCAAGAGTTTACAATTTTTCTGCAGGTCCTGCTGTATTACCTGAGGAGGTATTAAGAGAGGTTGCAGATGAGATGATGGATTACAGAGGAACAGGTATGTCCGTTATGGAGATGAGCCATCGTTCCAAAGCTTATCAGGCAATTATCGATGAGGCTGAGGCTGATTTGCGTGATTTGATGAATATTCCCGATAATTATAAGGTGCTTTTCCTGCAGGGTGGTGCAAGCCAGCAGTTTGCTATGATTCCCATGAACCTGATGAAGAACAAGGTTGCAGATTATATCGTTACCGGTCAGTGGGCTAAGAAGGCTTATCAGGAAGCTCAGATGTATGGTAAGGCGAATAAGATTGCAAGCTCTGAGGATGAGACTTTTTCTTATATTCCTGACTGTTCTGACCTTCCTATCAGTGAAGATGCAGACTATGTTTATATCTGTGAGAACAATACCATTTACGGCACCAAGTTCCACACTCTGCCCAACACCAAGGGTAAGACTTTGGTATCTGACGTGTCCAGTTGTTTCCTGTCTGAGCCCGTTGATGTGACCAAGTATGGTCTTATCTATGGTGGTGTTCAGAAGAACATCGGACCCGCAGGTGTTGTAATTGCAATTATCCGCGAGGATTTGATTACTGAGGATGTACTTCCCGGTACTCCTACCATGTTGAAGTACAAGATTCATGCTGACAACGGTTCCATGTACAATACTCCCCCTGCATATGGTATTTATGTATGTGGTAAGGTATTTAAGTGGATTAAGAAGATGGGTGGCCTTCAGGCAATGAAGGAGCACAACGAGAAGAAAGCTAAGATTCTTTATGATTTCTTGGATGAGAGCAAGCTTTTCAAGGGTACTGTACGCAAGGAAGATCGTTCTTTGATGAATGTTCCTTTTGTTACCGGTAACGAGGAGTTGGATGCTAAGTTCGTTAAGGAAGCAAAGGAAGCAGGCTTTGAGAACCTTAAGGGCCACAGAAGCGTAGGCGGTATGCGTGCATCCATCTACAATGCAATGCCTATCGAGGGTGTTGAGAAGTTGGTTGAGTTCATGAAGAAATTTGAAGCCGAGAACATGTAAGGTTCTCTGGTTCATATATTGATAAAAAAGGAGAATTACAATGTACAAGATTAATTGCTTGAATCCTATTTCTTCCTATGGATTGGATAGGCTGACAGACAAGTATGTGTTGACTGATAATGTTAATGAGGCAGAGGGTGTGTTGGTAAGAAGTGCATCCATGCATGATATGGAGCTTCCTGAGAGTCTTCTTGCAGTTGCAAGAGCAGGTGCAGGTGTAAATAACATTCCTTTGGATAAGTGCGCAGAGAAGGGTATTGTTGTATTCAATACTCCCGGTGCTAATGCAAACGGTGTTAAGGAGCTTGTTCTGGCAGGTATGCTGCTTGCTGCCCGTGATGTAGTAGGCGGTATTGAGTGGGTAAAGGCTTCTAAGGATGATGCTGATATTGCGAAGACTGCAGAGAAGGAAAAGAAGAACTTTGCAGGTACCGAAATCGAAGGCAAGAAGCTTGGTATTATCGGTCTGGGTGCAATCGGTGTTAAGGTTGCAAATGCAGCAATCCATTTGGGAATGGAAGTATACGGCTATGACCCTTATGTTTCTGTTGATGCAGCTTGGAATCTGAGCCGTAATGTAAAGCATGTTCTGAATGTAGAAGATATCTATGCTAACTGTGATTACATCACCATCCATGTACCTTTGTTGGATTCCACCAAGGGTATGATTAATAAGGATTCCATCGCAATGATGAAGGATGGCGTTGTGATTTTGAACTTTGCAAGAGACCTACTTGCTAATGAGGCAGATGTTTTGGAGGCTCTTGAGAGCGGTAAGGTTGCTCGTTATGTATCTGATTTCCCTAATCCTACCACCGCAGGTGCAAAGGGATGTATCGTAATTCCTCACCTTGGTGCAAGTACCGAGGAGTCTGAGGATAACTGTGCGAAGATGGCAGTTAAGGAAATGATGAATTACCTTGAGAACGGTAACATCAAGAATAGCGTAAACTATCCTGCATGTGATATGGGTGTATGTACCAAGGCAGGGCGAGTTGCAATTTTCCACAAGAACATTGCAAACATGATTACCAAGTTTACTGCTGAGTTTGGTCAGAAGGGTATCAATATCTCTGATATGACCAACAAGTCCCGTGGTGAGGTTGCTTACACTCTGCTTGATGTAGAGAGCGCACCCACTGCTGAAATCGTAGAGGCACTGGAGAAGATTGACGGTGTATTCCGCGTAAGAGTGGTTAAAGGTTAAGAATGGCTGACAAAATTACCATAGCGCAGGCTTTGGAGAAGCTTGACCGGATTTCTGAGGAATGGGTAAAAAGCGATTTGGAAAAGGGTATTGTTTTGCCTTTTCGTTACTGGCGTCAGGGCCGGCTTAAGGAATATTGGTTTCGTATGCTGTGGAAAAGTGTGGTAGTGCCTTTACTCTTTACGATGGTTGTATTCACCTGTGTAAAGATGGGACAATGGAAAATTTTTGCCGTATTGCTTCCCTGTTATATCGTTTATTGGGTTATTGCTATTCTGATTCAAAAAAGAGAGGATGCAAGCTTTATATTGAAGCCGGAGGGCATAACCATTACAACGGCCAAGGACAGAATTTTTGTTCCATGGGAATCTGTTGAAAACGTTACTTCGAATGAAGAAGAAAGAAAGCCTGCCAATGGATATAATCTGGTAATTCAGGCTCATGAAAAGAAATATTCTTTTTACGAGTTATATCCCAGAACGCAAGTGACCGACACTGACGGTCAAATCAATATTGCCATGATGCCTTTGCATATTGCATATAAAGTGCTTAATGCAGCCCTGAGAAAAGTAAAGAATGTTTAAAATAAGCTGCCTGTTTCATGTTTTGACTTGTATCAGAACTGAAACAGGCAGCTTTTTGCCGTAAGGCACATTTTTGCAAAAAAATCCCAATTTGCTTATTTGTAATCGATGGGGTTGCAGATACCCTCCAAATGCAAATAAACAAATTCTGATTTATATATTGGGATTTATGTGTATACAGTCGATTAGGAGCCATATACCCTAACACAGCACCTTGAAAAACGCCGGTGCTTGGCGAGGTCAAACGAAATTGCTTCGCAATTTCGTTTCGAGCCTAGCATCCGCTGCGCTTTTTCACGGAGTGAGAACGTTCTGTGTTAGGGTATATGGCTCCTCAATCGACGTTATAAGACACATCCCCCCAATAGATAAATCGGGATTTATCACTAGCGGAACAGAAGGGGCATGCCGCCATCGTTGTTGATGTCCTGCAAGTCTTCGCGCAGTTTGGCTTCGGTAGCACAGCTTGCCTCGCTCTGGATGTCCATATAAAGAATGAACATATCTGTAAGGGAAATGCCCTTTTCGTCAGCAATTTCCTGCAAAATAGGTTTTAAGCTTTCAAGCTGGGTGGATACAAGTACCTTCTGAGGGTCGATGTCTCCCAGTACCTTTTCGCTATAGTCATTAATTTTCTTTAAAATCGCTCTGTTTTCATCTGTCATGGAAAATAACCTCACTTTCTTAAGATATTTTAGCACCTGTGACTTGTTATGTATAGCTTTTTTTGGTAAAATATATAAATACAATTATGCAAATTTCTACCAAGAAGGTGGAAGGCCACACTTAAAATGTGGCAGAAAGGATAAAAAGATGGCAGTTATCAGACCATTTAAGGCGTATCGTCCGGCTAAAGGACTGGAGAACAAAATTGCAGCACTTCCCTATGATGTTTATAACAGAGAGGAGGCATGTGCGGTTGTGGCAGAGAATCCGTATTCTTTCCTTGCAATTGACCGTGCAGAGACTCAGTTTGGACCCGAGGTGGATACTTATGCACCGGAGGTTTATGCAAAGGCGCGCAAGATGCTTGAGGAGCAGATTGCAGAAGGACGTTTTGTGCAGGAGGAGAAGCCCTGCTATTATCTTTATGAGCAGACCATGGATGGTCGTAGCCAGACTGGTATCGTAGCATGTGCATCCATTGATGACTATTGTAACAATATTATCAAAAAGCATGAGAATACCCGTGCAGATAAGGAACAGGACCGTATCAATCATGTAGATATCTGTAATATGCAGACAGGTCCTATTTTCCTTGCATATCGCGCTACTGAGGTATTGAAAGAGTTGACTAAGTCAGTCAAGGAGACTGCACCCCTGTATGATTTTGTATCTGAGGATGGTATTGGTCATCGTGTGTGGGTGGTTGATGCAGACGATAAGATTGCGACTATTGCTGATGCTTTTGACAAGATTCCCGGCGTATATATTGCTGACGGACATCATCGTTGTGCATCCGCTGCAAAGGTTGGTCTTAAGAGAAGAGAGGCGAATCCCGGCTACAACGGAGAGGAAGAGTTTAACTACTTCCTGGCGGTGTTGTTCCCCGATGAAGAGCTTAAGATTCTTGACTATAATCGTGTTGTAAAGGACTTGAACGGCAATACTGCTGAGGGGTTCCTTGCAAAGATTTCTGAATCCTTTGAGGTTCGCAAGGAGAGTGCAGAACTTACCGGAACGGGATATGCACCTGCGAAGAAGGGTGAGTTTGGTATGTTTATGGATGGTCAGTGGTATTGTCTGACAGCCAAGGCTGAGATATGCAGTGATGATGCAGTGGCAGGACTGGACGTATCTATTTTGCAGGATTATCTGTTAAAGCCCATCCTTGGTATTGGTGACCCCAAGACGGATAAGCGTATTGATTTCGTTGGTGGTATTCGTGGTTTGAAGGAGTTGGAGCGCAGATGTACCCCTGCATCAGAGGGTGAGGTTGCGGAGATGGCGGTTGCCTTTTCCATGTGTCCTACCTCTATCGGTGAACTTTTTGCAGTGGCGGATGCCGAGCGTCTGATGCCTCCTAAGTCCACCTGGTTTGAGCCTAAGCTTAGAAGCGGACTGTTCCTGCATGAACTGTAAAGTCGTATGTACTAAAAATATAAAAGAGAGGTTTGTATATGAATAAGAAATTATATAAACTGATGAACTGGCCTCAAATTGAGGAAATTATTTATTCAGAGTGCGACAATCCTCATGAGCTTCTTGGTCCACATAAGTCCGGTAGTCAGACCCTTTTGCAGGCTTATTTTCCCGAGGCTAAGGCTGTTGAGGTGAAATGGAACGGTGCAGGAGCCGGAACTTCCGGTGATGCTTTGTGGAAGAAGAATCTGGAGATGGAGCTTGCAGACGAGGACGGTTATTTTGCCGCGCTTGTACCTGCAAAGACCCTTCCCGGATATACTTATCTTGTAACTGACAAGGAAGGCGTACAAAGGGAGTGCGGTGACCCCTATCGTTTTGCGCCTCAGATTACAAGGGAAGATACCGAGAAATTTAAAAATGGTATTCATTATACTGTCTATGAAAAATTGGGCGCACATCCCATGACAATTGATGGCTGCGAGGGTGTATTGTTTGCAGTGTGGGCACCTTCTGCAATGCGTATCAGTGTAGTGGGAGATTTTAATAACTGGGATGGTCGAGTGCATCAGATGCGCAGACTGTGGGATTCCGGTATTTTTGAATTGTTTATTCCTGATGCCAAGAAGGGCGATAACTACAAATTTGAGTTGAAATTAAAGGGCGGTATCACCTATTTGAAGGCAGACCCCTATGGTAATGCAGCGCAGCTTCGGCCTGAAACAGCGTCTGTAGTTGCGGATTTGCGTGATTTTGTATGGGAGGATGCGGATTTTATCAAAAACCGTGAGAAGTTCCAGACCGGCAATGCGCCCATGAGTGTGTATGAGGTATATCTTGGTTCTATAGTGGATCCCAAGGATGGCAAGGAATATGCCAACTATAGAGAGATTGCTCCGGTTCTCATTGATTATGTGAAGAGAATGAACTATACCCATGTGGAAATGATGCCTGTAATGGAACACCCCTTTGATGCTTCCTGGGGATATCAGGTCATTGGGTATTATGCGCCCACAGCCCGTTACGGAAGTCCCGAGGATTTTATGTATTTGGTAAATGAACTGCACAAGGCAGGAATAGGTGTAATTCTGGACTGGGTGCCTGCTCATTTTCCCAGAGACGTATATGGTCTGTCCAATTTTGACGGAACATGTCTTTACGAGCACAGAGACCCCAGACAGGGCTTCCATCCTCACTGGGGAACCTTGATATACAATTATGGACGTCCTGAGGTGAGCAATTACTTGATTGCAAACGCTCTTTTCTGGGTGGAGAAATTCCATGCAGATGCAATCCGTATGGACGCGGTGGCGAGTATGCTCTATCTTGATTACGGCAAAAATGATGGTGAGTGGGTTGCCAATATGTATGGCGGCAAGGAGAATCTGGAAGCAATCGAGATGATTAAGCACTTGAATTCCATTATGAAAAAGCGTAATCCCGGCGTTTTGTCTATTGCGGAGGAGAGTACTGCGTTCCCCAGAGTGACAGGTGACTTGAAGGAAGAGGGATTGGGCTTTGATTTAAAATGGAATATGGGATTTATGAATGATTATCTGGATTATATCAAGTATGATCCGTATTTCAGAAGTCATCATCATGGTGAACTGACCTTTAGTATGATTTATGCCTACAGTGAAAAATTTATGCTTGTGTTCTCCCATGATGAGGTGGTGCATGGTAAAGCTACCATGGTGGGCAAGATGCCCGGAGAGCGGGAGGATAAGTTTGCAGGCCTGCGCTTAAGCTATGGTTATATGATGACCCATCCCGGCAAGAAAGCACTGTTTATGGGACAGGATTTTGCTGAGTTTGACGAGTGGAACGAGACTCGTCGTGTGCAGTGGGATTTGTTACAGTATCCTGAGCATGCAGGTGTAGCAGAGCTTGTGAAGGATTTGAATAAGATGTATCAGACCTATCCCGCCTTGTATGAGATGGATGATCAGGCGGCAGGATTTGAGTGGATTAACAATATTTCTGCCAATGACTGTTATCTGACTTATCTTAGAAAGACAGACAAACCGGAGGAGGTTCTTTTGGTGGTTGCCAATTTCTCCGGTGTGGAGAAGGACATCACAACGGGCGTTCCCTATGAAGGCAAGTATAAGGAGATTCTCAACACAGATGCTGTCAAATATGGTGGTAAGGGTGTTGTAAACAGCCGTATTAAGGCTGCAGTGGATACGGAATGGGATGACAGAAGACAGTCCATTACGGTAAAACTGGCACCTCAGTCTTTAAGTATTTTACAGTTTGTACCTTATACGGAGGAAGAGTTGACCAAGGTCATCGAGGAGCGTATTCGCAAGAATACGCCTGTGATGAAGACTACCAAGAAGGCTCCTGCTAAGACAGAGAAGACTGAAAAATCTACAACACCTAAGACTACGGTAAAGAAGACCACGGCTAAGAAGGCTACAGGTGCGACGAAGAAGGCGACTAAGAAGGAGTCCGGGAAGTAATGATGTTGTTAAAGAGCTTTGATTTTACATTTTTGAATTCCATTTTACAAAAACTGGCTGACAAAACCTTGGATTTGGGCGGACGCATTTTGTTTGCAATCATTTGCTTTTTAATTGGTGCACAGATTATTAAATTTGTGCGCAAGGTTGTGGTGCATGGTATGGAGAAGGCGGACGCAGACCTGGGGGTAAAGCAGTTTGTGGATTCCTTTTTGAAGGCTGCATTGTATGTGGTATTGGCATTTTTGATAGCGGCATCCTTTGGTGTGGATGCCGCCAGTATCGTTGCACTTTTGGGAAGTGCCGGTGTTGCTATCGGTCTGGCAGTGCAGGGAAGCTTGTCTAATCTTGCAGGTGGTGTTTTGATTCTTTTGCTCAAGCCCTTCAAGGTGGGAGACTATATTGTGGAGGGTGTCACCAACAAGGAGGGCGAGGTTGCAGAAATCCAGATTTTTTATACCAAGCTTATCACACCGGATAATCGCATGGTGATTCTGCCCAATGGCAACTTGGCTAACAACACCATTGTAAATGTGACTACAAGGCAGTTTAGAAGAGCAGATGTACAGGTCAGTGTGGCGTATGACAGCGATTTGAAGGCTGCTAAGGATGCGCTTTTGCAAATGCTCAAAAAGGACGAAAAGGTTCTTAAGGATAAGGAGATGCTAATATTTGTGGATCAGTTGGGTGACTCCGGCATCCTTTTGAATGTGCGTTGTTGGTTCAAGAATGAAGATTATTGGGAGGGCAAATGGCGCATCACTGAGAACTGCAAATACACATTGGATTCTATTGGTGTGGAGATACCCTTTAATCAGATTGATGTACGTATGCGGGCGGGCTCGAATTAAGTTTGGTTTTTTGAAAATTTATATTGCAAAATTTAAGACCACCCTTTATAATGTAATATGTTAGTTCGCTGAATGGCGGACTACAGTGCTGAAATAGCTCAGTTGGTAGAGCACTTCACTCGTAATGAAGGGGTCGTGGGTTCGAGTCCCATTTTCAGCTTTCGCAATATAATAACCAGAGACATCTTGTTTTGACTGTTTCTTCGGTCAAGATAGGGTGTTTTTTTGTGTGTCTAAAACATTGTTTTATTAACCAGAATGTGGTAATGTTAATATATATGCAAAGTTATATGTTGGGTAACGAATAACAAAATTGAGGTGATAATTTTGGTGAAATACAAAATGATAAAATCTTGCAGAGTAATGAGTTTTCTTTTGAGTGCGTTATTGGTTTTGGATTCTTCAGGAATACAGGCACTGGCAGTGGAATCCTATCAGTCTTCTGCTGAGGACAATGGTGTGTATACTGTACTTTCCGGCAGTGCGGACGGAGAAGATACTGTTAGTGATGGAAATATGAGTGGCGGTGATGTATCTGATGGTACGGTATCAGAAGGGGATGCGGTCAGCGGGAATGACTATTTGACCTTTTCGGAAGAAAATGTAGATGATGAAATTTATGCTGCCAGTACTTATTATGGTATGGCGTGGACTCTTAAAAATAACGGAGAGTTGTCTATTTCCGGTATCTATAATGAGGAAGAGGAAGGAACCTCCTGGCATGGGTATGCGGAGGATATTACCAGTGTTACTGTTTCTGCCCTTGATGTAAAAAGCATGAAGGACTGGTTTAGCAACCACAAGAAGCTTCAAAGCGTTGATTTTACTAAATTTGACAGTAGCAGTGTAAGAAATACAAGTGGCTTGTTTTATATGTGTTCTTCACTGGAGACGGTTAAATTTGGTACTTTTAATACCGTTAATGTAACGGATATGAGTTTTATGTTTTATGGCTGTCGCAGTCTGAAAAATCTGGATGTGAGTGCCTTTAACACCAGAAAGGTTACCAGTATGCGTTACATGTTTGGTGGCTGTTCCTCGGTAAAGGAGCTTGCTGTTGGCGGTTTTGTGACCGCCAAAGTTACAGACATGACAGGTATGTTCAGTAATTGTGGCTGCATTACCAGACTGAATGTAGGTAATTTTAATACATCCAGGGTAACGGATATGAGCTATATGTTTGCGGATTGTTATTCATTGAAAACCTTGAATGTGAGCAATTTTGATACCGGTGCGGTTAACAATATGTCCTCCATGTTCCAAAATTGTAGTCTGTTGGCGGAACTGGATGTGAGTGCTTTTGATACTGCAAAGGTTGAACATATGTCGGCTATGTTTTATGGCTGTAATTCCGTGACGAAGTTGGATATGAGCAGTTTTAATACTGCCGCTGTTACCAATATGACACATATGTTCAGCGAGTGTAGAGAACTTACGGAGATAGTGTTTGGAGACATGGAAACCGTATGGGTAACAGATATGGATTACATGTTTTATAAATGTTATAAGCTGCAAAATCTGGATTTGAGTTCCTTTAGTTTTTTGCGTGTAAAGTCGGCTGAAAATATGCTGACTCACTGCGGCTCGTTGGAGCAGTTGAAGACTCCTGTGAGCGTGAAGATAGAGATTGCTTTGCCTTTCGAGATGCAGAATGCGAGTGGGAAGCGGTATCAGATTCTTCCCCAGAAGGAATATGAATCCTATACATTGCAACGTGTACCCTATGGGGTGGAGTCTATTCCGGATCAGGTTTATACAGGTGAGGCCATCAAGCCGAAGGTTGTGGTGGTAAAGGATGGAGAAATTCTTACCAAGGGAGTGGATTATACCCTTTCCTACAAAAACAACAAAAATGTGGGCTCTGCTGATGAGAAGAAGGCACCCAGTGTGATTGTAAAAGGAATTGGCAAATATTCTGGTTCCTTTTCCGGTACCTTTAACATTGTAGCAAAGGAGATTACGGAAGAAAATGTCACAGTAGGAGAAATGATTGTTGCAGCCAACAACAAGATTCAGACCCTTCGACCTGCAGTTACAGTAGATGGCAGAAAGCTTGTTTTTAATAAGGATTATGTAGTAGAGTATCCGGATAAGTCCGAGGGAGCCTACAAGGAGCCCGGACGTTACGAGGTTGTCATCAAGGGTAAATGCAATTATGCCGGAATTTATACTGCTTACATGGTGATTCTGGGAGAAAATCAAATCAAGGCCGCTGAGCTTACGGTAGATAAAATTCCTGCCTGTACTTATGTGGAGGGAGAGGTGGCTGAGCCGATTCCCACAGTAAAATACAATAAAAAGACTCTTGTTTTGGACGAGGATTATTCCATAAGCTATGTCAATAATGAGAAGCCCGGTAAGGCGACAGTGATTATTACCGGATTGGAAAATACAGAGGGTACTTATGTCTGTGGTACGAAGAAAAAGACCTTTACCATCAAGGGCAAGTCTCTTAAGCAAGTAGAAGTTAATTATGAAAGAAAAGTGGAATATACAGGTAAAGCGATAGCCCCTGAGGTTGTGCTTACGGATGGTGAAAAGATACTGACACCAGATGTGGACTACACCATAAAGTATGTTAATAACATTAATGTGGGTAAGGCCGGAATTGTCCTGACGGGCTGTGGCGGCTATACCGGAGTGGTAAGGAAAAATTTTGTCATACAGCCGGAGGAGGGTGTCGGTGATTTGTTGGACATCTTTGTGGGTGATGATGGTGTGACGGAATTTACTACCGGTGGTGCTAAACCGAAGGTTATGGTTAAGTTTGACAGTAAGGTGCTTCGTCTTGGTGTGGATTATACCGTCAGCTTTGTGAACAACGAGAAGGTAGCCAAGGCGAATGCGATGAAGGCACCCACTGTGGTTGTAAAGGGTAAGGGTAATTATAAATTCAGGAGAAAAGAGACTTTTACCATCACAGAAAAATCCTTGGAGGATGAGGATATTACCATTACGGTTGCGGATAAGTATGCAGGTGCCAAGAATTTGCGCAGTCTGCCTGTGATTACAGACAGTCAGGGCAATACTCTGGTAAAGGGAGAGGACTACAAAATCGTTGGTTATAAAATAGGAGGCGTGGATTATGACAAAGATAATATTCCTGCGGATGCCACCCGTGCAATTGTGACTATCAAGGGCAAAGGCGGTTATACAGGCGAGGTTAGTGTGATGTATCGCATTACCAAGAAAAATATTACACAAACAAATATAACTGCACAAAATCTGGAATATACAGAGGGCGGTGCAAAATATACGCCTGAAATGATTAAGCTTGGAAAACTGGTACTTACAGATAGAAAGACCAATAAAGAACTGGAGTATGGTGTTGATTATGAAATTATCGGTTACAAGAACAACACCAAGCGGGGGTATGCTACGGTAATTATAAAGGGAATGGGAGATTACGGCGGCACCCGAAATGTGAAATTCAGAGTTGTGACTACGAAAATTCCGCTATAAATGTGTAAAGACAGAGGAGCAAATGGAATGAAGCGGTTGTTTAAGAAATTGAAGAGTGTACTTGGGGTAATGTTAAGTGTGACACTGGTGCTGGAATCTTCCGGCATCAGTGCTTTTGCCGCTGAATCAAAGGTTGAGGCGGCAAATGAGATTTTTGAAAATAATGTGGATGCTGCTACAGATAATAGTATTGCAGAGATTACTGCTTCCGGAACCTATTGTGGGTTGACATGGACCATAAATGAATTGGGTGGACTGACGATTACCGGGGAATATACTGTTGCTGAAAGTACAGAGGCTCCGTGGCTTGCATATGCAGAACAGATTACCAGTGCCAAGGTTACGGCAACCGATGTAACAAGCACTTTTAAATGGTTCTTCGGGATGATCAATCTGAATAGTGTGGACTTAAGTGAATTTGATAGTAGCAAAGTAAACAATATGGGCTATATGTTCTACAATTGTAGTTCCTTGACGGAATTGGATTTGAGCAGTTTTAGTACAAATGCTGCTACCAGTATGTATGGAATGTTCCAAGGCTGCAGTAAATTGACTGCGTTGGATATGAGTGGCTTTTATACAAGCAATGTAAAGAATATGGGCAGTATGTTTAACGGATGTACTGCATTGACTGAATTGGATTTGAGTTCCTTTGATACCGGAAATGTTACTAATATGAAACTTATGTTTTATGAATGTAGCAGCCTGACGGAAATCGTGTTGAATGAGAGTAGGTTTCATACCGCTAAGGTTACGGACATGCGTCAAATGTTCTATAAGTGCTCGTCATTGACAAGTTTGGATGTAAGCGGATTTGATACAGGTCTGGTTACAGATATGTATTGTATGTTTTACGAGTGTAAAGAATTGACTGCGTTGGATGTAAGTGGGTTTGATACGTCCAATGTTATTGATATGTCCCGCATGTTTTGGTACTGTAGCGCATTAACTGAGTTGGATGTAAGTGAATTTAATACTGCGAACGTCACCAATATGGCTGGTATGTTTAACACCTGTAGTAGCGTGTCTGTATTAGATGTCAGCAAATTTAATACTGCAAATGTTACAGATATGGATCACATGTTTTATCGTTGTGTTGCCTTGTCGGAATTGGATATGAGTAACTTTGACATGACAAATGTTACCATAGCTACAGATATGTTAAGTGGTTGCACCGGATTAACAAACGTAAATACACCCAAGAACCTTGCATTGGATGTAACTTTGCCAAGCAATATGCTGGATGATAGTCTTACAGAATATATAAGCCTGCCTCAGAATGCAGTGACTTCCATTGAACTCAGATTACCGCAGGCAACTGCTTCCGGAATTTATTATGGAATGGACTGGGAGTTGAGTGAGACAGGAGTTTTAGTTATTTCCGGTATATATGATGCAGAAAAAATTGGAACCTCATGGAGTGAATACGCTGAAAGTGTAAAGAGTGTAAAGGTTACTGCTACGGGGGTAGAAAGCACCTCTGGATGGTTTTACAATTTTAGCAACTTAAAGAGCGTTGATTTTAGCAGTTTCAATACCAGTCAGCTAAAAAATATGAATAAGATGTTTGCCGGATGTACCGGTCTTGATGAACTGGATTTGAGCGGATTTAATACATCAAATGTTATACATATGAATAGTGTATTTTCCTATTGTACATCCTTGACCAAGCTTGATATTAGCGGGTTTAATACACAAAAGGTTGTGGATATGCGAGATATGTTTGAAAACTGCCGTTCTTTGACAAGGTTAGATTTGAGTGGTTTCAAAACGCCTAATCTTATGTTAATGAACGAAATGTTTGAAGACTGTAGTTCCTTGCAGGAGCTTGATGTGAGCAGTTTTAATACCAGTAAAGTGACGGACATTACTGGTATGTTTGAGAGTTGTTCAAAGTTGGAAAAACTTGATTTAAGTTCTTTTGATTTGTCTGGATTGACAGATGAGAGTTCGGCAAGTAGTGGTACTGTGCTTTATAAATGTACTGCGCTGCAAGAATTGAATGCCCCCAAAAATCTGGCGTATGAAGTTAATTTGCCAGTGATTTTTAACGATGAAAATGGTATAAATTATACTGCGCTACCACAAAATCAGACAGAGTCTCTTTCCCTCAAAAGAGCAGTGGTCACAAAAGAGGGCACCTATTATGGAATGTCATGGATCCTTTATGAATCCGGTGGTCTTAGCATTACCGGTGAATATGGCGAAGCAGCAGATACGGATACATCATGGCTTGACTATGCAGATCAGATTGTAGCTGTCAAGCTTACTGCTACAGGAGTACAGAGTACAAGTCGTTGGTTCTACGGAATGTCAAATTTGCAAACCATAGATTTAAATACATTTGATACTCGTTGGGTTACAGATATGAGTTATATGTTCTATGGTTGTTCTTCTTTGGCAGAAATAAATGTCAGCGAGTTTCTTACCGCCAGAGTAACAACCATGGAGAATATGTTCGGTGGATGCTCGGAGTTGACAAGTCTGGATATGAGCAACTTTACTTTTTCGAGTGTTGAAAATGTGAATGATATGCTGACAGGATGTACAAAACTGGAGCAGATAAAAGCACCTAAGAATCTAACAGCTGATATAGTATTGCCTGTAGTTTTGGCAGATGCAGATGCCTTTGAACACGCTAGCTTGCCCAAGAATTTGACAAAATCTGTCTTGCTTAAAAAGGTTGCCATAGTGGCGTCCGGTACCTATTATGGAATGAACTGGACCATCAATGAACTGGGTGGATTGAAGGTTGTTGGAACATATGGGGAAGCTGCATACACTGACACTACTTGGATAAATAATGCAGCATACACAGACATGATTATTAGTGCTCGGATTACTGCAACGGGTGTACAGAGCACAGATAGTTGGTTTAAAAACATGGTATGGCTTAGGACAGTGAATTTGACTGCCTTTGATACCAGTCAGGTTACTGACATGGGAGGGATGTTCTACAATTGTACGCAACTGACAAATTTGGATTTATCAAACTTCGACACTTCCAATGTTACTGATATGGGGCAGATGTTTGATGGTTGTACTTTGTTAGAAACCTTGGATATAAGTAGCTTCCAGACTGATAAAGTAAAAATAATGAGTCGTATGTTTGCTAATTGTAAGAAATTAAATGCAGTGGATGTAAGCGGTTTTTATACTCCAAATGTGCAAACTATGGGTTCCATGTTTTATCAATGTTCCCAATTAACGGAACTGGATTTGAGCGGATTTGATACTCGGCAAGTAACAAATATTGAAAATATGTTTTACGGTTGTACCGGTTTGACAAGTTTGGATTTAAGATCCTTTAACCTTAAAAATCTTGTGCAAACTAATGGCAGTGGTATGTTGGAGGGCTGTAGCGGATTAGAGAATATAAATACTCCGACCAATCTTGCTACGGACATCTCTTTGCCTGCTGTTATGATTGATGTAAATGGTAGTGTTTATGCAACATTGCCCAAGGTGATGGAAACTTCCTGTGTGTTAGAGAAACCGATAGTATTAGGTGTGTACTGCGGTATGGATTGGGTCATTAACAAGGATGGTAAATTGTTTGTTTCCGGCAGTTACGAAGATGCTGCGGATACAGATGCTTTGTGGCATGATTATGCGGAGCAGGTTACCAGTGCCAAAATTACCGCAACAAATGTAACCACTACCTATCGATGGTTTTACAACATGACCATGCTGGAACAAATCGATTTTGCTAGTTTTGATACAAGCAAGGTTACAAATATGAATGGCATGTTTAATGGATGTAGTGCACTTACTTCTCTGGATTTAAGCAGCTTTGATACGTCGCTTGTTCAGGATATGAGTTATATGTTCTATGGTTGTAATAGTCTGACTTCCATTAAATTGAATACAAGCAAATTTAATACTGCAAAAGTAACCACTATGCGTCAGATGTTCTATAAATGTTCGGCATTGAGAAGTGTCGATGTCAGTGGTTTTGATACAAGACTGGTTACGGATATGTATTGTATGTTCTACGAGTGTAAGGCATTGACCGAACTGGATGTCAGCAAGTTTAACACAACAAATGTCACAAATATGAATCGCATGTTCTGGTACTGTAGTGCATTGACGGAATTGAATGTCAGTGGTTTTGATACTGCAAAGGTGACAGATATGGCAAACATGTTTAATACCTGTAGCAGTTTGACGCAGTTAGATGTTAGTAAGTTCGAAACTGCCAAGGTTACGGACATGGAGCGTATGTTTTATCGCTGTAGTCAGCTTGCGGAATTGAATTTAAGTAATTTTGATATGATCATGGTTACCAATGCTGGAGATATGCTTGCTGAGTGTTCTGCGTTGAAGCAGATTCAAACCCCTGTAAATGTGAGTGTTGATGTGCCCTTGCCATATGTATTCGATGACGGTGACGAAACAGGCTACTTTGTTTTGCCCAAGAATAAGACGCAGTCTATCTTGTTGAAGAAAGTTTTTGCAGCAGGAACCTATTATGGAATGGGTTGGCTGATTGATGAAAGTGGCAAATTGTGCATTTGGGGCTCATATGGAAATTCTTCTGATAAAGATACGTTTTGGACAGATTATGCTGAGCAGATTACAAGTGCTAAGATTAAAGCAACGGGTATATTAAGTACTGCGGGATGGTTTAAGGGAATGTCTAATTTGACGGAAGTGGATTTGAGCAGCTTTGATACCTCTTATGTAACTGATATGAGCTTTATGTTCTTCGGTTGTACCAAGTTGACTAATTTGGATGTATCGGCATTTAACACTGCCAAGGTTGTGAATACGGAAAAGATGTTTTATCATTGCTACGGTTTGGAATCCTTGGATTTGAGCAACTTTGATTTATCGAGTTTGAACAATGCATCGGATATGCTTGGTGGCTGTACATCGCTTAGCTATATCAAAACGCCCAAGAATGTAAACATTGATATTGTATTGCCCAAGGAATTGGAGGATAAGGAACGCACCATTTACACAGTACTTCCTAAAAACTTAGAAGAATCCATTGTATTGACTCATGTAATTTACAGAATCGCAGTGGTGGAGGATCAGACCTATACCGGAAAGGCAATTAAACCTGAGGTGACAGTTTATAAGGGGAACAGAGTGCTTACCCTGGGGGTGGATTACACTGTAAGCTACAAGAATAACAAGAATGTTGCGGATAAGGGAGATAAAAAAGCACCTACCATTACTGTTAAGGGTAAGAACAACTACATGGGTACCCTTACACAGACATTTACCATCAAGCCTAAGGAATTGACGGAGGAAAATACCGTTGTTGCACCTATGATTGTGGCGTCAAACGGCAAAGAACAAAAATTTAAATCCACTGTTAAGGTTGACGGCAAGAAGTTGAAGCTTAAGAAAGAGTATGAAGTGGAGACACTTGGTGTTTATAAGGATCCCGGCAAGTATACTGTGACTATCAAGGGAACCGGAAATTACAGCGGAAGTGTGAAGGCAACTTTAATAATCCTTGCAGAGAAACAGGTTGCGGCAGCTAAGTTGAAGGTTGGTAAGATTGGTTCCTTCAACTATGCAGATGGTGTTCCTGTGACACCTAATCCCAAGATAACCTACAAGAACAAGGAGCTTGTACTTGGCAAGGATTATGCCATCGAGTATAAGAATAATGACAAGGCAGGTAAGGCAACCTTGATAATCAAGGGACTTGAAAATGTCAGCGAGGACGGTACTTATGTGATAGGTTCCATTAGTAAGACCTTTGTCATCAATGGTATCAACTTAAAGAAGGCGGAGGTAAAGTATCAAGATTCCATACCTTATACCGGAGAAGCGATTTGTCCTGAGGTTACAGTAACTCTTGATGGTGCGTCATTAAAACTTGGTTCGGATTATATTGTGGAATATGCCAAGAATCTCAACGTAGGCAAGGGTTCTATTACCATTAAAGGCTGTGGCGGCTATACAGGAACTATCAAGAAGTCCTTTAGCATTGTGGTAGATGAAACGGTGGATGCAAGGATTGCCATTGGATTTAAGAATGGAGCAAGTGCTTATTATACCCAAGGCGGTGCAAAACCTGAAATGTTGGTTCGATTAGACAATAAGGCATTGAAACTTGGCAAGGATTATACCGTTTCCTACAAGAATAACAAAAAGATTGCAGCAGAGGATGCAGAGGAAGCACCCACTGTTATTGTTAAGGGTAAGGGCAACTACAAGTTTGCCAAGGAGATTCCCTTCGCCATTTTGCCTTGTCCTGTCAGTGAATTGGACATCACGGTACAGGACAAGTTCTTGGGAGATAAGAAGGGCTACTTAAGTGTACCTGTTGTAAAGGACGGCAAGAAGAAGCTGAAAGCAGGCAGGGATTATACCATTGTGGGTTATAAGCTTTCTGACGGAACAGAATTTGAGGGTACAGAAGATGTGGCAAACGATACTACAGTGACGGTTACCATAGAGGGTATGGGTAACTATACCAAGAAGATTGACATTACCTATCGTATTGCAACCAAGTCTGTGTCCAAGGTAAAGATTACCGCGAAACCTTTGGCGTACAATGAGGGTAAGTCTGTATTTTACAGCAGTGAGGATATCAATAACGGATTGCTTGTGATTACAGATAAGGCCACAGGAAAGGATCTTTGCTATGGCGTGGATTATAAGATAGTCGGTTACACCAACAATACCAAGAATGGTACGGCGACCGTGACAATCCGAGGCTGTGGAGAATACGGTGGTACGAAGACGGTGAAGTTTAAAATTGTACAGTACAAACTTCGCTAGAAAAACTTATATTGTGTATGTAGACAAATGGTGCACTATGGATTTAGTGCGCCATTTGTAGTTTCTTACAAATGCATTCTCTTGCGGATATGATGTTCAATCAACTGAATTCCCTTGTAGAAGCCCATGGCAATCAGGCAGAGTAAAAGGATGTTCAGAATCACAAGATTTAACTGAAATACCTGAGAGCCATAAATAATCAGGTAGCCAAGGCCACGTCTTGCAGCCAGAAATTCACCGATGATGACACCTACTAAGGCCAGACCAATATTGACTTTGGTGGTGCTTAAAAGTAACGGAACGGAGGCGGGGAGTACGACCTTGCGGAATACATCGCTCTTGGTGCCGCCCAAGGTATATATCAGGGTAATCTTTTCACTGTCACACTGGGTGAAGGCTGTATAAAAGCTGATAATGGAGCCGAAAACTGCCACAGAGATACCTGCTACAATGATGGTAGTGGTTCCGGTACCCAGCCATACGATAAACAGCGGAGCCAATGCAGATTTGGGAAGGCTGTTCAGCATAACCAGATAGGGCTCCATAATCTCTGAAAGTTTTGGCGAGTACCACAAAAGCGTGGATGTGACAAGGCTTATCAGAAAAACAAGGAAGAAGCTCAACAAAGTCTCAAACAGAGTGATTCCGGCATGACCGAAGATGCTGTAATCCATGCACATTTCCCATAACAATAAAAGGACGCGGCTGGGACTGGAGAAAAAGAAGCTGTCAATCAGTCCAGTGTGGGCACTAAATTCCCATAGAATTAAAAAAAGCACCAGCAGAAGCAGGCGCATGAAAGCGACTTGACGATGATGAATATGGTGTTGTTTCATGAAAAGCTGCTGTTTAGCAGATGTGGCAGCATCGGAAAGATTATTCGTTTTCGGCATTTCTCATTTCCTCCCATAATTGATTGAAATATTCTTTGAATTCCGGGGCGTTGCGGGCTGCCAAAGGTGAATCGTCGGACAATGTCAGGTGAATTTCCATTTCACTTTTGACTGTGGCTGGGCGTTTTGTGAGTACCACAATTCTGTCAGCCAGCGAAATTGCCTCTGATAAGTCATGTGTAATCAATATGACGGTCTTGCCGGTGCGTCTGATTAGTTTACAAATATCTGCGGAAACAGATAACCGGGTCTGATAATCCAAGGCACTGAAGGGTTCATCCAGAAGCAGAAGCTGGGGGTCTAAGGCCAATGTGCGAATCAGTGCGGCGCGCTGTTTCATGCCGCCGGAGAGTTCACTGGGACGTTTGTCGCGAAAACCGTACAAATCATAGTCATGAAGAAGCTGTTCTACATAGGCTAGACGTTCTTCCGTAAGCATGTCATTGATTTCCAACCCAAGAATTACATTCTTGAAAATGCTTCGCCACTCAAAGAGGTGGTCGCGCTGCAACATATAGCCCACATTGGGATAATGGATGGAGCCGTCGGGATTGTTGACGGTAATGGTGCCGGATTCAGGGGGCAGAAGCCCTGCGATGATGGATAAAAGAGTGGATTTACCACAGCCGCTGGGACCTACTACAGCCAGAAACTCTCCTTCCTTGACACCGAAAGAAAGATTTTGCAGTACATGGGTTTCACCGTGCAGGGTATGATAGGAATATCCGATATTTTGTAAATGAAGCATATAATTAGTTGTCATATACAGACCTTTCCGTGCATAGTAATATCGTTTGCTATATCATATGAAATGGCAGATAAAAGGTGTGTTCGTTGTATTGCATTCAGGGAGGCTTTATGTTAAAATATAATTTAATCTTTAGGGAAATAGAAAAGTAAAAGGAGAGTACTATGGCACAGTTATGGGGCGGGCGTTTTACGAAGGAAACCGACCAGAAGGTTTATGATTTTAATGCCTCTATCGGTTTTGATAAACGATTATACCGCCAGGACATTGAGGGTAGCATTGCCCATGTTACAATGCTCCAGAAGCAGGGGATTCTTACTGCGGAGGAGAAGACGGCCATCATCGGTGGATTAAATTCCATTTTGGAGGATGTGGAGAACGGTAAGCTTGTAATTGACAACAAGTACGAGGATATTCACAGCTTTGTGGAGGCCAATCTGATTGACAGGATTGGAGATGCAGGCAAGAAGCTTCATACCGGAAGGAGTCGTAACGACCAGGTTGCACTGGATATGAGACTTTACACACGCTTGCAGGTTCAGGAAGTGGATGAGCTATTAAAGGAACTTCTGGAAGTGATTTTAAATACCATGGAGGAGAATGTGGAGACTTATATGCCGGGCTTTACTCATTTGCAGAAGGCACAGCCCACCACACTTGCTCATCATTATGGTGCATATTTTGAGATGTTTAAGCGGGACAGACTCCGCATGTATGATATTTTCAAACGTATGAATTATTGTCCTCTGGGTGCCGGTGCTTTGGCAGGAACTACCTATCCTCTGGACAGAGATTATACGGCACAGCTTTTGGGATTTGACGGCCCTACCTTAAACAGCATGGATTCCGTTGCTGACAGAGATTATTTGATTGAGTTTCTTGCGGCATTATCTACAGTGATGATGCACTTGAGCAGATTTTCTGAGGAGGTTATTATTTGGAACTCCAACGAGTATCAGTTTGTGGAGATTGATGATGCTTTTTCTACCGGAAGCAGCATTATGCCTCAGAAGAAGAATCCTGACATTGCAGAGCTTGTGCGTGGCAAGACAGGAAGAGTTTATGGTGCCCTTGTGAGTCTTTTGACTACCATGAAGGGACTTCCCCTTGCGTATAACAAGGATATGCAGGAAGACAAGGAGATGGCCTTTGACGCCTTTGATACAGCGAAGGATTGTATCTCTCTCTTCACAGGGATGCTTGCAACCATGAAATTCCGAAATGACCGTATGGCTGCAAGTGCCATGAATGGTTTTACCAATGCAACGCATGCTGCGGATTATCTGGTAAAGAAGGGAATGCCTTTCAGAGATGCTCATGGGGTTATCGGAAGACTGGTGCTTTATTGTATTGATAAGAATACTTCCATTGATGCACTTTCCTTGGAGGAGCTTCAGGGAATTTGTGATATGTTTGAGGAGGATATTTTTGATGCGGTTTCATTGAAGACCTGCGTTGAAAAACGTCTGACTCTGGGAGCACCCGGACCGGAGGTAATGCAGAAGGTTATTACTTTACATAAGGAATACCTTGCGGAAGAGAAAAACTGGTTTGACATATAGACCGTTTTTAATAAAATATACATATAAACATAATTTGGAGGAGAAAATATTATGAGTGACAAGTTGAAAGTTGGAATTTTGGGCGGAACCGGTATGGTTGGACAGCGTTTTATTGCACTTTTGGAGAATCATCCGTGGTTTGAGGTGACTACCATTGCGGCAAGTCCCCGCTCCGCAGGTAAGACCTATGCAGAGGCTGTTGGTGACCGTTGGAAGATGACTACTCCTATGCCCGAGGCGGTTAAGAACATTGTTGTTATGAACGTAAACGAGGTAGAGAAGGTTGCTGCGGAGGTTGATTTTGTATTCAGCGCAGTTGACATGACCAAGGATGAAATCAAGAAGATTGAGGAGGATTACGCTAAGACTGAGACTCCTGTTGTATCCAATAACAGCGCACATCGTTGGACTCCTGACGTTCCCATGGTAGTGCCTGAGATTAATCCTGACCACATGAATGTTATTGAGTTCCAGAAGAAGCGTCTGGGTACTACCAGAGGTTTCGTAGCTGTTAAGCCTAACTGCTCCATTCAAAGCTATGCTCCCGTGCTTACTGCATGGAAGGAGTTTGAGCCCTACGAGGTAGTAGCTACCACTTATCAGGCAATTTCCGGTGCAGGTAAGACCTTCAAGGATTGGCCTGAGATGGTTGAGAATATCATTCCGTACATTGGTGGTGAGGAAGAGAAGAGTGAGAAGGAGCCCCTCAGAATCTGGGGTAAGATTGAGGATGGCGTAATCAAGCCTGCCGATGGCCCTGTAATTACCTGTCAGTGTATCCGTGTACCTGTTTTGAACGGTCACACTGCGGCTGTATTTGTAAAGTTTAAAAAGAAACCCACCAAGGAGCAGCTTATCGAGAAGCTTCGTACCTTCTCCGGTGAGCCTCAGAGATTGGGACTTCCCAGTGCACCTAAGCAGTTCATCCAGTATCTTGAGGAGGACAACAGACCTCAGGTTAATCTGGATGTTGACTATGAGAACGGTATGGGTGTCAGCGTGGGACGTATCCGTGAGGATTCTGTTTATGACTGGAAGTTTGTTGGTCTGTCACACAACACTGTTCGTGGTGCTGCAGGTGGTGCAGTATTGTGTGCAGAGCTTTTAAAGGCTCAGGGATATATCACAAAGAAGTAATTTCCAAGATATTGGAAATGTGAAGATACTTGGGGGTGCTTTTATGAATAATGAGTTGCACTATCAGTTGGATTTGTTGAGGGCAATGAACCAAAAGTTAAGCACAAAGGAGAAAATGTACAAAATGATATGCGATGCCTCAAACAGCGCATATCTGTACTATTCCTTTGGCAAAAACGAAATAGTAACCATCGGATGTTGGCGGGAGTTTTTTGATTTTCAGATTCATGATATCAAAGATATGTCGCGTATTTTTGATGAAGTGAGAGAGTCGGATGTCATGGCTCTTCGTGATGCACTGTTTTTGGAGAAGAGCGGTGAGTCGGAGATGGTGGCCGAGTGCAAACATAAGGACGGGAAACATTGGTATTCCTTCCGGGTGAATGTGGACTATGACGATATGGGCAATCCTTTGGATAAGCTAGTGGTTGTGGAAAATATTACCAAAATGCGTGGACAGCGTGATGAGTTGATTTATATGGCTCATTATGATTCTATGACCGGTTTGTACAATCGCAACTATTTCGTGTCGCTTTTGAGTTCTTATTTGCACAGAGCAAAAAGTGAAAACAGTATTGTCAGCGTTCTTGTTATTGATATTGATGATTTCAAGAAAATTAATGACGGTATGGGTATCATGGCGGGAGATGAGTTAATACAGAGCTATGGCGCATTCTTGAAGGAATTTGAGAATGACAATGTTATGGTCTGTCATTTGAGCGATGATGTCTATTGTATGGCAATATATGATCCTGTGGATACACGTAGTGTAGACTCGATTTATAAAGCAATCTATGACAGAAGCAAGCAGCCTTTTTCATTGAGTGACGGTCGTAATGTAATGATTACCGCCAGTGTGGGTGTGGCAGAATTTCCGGAAAGTGCTGATTCACCGCTTGAACTGATTAACTGTGCAGAGATTGTTATGTATCGCTGTAAGGCCAATGGAAAGAACTGCATTCAGTATTTTGATGCACCGATGTTAAGTGAATTTCTTGATAACATCGAGATGGAGAACAAGTTAAAGGAAGCTGTGTTTAACAGCAACTTCCTGCTTTACTATCAGCCCCAGTTTTTCACCGGTACCAAGCGTTTGCGCGGGGTGGAGGCACTCATTCGTTGGAGAGATGAAAAGGGTGAGATGATTAGCCCCAATGCCTTTATTCCCATTGCAGAGAAAAACGGTTGTATCGTGCCTATCGGAAGCTGGGTTGTGGATGAGAGTATCAGACAGTATTCTCAGTGGCGCAAGCAGTATGGCATTCCCTTTATTATGTCCATCAATATTTCAGCAGTGCAATACTGTTGTGATGATTTTGTAGACGGATTATTGAATGCGTTGGAGAAGTATCAGGTGAGACCTGATGAAATCGAAATCGAAATCACGGAGAGTGTGCTTATTGAAGATTTCCAGAAGGTTTTTGATAAGTTGAGGATTCTTCGTGAGGTTGGTGTCCGCGTTTCACTGGATGATTTTGGAACAGGCTATTCGTCATTGTCTTATTTGAAAAAGCTACCCATTGATACGTTGAAGATTGATAAGAGTTTTATTGATACAGTGTTGACGGATGGTGCAACCAGAATTATCACGGAGTCAATCATCAATATGGTGAAGGCTCTGGGTGTGGAATCTATTGCGGAAGGCGTGGAAGAGGAAGCACAGTACAATTATCTTCATGCAGTGGGATGTGATATGATTCAGGGATTTCTTCTTGGCAAGCCTCAGCCTCCTGAGGATATTGATGCTATATTAAAGAATACTCTGTAGGAAATTTATGAGGTTATGTGATGACATTTGTGGGGCGGGAAGCTGAGCTAAATTATTTAAATCAGCATTATGAGAGTGAAGGAAGCCGGATTCTTGTGGTCTATGGACAAAAGGGTGTGGGTAAAACAACCCTTTTGCGTAGATTTGCCAGGAATAAGGCCGGGTTTTACTATTTGGCCCGCTCCTGTTCTGATAGAGAACAGCGTTATCAGTGGGCAAGAGAGTCATTCGGGGCAGATAACATAAGCGGGATGGAGGAATTCCCTGAATATGAAGAGATTCTGGCTCAAATGGTTGTGGATTCTGATACAAAACAGATATTGGTTATTGATGAGTTTCATCATTTGATTAAAGGTGACAATACTTTTTTTGCGCGATTGAATCAGTTTGTACAGAAAAGTAAATTGCCGCTTTTGGTGATTTTGAACAGTTCTGCTGCAGGTTGGGTAGAGAACAATATGGTCGGCAAAATTGGCAGCGAAGCGGTTTCTATATCAGGTTTTCTTAAGGTGAAGGATTTAAGTATTCATCAGATGCAGGAACTTTTTCCTAAGTACAATGAGGATGACTGTATTCAGCTTTATGCTATATTGGGCGGCGTGCCGGGACTGTGGAACCGCACAGATATGGCACTTTCTGCAAGAGATAATATTGTTCGGAATATGATAAATCCCTACAGTGCAATTCATGGTGAGATGGTTGGCTGTCTTTTGGAGGATTTGCGGGAGACTGCCGTGTATAATACCATTTTGTCAACTATGGCTGTGGGAAATAATAAGTTAAATGACATCTATCATCACACTGGTTTTTCCAGAGCGAAAATCAGTGTTTATCTGAAAAATCTGATGGAGATTGATCTGGTGGAGAAAATTGGTGCAGGAACCTATCGCATTACGAAGCCGTATGTTCGGTTTTATTTTCGTTTTATTTATTCTGCCCAGAGTCTTTTGGAGGAACTTACACCAGAGCAGTTTTATGTTGAGGTTGTGGAGGATGCTTTTCCCGGTTTTGTGAGAGAGGCATATCGAAAGAGTTAATTTTGCATGAGTAAAAATTTGTTTATCGCAGAAAAACCAAGCGTTGCGCGGGAGTTCGCCAACGCTTTGAAATTGAATATGCGCAAATTCGACGGGTATCTGGAGTCTGAGGAGGCCATTGTGACCTGGTGTGTGGGACATCTGGTAACCATGAGTTATCCTGAGGCTTATGATGAAACACTTCGTCGATGGAGCTTCGATACTATTCCCTTCATCCCGGAGGAATTCCGCTACGAAGTTATTGAGAGTGCTGCCAAGCAGTTCCGTATTGTCAGTGGATTGTTAAATCGTCAGGATGTGGGGACAATTTATGTCTGCACGGACTCGGGGCGAGAGGGGGAATATATTTATCGTCTTGTGGAGCAGATGTCCGGTGTAAAGGACAAAAAGCGTCTTCGTGTGTGGATTGATTCCCAGACGGAGGAGGAGATTTTAAGAGGTATTCGGGAAGCCAAGGATTTGAGTGAGTATGATGCCTTAAGCGATGCGGCCTATTTGCGTGCCAAGGAAGATTATCTGATGGGCATTAACTTTTCCAGAGCCTTGACCTTGAAGTACGGATGGAAGGTCAAGGATTATTTAAAGCGCGACAAGGCAGTAATTTCCGTAGGACGTGTTATGACCTGTGTACTTGGCATGATAGTCAATAGAGAAAGGGAGATTCGTTCTTTTGTAAAGACTCCCTTTTATCGTGTATTGGGAAGTTTTAAACTGCAGGACAAGGAATTTGCGGGCGAGTGGAAGGCTGTGGAGGGTTCCGGTTGGTACGCATCCCCGGCTCTTTATAAGGAGAATGGCTTTAAGGAGAAGGAGTCTGCCGAAAAGCTGATTGCGCATTTGAAGGAAGAACCTGTGGGGGATATTCGGGTGGAGGAGATTGAACGCAAGAAAGAGAACAAAAATCCTCCCCTTTTGTATAATCTGGCGGAGCTTCAAAATGACTGCTCCAAGTTTTTTAAGATAAGTCCGGATGAAACCTTGCGTATTGTTCAGGAAATGTATGAGCGAAAGATGGTGACTTATCCCAGAACGGATGCCAGAGTGCTTTCTACGGCAGTTGCCAAGGAGATACATAAAAATATAGGCGGTTTGCGTAATTATGGATTAGTGGGAGAATTTGCAACGGAGATTTTGACTGGCGGAAGTTACAAAAACATTGCCAAAACCCGATATGTTAATGACAAGCAGATTACAGACCACTATGCCATTATTCCTACAGGACAGGGGCTGAACAATCTGGCTGGTTTGCCGCCTACCTCCGTGAAGGTTTATGAATTGATTGTGCGGAGATTTTTAAGTATTTTTTATCCGGCGGCTGTGTATCAAAAGTTCTCTCTGTGCGTAAGTATCAAAGAGGAGAAGTTTTTTGCAAACTTTAAGGTACTTGCTGAGGAGGGGTATTTGAAGGTTGCTACACCTTCCTTCAAGAAAGATAATAAGAATACTGCTGAAAAGGTTGAGGAGAAGGCTGACGGTGAGAGTGCTGATAAGGAGAATAACGAAGCGGAAGAAAAATGTGATGCGGAGTTGGTAGCACTACTTATGAAACTGAAAAAAGGTGATAAGATTGCCGTGGGAGACTATGAGATAAAGGAGGGCGAGACCTCACCGCCCAAGCGTTATACTTCGGGAAGTATTATCCTTACAATGGAAAATGCCGGACAGTTTATTGAGGACGAGGAGTTGAGAGCCCAGATTAAGGGAAGTGGTATTGGTACCAGTGCCACTCGTGCGGAGATTCTCAAAAAACTGGTAAATATAGAATATCTGGCATTGAATAAAAAGACGCAGGTACTTACGCCCACGCAAATGGGTGAAATGATTTATGATGTGGTTGATTCATCCTTGAAGCCCTTACTAAATCCTGCACTTACAGCAAGTTGGGAAAAGGGGCTGACGCAGGTGGCGGGAGGACAGATAACCGCAGAGGAATACATGGGGAAGCTGAGTGATTTTGTAGCAAGGCGCACCAATATTGTGAAACAGATGAATAATCAGGGAAGTCTGTATGCACGATTCAAAGATGTGGAACGTTATTACACTAAAAAGTAAAATAAGCTATCTGGCCTTGGAGGAGAATGAAAATGGAAAATCAAGTAAATGCTATTACGATTCAGGAACTTTATAATCTGGATGAGACCATCGCTGTAAAGCTGTTTGAGGGCGCAACCTATCCTTGGGAGGTATTGCCTAAGATTCATGATTTTATTTTGGAGCTTGGTGCGACATTGTCTTCTGATAAGTTTGATAAAATCGGTGAGGATATTTGGGTGGCGAAGAGTGCGAAGGTTGCTCCCACTGCCTGTTTGAATGGTCCCTTGATTGTGGATGAGGAGGCTGAGGTGCGCCATTGTGCGTTTGTGCGTGGCAATGCCATTGTTGGTAAAAAGGCTGTTGTAGGTAACTCTACAGAGCTTAAAAATGTAGTTTTGTTTAATAATGTGCAGGTTCCTCATTATAATTATGTGGGCGACAGCGTACTTGGCTATAAGGCACATATGGGGGCAGGTTCCATTACCTCTAATGTCAAGAGCGATAAGACTCTTGTAGTGGTTAAGGGCAGCGAGAATGGAGAGACTTATGCAATCGAGACGGGACTTAAGAAAATGGGAGCGATGTTGGGAGACTGTGTAGAGGTCGGTTGCAATAGCGTACTGAATCCCGGAACCGTTATCGGTAAGAATTCAAATGTCTATCCTACCTCCTGTGTGCGTGGTGTGATTCCTGCGGAGCATATCTTTAAAGATGGTCAGCATGTAGTTGCAAAACAGTGAAAAACATTGACTTTACACCAGTTATAGTATACACTAACAAATGATGATTTAAAGCTTTAAATAGCTAAAGGAGGATAATTCATATGAAAAAGAAAGTAATGGCACTTTTGCTTGCAGCAACTATGGGCGTTATGTCCTTTGCAGGTTGTTCTGCTGAGGAGGATGTTTACAACATTGGCATTTGTCAGTTGGTAGAGCATGCTGCTTTGGATGCTGCAACTCAGGGATTTCAGGATGCACTTACCGAGAAGCTTGGTGCGGAGAAGGTTAAGTTTAATCTGCAGAATGCACAGGGTGAGCAGACCACTGCGTCAACTATTTGTAATGGATTTGTATCTGAGGATGTTGATTTGATTCTTGCAAATGCAACTTCCCCTCTTCAGGCTGCTGCTGCGGCAACTACCAGTATTCCTATTTTGGGAACTTCCGTAACCGATTACGGTACAGCACTTGAGATTGCTGATTGGAGCGGTTCTACCGGCAGAAATATTTCCGGTACTTCTGATTTGGCTCCCATTGAAGAACAGGAGAATATGTTGGTTGAGTTGTTCCCTGACGCACAGCAGGTAGGTCTGCTTTATTGTTCCGCAGAGGCTAACTCTGTATATCAGATTGATATTTTTAAGACTGCTTTGGAGGCAGACGGTATTGCATACAAGGAGTTCCCTATTGCGGATACCAATGAAGTTCAGGCTGTAGTTACTGCTGCTGTGGGTGAGTGTGATGTGCTTTATATCCCTACCGACAATACCCTTGCATCTGTAACCGAGACTGTTTACAATGTGGTAAATCCTGCTAAGGTTCCTGTTATTGCAGGCGAAGAGGGCATTTGTAGCGGATGTGGTGTAGCTACTTTGGCAATCAGTTACTATGATCTTGGCTATGCTACCGGTGAGATGGCATACGAGATTCTTGTAGAAGGTGCAGATGTGTCTACTATGGACGTTCGTTTTGCTCCCAGTGTAACCAAGAAGTATAATGCACAGGCTTGTGCAGACCTTGGCATTACTGTTCCCGAAGATTATGTAGCAATTGGGGAGTAAGATAAAAGGAGAGTTTTTTCATGGTATACGTATTGGCATTGAATCCTATGGCATTATTCCGGGCATTGCCCGGCTCTATTGCGCAGGGACTCATTTGGGGAATTATGGCATTAGGTGTTTACATAACCTTTCGCCTGCTTGATTTTGCAGATATGACAGTTGACGGCTCCATTGCATTGGGGGCGGCAGTGGCTGTTATGTTGATTCGAGGCGGAGTGCATCCGATTGCAGCACTTCCTATTGCATTTTTGTCAGGTATGTTGGCAGGACTGGTGACAGGTCTGCTTAATACGACGCTGGGCATTCCGGGGATTTTGGCGGGTATTTTGACTCAGATATCCCTGTATTCTATAAATCTTGTGATTTTGGGCAAGGCTAATCAGCCTGTAAGTGTGGACAATTATCCCTTGGTGGTGTCCTTGCGTTATGTAACAGACGGCACAACGGCATCTAAGTTACTGTTTTTCGGCGGACTGATTCTGTTTTTGCTTGTGCTTGTGATGTGTTTGTACTGGTATTTTGGAACGGAGAGTGGACAGGCAATCCGTGCTACCGGATGCAATCCTAATATGGCAAGAGCGCAGGGTATCAATACAGATTTTATTAAGGTTTTGACATTGATGCTTGCAAACGGCATGGTGGCACTCTGCGGTGCATTCTATGGACAGTTCCAAGGGGCGGCAGATGTTAATATGGGACGAGGTGCAATCGTTATTGGTCTGGCGGCGGTTATTATCGGAGAGGTTGTTTTTGGTAAATTTGCAGCAAAGCGTAAGTATGCTTTTGCTTTTACACTGATGTCAGTAATTGCAGGTGCAGTAATTTACTATATGGTATACCAGTTTGTTTTGTGGTTGAAGATGCCTTCTGATTACATGAAGCTGTTCTCTGCAATTGTGGTGGCAGTTTTCCTTGCAATCCCTTATCTGAAAGAAAAGAGACTTCAAAAGAAAGGGGTGACCAAGGCATGAGCAATCAGAAATACGCATTAGAAATCAAAGATGTTCACAAGGTTTTCAACCGTGGCACTATCAACGAAAAGGTTGCATTAAACGGTGTGAAGCTGAATTTAAATCCCGGTGATTTTGTTACGATTATTGGTGGTAACGGTGCCGGTAAATCCACAACCCTGAATGCGATTGCAGGTGTGTGGCCCGTTGATTATGGTAAAATCATTGTTGACGGTATCGATATCACCGGTCTGGCAGAACATAAGCGTGCTCCTTATCTTGGACGTGTATTTCAGGATCCCATGACCGGAACTGCCGCAACTATGGATATTGAAGAGAATATGGCTATTGCTTATCGCAGAGGCCAGAGACGTACTTTGCGTTGGGGTATTTCCAAAGCGGAACGAGAGCTGTTCCGTGAGAAACTTCAGGTTCTTGGTCTTGGACTTGAGAATCGTATGACCAGTAAGGTTGGTCTTTTGTCCGGTGGACAGAGACAGGCAATTACCTTGCTTATGGCATCCTTGAAGCAGCCTAAGCTTCTGCTGTTGGACGAACATACAGCCGCATTGGATCCCAAAACTGCGGCCAAGGTTTTGGAAATCAGTGACCAGATTATTGCAGAAAATAATCTGACCGCCATGATGGTAACCCACAATATGAAGGATGCTATTGCTCATGGCAATCGCCTGATTATGATGCATGAAGGCCGGATTATCTATGACGTGGCAGGTGAAGAGAAGAAAAACCTCCACGTAAAAGATTTGCTTGCAAAGTTTGAAGAAGCAAGCGGCGGAGAATTTTCAAATGATCGAATGATTTTAGCATAGCCGTAAGGCGAAGCAATCGATCATTTTGCGGTCGCATGATTTTAGCATAGTTATAAGAAGTGTACTGTATAGTTGGTACACTTCTTATTTTTTGATTAATTTTTTTAAGTGCCTTGACATAAGGTATTAATAGATATAAAATTAGAGTATCTAATATTCAAGTTTTTCTAGGCGGTTCTGCCATTTGTTCACTTGAATCAATTTAATAAATAGGTGATGGCAGGGGGCTGTAACCTTCTGTCGAAGGAGGTTATATGGGAAAATATGATGATGTATTATATGACTATTTTACTGATGAGGAACGATTTGCTGATTTCTATAATGGAGCAGTATTTCATGGTAGAAATGTAGTGCAGGCAGATACATTGGAGGATGCTTCGGAACGATATGTTACAGAAGCATCGGATGTATCTACAACAAAGCATCTCAAGTACAAAAATAAATACAGAGATGTCAAAAAACGTACTCGTAACGGGTTCGATTTTGCGATCATGGCTATAGAGAATCAGTCTGTGGTTGACTATACGATGCCGTGGAGGATTATGCAGTATGATCAGTTGGAATATGGTAGACAATTACGTAAAATTCGAGAACGAAAAAACCAGGAATGCTTGAAAAGAGGAGAGAAGGTTGCTCGTTATAATATTAAATTTAGTGCGGAGGATAAGCTGAGACCGGTTTATACAGTGTGTTTCTATCATGGTATAGAAAAATGGAATGGTCCGACATGCCTTGCTGATATGATTGATTTTGGAGAGTGCAGCCAAGCTATGAAAGATTTGTTTCATGACTATAAAATGACTTTAGTGTGCGTGGATGATTTAGATGATTTATCTGTTTTTCGCACAGATGTAAAGCTTTTAGTACAGGCTCTGCAATTGCGCAACAACAGAGAAGCAATGGATAAATTGTTTGAACGGGAAGAGTTTCGAGTTGTTTCTGAAAATACTGTTAGAACCATTGCAATTATGACCGATTATAAAGAGTTTTTAGATTATTTGAACAAAGATGAAACAAAAGGAGGTATAAATATGTGTCAGGCAGTTGAAGAGATTAGAAAGAAATATATAAATAAAGGAATTGAAACAGGTATCAATACCTTGATAACTACTTGTCAGGAATTGAATGCTTCATATGAATATGTTGTAGAAAAGTTAAGAGTAAAGTATCAGTTGAGTGACGCAGAGATTGAGGATTATATGAATTCATGTTGGAACAACTCATAAAAAAGAAGAAAAAAATAAAACGATGTAAAAAAACATAAAACCTACTAGATTTTTTCTGCAAAATATGAGAGAATAGACACGATATTTATGATATTATTGTAACGATGGTATTGTAAGTTATAGAATCGAAAGGAGTTTTCACATGATTTATTCAAGAGAAGTTGAAGAAATGTGTCCCGTAGCACAGGGCGTGAATCACGGTTGTGCTCCCATTCCTGAAGAAGCAAAATGGGTTAAGGCAAAAGATGTAAAGGATATTTCCGGTTTGACACACGGTGTGGGCTGGTGTGCGCCTCAGCAGGGTGCATGTAAG
>JAZQMG010000032.1:0-7950 GCA_045543175.1 Acetatifactor sp. | reverse complement strand
AAGTTTACTGCCTTGGCATTGCGACGCTGCAAATCCGTTACCTCCTCCAAGGGTGTATGGAACACCTTGGAAGCTGTGATACGATGGATATCCTCGTCCATGCGATATGCTTCAATGAGCTGTTCATCTCCTGACATGTGCGCAAGTACACGCAGCTCAATCTGGGAGTAATCCGCATCTACAAATACAAAGCCCTCCTTAGGCACAAACACCTTCCGAAGTTTCTTGCCAAGCTCTGTTCTGGTGGGGATATTCTGCAAATTCGGCTCCGTAGAGCTGATACGTCCCGTTGCCGTGATGGTTTGGTTAAAGCTTGTGTGGATACGCTTATCATCACCGATATACACAGCCAGTCCATCCGCATAGGTGGACTTTAATTTCACAAGACCGCGATACTCCAAAATATCCTTCACAATGGGATAATCCGCAGACAGCTTCTCAAGCACATCTGCTGCCGTTGAATACCCTGTCTTGGTCTTCTTACCACCGGGCAATTCCAATTTTTCAAACAAAATCTCACCCAACTGCTTGGGCGAATTGATATTAAACTCTACTCCTGCCTGCGTATGAATGGACTTTTCAAGCTCCTCTATGCGGGCTATCAGTGCATCTCCGTAGGCCTTAAGCTCCTCCTTACGCACCTCAACGCCTTCCCGCTCCATATCATACAATACCAGAGAAAGTGGCATCTCTATCTGACGGAACAGTTCCGCCATTCCTGTACCAACAAGCTTCTGCTGAATCACCTTTTCAGCCGCCCATGCTACATAAGCTGCGTAGCAGGCATACTGCACACACTTCTCAGCCTCTGCCGCCAAAACCTCCGACAGCTTTTTCTTACCAAAAAGCTCTGAAGCCTCCGGAATCATCATATCCAGATGCTCCGACGCAATCGCTGTAATATCATAGTCATTCTTCAAGGGGTTCAACAAATACGCCCCGATTAACACATCAAAATAACGCTCCGTGCCATCCTGTGAAAGATACTCATACTCTCGCTTAATATCAAAAGTAGCAATTCTTGTTCGAGTAGAAAGTGCCTGTAAAATACGTTTTACGTCCTCCGACTCATCCGTCTCCTCCATAGGTGCATCAAACAAGGATAACTGACCCTCTATAGCCTTCTTGCAAGCCACTGTATAAAAGAAAGTCTCCTCCTCGGACACACAAATAGAAACGCCAAGCACACGGCCTGCCTCCTGCAACAAATACAGTCCAACACCCTCTGCCTTCTCCGCCTTTCTGACAAGCTGTTCAAACTCCTGTAAGCTTCCAAGCTGCTTAAAGGTTTCTGCCACATCATTTTTCACAGCCATATTGGCCTTATCAAAACGACTGAGCATATTCTTAAACTCTAACTTCTTAAACATTGCATAGGCTTCCGGTGTGTAGAAATCCTCCGCCTTCGCAGCCTCGTAGTCAAGAGCAATCTCACAATCGGTCTTAATAGTCGCCAGTACCTTGCTCAAATCTGCCAAGTCCTTATTGGCCTTCAAGGACTCTCTAATCGCATTCTTGGAAACCTCCTCCACATGCTCATAGAGATTTGCAAGAGAACCATACTCTGCAATCAGTGCTGAAGCCGTCTTTTCTCCCACCTTGGGCACACCGGGAATATTGTCAGAGGTATCCCCCATCAGAGCCTTCAAATCAATAAACTGCTCCGGGGTTACCTGATAAGCGGCAAGCACATCTGACGCATAATAATCCTCAATCTCCGTACCATTTCTCTTGGTCTTGGGAATCCGAATTTTAATCGTATCTGTAGCAATCTGCAAAAGGTCACGGTCACCGGATACCAAGGACACCGCAATGCCCTCTTTCTCCGCCTTCTTGGCAAGCGTACCCAGAATATCATCTGCCTCCAACCCTGCCTGTTCCATAATCACAATCCCCATGGAACGAAGCACATCCTTCATGACAGGCACCTGCTCACGCAGTTCCTCCGGCATGGGTTTTCTGGTACCTTTGTACCCCTCATACATCTCATGGCGGAAGGTGGGCGCATGCACATCAAAAGCCACTGCCAGATACTCCGGCTTCTCCTCCTCCAATATTTTAAACATAATATTCAAAAATCCATAAATAGCGTTGGTATGAAGTCCCTCTGCATTGGAAAGCTCCGGCACACCATAAAACGCTCTGTTCAAAATACTATGACCATCTATCAAAACAAGCTTCTTCATAAAAAACCTTTCTGCGCTCTCTTATAAAAGCATCCAAACAATAAATGCAACAATCAAAGCAATGGCCAAGGTCTCCAATGTCGCCCCCACATACAAAAATGTGGAATGAAATCTCATATGGCTTCTGGCCTCCTCAAGACGGTCATTTAACTCCGCCTGCATATCAAAGGCGTCACCTTCCTCAAGGCGTTGCATACCCTCTGTCACCAGAAACTGAATGGTCAGCTCCTCATGACACTCCTCACAGGAATCCATATGCTCGCTAAATTTTTTCAGTGTGAGAAAATCCAGCTTCCGATTCAGAAAATCGGGAATCATTTTCTCAAATTCCTTACAAGTCATACCCGCCACCCTGATACATTCTCTGATAAATGCACATATATTATTACTATACACCAAATTAGGGAAAAAATAAACAAAAATATAAAGAAGCTGCTTCATTTCAAGCAACTTCTCAAATAAAACTTTTTCACCAAATCAAGGGCCATAATCAGGAGTCGAATCCACGGATGCCCTAAAGAGCAATTCGCCATTATAATCATACGCAGAATAAACTGTTTCTGTATAGTACCACATACTACTAATCATAAGTGGTTGATTTTCGTATATTCCAGTAATATTTTCGGAAACAATTAGATAAAAATTGCCGTAATCAATAAATGCTTTAGGACTTCCCGCATCAAACCCATTCAAAAGATTGTCGCTTTGATACACCGGGCTCCCTTCTTTCTCTCCTATCCTGCCATCCTTAAAATCTCTGCCGGATTCCTTTTTCTTATCAATTACCTCTAGACTATCGTTCACTGTAATAATCCAATCTACTGGGTATCCCTTTGAATTAGAACCAACAAATTCTCCGTCGTCTGACTGTGAACTTACCGACAAAACAAAACAGTCACCAGATACTTCCGCTACCCCCAATATATCATAATCCGAACCTGCAATACATTGGCTTTTCATAATTCTGCCATCTTTATCCAGAATAGCCATATAGATATCTGTTGGTGAATATACTCCTTGCGTTTTGGTTTCTGAAGTCTGTAATTCTCCAAACAAATAGAATTGTCCGTTTTCTTCAAAACAATATTGTAGTGCAGCACCTTCGATTCCTTCAAACAATGTATCAAACTGCAGATTTCCATAATTGTCACATTTTATCACACGAGAAGCAACACCCTTATCACTTGCCCAACCATTTGGGAAATTTGAATAGTCCTGAAAACCAAGGACAAACAAAAATCCACCATCATCTGTGGCTGTGAGGGTAGAGACATGGTATGAATCGTCCGTACTACATACATATGCAGCCAGTTCCTTACCATATGTATCCATCATCCGAACCTGATGGATAACCGACTTATTTTCCTCATCCACCGAACAAATTTCTGCTTTTAGCAGCCTTCCGTCAAAAGCAGTAACTGCTTTAAAAACATTGTTCTCGACAACTTCCTTGAACGTATCGGGAATTTCACCTACCTGCTCGACTTTTTTCAGTTCCTCTTGATTCGAGACCACATGATTGTCTAAACATCCAGATAATGAAAAAATAAATAACAAAACAACACAAATGCCTAATAAAACCAATTGTTTTCTTAACATATGTGAATCTCCCTTCTAAGTTATCCCGCCGATGAATCTTTTATAATTATCTTGAACGAAATCCTTAAAAAATGCAACAAAAAAACCCTTGAAAATCAAGGGTTTAATGCCGGCAGCGGGACTTGAACCCGCACGTGGTTGCCCACAACAGATTTTGAGTCTGCCTCGTCTGCCATTCCGACACGCCGGCATGTTGTCTTCACAACAAAATGTATTTTAGCACAGATTTTATTCTTTGGCAAGTGTTTTTGTAAATTAATTTTATTTTTTTCAAATTTTTGCAAGAAACCATTAAAACCTGTAACTTATATATAAATCTATAAGGTGAAGCAGAGGTTTTTACACCCCTGCTTCACTCTCTTCTTTTATCGTGGACAACTCTGCCACCTCATGAATGATACTGAACACCTTGTTGATATCACTCTTATAAAATGCACTTATGATACGATTGATTGTCAACTGTCGATTTTCCTCATCCATATTCATAAGTACCACTATTCTCTGAGAACTGGAGAACTGCATGGTGACATCTGTTTTGCGCAATGCAGAAAGAACTGATGCCTCCAACATTTTCATACCCATAATCTTCTGCTCGATAGTGGCAGACTCTTCATCTGTAGCTAACAAAGTAAACATAATTACATGCATCTGTTGGTCATTACGTTCCACTACACGCTCCAGATAATTCATGGTACGTGTAAACTCAGGATAATTCATTTCATAAGCCTTGGAACAATTATCCTTTTTGTGAATCATTTGCAAAAGATTCTTTAGCTCGCCATTTGAGGTCGTAGGTTGAAAGCTTGATGTCAGACTCTGATAGTTACACAATTGTCCGCCACCCTTTTGCTTTGCAAAATAAAGTGCCCTGTCAGCTCTGTTCAAAGCCTCCTCACAGCTAAACTCACCTGCATGTACAATTAACAGACCTATTGATATAGATAAGTCTGTAAGTTCCGGGTCCTCCTGTGCTGTTTTGGCTATACACTGCAACAGACGGTTTGCCTCACTTTCTGCAATGTCTGCCCTTGTCAATCCAAACAGGAAACAGACAAACTGGTCTCCCTCGTTTCGATAGAGAATTTTATTTGCAAAATTTCTCTCTAAAATATTTGCAATCGTATTGATATGCAAATCTCCCCTTAAGAAACCGTAACTGCTGTTGGTATTTCGCAACGCATCAATATCAATTGTCATAAGGCAGCCTTCGCCGCACTTTATGTAATCAGCCAACATCTGCTCACCGTAAATGCGATTATATACACCGGTAAGACCATCCTTACTGTTTTCTGCAGTATTATAAGCTCCTGCATCACCTAAAAGCTTTTCCAACAACTCATCACCCAAAAAGTCCGTGCTTCCATCCTGTGCATCGTAGCTGTCCGTGTCAACATTTCTTAACTTACCAGCCTTAATCATCTGCAAAAAGACCTTTGCAAGTTGAGGATCAAACTGCGTCCCCGCACAACGGGCAATTTCCTCCTGCACAGTCTCATCCGAAAGACGCTTTCTATATACACGATGACTGGTCATGGCATCATAGGCATCCGCAATACCGATAATTCTTGCTACAAAAGGAATTTCCTCTCCCACTAACCCTTCCGGATATCCTTTACCATCATATCTCTCGTGATGATATTTTGCACCAACATCCAAATCATCCATGGAATTGATGTCCTTTAAAATCTCTCCACCTACCACGGTATGCAATTTCATCAGGGAAAATTCGGTATTATTCAATCTCCCCGGTTTGTTCAAAATCGCATCGGGAACACCTATTTTACCGATATCATGTAAAAGTCCAATATATCGGATACGTTCAACTTCCTCCTCCGACATACCAAGCTCCTCTGCCAGAGCCACTGCGTATTCAGCCACTCGTTGGGAATGACCCTTGGTATACTCATCCTTCGCATCAATGGTATTTACGATGGTCATTACCGTCTGCATGGTCATCTGACGTGCCTGGACATTTTTCTCCTCCAATTCCGCCATGACTTCCTGATTTTTTTTATAAATATGGTCATAAATTTTCGTAGCGATATAACAGAAGCTGAAACACATAATAATCAGAGCAATCTGTATCTCTGCATCTTTACTGGTCTCCAGATTCAATTCACCACTCATAAATTTCAAACCAATAGATACAATATTTATGAGAACACTTAAGGTTCCTGACCACAATATCAACTCCGGTTTATGATATAGCAGCAAGAGCGACAAAAGAGGCAGGATATAAACACAAACCATACTGGTACTTCCGGTCAACAGGCAAAACAAATACATCAATGAATAGCCCCATACCATTCGGTAGCATAGCATATTCCACTCCGGATTCTTACGGTACAGATACAAAATAATCAGATAAGGCACAACTGTAACCAAAATAAATACAATCACATATTCCCAGGTTCGTTGTTCCTTAATAACCTCTCCAATATAGCTCGCGCACAGCGTAACAACAATAATTGTCCAACCAATCATTAAACTGTGATTTATTCTTTTTATCTCTTCTCTCATAGTACCCTTTACCTTTCCTATACCCGCTTCATTTGAATGGTAATATCATTCCCCTGCACCCTTATCTCGCCGAGACTCCCCACAATCAAGGGCATCATAGGTGGTAAATGTCCTAAATCCACATCCATCACTACCGGCACATTTTTGCGTCCGGCAACCTCCAGTACGGCCTGATAGGCGTCAAGCCCCATCATTTCCTGTCCGTAAAGCATGGGGCGGCCGATTAAAAATCCCTTCACATGCTCAAACCAACCTGCCTCCTCCATCTGCCACATGGCACGGCGGATACTGAACACATTTAACTCACATGCCTCCAAAAACCAGATAATACCGTCCTCACGGTATTTCTCCACAAATTCTTTGGTCTTGTCAAAGCGGGTTCCCAAAAGATTCACCAGGCAGTCCATACAACCGCCCAAAAGTCTGCCCTGCATATTCACAGTCTGACCGGAAAGCTGTTCCCTACCCATATAAGTGCGAAGCACTCTATCCTCCGTCACATTATAGGGCATCAAAGGATGCTCCTCATCCTTCAAGGACTCCTTCTCCCACTTGTCATACCCGGTCACGGTATCCTTCGCTCCCGTCAAAAGTCCAAAGGCATCCTCAATAGCCTCATGCCATGGCTCCATACCAAAGGCTGCCGCACAGGGGCCATAAATAGCTGCGGTATCACACAAGGTTGCCTGCAAATAGGTAAAATTGGTATTGTCAGAATACCCAATATACCACTTGGGTTCTGCATTTTTGATGCGCTCAAAATCCATGTGAGACAACACTTCACACATCAACTCTCCGCCTCCACAGGAAATCAGGCAATCATTATCACTGCTGCAATAATAATCCATCAATTCCTGTGCACACTTCTCAGGGCTGTTGCTGATACCAATCCCTTCCCCTGCATAACAGTTCGGTCCCAAAGCAAGCTGATAGCCTCGTTCGATGAATTTTTTCTGCGCATTCTCAAATCCACTTTTATAAGGCTCTATGGCACATCCAAAGGAAGGTGCCACAAAGCCTATCGTTCCGTTTTCTTTCAGATTCTGAGGATATCTCATCCCTTCACTCCTATTCGAAATCCATTTTATTGAAAATATCAAAACAGTCAAAAGTTGCAAAATAATCCTTGGGAGTCTCCGCACGGCGAATCAACTCCACACTGCCGTCCTCTTTGAGCAAAAGCTCTGCGGATTTCAGCTTGCCATTATAATTGTATCCCATGGCAAAACCGTGAGCCCCGGTATCGTGAATGGCAATATAGTCGCCAATCTCAATTTCAGGAAGTTCTCTGTCGATGGCAAACTTATCGTTATTCTCGCACAGAGACCCCACCACATCATACACACGATTGCAGGGCGCATCTTCCTTGCCCAAAACAGTGATATGATGATAAGCCCCATACATGGCAGGTCTCATCAAATTTACCGCACAGGCATCCACACCGATATACTCCTTATGGGTATGCTTCTCATGAATTACCTTGGTCACAAGATGTCCGTAGGGAGCCATCATAAAACGTCCAAGCTCGGTATAAATCGCCACATCACCCATGCCTGCCGGAACCAGCACTTCCTCGTAAACCTTGCGCACACCCTCACCGATTGCACGAATATCATTAGGCTCCTGGTCAGGACGATAAGGGATA
>JAZQMG010000031.1:0-83175 GCA_045543175.1 Acetatifactor sp. | reverse complement strand
GTATACCGGAGCAGTGATTCCAAGCTCATTGGAACCTACGAGTATGACCTGTGGGGTAAGCTTATCAGCGTAAAAGAAGCAAGTAAGGGAATCGATACCAACGGTATCCTTACAAAGAACCCCTTCCGCTACAGAGGCTACTACTACGACAACGAAACAGGCTTCTATAACCTAAATTTCCGCTACTACGACCCTGCCATCCGAAGATTTATCAGCGCAGACAGCACTGCCCTTCTGATGACCGCAACCACCTCCATCAACTGTAAGAATTTGTTTAATTACTGTGAGAACAATCCGGTAAATGGTAAGGACAGCAGTGGTGCGGTAATCGAAACACCCTTTGACTTGGTGACCTTGGGCATCAGTATCGTGGATGTATGTGTGAATCCTACAGACCCCTGGGCATGGTTGGGACTTATAGGAGATGCGGTTGACTTAGTTCCCTGCGTAACCGGAGTAGGAGAAGCTGTTAAGGGAGCCAAGTATGCGGTAAGGTATGGCGATGATGTTTGGGATGTAGCAGTTGTGTGGTTTAAGTCTCTGGGCAAGGCTGATAATGCAGGAGATGCAACTACCGCTATAGCGAAGGCGACCAAAAGGAGTGGTACACCTTCTGGCAAGTACCAAGTTGGTGCATACCAAGACATAAAAGGTGTGGAAGGTTTGGATGCTCATCACGTAGGACAAAAGGCAGTAATGAAAAACCTTGTGGAAAATTATGACCCTAAAACAGCACCAGCCATTAATGTTCCTAAGGTTGGTCATACAATATCTGGACCAAATGGAATCGTGTCTAGAAACACGAAAGGAATAGATAATGCAAGACAATTACTTGCAAGAGATTTATTTGAGCTTAAAAGAGTATATCCTGACATACCTAATTCTGCATATCAAGAATTAATAGATATGAATATGAAAATGTATCCAGAAATGAGGAAATAGCGATGAATGAAAATTTTGTGAAGAGTATTTATAAGACATTAATCGAAGACGGAAAAGACATTTATAAGGATTTGTATGAAAATACAAAAGTATCAGAGAGGACTGTAGACTACTGGAAGAATGCATTGGAGTTGTATCATTCGTTTGATGAGAAACAAAAAGATGTGTTTATGGATATCGTGAAACAAACAATGATTGATACAATTTCAAGTGTTTTCGGTGTATTAGATGGGTCTAGCACATTGTCTGGTGGAGATTTTGAATTTGAAGTTAGGATTAATGGTATTAGTACGGAAGATGAATTACAGGATGCATTCCTTGGATTTGTAGAAGAAAATATTAATTAAATCATGACTGTTAGCGGCTACTGATTAAAAGTGTTGTCTTGTTCCTTGACGCCTCCTAAACATCCATGTTACAATGGCACACGCTCCTTGGTTTTTGTATTATTATGGGTGTCTGCTTACAATTTGTCTATTAGAACGTCCAGTAACACCTCGGATTCGTCCGGGGTGTTTGTCTGTTTAAAAATTTTTTTCTCGTAATTCACATTTTGGTCACTTATCCATGCTACACTCTTGTCAAATGAGCCAAAGAGGCTTAATACAGAGGTGTAAGTATGAGTAATCAAATGATTTTCAAGCGTTATGAATTAAAATATTTGTTGACGGCGCAGCAAAAGAGGAAGGTGTTGGAGGCCATGGCACCTTATATGCAGTTGGACAGGTACGGCAGGGATACGATTCGTAATATTTATTTTGATACGGATAATTATCGTCTGATTCGTCGGTCCATGGAGAAGCCGGTATACAAGGAAAAGCTTCGACTGCGCAGTTATCGGCAGGTCGCACCGGATGGAGATGTGTATGTGGAGCTGAAAAAGAAGTATGACGGTGTGGTGTACAAACGTCGCTTGGCGTTGCCCCAGAAGCAGGCAATTCACTGCATTACAAATAAGCAGGCTCTGCCTGTGGACAGTCAGATTTCCAGAGAGATTGACTATTTTTGTCAGTATTACGAGGGTCTTCGTCCGGCGGTGTTTCTCTCTTATGAGAGGGAGGCTTACTACGCGTTGGATGGCAGTGATTTTCGGGTGACTTTTGATGAAAATATTTTGTATCGGCAGGAAAAGATGTCCTTAAGCGAAGGGATTTATGGTACTTCTCTTTTGGGAGAGGGCGAGACTTTGATGGAGATTAAAACACCAGGTGCCATTCCTTTATGGATGACCAAATGTCTCACAGAGGCAGGGATTTACAAGACGTCCTTTTCAAAATATGGGGCGGCTTATACGGATATGATGCTTAGAGATACGAAGGGAGAAGAGAAACATGCAAGCTAATATTTTTCAGGGAATTTTTGATACAGAGATGTCAAGTGTGATTGCCTTATCGGATTTTTTGATTTGTATAGGGGTATCCTTTGTGATAGGTTTGATTCTGGCGGGGGCGTACATGTTCCGCACTCGTTATACCAAGAGCTTTGTGGTAACGTTGGCGATGCTTCCTGCCATTGTCTGTGTCGTGATTATGATGGTAAACGGTAATGTGGGAACAGGCGTTGCTGTGGCAGGTGCTTTTAGTCTGGTGCGTTTTCGTTCCGTGCCCGGTACTGCCAAGGAGATTGGTGCATTGTTTATGGTTATGGGTGCAGGACTGATTACCGGAATGGGTTATCTGGGGTTTGCCGTGGTGTTTGCATTGATTTTGGCGGCACTGACCATATTGTTTAGTCTGGTGGATTTTGGTGCCCGTAAAAATGCGGCATTGTATAAGACCTTGCGTATTACCATTCCTGAGGATTTGGACTATACAGGGGTGTTTGATGAGATTTTTGATGAGTGCACCACAAGCAGGGAGCTGACGCAGGTGCGTACTGTTAACATGGGTAGTCTGTTCCGCCTGACTTATGATATAATTTTAAAGGATGGACAGAGTGAGAAGGAGTTTATTGACAAGTTGCGATGTCGCAACGGCAATTTGGAGATTTCCGTGTCCAGACAGGAGACTGCTGTTGCGGAGTTGTAAGGAGGTTTTGAGATGAAGTATCGAAATATATTGGCACTTTCAGTGGCGGCAGCTTTGGTGCTGACAGGTTGTGGAAGCGGAGCAGGTAGTGCTGCGGGCGCAGAACCTTTCGGTGCAAACATGGCAGGTAGCGAAGTGTCCGGTCAGACGGCAGGCAGTGACAATAATGAAAATACAAAAGATAGCGAAGTACAGGCTCCCACAGAGGTAGTTACACTGGATTCGGAGGATATGTTTTCTGACAGAGATTTTGAAACGGATTATGAGGAAAGCAAAAGTGCGGTGATTACCTTGACCGGCAGTAGTGCGGAGTGTTCATCCGATGCAGTAGAGATTAACGGAAGTACCGTTACCATCAAGGATGAGGGTACCTATATCATTTCCGGTACGTTGGAGGATGGAATGATTATTGTGGACTCCGACAAGGAGGACAAGACGCAGTTGGTGTTGAATGGTGCCAATATTCACAGTAAGACAAGTGCGCCCATTTATATTTTGCAGTCTGACAAGGTGTTTATTACCTTGGCGGAGGGGTCAGCCAATCAATTGTCCAATGGAGGCAGCTTTGTGGCAATCGATGACAACAACATTGATGCGGTTATTTTTTCTAAGGATGATTTGACTTTAAATGGAGAGGGTTCACTTGTAATCAATTCTCCCGCAGGCCATGGTATTGTGTCCAAGGATGAGCTGACATTGACCGGTGGCACCTATGATATTACCGGTGGTTCCCATGGCCTTGCAGGAAAGGATGGTGTGGGTATTGCAGGCGGTACCTACAATATTACTTCCGGTAAGGATGGCATTCACGGAGAAAATGACGAAGATGGAACCTTGGGATATGTTTATCTTCAGGATGGCGTGTTCAACATTACGTCAGAGGATGATGGAATCAGTGGGGTGTCCTGTCTGCAGGTTGAGGGAGGCATTTTCAATATTGCCGCGGAGGATGATGCCTTTCATGCGGATGGAACTTTAACCATTAATGACGGTACTGTCAATATCAGCCAAAGCTATGAAGGCCTTGAAGGGCTTCATGTGCAAATATCCGGTGGTATCATATCATTGGTTGCAAGTGATGACGGAATCAATGCGGCCGGAGGTATGGATTCCAGTGGATTTGGCGGCAAGGGTGGCAATGATAGGTTTGGCGGCGGAATGAGTGGAAAGTTTGATGGAGAACGACCAAATGACGGAATGGGCGGCAAGTTTGGCGGAGAACGGCCGGATGGTATGAAACGAGGTGATGTATCCGGTGATATGCCCTTCGGCGGAATGCAGGGTGAGTTGCCGACTAATATGCCCTTCGGCGGGATGTCCGGAAGCGGTAACTCCACAGGAACCATCACTATATCCGGTGGTGAAATTTATGTGAAGGCTTCCGGTGACGGAATTGACGCGAATGGTTCTTTGACCATGTCCGGTGGCAAAGTGGTAATCTGTGGACCCAATCATGGAGATACGGCAACCCTTGACTATGACACCACAGCGACGATTACCGGAGGAACGTTCATAGGAAGTGGTGCCATGGGCATGGCACAGACCTTTAGTGACTCTGCACAGGGTGTTGTGTCTGCCAATGTGGGTAGTGCGGTGGCAGGAACGGAGGTAACTCTTGCAGACAAGAATGGAGAAGTTTTATTGAACGCTACTCCTGAGTTGGACTTTTCGGTGGTGATTCTTAGCAGTCCTGAGATTATGAGTGGTGAGACGTATACGCTTACGGTTGGCTCAACAACATCTGATTGTACAGCAAAATAAGGTATATTTTGGAAGGCTCTGCAAAAATGCTTGCAGAGCCTTTTTATAAGCCATATTTCCTTGACATTTGGGCATAGTAATGATATATTGAGACGTACCACATGGTATTGAAAACTACATGAGAGGGATTATATAGATGAAAATAAAAATTGTTACAGATTCCGCATCCAATATGCTTGCGTTAGACGGTGTAGATTTCCAGTCTGTACCCTTGACAATATCTACCACAGAGAAAGAATTTGTGGATAATGAGAAGCTTGATGTTGCAGCCATGGCGGATTATTTGAGTAAATACAAGGGTAAATCAGGTACTGCCTGCCCCAATGTGGGGGATTGGTTGGGTGCCTTCGAAGGTTATGATATTATTTTCTGTGTGACGATTATCAGTGTCTTGTCAGGAAGCTACAATGCAGCCATGACTGCCAAGCAGCAGTATGAAGAGGAGAATCCGGGCAAGAAAGTATTTGTGTTGGATTCCTTTTCTGCGGGCCCGGAGATGAAGTTCCATTTGGAAAAGTGCAGGGATATGGTATTGGAAGGCAAGGATTTTGATACCATCAGCAAGGAGCTTCAGGCCTATAAGGATAACCAAACAGCCTTGATTTTCTGCTTGGAGTCCATGAACAATCTTGCCAATAATGGTCGTGTGAAGCCTGCTGTAGCTAAGCTTGCAACGATTCTCGGTATTCGTGTGGTGGGTGATGTGAGTGAAGAGGGCCTCCATCCCACCAACAAATGTCGCGGTGAGAAGAAGGCCATCGTAGAAATTGTACAGAATATGAAGCGAATCGGTTATAAGGGCGGACGTGTCATAATTGACCACTGCTATAATGAGGGTTCTGCGGGCAAGTTAAAGGATGCCATACTGGCAGATTTCCCGGGCGCAGATGTCATCATTGACAAGACACGAGGACTTTGCACCTTTTATGCCGAAAAAGGCGGTCTGATGATTGGTTTTGAACTTGTTTAATAGTCCCAAATCTCATAAGCGGTATATTCGCCATCATAATGGTAGCCAAGCTTCTGTGCAAGGGCAGCAGACCATTTATTCTGGGCGTCCCAACTGGGATAGAGACCGCGTTTCAGACATTCTAAAATGAGTTTCGCACCGCAGACGGAGGCAAGTCCCTGTCTGCGGTATTCTTCTTTGGTCACAATCTCGATTTCAATACCCTCCCTATAACCGGAATAGGAAGATGCACCTGCGATAGGTTCGCCATCTTTAAGAATCGTTACGCCTAAGCCATATTGGCGGTACAGCTCATAATTGGGAAAATTGGCTACCCAGTCCTTGCACCAAGGGGTATTGCCACATTTGTGGAACAATTCCTCGTCAATCATGGTTAGTGTGAACTCGGGAGAAAGTCCGTCTACAATAGCCTGTAAAGCGGCTCTGTCGAACACATCTCCGTCTTTTTGTAAGGCATATCTGGTTACTTTCTTGGCTTTCTCTTTGTAGCATTTTTCCACAAGCTGACACCATGCCTCGTTTTCGGGCATCATAATCATAAAATCCTGTGTCAGATGGGGAGGTTTATACAGAGCAAGCTCTTCATTGGGTTCTCCCGCAAGGAAGCAGAAGTCGCCCAAAATAGCCATGGCAGAGTGGGGATTTTCCGTGGAATCCGCATATACCTTGCCCATGATTCCCTGTAGGCAGGAGGTAATGGTGGTATCACTCATCTTATCAAACAGAGGAGCCACATTTTCTGTATTTGTAATCTCGTATATCATGTTTCGAATCCTCCAGATAGGAATTCTTTAGAATTTTTTCCATGTATCCTTGGCAAATAGCAAAAGTAAAGGGAACAGCTCCAATCGTCCGGCTAACATATCAAAGGTCAGTATCATGGTAGAGAAGTTGCTGAAACAGGAGAAGTTGGACATAGGTCCTACCTGATTCAAGCCGGGGCCAATGTTATTTAGGGTTGCAGCTACTGCGGTAAAGTTAGTGGTGAAATCGAAATTATCCACTGCAATCAATAAGACGGATACAGCAAAAATTATCATATAAACTGCCAGATAAACATTGGTAGAACGAATTACCTCAGGAGCAATGGTCTTGCCGTCCATCTTAATCTGCTTCACCGACTTGGGGTGCAGATAAAGGCGGATTTCTTTGATAATCGTCTTCGCCCAAATGAGGAAACGGGATACTTTCATACCACCGCCTGTACTGCCGGCACAGGCACCTACAAACATTAAAATTACCAAAATGGTTCGGGAAATTTCCGGCCATGTGTTAAAGTCTGTTGTGGAATATCCGGTGGTTGTGATGACGGAGGCAACCTGAAAGGATGCCTGTTGAAAGGCTACAAGCACATTGTCATAGAGATGTGCAATATTTACCGTAATCATCAAAATGGAGGAAGCAATAATCAGTAAATAAGCTTTGACTTCTTCCATTGCTATTGCCTCTTTTATATGTTTTAACAAAATCAGATAAAAGGCATTGAAATTGATTCCGAATAAAATCATAAATATAGTAATGATAACCTGATTGTATACGGAGTAGCCTGCAATACTATCATTTAAAATGCCAAAGCCTCCTGTGCCTGCTGTGCCAAAGGACAGTGTCAGTGCATCAAAAAGAGGCATTTTGCCCAACAAAAGCAGTATGATTTCAATTATTGTAAGCCAGATATAAATACCGTAAAGAATTTTGGCAGTGGTCTGAACCTTGGGAGCCAGGCGGCTTACAGAGGGGCCGGGGCTTTCTGCTTTCATCAGATTCATATGGGAACCGCCACTCATGGGCAACAGTGTCAGCAAAAACACCAAAACGCCCATACCGCCAATCCAGTGAGTGAAGCTACGCCAAAAAAGGATGCCCTTGGGGAGTGCTTCTACGTCATTTAAGATACTTGCTCCTGTGGTGGTAAATCCTGATACAGCTTCAAAAACAGCATCAACAGGATTGGTAATGGAGCCGCTGAAAAGAAAGGGCAGGCTTCCCATAATACTGATAACAATCCAACAAAGTGCCACGGTTACATAACCCTCTTTGGCAAAAAACTTTTGATTTTTCAGTTTTCGGGGTTTGATAAGGAGTCCCAGAACTGCGCTTAATGCGGCAGAAAGAGCCAGAGCAAGGGCGGCACTTTCACCATATATAATAGAAACAATGCAGGCAGGGAGCATTAATGCTCCCTCCAACAACATAGTATGACCGGTTACGTATCGAATAATGGAATAATTCATACGTTACACCTGCCTTTCAAGGATATCTTCAATATCCTGCAGACCCTTATTGGCAGAGACTACAACAACGGTGTCTCCTGCTTCAATAGTATCCTGACCTTTGGGAATGATAATATTTCCCTTACGGTTAATGCAGCAGATGAGCAAATCTTTTTTGAATTTCAAATCCTTAATGGCAATACCTGCAACCTTACTGTCCTCGCGAATAGAAAATTCTAACGCTTCTGCACGATTTTCCAAGATGTGTACAAAGGTTTTGACCTGATTGCCGGCTACATTCTGCATTGCACGGATATGCTGCATGATGTAATCTGCGGTAATAAACTTAGGATATACAACACTGCCCACATCTAATTTGCTGATAATGCGGTCGAAGGCAAGTAGATTGATTTTGACAACCTGCTTGGCATGACAATGTTCTTTGGCAGACAGACCCAAGAATACATTTTCCTCATCGATATTTGTGAGAGCAACAATTGCCTCTGCGGTCTGGAAGCCGCATTGAAACAGCAGGTTTTGATCAGAACTGTCACCATTAATGACAGAAGCTTCGGGCAACAGTTCGGCAAGCTCCTCACAACGTGCCTTGTCCTTTTCCAGAATACGCACGTCGATTTTATTTTTCAATAATTCCTGAGCCAGATAGTAGCTGATTTTACCACCACCAATGAGCAGTGCGTTTTTAACCGGTCTGGTGGACAGCCCCAACTGATGGAAAAATTGCTTGGCAGCGGCAGGAGTCGCAGCGATGGAGATTAAGTCATCATCCTTCAATACAAAATTACCGTTTGGAATTTCGATTTCGTTGTCCCTTTCTACTGCGCAGATCAGTACAGATTGAGGGAAACGGGAGGATAATTCGGAAATTCGCATTCCATCCATTTTAAATTCCGGCAAAATGCGGAATTTGAGCAACTCTACCCTACCCTTAGAAAAGGTGTCAATCTGTAGTGCAGAAGGGAACTGTAATAGGCGTGTGATTTCACGTGCAGTAAGTTGTTCCGGATTGACAATCATGGATATTCCGAGACGTTCCTGTATGAAATTAATCTCCTCGCTGTAAACAGGGTTACGCACTCGGGCAATAGTCTGACAGTCGCTGACTTTCTTGGCAACCACACAGCACAAGAGATTTAACTCATCAGAGCCGGTAACAGCAATCAAAGCGTGGGCATCTGCAATTCCGGCCTCGTTCAAGGTACTGACACTGGTGCCGTTGCCGGTGACGCAGAGAGCATCTACTTCTTCGCCAAATTCCTGAAGTTTAGACTCCTGATTGTCGATAATTACCAGATTGTGTTTCTCTTCGTTCAACTGCTTGGCAAGAACCCGTCCTACCTTTCCGCAGCCGATAATGATAATATTCATAGCTTTCTCTCCGTATTATTCAAAGATTCTATGCCATAGTATATCACTCTAACTATTAAAAATCAAAAAATTTATACTTTATTTATGGGCAGGATGGGAAATTGTGCTATAATAAGTGTTTAGAAGTTGTGTAATATAATTAAATTGCACAGGAAAGGAGAAGTTTATGCGAACAGAGGCAAAAACAAAAAATAGCGTAGGAAGACTGGTGTTTGCGTTCCTCTCCTTTTTGTTGCAGATTATTTGGTCGGTAACATTGGCTATTTGGCTGAGTAATTATTCCACAGTTATTAGTTTGTGTTTTACGTTGATTGCAGTTGCTGTTGTAATGCGAATTTATTGTGGGCAGGCCAATGCTGCATTTAAGTTGCCTTGGATTATTATGATTCTGGCTTTGCCAGTGTTAGGACTGAGCCTTTATTTTCTCTTTGGTCACCGGGAGGCCACCCGGGGAATGCGCAAGCGGTTTGAGCGAATCAGTCCTTTGATTATAAAGGCTTTGACTCAGGAGCCGGAGGTTATGGGTGAACTTGAGAAGAGAGATTTAGGAGTTGCCAATCAGTGTCGCTATCTGTATCAGTATGGCAAATATCCTGTGTATCATAATACGGATGTGGTATTTTACAGTGAGGCTTCGGATGCCTTTGAGGCACAGTTGGAAGAGCTTAAGAAGGCAGAGAGGTTCATCTTTATGGAATATCATGCCATCGAGGAGGCTCAGGCCTTCGGACGGTTGAAGGAAGTGTTGGCTGACCGTGTACGCAATGGTGTGGAGGTTCGTGTAATCTATGATGATGTGGGCAGTATCGGTTTCATTGATGCAGCATTCGTGAAGCGTATGGAGGCCGTGGGCATTCAGTGCAGAATGTTTAATCCGGTGACTCCTGTTTTTAATATTTTTATGAATAATCGCGACCACCGTAAAATTACGGTAATCGACAACAAGATTGGATTTACCGGCGGATATAATCTGGCGGATGAGTACTTTAACATTGTGAATCCTTATGGTTACTGGAAGGACAGTGGTGTGAAGCTTACCGGAGATGCGGTGGAGAGCCTGACAGCCATGTTTTTGGAAATGTGGAATGCCATGAAGCATACGGATACGGATTATACTCAATATCTTGTGATGCCTGAATATCATGCAAAGGAAAAGGGATTTGTACACCCTTATGCGGACAGTCCCTTGGATTCTGAATATGTGGGCGAAAATGTATACCTGAACCTGATTAAGCATGCTAAGCGTTATGTCTACATAGACACGCCCTATCTGATTATCAGTGATGAGATGCGCAGGGAGCTTTGTCTCGCGGCCAAAAGGGGTGTGGATGTGCGTATTATTACGCCCGGAATCCCTGATAAGAAGGCCATATATCGTGTGACCCGTTCCTACTATAATGGCTTGGCTCGAAATGGTGTGCGCATTTATGAATACACGCCCGGTTTTCTCCATGCGAAGCAGGTAATTTGTGACGGTGAGGTAGCCACGGTGGGTACCATTAATTTTGATTTCCGTAGCCTTTATCATCATTTTGAAAATGGTGTATTTTTGTATGGATACGAGTGTATTGAAGATATTCGAAAAGATTTTACTGCCACAATGGAGGTGAGCCATGAGGTCACGGAGGAATATAGTGGTAACAGGAAAGCGGTGTTATTGATTGGACAGGCGTTTCTGCGCTTGTTTGCACCACTGCTGTAACACAGGGGGCTAAAGCTCCCTTGTTTTGCATTGAGGGACAGTGCGAGGAGTCAGGATGAGTCGATATGAAAAATATACCGGGCAAGAGTCGGAGGTATATCTGTCTGATGTATCAGAGGGGATGCCCCTAACGGTCATTGGGAGTAAGGCCTTTTTGAGCTGCAAGACCGTAGAGCGTCTGGTGCTGCCGTCCACGGTAGAGATTGTGGAGGACTGGGGTTTTGCCCATATGAAGAATTTAAAAGAGATTGTAATGCCTGCTCGGACGGTACATTTTGGAAAGCAGGTATTTCTGGGTTGTGATAGTCTGAAACGTGTGGTACTTTATTCAGTGGATGGCACGGCTGAAACTGCGACTTTGCAAGAAATGACAGGGTTGGATAAACTGCGCGCTTCGATGTTTCGTTTTTTTCCTCAGGCATCCTTGGAACAGTTGGAGGATTTTGTGGAAGGGGAGGGGCAGAGAGGTTGGCTTGCCCGATACGATGAAGCATTGGAGATTTTTCTTTGCAAGTCGGATGATTGTGGGTTTGAACCGGCTTTTATCGGTTGGTTTGACGTGGAGGATGTGGATGACCAGAAGGAAGGGTATATTGTAAACCGCAGGAAGGATAAAATTGCTCTGGTATTCCAGAGATTGACCTGTGGGGAAGCGCCCAGGGAACAGCGGCTTAAGTGTCTGCATAGTGTAATTTTGAGACACTCGGAGCTTGTAAAGGACCTGCTTACAGAAAATCCGGAGTACGGTCGGGATATCCGCTATTATAAAATATGGCAGCAGGCAGGGGGATTGGAGCGTTCCATGACGGAAACACTCCTCAAAAGCCTTTCGTGGGAGGAGCCGGAGGTTCGTGCCTATCTGATGGAACAGCTACAGGCTGAAAAGGCAGATTTTTTTGAAGAACTGGAATTATAAAATTGGAGGGACAGGTTATGAACATTTTGGAGGAATCTAAGAGGCAGATATCCACAGAGCAGGCTTCCTCGGTGGAGGATATCATTCGTATTTTGGATAATTATACAGAATCCGGCGGTAGCCGGCTGAAATTAAATGTGGTGGAGGGAAACGGAGAGGTTATTTCCAAAGAATATCACCACGGAAGATGTGATGTGGGCAGTCCCTGGGCCAAGGGACAGGCCTATGATGTATTGGAGTAAGGAAAGGGGCGAAGACCTATCAGGGAAAGAAATCGAAATCAGAATCCATACGAGGACGATGAAGTTTACAAGGTGGAACAGGAATATTGGGAGGATTGGGATGCCCCTAAGCCCCGAAGGAAATCTAAGAAACATACAAGTAAAAATAAGAAAAATAAGAAAAAAATGTCCCGGTTAAAGGGTTTTCTGATAAAGCTTTTACTGTTTGTAGCTGTGCTGGCAGCAGGCCTCTATCTTCTGGTGGGTCATGTGTACAGCAAGTTAAATTATCATGAGATAGAGAGTCTGACCTCAGAACCAATGAGAGAGGACGGAGTAATCAATATTTTACTTATTGGAAGTGATTCCCGTGATGGCAGTGCAGACGGCAGGTCTGATGCCATGATACTTTTGTCTGTCAGCAGTAAAACGAAGAAAATCCATATGACTTCTCTGCTGCGGGATATGTATGTGGAGATTCCCGGACACGACAATAACCGACTGAATGCGGCATACTCCTTTGGTGGTGCAGAGCTTCTCATGGAGACGGTGGAGGAGAATCTGGATATCACGGTAAACCGTTATGTGGTGGTGAATTTTGAGGCTTTTGCCAGTCTGGTGGATGCGGTAGGTGGAGTAGATTTGGAACTTACTGCTGATGAAATTGAATTGGTTAATGGGTATCTCAATGAGTATAATGAATTGACCAATCAGGAATTTGGTACCAATTATATGGATACTGCCAAAGCCGGACTGGTGCATTTAAACGGGCCACAGGCACTGGCGTATACGCGCAACCGTTATATCGGTACGGATTTTGGCAGAACAGAGCGTCAGCGCAAGGTATTGACAGAGGTGTTTAAGGGGCTGCCGGGTGCGGTGGTTACGAATTTCTCAGAGCTGGTTGAGGGGCTTATGCCCAATCTGACCACCAACCTGACACAGTGGGAATGTTATGAGTTAAGCCTTATGGCACCTGTGATTTTGTCCTATGATATGGAGCAGGGAAGCGTTCCTGTTCCCGGAACCTATCGGGATGCCACCATACGGCAGATGGCTGTGTTAGAGGTGGATTGGGAGGCCAACAAGGAGTATTTACACAAGCTGTTGTTTGAGCCCCAGGAGGAAGTAGAGGATGAAGAACAAGAATAGATTGTTTTGTGCATTTGAAAGATTTCTGCATAGAGCATGTTCTGTTTGCATATTGTTGGTGGCATTGACGTTGTCCGGCTGCGGTTATGCTCCCGGGGAAGAGCCTACGATTCAGACCATACAACCGATTGTGCCGGAAAATACGGCAGCTTCCCATAAGGAACAGACGGTTGAAGATGTTTCTAAGAATGACACTGATGTCATTGATGAGCCGGAGCGGATTCAGATTACCATTTCGGCTGCAGGAGATGTAACCATGGGCAACTATGTAGGACAGGATTATGCGTGGTCCTTTAGAGAAACCTATGATACTTTGCAGGATTCAGCGTACTTTTTTGAGAATGTCCGTGATATTTTTGCAGAGGATGACATGACGATTGTCAATCTGGAGGGCGTGCTTACCAGATCTGAGGAGATTAATCCTGGAAGAACCTACAATATCAAGGGTGACCCGGAGTATACGGATATTTTGGTGCAGGGCAGTGTGGAGGCCGTGAGCATGGCCAACAATCACAGGCAGGATTTCGGAAGTAAGGGAACGACCGATACCTTAGCTGCTTTGGAGCCTACAGGAATTGTGTATGCTTATGACACAAATGTCGGAGTATATGAGACAAAGGGAATCCGCATTGGTTTTGTCTCCGTGAATGAGGTCAGTTGGGGTCAGGGCGTGGAGCAATTGATGATGGAGGGAATTGCCCTGTTGAAAGAAGAAGAGGTGGACTTGATTCTGGCCTGTTGTCACTGGGGGATTGAGAGAGAGTTTTACCCTACGGATTTTCAACAGCAGTTCGGGCGCAAATGTATTGATTGGGGTGCAGATATGGTCATTGGGCATCATCCCCATGTATTACAGGGAGTTGAGGAATACCAGGGCAAATATATTATCTACAGTCTGGCAAATTTCTGTTTTGGTGCCAATCGGAACCCGGTAGATAAGGATACCATGATTGCCCAACAGACCTTTTATTTTGTAGACGGACAAAAACAGGAGGAAAGCGAGTTTCGCATTATTCCATGCTCTGTGTCCTCGGATTCCTCCCGCAATGATTATAAGCCGACTCCCGCTCAGGGAGAGGATGCACTGCGCATTATAAATCGTGTTAATGAGTATAGCAGTGGCTTCGGCGTTTTGTTTGATGAAAATGGTTATGTAGTTAAATAAAATGTGTACAGAAACTCATAAGGCAGATAATACTGGTGGTCAGCAGGCTGACAGTAGCACAGATTCTGCCGATTTTGGCCCAGGCGGATTTGTTGGATTTGAGTCCGATTTGGGCAAGTGTGAGAGAAAGGGCTGCAAAAATCACACAGAATACAGGGTGCATGACAAGAAAGGCAAGAATTCCCAACAGCAAGGATAAAACTGCCATACGTTCATTGTCAGTGCTGTGTACGGGAGCTGTCTGCTGTAGTGCAGCCATCAAATCCTCCAGACTGTGTTTGTAGAGTGTCTTTCGGTCATATAGGAACAGACCCTTTAGGCTGCATTCCCGACCAAAGAGACCAATCAGCCATACCTCTAAATTGAGCACACCATTAACATAGGACCATTTTAGATATCTGTAGCCCTCTGAAAAGCGGTCGCCTGCACGATAGACAGACTCACCCTTCAAATCAGATAAAATAAAACCGTTCTTTTGTAAATAGTTATTCATGACAGAAAGGACGAACTCGTCCGATTTATCCAAATGGATATGTTCGATATGTCTTGCCATGAGAATCCTCTTTTACAGGTGTGTAAATTGTCAATTTATATCAATATTTTATCACATTTGTGAAAATCTGTAAAATATTATTTGTAAGTTTTAAGGGAGACACTATGAAATTTCTGCTTGTGGCGGTAAATGCCAAATATATTCATTCCAATCCGGCAGTGTACAGCCTGCGAGCCTATGCAGGAGAGGGGTTACAGGAGTCGGTTGCCCTTGCGGAATACACGATTAATCAGCGTATGCCGGATATTTTGGCAGATATTTATGCCAGAAAGCCCCATGCCATTGGTTTTTCCTGCTATATTTGGAATTGGGGTATGATAAGGGAGCTTTTAAGAGAGCTACCAAAGCTTTTGCCGGATACGGATATCTGGCTGGGTGGGCCGGAGGTATCCTATGACGGAGAGGCTGTTTTGCGGGAATTTCCCAAGGTTCGCGGCATTATGGTGGGAGAAGGGGAGGAGACCTTCCGGGAGCTTTTGCAGTGCTATGTGGACGGCAAAGCTACGACTGTGGACAGGATTGCCGGATTGTATCTGCCCGGTGGATATACCCCTTATAGAGAGCCTGTAGATTTGAGCAGTGTACCATTTCTTTATCAGGACTTGGATACCTTTTCCAATCGGATTATTTATTATGAGAGTAGCCGCGGTTGTCCCTATCGATGTAGCTATTGCCTGTCTTCCATCGATAAAAAGGTGAGACTTCGGAATATTGATATTGTGAAAAAAGAGCTGCTGTTTTTCCTGGACCATCAGGTGAAGCAGGTTAAGTTTGTGGACAGAACCTTTAATTGTGACCACACTCATGCCATGGAAATCTGGCGATACATACAAGAACATGACAATGGTGTCACCAACTTTCATTTTGAAATTGCAGCGGATATTCTCAGGGAGGACGAAATTGAGTTGCTAAGCTCCTTAAGACCGGGGCTTGCCCAGTTGGAAATCGGTGTACAGTCCGTAAATGAGGGAACGCTTGAGGCGATTAACCGCAGAATGGATGTGGATCGATTAGAGAGGATTGTGGCCGCACTTCGCAGGAATAACAATATTCACCTGCATCTGGATTTGATAGCAGGGTTGCCATATGAAGATTATGACAGTTTTGTCGTATCCTTTGACAGAGTTTATGCTATGAAGCCGGAGCAGCTACAATTAGGATTTTTGAAGGTGTTAAAGGGGTCTCCCTTGGCGGAGAAAGCAGAAGAATACAGAATTGTTTATTTGGACAGGCCGCCCTATGAAGTGCTTTATACCAACTGGCTCACGTATGAGGAGATTGTGAGGTTAAAGCGTGTAGAGGAGATGGTGGAGCTTTATTACAACTCCAATCAGTTTGTCCATACCTTGCCTTTTTTGGAGCGTGTATTTCCGGGAGCTTTTGCGATGTATGAGGCTTTGGCACAATATTATGAGGCAGAAGGTTTGTTTGTGGAGAGTCCTTCCCGGGCTTATCGCTATCAGGTGCTTTTGGATTTTGCCAAGAAGTATGACAGTACCAATAGTGCTCTTTATGGAGAACTTTTGCTCTATGATATGTATCTGCGGGAGAATCTTAAGAGCAGGCCGGAATTTGCCTCGGATTTGAGGGAACAGGAGAATTGCAAACATTTTATTCGGGAGTTTTACCGGCGGGAGGAACAGGAGCGGATTTATTTGCCGGAATATAACGCCTATGACAGTAAGCAGTTGAGTAAAATGACACATCTGGAGCCGTTTCGTTATCCGGTATGGGATATGGAAGGAAAAGCGGGGGAAGGAATTTATTATGTGTTGTTCGACTATAAGGACCGAAGCCCTTTGACAAAAGAAGCACAGATACAGATTGTAAAGCAGGAGAATGTATGACAGACAGTTATATCAGTATAGACCTTGAGACCACAGGCTTAGAGCCTAAGCATGACAAAATCATAGAGATTGGTGCTCTGCGCATAGAACGTGGGGTGGTTCAGGAGACGTTTTCCACCTTTGTCAATCCAGGCTGCAGGTTGGAGGAACGCATTACAGAGCTTACCGGAATCCGGGATGAGGAGCTTACCGATGCTCCCTATATTGAGGCGGTATTGCCTGAGTTATTCGAGTTTATGGGTGATTTGCCGATTTTGGGACACAGTATTTTATTTGATTTTTCTTTTTTGAAAAAGGCTGCTGTCAATCAGGGGCTTACCTTTGAAAAGCAGGCCATTGATACTCTTAAAATTGCCCGCAAGTATCTGACGGAATTGGAGAGTCGAAGTCTGGATTATCTCTGTAATTATTATCAGATTCCTCATCAGGCTCATCGGGCATTGGAGGATGCCCGGGCCACCCACTTTCTGTATGGTAAGCTTGCAGAGAATTTCTTGGATAAGGAACCTGAGAAGGGCGGTTTGTTTGCACCGACAGCTTTAAGTTATCAGGTTAAACGTGACACGCCTGCCACGAAGGCACAAAAAGAGCAGCTTGTGCGGCTGCTGGAACAGAAGAAAATAATCCTTCCGGTAGATATAGAGCGACTTACCCGAAGAGAGGCAAGTCGCTATGTAGATAAGATTAAGAGTGGTCAGATTTTGCCCGCAAATGACGTAAAATGACCTCTTTATTCAGGGAGTTCAGTGTTTCGGCAGTTTTGACCAAATCTGAAATTCTGTCGGATTCCCCATTTGTGACATAAATGTCAGACAGAATATCATAGGTGCGGCTTACGTCTGTGCGGGTGCTGACTGCAAATTCCAGAATTTGGCGTGTCTCTTCTGCATATCCTTTATTGTATAATAAATCTGCCCACTGCTGTAAGGTGTTGGCCAGCAGGGTGTAGTTCTGGTCGTATTCGGAGAGTACGGTAATGTTGGCGGTGCCGTATTCCAGTTTTAAATCCGTGTTGGAGAAGCCTGTGAGATTTACGATGGGCTGCATAGAGAGCTCATTAATTACACGCAGACATTCCGCTATCTTGGCGTCCTCCTCCATCAGGTGCATGGGGAGTGAGTCCAGAGGAATTTGGATATAGTCGAGGCCGTCTAAAGATTTGCGGCGGACCTCATTAGCCATGCGTTCTTTTTCCCAGAAGCTTTTCTCTTCTAAGGCCTGCTGTCTGCCGGATTTACGGACATTATGAAAAATCACAAGAACAAATATAAATAAACTTGCCAAAACATAGAATTTCATATATAATATCCTTTCAGATTCAATGTAGATATGTAATGTTTATATAAATTTATATAAATAGGAAATGAGGAATACGTATGTTTAATATGCATAACAAGAAGACGAAACAGAGAATTGCAGGTGTCATTGTACTTCTGCTTGTCTTTGCTATGGTAATTCCCACTTTATCATACTTTTTTTACTAATTCAAATAGTATTGTGTTCTAGTGGGTTGGAATTGAGGAGCAAATTATGGGAAAATTATGGAAAGCAGGTCGCATTGTACTATGTACGATGCTGCTTGTGTTGTGCCACAACGTAAATGTGTATGCAGCTTCGGAGGAGACAATCAAGACTGGTGTCCATGCCGGTGAGATTGATTTGTCCGGCAAGACTGTGGATGAGGCGGAGTCTGCTATTGCTTACTATGTGGAAGGCTTAAATGATGTGGAGCTTACCTTTCAGGCTGCTGACGGCAATGAAGTGAAGGTTACTGCCGGAGAACTGGGCGTCAGTTGGGCAAACACCGATTTGGCGGATGAGGCTTTTGCAGTTGGAAGAACAGGCAATATCATTGAGAGATACAAGCTGCTAAAGGATTTGGAGCAGGAAAGTATTTCTCTGCCTATCAAACTGGATTTTTCAATAGAAAATATCAATGCCGTATTGTCTGAAAAATGTGCAAAGTATGACAATCGACCTGTGAATGTTTCCTTGAAGAAGGCCGAGGATGGAAGTTTTGAGGTTGTGGATGGCAAAGCGGGTCATGTGTTGGATGTGGAGGCCTCCATTGATAAGGTATATCAGTTTTTGACAGAGGAGTGGACACAGGAGCCGGCTTTGGTGGAGTTGGTAATTGAGACGGCAGAGCCCAAGGGCAGTGCAGAGGAATTGGCTTCTGTAACAGATATGCTTGGAAGCTTTACTACTTCCTATCGCACTTCCGGTTCTTCCAGAAGTGCCAATGTGCAGAATGGTGCAGCGTTGATTAACGGAACTGTTTTGTATCCCGGTGAGGAGTTTTCCACCTATGAAACGGTGGCACCCTTTACTCAGGCAAACGGATACTATATGGCAGGTTCTTATTTGAACGGTAGAGTTGTGGACAGTCTGGGCGGTGGAATCTGTCAGGTGTCTACCACATTATACAATGCAGTGCTTGAGGCAGAGCTTGAGGTAACTGAGAGACATAATCACTCCATGATTGTGTCCTATGTAGACCCTTCTGCGGACGCAGCCATTGCGGAGAGTGCAGGCAAGGATTTTAAGTTTGTTAACAATTTAGACTATCCCATCTATATAGAGGGGTTGACTGAAAATAAAAAGATTACTATTAATATTTATGGTAAGGAGACCAGACCTGAAGGTCGTCAGGTGGAATACGAGAGTGAAATTCTGGAGGTTATCCATCCCACCACAGATGCCATCTATGCGGATGCTTCACACCCCATCGGTTATATTGTGACAGAGAGTGCCCATATCGGTTATAAGGCGCGTCTTTGGAAGGTAGTTACCGAGAATGGTGTTGAAGTGAGCAGAGAGCAGGTAAACAGCAGTAATTACAAGGTTTCTCCCAGAAGTGCCACTGTGGGTACTGCCACAGCAGACCCCAATGCCTATAATGAGATTATGGCGGCTATCGGCACCAGTAATATCGATCATGTAAGAAATGTAATCGGAATTCTTACCGCACCCCCTGCGGTGGAGGAAGAGTAATTATTTAGGAGTTTTTCATGAAAATTGGCAGAGTATCGGAAAATGCTTTTAAGCGTTCCATATTAAAACAATTGAAGACGAAACGTAAGGAAGTGTTGATTGGCGCAGGTCGGGGGGAAGACTGCGCCTTTTTTTCATGTAAAGAGGCTCTAAATGGGGGTAATATTGACCAAAATGTCATGGTTAGCTGTGTGTTGGAGGGTACAGAACGGGTAGATTATCTGGTGACAGATTGTGTAAACCGTTTGGCGGCAAAAGGAGCACAAGCCGTGGCTGTCACCTTGCAGGTGTTGCTTCCTCTTACTTGTGAGGAGGAGACGTTGAAGCATATTGTTGCAGAGGCGGAGAAGGTTTGTGGCACCATGGATATTCAGATTGCGCAGGCTTCCGGCAAAGTGACGGCAGCAGTAAATTGTCCATTTGTGACAGTTGTGTCATATGGGTGGGCGGCTGCGGATGGGAACTATCATACCGTGCAGGCCACAAAGCCCGGTCAGGATATTGTAGTAAGCCGTTTTATAGGTTTGAAGGGTACCATACTTTTGGCTCAGGAATACAAGGCTTGTCTTTTGGAACGGTATCCTAAGTGGATTTGTGACACGGCTGCAGGCTTTGAACAGTATTTGCCTACGGCAAAGGAGGCCGCAGTTGCGATGAAGTCCGGCGTGTGCACGATTTTGAATGTTTCTGAGGGCGGGATTTACTCATCCCTTTGGGAACTGGCAGAAGGAGCAGGTGTCGGACTAACCATAGATTTAAAAAAGTTGCCTATCCGGCAGGAGACAGTGGAGATTTGCAACCACTTAAATGTGAATCCCTATGAACTCTGGTCGGGAGGCTGTCTTTTGATGACAGCAGAGGACGGTCAGAAACTTGTGGATGACTTGGCGGCGGCGGGGGTTCCCGCTGTGGTCGTGGGCAGAACCACAGACAGCAATGACCGATTGATACTGAATGATGATGAGGTGCGGTATCTTGACAGACCTCATGCAGATAGTCTTTATGAAAAAGTAAAGGAGATTGGATTATGAGAGAAGAATTGTTAGCCATTATTGAGAAAAACAGTCGAATCGATTTAAAGGAACTGGCAGTGATGTTGGGTGTGCAGGAGGTTGACGTAGTGAATGAACTGGCTGCCATGGAGGCAGAAGGCATCATTTGCGGATACCATACCTTAATTAACTGGGATAACACTACTGTTGACAAGGTGACTGCACTGATTGAGGTGTGCGTGACTCCCCAGACCGGGCAGGGCTTTGACACCATTGCGGAGAAAATCTACAGATATCCTGAGGTTCGCAGCGTGTACCTGATTTCCGGCAAATATGATTTGATGGTAATTTTAGAGGGTAAGAGCCTGCGTGAGGTGTCCAGTTTTGTATCCGAGAAGCTTTCTGGGCTGGATGCCGTGCTTAGCACTGCAACCCACTTTATTCTCAAGAAATATAAGGATCATGGTACCGTATATAAGACCAAAACCGATGACGAAAGAGAGATGATTACCCCATGAGAAACCCTTTAGCAGACAAAGTTGTAGAGATTAAACCATCGGGTATCCGCAAGTTTTTCGACATTGTAAGTGAGATGAAGGACGCAATTTCTCTGGGTGTGGGAGAGCCTGATTTTGATACACCATGGCATATTCGTGCGGAGGGTATTCATTCTCTGGAGAAGGGTAAGACCTTTTATACATCCAACTCCGGTTTGATGGAGCTTCGTCGCGAGATTTGTAACTATATGAAGAGAAAGCAGGGGATTACCTATGACCCTGTCAAGGAAGTGCTGATTACCGTGGGCGGTTCCGAAGCAATTGATATCGGACTCCGTGCCATGCTGAATCCCGGGGATGAGGTGTTGATTCCTCAGCCCAGTTATGTGTCCTATGAGCCCTGTACCGTGTTGGCGGGCGGCACTCCCGTGATTATTGATTTAAAGGCTGAAAATGAATTCCGCCTTACCGCCAAGGAGTTGGAGGAGGCGATTACCGACAAGACCAAGGTGTTGATTCTTCCCTTCCCCAACAATCCCACAGGTGCTATTATGGAGCGCAAGGACTTGGAGGAAATTGCGGAGGTAATTATTAAACATGACATATTTGTCATGTCTGATGAGATTTATTCGGAGCTTACATATAAGGGCGAGCATGTTTCCATTGCAAGCCTGCCTGGCATGCAGGAGAGAACCATTGTCATCAACGGATTTTCCAAATCCTATGCTATGACCGGATGGAGACTTGGCTATGCTTGTGGTCCCCGCGTGATTTTAGAGCAGATGACCAAAATTCATCAGTTTGCAATTATGTGTGCACCCACTACCAGCCAGTATGCTGCAGTGGATGCTCTCAAAAACGGTGACGAGGACGTAAAGATGATGCGCGATGCCTATAATCAGCGCAGAAGATACTTGATTAATGCCTTTCGTCAGATGGGGCTGGAATGCTTTGAGCCTTATGGTGCATTCTATGTATTTCCCTGCATCAAGGAGTTTGGCATGACCAGTGATGAGTTTGCTACCAGATTCCTGGAGGAGGAGAAGGTGGCAGCGGTTCCCGGAACTGCTTTTGGTGAGTGCGGTGAAGGTTTCCTTCGTATTTCTTATGCGTATTCATTGGAGAATCTGAAGGTTGCCATCGGCAGACTGGAGCATTTTGTAAATAAGCTTCGTGCGGAAAAGGAATAACTTTTTATGAATATTGTATTACATCAGCCGGAGATTCCGGCAAACACCGGAAATATTGGGCGGACTTGTGTTGCCACAGGCACAAGTCTGCACCTGATTGAGCCTTTGGGCTTTCGCCTGAACGAGAAGGAAATCAAACGTGCAGGTATGGACTACTGGGAAAAACTGGATGTAAACCGCTATATTAACTATGCGGAGTTTTTTGAGGAATATAAAAAGCATCCCGGGGCAAAACTGTGGATGGCGACTACCAAAGCGAAACATACTTATTCAGAGGTGGAGTTTGGGCCGGATGATTTTATTATGTTCGGCAAGGAGAGTGCAGGGATTCCGGAGGAGATTCTTGTGGAGAATGAGGAGCATTGTATCCGTATTCCCATGTTGCCGGAGATTCGTTCCCTGAATTTGTCTAACGCTGTAGCCATCGTTCTGTACGAGGCACTTCGCCAGAATCAATTTGAAAGTATGCAGCGTGAAGGAGACCTTCACCGACTGCAGTGGAATGAAGGAGCTAAATAGCGACACTTATGTCAGAATATATTGCAAGTCTTATCTGCATAATGGCCGCATTTCTCCCTGTCTATATTATTGCAAGAATTTTATGGGTGGGGAAACGAAATGAACAGAGAAGCCTTTCCAGAGAACTGGTGCTAGGCTTATTTGTCATATTTATGTTTGCGCTTTTATTCCTAACCTTTGAGGACAATGGTATCAGTTGGATGAAGGCCGAGACGCCGGAAAAGGCCATGGATCGGCTTAAACAAGGCATCGGTGTGAATTTTGTACCCTTTAAAACCATTCGAAGTTATTTGAAATATTCATCTGATGCGGATAATGTGTTTGTCAATATTGCAGGAAATGTGGTAATGTTTGTTCCCTGGGGACTGGGTCTGCCGCTTTTGTGGCGCAAGTGCAAATCTGCTTTTAAAGTGATGTTTGCATCGGTTATGTTACCTGTATTTATTGAATTTTGCCAGTTGTTTATCGGCAGGTCTGTGGACATTGATGACGTGATTCTGAATTTTACAGGGGGTGTACTGGGAGGGCTTCTCTATATGGTATCAAAGAAGCTGTTCCCCAAGATAGACAAAGTAGCCAAATAACAACAAATCAGATGACCACATAAGGTGCGTATTCAGGGTATTTCGCCACAAACCAATCAATCACTTCAGGCTTATTCCAATAGTGCATGGGATAAGCCTTTTTGGTGCTTATTTTGCTCAAAAAATAGGCCATGCCTTTATCTGCAAAGCTGCCCTGTCTGGGGTCTAAGGGCAAAAATGCTGCGTCCAATTCCTGTGCCCCCAACCATTCCTTCAACAAATCAATTTCATGTCGGTACATTCCGGTCATTTGTCTGTTCTTTTTCTCATCAAAAAACTCACTGGTTTCGTCAAAGCTCCAGTCATTTAAATCTCCTGCATGATACATGACACAATTGTCATGTTTGAGAAGATATGCTACGCCTCGGTCGGTGGACAGCAAGGTCTGGATGGTAATATCACAGGGCAATTCATAGGTTTGGCGATGGGTTACCTTCATAACAGCAATTCCTTCCGGCCATCTTTTTTCGGAAATATCCTTGGAGAGTACAGCGGTGACAGGTTGAATGCCTTGTTTACCAAGCAACTCAAAAATTGCAGGATTATAGTGGTCCGCATGAAAATGACTGGCAAAAACCAACATCGGCTTGTCAGGGTTTAAGACAGGCAGTTTTCCCACGTAGTAATCAAAAATACAATAACAATCCTCAAATTCAATTAAAAATCCGCCGTGACCTAAATAAGTAATCTGCATAGAAACTCCTTATAAATACAAACAAAATTGCATAACACATTTTAACATAATATGAACGGTTAGTGTGAACCGAATTTTTTTATTATACAGAAAAATTGTGTTGTGAGACCCGAAAACTTTCAATTTTAATTAGATGAAATGGGCGCATATTTCGGCTTGAATGTGGCACACTACCAAAATAAAAAGAAGAAAAAGGAAGTGGCAGTGGTGAGAGAAGAGCGACCTTTTGGATTAAGAGATAAAATAGGTTATATGTTTGGAGATTTCGGCAATGATTTCAGCTTTATTTTTGCCAGCAGTTATTTGATGGTGTTTTATACCAAGGTGTTGGGAATCAGTGGTGCGGTGGTAGGTGCATTGTTTCTGGGTGCCAGAGTAGTGGATGCCTTTACGGATGTAACCATGGGACGGATTGTGGACAATCTGGAACCGGGTAAGGATGGGCGGTTCAGGCCGTGGATTCGACGGATGTGTATACCTGTGGCTGTAGCCAGTACCTTGATGTTTGCGTATTTTGTAAAGGACTGGCCCTATGCTGCCAAGCTTACCTATGTGGTAATTACCTATCTTTTGTGGGGCAGCTTTTGTTATACGGCTATCAATATTCCCTATGGTTCTATGGCGTCTGTCATCAGTTCTGAGGCCGGAGACAGGGCTTCTCTGTCCACTTATCGTGCTGTGGGTGCTAATCTTGCTACCCTGATTATCGGTACCCTCGGTCCCCTTTTGGTTTTTGATGAGGATGCGGCAGGTAATCAGATTGTTGACCCGGTACGAATGTTCATCATGGCTGCAATTTTTGGTGTGTGTGCCATTATCTGTTATTTGTTGTGTTATAAGCTTTGTGCGGAGCGAGTGTCCTTTCCTTCCCGTAAAAAAGAAAAGGGTTCCGGAGCGGCACTTGTCAAGAGTCTGATCCAAAGCAGACCCTTGCTTTCTTTAGTGGGAGCGGCCTTGGTGCTTCTTTTGGCTACGCTGATTGGTCAATCCATGAACAATTATCTCTTTTTGGACTATTTTCGCAATGCCAAGGCTATTGCGGCATTGAATTTTATAGGCGTGGCAGGGATTCTCCTGATTGCTCCCTTTGCTTCCAAAATAGCAGTAAAATTTGGCAAAAGAGAGGCCGGCGCGGTGGCAATGCTTTTGGCGGGAGTCATGTATCTTGTGCTGTTCTTTGTACGAACAAAAAGTCTGACTGTATTTATGGTATTATTTTTTCTGGCTAATTTGGGAGTGGGACTTTTTAACCTGATTATCTGGGCATTTATTACGGATATTATTGACCATCAGGAGGTGGTTACTGGTAAGCGAGAAGACGGAACGGTGTACGCTATCTATTCTTTTGCAAGGAAACTGGGTCAGGCACTTGCCGGAGGTGTAGGGGGATTTGCCCTGACTGCCATCGGCTATGTGTCAGACGCAGCGACTCAGACGGAACAGGTGGCGGACCGCCTTTATGCTGTAGCAACTCTGGTGCCTGCAGTATGCTATCTGGTGGTATTCTTTGTCATGCTGAAATTCTATCCGCTGACTAAGCGTGTGGTGGAAGAAAATGCTGCAACCTTGCGCAAAATCAGAGAAGCGCAAGACCAAGAAGCTTAATCAGGAGGTAACTATGCTTCCCAACAATGTTGAAATCAAGAATATAAAGGTAGAAAACGGCAGGGCAGTGATAGAACTGACCCTGCCTGATTGGTCAATTGAGCAGGAGGGCTACTATGAAGTGTATCTATGGGAGGCAGGAGCCTTGTCTGTAAAGCAGGGAGGCCGTATACAGCTTGCAAGTTCTCCTGCGGTAAGTGTGCATCCGGCATTTTATTGTGCGTATCCGGCGAATGAGGATGACAAATGTGTCATAAAAATGGTGCAGCCACATCTCTGGCAAGGGGTGGAGAAGCCATATTTATATCAGTTGGAACTGTATCAGGTGTCCGGTGTAGCTTTTGGGAAGGATTGTCAGGAGGCAGGCAGACGGGAGTTGATTTACAGTCAGTTTATTGCTGTCCGCAGCATACAGAACATACCGGAAAAGGGATATTTTCTGAATGGTGAGGTTTTTGTTCCCAAATGCGTGTATTACGATGGAATCTATGACATTTATGCTAAGGGCTCACAGATTTTTTGGGAAGGAATCATGCAGAAATTAAGGATTCTGGCTCAGATGGGAGCCAATATGCTGGTGCTTGGTTCAGAGAGCGAAATGTCTGAGCAGGAACGGATTACTCTGCAAAAATATTGTGACAGGGTAGGATTGATTGTGTGTATCAAGGAAGCGGCACAGGACGATTGTGTTATGGGTGGAACCTTGTTTGATGTTCCGGGATTGCCTACGGATACCTATTATCTCTGTAAATCCAGATGGAGCAAGGAACCTTTTGTCTATGTCAGTGCCAAGAGCCTGCGTAAACAGGCGGACGGAGGATATGAGCTAAAGGTTTACAGTAGCTGCAAAAAAGTGACACTTATGGTAAATGACAAAGTGTTCGGTGTAAGAGAGGGGGCAGGTGAACAGCTTTTTCAAGATATACCGATGAAGGGTTTTCCTGTGGATATCATTGCTCGGACGGAAGAGTGCAGCATGACTGTCCGATGCTATGGAATTTAGGGAAAGTTTAGTTGACATATGTGTTAGAAAGTTATACCATACTCTATAAGTTTATTGAATTTGTTTAAGCTAACGGAGGATGAAAACATGGTAAAAATTATTTCGGACAGCACATGTGATTTGTCTCCGGATTTAATAGAAAAATATAATATTTCCATTCTTCCACTGCACATTGTTCTGGGAACGGAGGAGTATGAGGATGGGCGTTCTATTATACCGGATGATATTTATAAATGGTCTGATGAGAACAATGCTACGCCCAAGACGTCAGCGGTGTCCATGGAGCAGGTGAGAGCAGAATATGAGAAATATCTGGGGGATTATGACGAGATTGTCATTTTTTCTATTTCTTCCCAAATGTCATCCACCTTTCAGGTGATGAGAATGGCGGCGCAGGATTTGGAGGCAGAGGAGAAAATTCATGTGATTGATTCGCAGAATTTGTCTACCGGAATCGGTCTTTTGGTAATTGAGGCAGCCCGCATGGCACAGGAGGGTAAGTCTGCAGCGGAGATAGAGGCTGTTTTGATTGAGGATATTCCTAAGGTTCGCTCAAGCTTTGTGGTGGATACTTTGGTATATCTCCACCGCGGAGGAAGATGCAGCGGTCTGGCGGCCATGCTTGGAGGAGCCATGAAGCTCCATCCCATGATTGTGGTGCAGGATGGCAAAATGCACAGCTCCAAGAAGTACAGAGGAACCTTAAACCGTGTAATTACTTCCTATGCTAAGGATTTGGAGGAGGCGCTTAAGAAGGCACGTAAGGACAGAGTGTTTATCACACATTCCGGTTGCGACAGTGCGACAGTTGAACAGGTATACCAATATTTGCAAGGTCTGAATCATTTTGATGAAATTTTGATTACTCGGGCAGGAGGCGTTATTTCCAGTCACTGTGGTCCGGGGACCTTGGGGGTTCTTTATATTGCGGGCGAGTAATTTTTCAAGCAGAGGGTGCTTTATATCAAAAGCATCCTTTTTATTTTGATTACCAAATTTACGAACACAGACAAAATATAGGAAAACGTGCAAAACTAACGGTTGGCAGATGGGCATGGTTTGTGTTATAGTAGGTGGTAGGATGTGATTATTATGAAAATTAAAAGAGTAGATGAGAAAACAGTAAAGTGCTTCCTGTCCAATGAGGAATTGGAAGCATATGAAATTGAATATAAGGATTTTATCATGCACAGTGATAAGGCAAAGCAGGTTGTTCAGGATGTTTTGGAACAGGCTGCCGTTGAGGTGGGCTATAAGCCGCCCAAGTTTGCTTTTGATTTGCAGATTATGGTGTTACAGGATCAGGGGATTCTCTTGACTTTTTCGGAGAGTGATGCTTTGGGAAACCATGTCAAAAATCTGTTGGACTGCTTAAAGGCTGTTCAGCAGAAGGGTCAGAACCCCAAAGAAATACTGGGTATGGAAGAAATGTTGGAGGAGTTGTCCAATCAGGTCACAAGCGTCATTGAGGAAAAGCAGGAGGTTTCGCAGGAAATACAAAAACCTTCTGTTGCAAAGTCCAATCAGGCGATTTTTGTATTTGAGTCCATTCGTGATGTGATGAGCTACGCCGGGGCGTTGCCGGGTACTTTGCGTGTACAGAGTGCTCTATATGAGATGGGTGGTCAATATTACCTATGTCTTCATAAGGGCAGTGCTGCTTATGAGCGTTTCTCCAGAGCATGTATTCAGGCTATGGAGTTTGCTCGTCTTTACAGTGCCCAACCGGGTCAGATGCTGTTACTGGAAGAGCATGGGAAATGTCTGATTGCAGATAAGGCAATTCAGAAGTTGAGGGGATAAAGATGAAGATTACCTTTGAGGATGTGCGGAATAATCCCGCGGTAAAGACTTATATTCAGAAGGCGGATGAATCCTTGATTGCAAGAGGCTACACAGAGCATAGCTTTGCCCATGTGACACGTGTGGCGGAAGATGCAAGCAGAATTTTGCTTACGTTAGGGTATGAGGAGCGGGATGCAGAGCTTGCCAAAATTGCAGGATATCTGCACGATATCGGTAATGTAATTAACCGTGTTGACCATGCGCAGTCCGGTGCAGTTATGGCTTTTCGTATCTTGGACAATATGGGTGCAGACCCGGAGGATATTGCTACCATCATAACCGCTATCGGCAACCATGACGAGTCTACGGCTTTTCCTGTAAACGCAATTGCAGCGGCTCTCATCATTGCAGACAAATCCGACGTGCGCAGTACTCGTGTGCGCAATGAAGATTTCGCCACTTACGACCAACACGACCGTGTCAATTACGCAGTAAAACAAAGCGTTCTCGATATAGAAAAGGACTCCCATATTCAACTGAACCTTACCGTAGACCTGAACATGTGCAGTGTCATGGATTATTTTGAAATCTTCCTTGGACGTATGCTCCTTTGCCGCAAGGCTGCGGAGAAGCTTGGTTTAGAATTCCGCATGCTAATCAACGGTGAGAAGGTAATTTAAACCCCAAGTAAACAAATTGGGGTTATTGCATCCACTGCATGTCGTCAGGCAGCGGAGCAGTAAAGTGCATATCCGCCTCTGTAATGGGATGCTTGAAATCCAGTTTGTAGGCGTGAAGTGCCTGTCTGGTCATCCGGGATATGTCCGGATTGTAGAGGGAGTCCCCAACCAAGGGAAATCCAAGATATTTCATATGAACACGAATCTGATGGGTACGTCCGGTTTCCAACAACAGGGAAACCAGACTGTACCCATTTTTGTTGCCTAAAACCTGATAATGGGTTATGGCAGACTCGCCTTTTTCCCAATCCACGGTTCTCTCAATAATGGAGTCCTCCTTGCGGGCTATGGGGGCATCAATGGTGCCACTTGGAGGCATAACTGTGCCTTGGGCAATGGCGAGATATTCCCGACGGATGCCATCTTCTCCCTTGGCTGCTACCATGGCTGACAAAATTCCTGCGCTGACGATATGCTTGGCAACAATGGTAAGACCGGAGGTGTCTTTGTCCAGTCGGTTGATACAACGGAACACAAAGGGGCGGTTCTGCTCGGCAAAATACCATGCAAGAGCATTGCCCAGGGAATTGTCCCGATTGTTCTGGGAGGGATGAATGGGCATTCCGGCGGGCTTGTTGATAACCATCAAATCTTCATCTTCATACAGAATATTCAGAGGAAGCTTTACTGGCTCCACATACTCGGAGGACTTCTCCTCCGAGAGTCGAATCACAAGCTCATCCCCGGGATGCATCAAATGATTCATAAAAACAGGTGAACTGTTTACCAACACACTTCCCTCCTGACTTTTCAGCACAATCATGCTTCGCCCGGAGAAGCCCTTTTGCTTCAAGAAGGCCTTGACGGAGATGGACGTATTCAGTTGTGGGATAGTGTAGGTAAAAACTCGCTGCATAGGTGCCTCACTAATTTGTTTCACTTACAAGTGGCTGTTTGGGTGTGGTATTTCTTCCTTTTATCAGAGCAATTCCTGCAACTGCGCAGAGAATACCCACTGCCAACAATATTATCACATCACTGACACTCAGATTTTCCTTAAAGAAGATAGGAAGAATCTGCTCCAGCTCTTCTCCATAATAAAGAATCACCACAGAGAAGGTATTGTTAATAAAGTGCATCATGCAGGAGAGCACAATACTTCCGCTTTTATATGCGGCATAGCACAGAGCGATGCCCAAAAGTCCCGTAGTAAAAAACTTTACAAGACTTAAGTGGTAGATTCCAAACATGGCAGCTACAATGAGTATGGCTGTAAAGGGCTTAAACTTCTTCTTGGCGGCAGCAAGAAAATATCCTCTGAATAATGCTTCCTCACAGATTGCAGGTGCCAGAGCAATCACCAACAGTGCAGGAACAAAGCCCACACCGTCCAACATCAGCATAAAGCTTTCATTGATGCTCTCCGTATCCTGTGGCCAGATATAAGCTAAAGCAACTGACAGAAGTGTCATTAATAGAAACATTCCAATTTCTAACAGGATAGCACCCAATACGCCGGACAGCTTCGGCGCTGTCAGGGAAAAGGTCTGTCGGAAATCTTTTTTGGTGTACCATGCGGCAAATACCGGAACGGCAATAATCATAAGCTGTGTCAGGAACACGCCCATAAAGGGGAATTTTAACTGTAGCAGGGTACCTGCATACAAAAGGAAAAGCATGCTCAAAGCTGCTACCAAAACAGCATCGGAGAAATTGGGTACCCCCCCTTTTTTCAAATCCTTGCGATTGGTAAAAATCTGGAGATTTACACCGCTCTCGCCAAAGAGAATATCCTCACTGTCATAAATTTTGCTCAGAGTCATGACTGCCAATGCCGCATAGGCTATATTGGAAACCAGTACAATGAGAATCAGTGACAGATTGTACTTAAACACCAACAAATTACCGATAAGCAGACAGATATTTACCACAGGAATAGCCGCCATCAGAGGGGTAAATTCAATATTGGGTATAAATCCGATATATCCGGTGAGCATGACCACCAAAAGCAGAGGGGTGGTGTAATTGTTGGCCTCTTTGAAGGACTTGGCAAAGGTGGTTACACACATGGTAACAGCACTGATAAATAAAGCAAATGCCACAACACACAAAATAACAATAATGATGGCAGGGATAAATCCGCTAAGGTCTACAGACGTACTTTCTTTGGAACCGGCATTCAGCATCTCCGAGAGAAATACGCCCATAAAGGCCATGGAAACTAAATTTAGCATTGCGGAAACCACGGATACGGTAGCCACGGCAAGAAATTTGCCCATGATTAATTCTTCATTTCTCACAGGCAGAGTCAGGAGTGTTTCCAAGGTTCCCCGCTCCTTTTCACCGGTGGTGGTATCGATGGCCGGATACAAGGCACCCATCAAAATACTGGTAATCAAAAGGAAGGGCAGAATTTTACCCAGAATATTACCCACACTCTCCTCGGTACTTGCCTGATCCTCCCATTTAAACTCGATAGGCTCTAACAGATATTCTGCATCAAGTCCCATGTCTGTGAGATATTTTTGACTGAGCTGCTCTCCGTATATTTCCAATTTATCCATAAGCATACTGGAAGCAGCGTCAGAGTTGGTCACAGAGGAGAGATAGTGTACCCGGAAGGTGGTCTTCTTGTCTTCTGCTCCGATTACCACATAGGTATCAATTTCTTCAGCCTGCAACTTACTCTCAGGGTCTTCACATTCTACAATTTCCAGAGTATAGCTTTGGTCTTCCTCACTTTCTTCAATAAGCTTGGTCAAGGCTTCCCTATCATAGTCAGCATCGGGTTCCTCCACAATAGCCACCTGATAGGAACCGCTTTGAATGGTGTTGGATATAGCGGAGGAGATAAGGAGTGCAGCTACCATAATCAGCGGATAGAGCAGCAGTGGTACCAAAACCATCATAATCAAGGTCTTCTTATCTCGCAGTAAATCCAACATTTCTTTTTTGTAGATGGATTTAATTTTACTTGCTTTCATTGTGGGCGTCCTCCTCTTCCATGGAATTGGGTTGATTCTCGATTAAGGACAGAAAGGTGTCCCGCAAATTGGTGGTTTGGGTCTGGGTGCGCAATTCCTCCGGGGAGCCCTGTGCAATAATCCGTCCCTTGTGTACCATGATAATGCGGTCACACAGGAATTCAGCCTCTTCCATATAATGGGTAGAATAAAGGACAGATTTGCCGGATTCTCGCTCCTTTTTCATAAATTCAATAATGGAGCGGCTGCTTAAAATATCCAACCCCAAGGTAGGTTCATCAAAAATATAGGTATCCGGGCTGTGAAGAAGACACCGTGCAATAGAGGCTCTCTGGGTCTGACCTGTGGATAGACGTTCAATGCGATTGTCAATAAATTCGGCCATATCCAAGATATCTGTAATCTCCTCGATGCGCTGTTGTACCGCCTGAGGTTCTAACTCATAAATATCTCCCAACATGGTCAGAAGTTCTCTGGTTGACAGACGGTTATAAAGCTTTGTGTTGCCGGAAAGATACCCGATTCTTTTCTTAATCTCAATATCATCCGTCACAGCCTGACCGTCCGGCGTCGATATGTATACCTTACCAGAAGTGGGCTCCATAAGCTTGCCAAGCATGCGCAGAAGTGTGGTCTTGCCTGCACCATTGGGCCCCAAAACACCCAGGATTTCTCCTTCTTTGATTTGTAGAGATATGTTATCTACTGCATTAAATTCTAACTTCTGATTTTTTTTCTCAATTCTGGTAAAAGTTTTTACCAAATTTTCAGCACGAATCATAATTGTTCTCCCTATAAAACACATAAACTTCGCCTAATTATAGCACTTTACAAGCCGTTTGGATATATTTATTTTATCATTTGCTGTTAAACGATTAACCTCATAACAGGCGCAGTTCTTATCTCTTGAGGAAAATAATAATCAACAGCTATTGACAATTGCCGACAAAAATAGTAAGGTGTGATTTAATAGGAATACATAAGAATGAGAACAGAGGAGTTATACAGACAGCGGATATGCTAAGATTTTTTTCTCAATTGTGGAATAACTTTATTATCATGCTTAATGAAGGTAGGGGAGAGAACCCGATTCATGGGACGGTCGTGCGGTATGATTGTAAAAGGAAATATTTGGACAAACAACATTATTGCTATGAATGTGGCAAGATTTTAGAAAAGAAAAAACGCGAAGTAATTGTTAATTCGGAATCAGAGGAAGCCAAGAATTATGATTTTCATTTTGTAGATTCCTATTTATGTGGCAATATTCGTTTTATTTCTTTTTACTTTGAGTGTCCTGAATGTGGAAAGGTTTATGAAATTCGTGATTATCTTAATTTAGAGAAAATGTATAAAAAGAAAATGCGCAAAGAAAAGTTGGAGAGATTGTTTAAGAACACAGGAGGATCAAAGGATTTGTGATGTCGGAGGAGTAAATTGGTAATGTGTAGCATTGATGAAATAATGGATATGTTGGATTGGAACCAACCGGATGAAGTTCAAGAAAAAGGTCGTGAGTTAGCTAGAGATATAAAATGTTTTCATGTTTTTTTGCTTCCGAGATATTCTCAATACAATAAGAATGTTTGGGATAATTGTGCATTAATAATTGCAGATAGAACGGATGAAGAGTTGAGACCATATTTGTCAGATCTGTTTGAGTGGCTTGAAGATATGAATTGGCCAGGCGCATTTTGTATTTGGGACAGGTTGAAGCAATATGGAGATAAGGAGTGGCTTAATCTATGGTTAGAAGAGTGTATTTATAAAGCTAAAGCACTTAAAAAAAATATGTGGTTAAGCAGCTTGTGTAGTTTTCAAGAAGAAAAAGAGATTCTCGAATATAAACATGAGATATTTGCAAGAAGAGTGTATGATGTCATAGTAGAAGAAAGTGTAAAACGTGATGGGTTGATAAATGAAATTGCACAAATATTTGAGGGCATGCCAGAGCGGCGCAAAAAAATGGTAAAATTGTATCACTCTTTAAATGAAAGTCAAAAGAATGTTTTTATGGATATTATAAAGAGTGCAAAAATTCGTACAGTTTATAGTTTGCTTTGTATGTTAGAAGGACTTGGAAATCAAAGTGATAAACGTCAATTTGAAGTGGAAATTAAAATTAATGGACTAGATGCAGATGGAGAACTTGCTAATTCTTTTCATAAAATTGTGAGGGAAAGGGATGAGGAAATATTATAGATTAAGAAGTACGACTCTGATGGAAGAGTTACCTTCAGTTATAAGGCATTCCATATATTTTTAAAATGGATAAGTGTCATAATTAAACTCTGTGAGTAGAGCTTAACAGTTGGGGAAATTGGAATTAGAGGCAGGTAATGTGTAATGGGATTTTGGGGAGTAGATTTGTATCAAAACGATACATCATTAGATGTAAAAGAACAATTTGAAGAGCAACTTCGAAAGGGCAGGGATGTTGAAGAAGTCACTTTGGAATTAATCCAAGAGTACGAAGGAATAGAGAATGACCGCAGTGAAGAATGTGCATTTTGGCTAGCATTGGCAGATACGCAGTGGACTTGGGGTGTACTTCTGCCATATGTAAAGAATCAGGCAATGTTGTTGCTTGAGAAGGGCGGAGATTTGGAATGTTGGCAAAATGAACCTTCTACTATTCAACTACAGAGAAAGCGGGTATTGTTAGATTTACAATATAATCTTTTGCAGCCCCAACCACCTAAAAAGAAGCCGGTCAAGAGAAGGGTATATAGATGTGAATGGAAGATAGGAGATGTTTTTGCCTATCGGCTTGAGGGCAAATTGGCAAGAGAAAAGGGGTTATATGGAAGATATCTCTTAATCCAAAAGGTGGACGAGGGTACATGGTATCCGGGACATATTGTACCCATTGTCTATATCAAAATTACAGGGGATAATAAGCTTCCCACCACATTAGAAGAGTACAATCAGTTGGAATATGTTCAAACATCTTTTACAAAATATGAGGACAGATTTTTGCCGTTGGACGGAAGACGTTTACAAGAAGATATTGAGGAGAAATCCAAACTTAATTATGTGGTTGATGAATTTGGATTTTTACCTGAGTATAGGATTCTATTGTTGAATACATCAAAGAAAGTGATTCCGTCCAAGTTAATTTACATTGATAATTATATGGGAGCAGTTCCGCCCCAAAAAGAATTTATTCCTCATACGAAGATAAATATCTGTCATGTATTTTGGGGGAAGGGTGAAGAATTTGAAGAAAATATACTCGAAAGGTACTGTAATCATAATCTTAGAGGTTCATCTATTTATTTAAAGAAAAATACGGATGTACAGGAGGAACCAATTATGAACATTATTCTCCAAGCGTTGGGGAAAAACTGATTTTGGGGGAGAAACATCCGGACGGAAGCAATATGCTTAGTTATATATAAAATCATTGGTATTAAGTATTATGGCCATTGAGGTTGAGTGCTGGGAGAAGAGCATGATTAAGCTAAATTATTCAAAAGAAATAGATGAAGAGATTATTCGGCATGAGAATCATATGTTAGGAACATATGTGAAGCAATTGCAGAAATATATAGTGCTTTTTGAAGAAAAGGGATATGACTTAAAAATTGGTCTTATGTGGAAGAATTCTTTTGAAGAAGCTATAGAATATGAGAGGCCTAATTTCGTAAATGGGTATGAGTGTTATGTTTATTGTGTAGTTGAGAGTAACGGAGAAGAAGTTTGCGTTAAGAGTGTTGATGGCGAAGCAGATTACTACCCTTTGTCAACAACATGGATGATATCCACTATTGTAAGAAGGTTATTTGCTTTAAAAGTTTTGTTATATTCAGATGTAGAAGATGCGGATAGTGATGTTTTTGAATTATTTGGAAGATTAATGGGTGAAGAGGATGAAGATTGGTATCTTTCTTATGATGCAATAAAGCATGCGGTAGTTGCAAATGGTGCAGAAGTACATTTTTTATATTTGGATAATGATTATTGGATTGCTCATTCATGTAAGGGAATTTCGCATTTGAGTGATAGTTTGGGAAACACGCAAGAGTTCAATTCTACGCAAGAATTGTTTGAGCATGCCCGAATTAATGGGAAAAGGATCGAAGAAATTTGGGATGAAGTTATTATTGATGCGTGTTAATAGTAGGTGAAACGTTTATACTTAGATTAGTGTGAGGAATTATATGCTGAGATTTGATAAAACGCAAAAAGTGGAGTTAAAGGATTTTTTGTATCAAAGTAGCATTCATGATGCGGTGCTGAAGGGTTTTCAATATGATAGAAAGCAAAAAATCTTATCTATGGAAGTTGTTAATTTAATACATGATGTTAGAATGAATTTGACTTTTCTTGACGTTGAAATAATTTTTTCTATCAGTGGCTATGAGTTGGGTGACAGAGATACTATTCTTTCTGCAACATTGGAAGAAGACTATTCAGATATAAAGCATGGTAGACCATTGCGAGAAGATGTGCTTAATGACTGCCTGTATTTGTTGTTTCAAATGTTTTCAGGAGATGAGTTGCATATTGTTTCCAATAGTTTACTTATTAATTTAAGTTAGAAGAAGGAATGTTTCAGCGTGGAGTAGATGTTGTAGGATTTAGTTATGAAGATAAATAGTGTTGAACAAGAAATTATTAAAACGTATATCAACAAGAATAAGCAGGATAGAATTATTTGGGAACTTGGAAATTCGGAAAAAAGAATGCAGATAATGCTTAGTAGATTTGCAGGCCCAACTCTATTTAAAAGTAATTGTTTGCATCCTGTAAATTATATGTCCAGTAATGAAATGGAAAGAGCTTTTATGAAATTAAGTGGAGTGCAGGATGTATATTTTATAGGTCAAAGCTACATAGGTGAGATATCTTTAAAGGAAGCTGTCAAGCGAGCCAATACTGGTGAGATTTGTATTATTTATTGCGGTGATGGAATTGGGTATTATCAAGGTGAAGAAGATGGTGGTAGACCACCAAGATTTTTACTGATGCAAAAGGGTTAGGACAAAAATGAAGCAGATACGATATTTTTTGATGGGATGTCTATTACTGGTTTTGGTAACAAGTAATACGATAATGGTACAAGCTATGAATTCGGGATTTCTGTTGGCAGAACCGTCCGAAAAAGAGCGCAATACTTTTCTAGGCAATGTGGAAATATCAATGTTGACCGATGAACCGTCCATGAAAGCAATAGAGTGTTTTGACGTGAATGAAGACGGTTTGATTGCCATAGGACATGCTTCTTCTGAAGCTAAAACAATAGCTGTGTATACGCAGGATGGCACTTTTCAATATGGGTATAAATTTAATGCTATGGGAACTTTTGGAGTGGAATGGGACGAAGACAAGTTAATGATTTATTTTGTCCGAAGTGACATAGCACTTTGTGTTAATAGCACGGGAAAAGTTGAGAGTATTTCTAAGATTCAAGATACAACTGAAAATAATTCATACTGGAATAATTATGTGTTTTCAACAAAGAGAAGTGTTGGAGGCACAGAGTATAGGATTAGGAACGACATGGGGATTTTAAATTTATTTGCATCGTCTTATTCCCGATTAATTGCCGTGAATCCTGATGGGGAGGAAACAATTCTTTATGATGTAAATACAACTCAATTTATAAAAATGTTAGTGCTGTTTGTTGGAGTTATTGTTTGGATAACACTTATAATTTTGAGTTTAATAAAGTGGATAAAAACGAATCGAGGGTAGTTTATGGAAGATATAGTTTGCTATAAAATGATTGCTGTTGAAAACGAAGGAATATGGTTAAAGCATCAAGATGCAGAAATTTACGTGAATTTTGATGAATGCGCTAAGAATTATGCTTGTGAAAATTCTTTGGCACAGAATAGATGTGTTGCCACAAGGGACGTTACAAACAGAGTTTTTATTTTTTACACACTACCCAAAACAAAGGTGATTTTTAAGAAGTCTTTTTTGCATGGTCTGTTTGGTAGAAAATCTGCTGTAAATAGATTTCATGATTTATATAAAACCATAATTGAATTGGGTTATAGCAGTTGTGATATTTCTTAGGCTGTCATGAGGTAATGTTATGGAAGTAAATGAAACAGAGATAGAAATTATTAAAAAATTTGTTATAAATAATAAACAGGATAGGCTTATTTGGGAACTTAGTAATCCGAAGAAACGGTCTAAAATGGTGTTTCAAAGGTTGCATGATTATAGTATTTTTAAGAACGGTTGCTTGCAGCCGGTGAACTATATGTGGCCAGATAAATTAGAAGAGTGTCTTTTGCAGTTAAGCGGAGCAAGGGAAGTCTATTATATGGGATTGCATTATATCGGTAAGCTTTCTTTAAGAGATGCGGTTATGAAGGCGGATGAATGCGATATATGTATTATATATTGCGGAAATGGTGTCGGATATTATCAGGGGGAACAAAGCTATGGGGGCACTCCAAGATTTATAATGAGGCAGGAAGTAGAGTGATTATGGAGTGATAGGGCGAAATGAAAGAAAGATTTGCTGTGAATAAAATATACGAAAAAATCAACTTGGAATCGTATGATATTGAATTTCTGCGTCCTATACAGAAATCAGAATTGTGGGATGCATTACATGAAAACAATATTCCTGTAAAAATGCCAACAAATAAGCAAATCGTTGTTACATCAAAGATGTTATCCTTGGGTTATGATTTTTGTGTTGATTTTCAATTCAATGATGAAGATTTAGTTGCAATAACGATAGCACCAATTGAGTATATGGAAGGTAAAGCGTTGTATTCACGCTATAAACAAATTCAAGAAAAACTGAAAGAAGAGTTGGGAGCGACACATAATATTTTACAATTATTTGTAAACAGGTTAAATCCGGATGGTAGCTTATCGTGTTGGAAATGTGGTAATGTAGAGGTTAAGCATTATCTGTTTGAACGTTTTGGTATGGAAGAGCATATTTAAATTAGTTACTTGTAATTTTATTTGGAAATATAAAGGGTAATACTGTATGGATGTTGAAATGATATTCAGTTTTTTGATTGAAGACTATGGGCTTAATTATAGTCATCAGCAGTTTCATAATTGCTATAGTGGTAATTGGGAGGTTCACACATATAGCTTTTATAATGAGCACGGATGTTTTACCATATATTCTTTGCCACAAAGGGGAGAACTTGATTTTTATTATGCTTCTAAGTTTGATACAAACCTTGAAAAGCTGTGTGATAGGATGATAAACGTCCGTTCAATGGAAGAAGAAATATGGGAGAAACATGTTAAAGTTGGAATATTTCATAATCCATTTTTTGAGTGGAATATATATAAAGTTTTAAATGCTTTGGCTGAGGTTATAAAAGTACATGTAACTAAGCATGGCGAGTTTTTTGGAATAAGAGTTAATAGAAATGTGTAATAAAGATAAGCGGAGTAGCAATGAAAAGAATAGAATATTATGAACAAATAGTGGAACTGTTTAAATTCAAGACCATTTTAGATAAGCAGGGAACAGAATTCGTGGTTTTTGCTCAAAGCAGTTATGATTCTGTTAGAAATGTTAAAGATAAAACAGAGTTTGAAGCATTCGAAAATCATGTTCATCTCGTAGATAATTTGAAAAAAGGAGAATTTGACAGATTTGTTCCAATTGCAGAAGTTTTGGGACAGACGCTGTTAAAGTGTCTTAAATGGCATTATCCGAATAAGCATTTTATGGTCTATGTTTCTTTGCATTTAAATGATTCTGTCATTATACGTTTTCATCAGAAGTGGGAAGATGAGGAGCCTTATTGTAATGTTGATGACTTTAAATCTAAGAAAGAGAAAGTTTTTGTATTTGAAGCATAGAGTTTTAATAAGTGTTGTTGAGTAACTATTAGGGGAAAAGAAATGCACATTTGGACGATTAATAAATGGGTACAATTTTTAACTCAAGACGATGGTAGAAGAACGGGTGTACATTTTAGATATGATTCAAATGTTGATAAGGAAGTAAAAGATGCTTGCAAATGTTTTGCTAAATGGTTACGGTCAAAATATAATTTCCCATTGAGGGTGCCAATATATATTAAGGGGAACACATATATTAAAACATTGGATGGGGATAAGGCAGTAGGTACTTTTTTTGAACCTTTTGATTATTCTGTGGAACCGTATATTCGTATTGCTACAGGTGATTACAAAGATTTGAAAAAATCCATAGGAAGAGATGATGCGTTAGCGTCAATTTTATTGTCAATTGCACACGAACTTACTCATTATTATCAATGGATTAATCATTTGCAGCTTACAGATATTGGAAGAGAGAGACAAGCAACAAGATATTCACACCTCATAGTTGATGAATATGCCATGACTCGTGACCATCCATAAAAATAGAAGAGGGTAATCTGGCAGGTATATTAGCTTGTAGGATTGCCCTCTCTTTTATTATTCTGAATTTAAAAGGCACATTATTACTTTTCATTTGCGCAAAAACATGATAAACTCGAATGTAATTGGACATAATTCGACTAAGGGAGGTAGAATATGTTACTGATAAAAAATGGTTATGTGATGGATCCCAAATCTCAGAGAGAGGGCGTATATGATATCTGGGTGCGGGATGAGAAGATATATAAGATTGGTTGTAATTTGCAGGAGGAGATGACAGCGGAGGAACTTGCGCAGTGTGAAATGATTGATGCGCAGGATAAGCTTGTGGCACCGGGACTGGTGGATGTGCATGTGCATTTCAGAGAGCCCGGATTTACTCACAAGGAGGATATTGTTACGGGCGCACAGGCGGCAGCCAAGGGCGGATTTACAACAGTGGTGCTCATGGCAAATGTGAATCCTCATGTTGATAATGTGGAAACCTTGGAATATATTTTGGAGAGGGGTCGAACTACAGGTATTCATGTGGAGACCTGTGCCAATGTGACCATGGGCATGCAGGGTAAAGAATTGGTGGATATGAAGACTTTGGCAGCCAAGGGTGCTGTGGGCTTTACGGATGACGGTGTGCCTATCATGGATGAGGAATTGGTGCGTCAGGCTATGAAGCAGGTGGCAGAGCTCGATATGCCCATCAGCTTCCACGAGGAGGATGCTACACTGATTACCAACAATGGTATCAATCGCGGTAAGGCCAGTGAGTATTACGGAATCGGTGGCTCTCCCAGAGAGGCAGAGATTTCTTTATCAGGCAGAGATTTGAAACTGGCATTGGAGACCGGAGCCTGCATTAACATTCAGCATATCAGCTCCAAGGAAGCGGTAGAGTTGGTGCGTCAGGCCAAGAAGCAGGGCAGAAATGTCCATGCGGAAGCTACGCCTCATCATTTTACGTTGACGGAGGAGGCTGCCATCAAATATGGCACCATGGCGAAAATGAATCCGCCTTTGCGAGAGGAAGCAGACCGACTGGCAATTATTGAAGGCTTGGCAGACGGCACCATTGATTTGATTGCAACGGACCATGCGCCTCACACTACAGAGGAAAAGTCAAAGCCTATTACGGAGGCACCCAGTGGAATTATCGGTTTGGAGACTGCGTTGCCCCTTGCGATCACCGTATTGGTAAACGGCGGACATCTGACGATGATGCAGGTGCTTGAGAAAATGGCTTATAATCCTGCACAGATGTATCATTTGAATGCAGGATACTTGGAAGAGGGTGGCCCTGCGGATATCATTGTTGTGGACAAGGATGCCATTCAGGTGTTTGATGAGTACGCATCTAAGGCTTCCAACACGCCCTTTACCGGCTGGGAACTGGATGGTGTGGTATGCATCACTATCTGTAATGGAAAAGTAGTATTTTGTGCGGAGGAGAAGGCATGAAATATGTTATAAAAATCGTGTATGGTATCTTAGCCATCGTATTTATAGGTTTTTTGGTGTATTTTGTGTTGTTTGAACCTGAGAAGGATTACAAAAAAATTGTGGAATGCGTATTTCGAATTGTAGCTTGTATTTTGATTCTGACAGGGATACGCAAAAGGAGAGGCAGACCGAATTACAGGCAGTATGAGAAGGCCTATCAGTATTTTATAAATGGTGCATTTGCTGATGATAAGCAAAGTTACAGAAAGTTGTTGGAGGTGGCAGCCTGCTATAATTTTGATGACCATGCTAAGGCTCACAGACTTTTGAATCAGTTGGAAAAGGCATGTAAGAACTCGAAGGATTATTTGGCGGTTTATGTTTTTCGGGCATGGGTATATCAGGAGCAGGGCAAGCTGAATGAGGCAATTGCAACCTATGAAAAGTTTTTACAATATGATATGACCAATTCCCTTGTGTGGTCCAATTTGGGATTGCTTTATGAACAGGCGCAGTTGAGTCAACCGGCATATGAGGCGTTTGCAAATGCAATCCGATTTGATCCCCAGAATGCCAAGGCTCACAATAACTTGGCGAATTGGTATATTCATACAGGTGATATGGAGCAGGCACTTCGATATGCCTTGAAGGCATTGGAGTTGAATGAAACTCTGTATCAGGCAATGGGAGCTGCTTCCATCGCGTACAAGGCTTTGGGTGATGAGGAAGCAGCAGAGAAATATTGTAGGCTGTATGGTACATACGGTGGAAATGAACAGAATTTGAGGGATTATTATGTATCAATGCTCTAGTTGTAGCGCAAATTTGAAATTTGATATTGCTTCACAGCGGATGCTCTGTGACCACTGTGGAGCAAGTATGGACCCTTATGAGGTGGAGGAGAAAAAGGACGCATTGGAGTCTGTTATCGGGGACGATGAGTATGAGGTGACCATTTTTTCCTGTCCTCAGTGTGGCGGTGAATTGCTTTGTTATGACGATACGGCAGCTACTTTTTGCAGTTATTGCGGTGGCTCCACTATTTTGGACAGCCGTATCAGTCGTGAGAAGAGACCCCAACATATCATTCCCTTTAAGAAGACGAAGGAACAGTGTCTGGAGGCTTATTCCAAGGTAATTAACCGTGCCTATTTTCTGCCGGAGGAGATGCGCGATGAGGATTACATATCGAAATTCCGTAGCATCTATATGCCCTATTGGATGTATTCTTTTGAGAAGAAGGGGCCTGTGATTTTTAAAGGCGTGAAGCGTAGAATTGAAGACGATATACAGTATACGGAGGTCTATAAGATAGAGACTGAGGTGGAGGCAGAGTACACTGGATTGACCTATGATGCGTCATCGGCTTTTTCGGATGCACTTAGCAACGCCATTGCGCCTTTTGAGTGGTGGGCAGCTAAGCCTTTTACTCCGACTTATCTCAGTGGATTTTATGCTGATATTGGTGATGTGAGTCCCAAGCTTTATGAGGAGGATGCTCGTTCCATTGCAAGAAACGATATGTGTCGCCGCATGAGGGAGGATCCTGTTTGTCAGGAATATGAGGTCAGTGAGCTTTTGGAGGAGGTTATGTTAAATCAGCTTCCGAAGGTGGAGATGGCAATGTTGCCGGTGTGGTTTTTGTCCTTTCGAAAGGATGATCGTGTCAGTTATGCGGTGGTAAATGGTCAGACCGGAGAAGTGGCTTGCGATTTACCCATCGACAAGAAGAGTTATTTAAGATGGTCCTGCTTGTGGGCACTTCCGGTGGCACTTTTAATGGTCCTGTTTCTGAAAATCAGTGCGCCCTCCTTTTTGGTTCTCACAGTGATTCTGGCGGTAATCTGTTGTATTATCTCCTGTTCCCAGAAACGCGAAATTCGCGCCAGAGAGAATTATCAGGACGATAAGGGTAAGTGGTATCCTGTGACGCCGGGTAAGGTGTGGAGGTTTTCTTTAAGGCTTGGAGATGATGTAATATTTGCGGGAGTAGGGTTATTTGTATTTTTGATAATGCTTGGTGTAAATGCTATTTTTGCTCCTTTTTCGGAGTTTTTGGTTGCAGATGTCAGAGGCGGTGTAGGAATGGGCGCGGCATTTTCATTTATGATATTGCCGGTAATTTATAAGTTTTTGCCTAAGGGCGTATTTCGTTCTCGCAACACGGCCAATCTGACATGGGGAGATTTTCTGGATACCTTGAAGAAAACAGGCATAGGTGTGGCTTTATCCCTTTTGGTATTGTTGTTAAAGCCGGAGGGTGCCATTATCTATTACTTAGTTGCTTTGTTGACTATGGGCATGATTGTGTGGGATGTTTTGGGGATTATTGACAGACATAATCTTTTGGTTACAAGGGAGATTCCCCAGTTTAGAAAAAGAGGAGGAGAGGCAGATGGCAGGTAGTATTTCGGTTGTGTGTGCGGCAGGGCTTGTCGCATCTGTGGAAGAGTTTTTTAGAATAATCTGTTGTATCGGCTTGGCCTTTTTGGTTGTTTTATTATTTAATTTTGTGTTTGCCCGTTATAAATCCCGTATCGCCAAAACGGAGGTTTCGGAGATACTGGAAAGTAGTATGAATTTCTACAGACATTCTAAACCGGAGGCGACGTTGGAGCCTCATGGAACAATACAGAAGAGGATTAAGGCAAAATATGAGTAAGAAAAAACGTAAGACAAAAAAAGAATCTACAAAGATAGAAACTGTAGAAAAGGAAATTGCAGAAAAGGAAACCGCAGAAAAGAAGATAGTTTGTAGCTCCTGTGGTGCGAGCTTTGATGCCGACTTGTCTAAGTGCCCCTATTGCGAGACATTGAATGTTCCCGCCGCGGAAGCAGAGTATATGGAAAAGCTTGAGGATGTGCGGGAGAATCTGGATGATTTGCAGGCAGTGCCGACTCAGGAGGTGAAGGAGGCCATAGACCGCTCGGGGAAGTACATGAAGAGAGTGGTACTTGTTGTACTTGCGCTTGTATTTGTGGTGGTTGCCGTAACGGGAATTCATAGAATGATTGAAAATGCTGTGTTGGCAGATGCAGATCTGACCACAGAGGAGTACCTGTGGCAGGAGGAGAATTTTCCCAAATGGGATACCTTGCATGCAGAAGGCAGATATGAGGAGCTGATGGCAGAGTTTTATACCGCGGGGGAAGAGGGTCACAATGTAATGGATTGGAAGAACTATGCCTTTTGTGACATGTACGATACCATTGTGAGTGCCAAGGAGCATATTGCCAAGGACGAAGAGAAAGGTAAGCTTAGTTTGAACAGCTACAGTCTTCTTATGCGTGAACAGTGGACCATTATGGGGATGGAGACTTATGGGGATTTCTCAGAGGAGGAATTGGCGGTACTTCGACCCATGGCAGAGCCTGTGATGGAGGATTTTGAGACCAGATGGGGATTTACAGAGGAAGAATATAACGAGATGTATCAGGAATTTGTAGAGAGGGAAGGATATGTTTCTTTCGATACAATTGATGCTTTTCTGGAAGTCTGGGAGAAGAGACAGTAGATATTATACGAGGAGTTGTAGAGGATGAAGTGTGAATTTTGTAATGGTAATCTGAGTCTGGAGGATGCCAATTGTCCGCATTGTGGCAAGCCCAATAAGCATGCACAGAAACATGTGCAGGATATGACCGGCTATGCTGAACGTTATGACAAGACGGAGCAGGAGGTTTATGCTACGGCAAGACGTTTTTCCGATACAGTGGTTCGGGCAATCATTGTGGCGGTTTTGGTTGTTCTTTTGGTGGTGCTTTTGATTGTACGTTCCAATGTTTTTGAAATTTGCTCTGCTATATCGGAGAACCAAAACTACGCTAATCGTAAAAGTCATATTGAGAATATGGATGGTTATCTGGCAGAGAAAGATTATCTCGGACTTTATTATTATTGTGAAAACAATGAGATTTCCAGTCTTGATAAGGGCTTTGAGGAGTATCAGGACATTATTCGGGCAGCAGATTATTATTGTCTGATTTATGAGTATACCATGGACCTTACAAGCAGTCTGGCAAAGGAGCCGGAAGAGTTGGATGAGCCTGTGAATTTTGACCGTTTGGGAAGTTATTTGGATTATTTTTACAGAAATATTACTAACGACGAATATTACATGGGGTCGGAAGAGAGTGTACGTTATTCAAAGGAGTGCATCGGAGAGATGCGAAGAGACGTGGATGCGCTGATGATGACTTATTGTAATGTGCCGGAGGACAAAATAGAGGAGTTTGCGCAGATGTCCGAGGCGCAGAGGACGGTATTTATAGAGGAGTGTATGACAAATGAAAGGTAATCAACAGAAAACGGTTTTGCGTGTTTTGGATGTGACGATTGTTCTTTTGTGTATTGCAATTGCCTGTGTGGTTGTGGGCATTGTAAAGGAATATATTTATGATAATACCTATAAGGTGGCGGGAGAAAATTATCTTTTTCAGATGCGGGATAATGATTACCATGCTCTGGTGGGGTATGCGTATACGGATTCGGATATTACCGGTGACAAGGTGGAATATGTAGCAGTAGCTAAGTATTTTGAAGCGGCGTCCTTGTACAAGGTCTATGAGACATCGGGAGATACCCAGAGACAGGAAAGGATGCTTGTCCGCATGAATGAAGAGGCAGGGAAAATCAGTAAGCTGACCTCTGAGAAGGATAAAATAGACGAACTTCTTGAGATTGTTCCTTGACAAACTATACTTGTATGGACTACAATCACATACAAATGGATAAAATGGCAACGAAGAGGATTAGTACAGATTGGAAGCATCCCAGAGAGAGAACGTGACACGGTTAGCCGTGTGGCTGAGAGGTTCTCATGCGGAAGGTTTGGAACCTGCCTTGGAGCTTCGTATGAAAATACGGCGTAGAACCGGCGTTAACGGTGTTTGAGGAGGATGCCTTGTGCATCAATTAGGGTGGTACCGCCGAGCCTTCGGTCCCTTGCGGGGATGGAAGGCTTATTTTTATGCCTAAATTCCCCTCATAAATCAAGTTGTGAAATAAAGGAGAAAAGTTATGGCAGACAACAAGAAAATGGTAGAAGCAATTACATCTATGGAAGTGGATTTTGCCCAGTGGTACACAGATGTAGTTAGAAAGGCAGAATTGATTGATTATACTTCTGTAAAGGGTTGTATGGTGCTTAAGCCCGCAGGTTATGCAATCTGGGAGTTGATTCAGAAACAGTTGGATGCAAGATTTAAGGAGACAGGCGTAGAGAATGTATATCTTCCTATGTTTATTCCTGAGTCTCTTCTTCAGAAGGAGAAGGATCATGTAGAGGGCTTTGCTCCCGAGGTGGCATGGGTGACTCATGGCGGTTTGCAGCCTCTTCAGGAGAGAATGTGCGTGCGCCCTACCTCTGAGACTCTGTTCTGTGATTTTTATGCAAATGATATTCATTCTTATAGAGATTTGCCTCGCGTATATAATCAGTGGTGTTCTGTTGTGCGTTGGGAGAAGGAGACCAGACCTTTCCTTCGTTCCAGAGAGTTTTTGTGGCAGGAGGGTCACACTGCTCATGCAACCGCTGAGGAGGCTGAGGAGAGAACAATCCAGATGCTGAATGTTTATGCAAACTTCTGTGAGGAAGTTCTGGCTATCCCCGTGGTAAAGGGTCAGAAGACGGAGAAGGAGAAGTTTGCAGGTGCACTTGCTACCTACACCATCGAAGCATTGATGCATGATGGTAAGGCTTTGCAGTCCGGTACTAGTCATAATTTCGGCGACGGCTTTGCTAAGGCATTTGGTATTCAGTATGCGGCAAAGGATAATACCTTGAAGCATGTACATCAGACCTCCTGGGGTATGACAACTCGTCTGATTGGTGCGTTGATTATGGTACACGGAGACAATGAAGGTCTGGTTGTGCCTCCCAGAGTGGCACCTACCCAGATTTGTATTATTCCTATTCAGCAGAAAAAGGAAGGCGTTCTGGATAAGGCTTATGAGCTTGGCGACCGCCTGAAAAAGGATTTCCGTGTGAAGGTGGATGATTCCGACAAGACTCCCGGCTACAAGTTTGCGGAGGCAGAGATGCGCGGCTATCCTATTCGTGTGGAGATTGGTCCCAAGGATATTGAGGCAGGCAAGTGTGTCATTTGTCGTCGTGATACCAGAGAGAAGATTGAGGTGGCTTTGGATGAGTTGGAAGCTAAGGCTGCGGAGATTCTGGACACCATGCAGAAGGAGATGTTGGAGCGCGCAAGAGCACATCGCGAGGAGCATACTTATGTGGCTCGCACGATGGATGAGTTCAGAGAGACCTTCAATGAGAAGTCCGGATTTGTAAAGGCTATGTGGTGCGGTTGCCAGGAGTGTGAAGACAAGATTAAAGAAGAGCTGGCAGTTACCAGCCGCTGCATGCCCTTCGAGCAGGAAGAGCTTGCCGAGGAGTGCGTATGCTGTGGCAAGCCTGCCAAGAAGATGGTATACTGGGGACGTGCTTACTAAGACACGAAGAACAACTAAGCTGATAAAATACATCAGCTAACTTGTTCTAAGTCATGTCTGAAAGAATGGCTTCGCCATTCTTTCGGTTGTGTACAATGACGAAAGGGGTATAACTATGATACACGAAACATTTCCGATTCAGGTGGAGGGTTCTTTGCCCGGTGCCAAGTTGATTACGTATATTCAGAATTATTCCGATGGAATGATGATAAAGGAAAGACCCTTGGTGCTTATTTGTCCCGGTGGCGGATACGGACACCTTTCTGACAGAGAGGGTGAGCCTGTTGCACTGGCTTTTCTGGCTATGGGATATCACGCGGCTGTCCTGCATTATTCCTGTGCTCCGGCACAGTATCCCACGCAGTTGACAGAGCTTGCGACTGCTATGCTTTTGGTGCGTGAGCATGCCAAGGAGTGGCATGTGGATACAGACAAAATTGTTGTGGCAGGCGGTTCCGCAGGCGGTCATCTGGCGGCATGCTTAGGTGTGTTCTGGGATGATGAGGAGCTTGCTAAGAGAGTTGGACTTTCTGCCAAGGAGCATCATCTGTTGCAGCCTGCCGGCATGATTCTCTGCTACCCGGTAATTACATCCGGTGAGTTTGCCCACAGAGGTTCTTTTGAGAATCTTTTGGGTGACAGGGAAGCAGAGCTTGGAGAGAAGCTTTCCTTAGAGAAGCAGGTTAGCGAGAAGACCCCCAAGACGTTTATTTGGGGTACCTTTGAGGATGCGTCTGTACCTGTGGAGAATTCTTTATTGTTTGTAAGTGCCATGCGCAGAGCAGGTGTTCCTGTGGAGTATCATCTCTATCCCAGAGGCTGTCACGGTCTGGCCCTGGCTACGCGTTTGACTCAGTCCAATGAGGGGCGTCACATTCAGAAGGAGTGTGGCACATGGGTAGAGCTTGCCCACACATGGATGGAGAATATGTTTTTTGAGTCCTAGTGCAATGTTTTCACTTATTTGACAGCTTGAGTTGATGGAGGAAGAGAAAGTGGATAGAATTATAGAAATTCCTAAGTTTTATAGTTCTTTGCCTACGATGTTAAAAAAATATGATAAATATGCCAGAAAGGATGCTTTTACAGGCAATACTTTGGAGGAGTTCGAGGACTGGAAGGCAAAGAGCCGAAAGACTATTGGGGAACTCCTTGGCATGGAATATATGGAAACTTGCCCTTTGGAGCCTGAACTGGAGGAACGGGTTACGCTGGATAGTGGAATTGTCCGTGAAAAGGTGATTATCCAGGTAGAACCTGATACATGGATGCCTATGTACATTCTGATACCGCCCAAGAAGGGAGATGCCAAGCAGGAGTGTGTACTGGCACTTCCCGGACATCAGGGTGCCGGAAAGTATTCTGTTGCAGGTTGTTATGACATTCCTGCTGTAAAGGATAAGATAGAATTTTTTAATTATGATTATGGTATGCAGCTTGCCGAGAGAGGGTATGTGGCACTGTGCCCGGATAGCCGCGGATTTGGAGAGCGTAGGGATGAAAAGCTCCAAATTCCGGGGGATGAGCAGGCGTTTGTTTCCGGTAGTTGTTTTCACTTGGCGCATATGGCAGAGCCTCTTGGAATGACGGTGGCGGGCATGTGTACATGGGATGCCATGCGTCTGATTGACTATGCTTATGAGCGCGGTGAATGGGATGTGGAGAATCTGGCGGCAGTGGGATTTTCCGGCGGCGGTATGCAGCTTTTGTGGTTGGCAGCCCTGGATGAGCGTGTGAAGCGTTGTATCATTAGCGGTTATCTGTATGGCTACAAGGATGCACTGATGATTTTAAATGGTAATTGTAACTGTAATTATGTGCCGAATTTGTGGAAACACTTTGATATGGGAGATGTGTTGTCTCTTGTCGCACCCAGAAGTCTGGCTGTTCAGTCCTGTAGAGAGGATCACTTGAATGGTCCCAGAGGACTTGAAAATGTATATGAGCAGATGGAGGTTGTAAAGGCTGCCTATGCACTTTATCCCGAGGTGGCGGTACCTGTTCATGACATCAGAGAGGGTGGACATTGTTGGCATGAGGAAGTGTTAGATTTGGTGTTGCCCGGTGGGTGTTAGTTTACAGAGGAGCAATTTATGAAGTATATCGTATTAGACCTGGAATGGAACCAGAGTAATACCGGTAAAGAAAAAGAAGTGGAGCAGCTTCCGGCGGAGATTATTGAAATCGGTGCAATCAAACTGGATGAGCAGGGTGTGATTGTGGGCGAATTCAGTCAGTTGGTAAAGCCGGTGGTCTATCAGGAAATGCACCATTTTACCAGCCAGTTGATTCATATGCAGATGGAGGAACTGGAAAGGGGGAAGCCTTTTGCCAAGGTGGCAGGAGACTTTCTGGAATGGTGCGGCAGTGAGGAATATTTATTCTGTACATGGGGCTCTACGGATTTGACGGAATTTCAGCGGAATATGCGATTTCATAATATGGAGCCGCTGACAGATGCTCCTTTGCGCTATTTGGATGTACAGAAGTTGTTTTCCATTGCCTATGAGGACAGAAAGACCCGCAGAGCATTGGAATATGCGGTAACTTTCCTGAGTATGGAGGAGGATTTGCCTTTCCACAGGGCATTCAGTGATGCTTATTATACGGCTCAGATATTTGCTCATATGATGAAGGAAAATGGGGAACTTTTGCGCAATGAATCTTATGATGTGTTCCATGTGCCCAAAACGAGAGAGGATGAAGTAAAGGCACAGTTTGACACCTATGCGAAGTTTATTTCCAGAGAGTTTGCAGACAAGCGGGCCGCTTTTGCAGACCGGGAGGTAAGCTCCAGTAAATGTTATATCTGTCATCGGAATCTTCGCAAGAAAATTAAATGGTTTACTGCTAATGGCAGGCATTATTACTGTCTGGCTTATTGTGAGAAGCATGGTTATCTGAAAGGGAAAATCCGTATTCGCAGGACGGATGCGGGAGGAACCTATGTGGTAAAGACCACGAAGCTGATAACCGAAGAGGCTGCACAGGATTTGATGGAGCGCAAGAAGCGTGCGCAGGAATTGAGCAGAAAGCATAAACAAAAGGAAAAAGAAAACAGGAATCCGCAGTAATGTGGGTTCCTGTTTTGGTGTCTGGGTCAGGTGCAAATTATCGTTTGAACAGATTGGAGCCTCGGCGTTTTTGGCGTTGGCGTCTTTTGGCCTGTTTGATGGCCTGTCTTCGTCGCTCCATCTGGGCACTGTTCCGACTTTGATTGTAGCTGTGTTGTTTGCGGCGGTCTTTTTTCCAATTGCGTCGACTGTTGGGGTGCTTGGCATTGTAGACTTTCACGCTTCGATAGATAAACAGTACCAACAATATGGAGCCGCTGATGCCCACAATCCAAAGAAAGATTTTTAGTACATTGATAAAAATAACAGAAGGAAGTTTGGGAGTTTCCTCTTCTTCCTCCTCAATCTCCGGGTCAAAGGTGTAGGTCTCCTTTTTGTCGGTGGCTAAATCAACGGACGCAGAGCCGATGGGTACACCCTGATAGCTGTAATTGATGATAGCAACCTGACCGGGGTCCTCCGTGTTGTAGGAGATTTTTGAGGTGGTATCCTCGAAATCTACTGTCTTGGGCAGGATGATACAGTCTGTCTGGTTGAGGGATAAAATTGGTTTGGAGCTGCCAAATATATCGATGTCGCTATAGAAGCCGGCACCTTCAATGTTGTACTTGGTCTCTGTCTGTGAAATGTTGGCCCTCTCAAAATTGCTAAAGCCGTAATTGAGAAGTGCTACAGTATCTTCGTACTGGTAAGGAGCTTCATCTTTGAGTACCACACAGATTAGCTTCATGCCGTTGCGTTCTGCACAGGAGACCAGACAGCTTCGGGCATCTTCGGTGTAGCCTGTCTTACATCCCACAAGACCGTCATAGGCGTATTTTTTGTTCTGTAAAAGTTCCATCTGATTGGCATCTATCAAATCCTCTCCCTCTTTCTCGATTGTCAAAAGAGGCATCCGGGTTATCTGGCAGAGCGTGTCATTGGAGAAAAAGGCTCTGCCTATCATGGCAAGGTCATAGGCACTGGTGTAGTGATTGTCGTCCGGCAGACCGTTGGGGTTGACAAAGTTGGAATCCGTACAGCCAAGCTCCTTGGCACGATTATTCATTATTTCGGCAAAGCCTTCCCAAGTGCCGCCGATGTGTTCCGCTACTGCGTAGGATACCTCATTGGCAGAGCGAATCAGGATTGCCTCCAAGCATTTTTCCATGGAGAGTGTATCGCCTACGTTCATTGCCACGTGATTACTTCCTGCGGGGATGCCAAATACTGCATCGTGGGAGAATTCTACAGTTTCGCTCAGGCTGCATTTCTCTGCGGCAATCAAAGTGGTAAGGATTTTGGTGGTACTGGCGGGATATTCTCGTTTGTGAATATTTTTCTCGTATAGAATGACTCCGGTGTCCAGTTCCATCAAAATTGCAGATTCCGCACTGACTATGGGACCGGTGGGCCAGTTGGGGATTCCATTGGATTCAACAGGAATGGCCTGATTGGCGGCTATGGCCTGTTCTTTGGCTGACGTGGCAGAAACAGTCAGAGGAAGTGCTGCTATGGTCAGGCAAAAAACACATATTGCCGCAATTTGCCGATAAATTTTTCGAAAAAGGTAATTTTTACCCATAAATTCCTTCCTATGTGTTATAATAGTAATGTTAGTATGTTCATTTTTATCATACAACATAAGTTGTTCATTGACAAGTTTCGGAAGATAAAGTAAGCTTGATTTAGAAGGTATTTGAGAGGAAACAAAATGAGATTGCGTAATATCAGCGGCTCAAGGGAAGTGATTGCCGAGAGCCCTTTCGTAGTACCGGAGGCAGAGCTTTTTGAGTGTCCCGGCAAGTGGAGTGAGATATTTGGAAATGACCAACCCATTCGTATCGAAATAGGAATGGGAAAGGGCAAATTTATACATACTATGGCTAAGGAGCATCCCGAGATTAACTATATCGGAATCGAGAAGTATTCCAGTGTGCTCCTGCGTGCCATCCAGAAGATGGAGGCCGAGGAATTGCCCAATTTAAAGTTTATCCGCATGGATGCGGAGGACATTGCCAAGGTGTTTGCCCCCGGAGAGGTTGACAGGATTTATCTGAATTTTTCAGACCCCTGGCCCAAGGACAGACATGCCAAGAGAAGACTTCCTTCCAAGGAGTTTTTGGCCCGCTATGATGTGATTTTACAAAAAGAGGGTATTTTGGAGTTTAAGACTGATAACCGAGACCTTTTTGATTTTGCAGTAGAGGAACTGGAACCTGCCGGATGGAAGGCGCAGGTGATAACCTATGACCTGCATAGTGATGCGGAATTAATGGAAGGCAATGTGATGACTGAATATGAGGAGAAGTTCTCTTCCATGGGCAATCCCATCTGCAAATATATTATTTGCAGATAATTGTGTAGAATGAAGACAGAGCGTATGGGATTTAAGGAGGGCGAGTATGGAATATCAGTTTACGGTTGCTAATTTTGACGAGGAAGTATTGAATTCAAAGCTTCCGGTTTTGGTGGATTTTTATGCAGACTGGTGTAATCCCTGCAAAATGATGGCTCCTGTTGTGGAGAGAATCGCAGAGGAATATGAGGGCAGACTCAAGGTGGGAAAGTGTGATGTTTCCGCCAATATGCCTTTGGCGCAGAAATATCGGGTGAGCAATATTCCGGCGTTTATGATTTTTAAGGATGGTGAGCCTATAGATTCCTTTGTAGGTGCGATGTCTGCGGATGATTTATGTGACAGAATCGACGGAAATATTTAAAAGCACAAGCTGTATTACATTACAAATAGAGAGCAGGAAGAAATATGGTTGAAGATGCAAAAAACATGATGGAAGAATTGGAAAATGCAAAGGCAGAGGAGGCGAAAGCTGTATTGGCGGAAGTTGATTTGCCTGAAATGGAGGAAGCTGAGACGGCGGAAGCAGTGGAATCGGATGTAGCTGAGGCTGAATCTGACGATTCAGATGCGAAGGAAACTGAAAATAAGACGGAAAAAGCTGATGAGACCAAAACGTATGAGGATGTAGTGGTTTGGACGGAGGAATCTGCGCGTAAGGCATTGGAGGAAGCCAGAGAGGCTGAGAACAGAGCCTATCATGGCATGAGTCATGCTGTGCTTACCAATCGTCAGAAGGGTATATTGGAGCTTGCAAGAATTGAAGAGGAAGACGAGGAGCCGGATCAGGCTTTACTTGATCAGAAATGTCGCCTGATTTTGGAAAGCTATATCCTTCCTCGTGCCTTGAAGGAAGGCTCTAAGGTAAGGCTGAACAGAGAATTTACCCGTGGTGATGACCCCTCAAAGGATTATATTGAGGCTGTGTTTACCACATCTGCCGGTAAGACCAGAAATGTAGGATACAATTACAAAACAGAGGATGATGGTAAGAATATCATTCTGTTTGAGAAGGTATTTGAGACTGTAATCTTGAAGCCCGGTGAGCCTGAGAAGTATGTACTTTATGAGTTGGACGGAACCACTGAGCGGATGGTTTACACCAAAGAAGAATTGGATAAAAAGGTTTTGCGGGATGAGATTGTAAAGATTGATGATGTATATTTCCGCAAGGCTACCAATGTGGACGGAGAGGTTCGTCAGGGCGAGACTACCATGATTGTGGAGGATGAGGGTCTCAATAATACCAAGATTATTATCGGTAATAATGAGCAGTATAAATATTCCATCAGCAAGAATGGGCAGTTGGTGTGCGCTACTACCAATGATGTGACGACTGTAACGATTGAGACTCGTAAAATTGCAGGTCCCGGTCCTATATTTAACAGCATTGAAGATGCCAGAAATGCGGCTGCCAAGGAAGTGCAGAACGGAGAGACCAATCTTAAGGTGGATGTAGCCATGGAGGGTACCACGGTTGCAGAGTTTGGATTCCTTCCGGTGTACACTACCAGTATTGAGCTTAATGGCTTGGCTAAAAAGATTGGCAAGGGTGTAGAAGGCTACGATATCAACGAAACTGATGAGGAAAACCTGCGAAGAATGCTTGCAAAACCCATCAATCAGTATCTGGATGAAAAAGGATTTCAGGTTCTTGATATTGTTTGTGAGAATCTTGAGGCAGATGTTAAAGAGAATGTGGGTTGGATTAACACCATGAAGACTTATCAAATGACAGGTGGTGTTGTTGCTGTTACATATATTAAGAGAAATTCTGCGGTAGTATCCTTGAAGCAGGGATTTTTGGGCAGAGGTCAGGGTGTTGATGAAGCTGCTGTTCTGGCTCAGTTGCCGGAGGGAAGTGAGCTTCTTAACCCGCAGGACATTGATTGGAAGAATCCGAAGCCTACGGTTACCTATGTTATGCGTGGTCATGCCACAGGAGTTGGCTCGGCTAAGTCTGTAGATGAGGCGGATGAGGCTGCAGCACAGAGTGCAATTCAGGAGGCTCAGAGAATTACGGTTAAAGGTCTCAACGGTGGTATTGCGTCCGGTATCAGAGAAGCAATTGGTGCTCAGGGTGGTGTTTCTACTGTTGCAAATGTGCGTACCAGACTGGAAACTCCTATGGTAAGTAAGAACGATATGGAGTTGACTCGTAGAGAACCTAAGTACGCATTTACAGCAACTTGTGATAAGATGGTTACTTCCGTGGAGAACAAGTTGGTATCTGTTACCAGTTGGAATGGAGATAAGCTTGTTTATGTTCCCGCTACAGATCCTATTGTAGATAAGGGTATTCCTACGGATGAGAATTATGAGAGATATATCAAAGAAGGTGATGATCTGGGAATTCTTCTTTTCGAGAAGACGGATCGTGGGCTTCGCCGATATATGGATGAAGTAAAGAATGCTCAGGTGCAGGCAGGACGCAGTATTGCGCTGTTTGATAAGGCGCGTGTCCGTTTGCGTGACATGCAGGAAATTTTTGATAAGCTTTATGATGAGAAGGTTGCCAGATTGGCTCGTGAGGCAGAGGAGGCGGCACTTGCTGAGGCAGAGGCTGCAGAAGCTGCAAGAGTCGAGGAGGCTACTGCAAGAGAATCGGCAAAGACGGTTGGGGCAACGGAGACAGTTGAGAGCATTGAGCCTATTGAAATAGAGGCGGAAGATGTGGTGATGGCTGTTGATGATGAAGAAGCGGCTGAGATAGCTGCGGCAGTTGCAGCGGCAGCAGCGGAGGCGGCAGAAAATGAAGCAGGGCAGGCGGATTCAACTTTAAGTGCACAGGAAGCCTTGCTTGAGATTTTTGGTGAGAGTGCGGCGGATGTTCCGGTAGAGTCTGAGCCTGTAAAGGATACACCTGTGGCGGATGAACCTGTGATGACGGCGCAGGTGCTTGGAGGAGCAGTTGCTGCTCCTATGACAACACCTGTACTTGGGGGAGCAGTTACAGCTCCCATGACAACGCCAGTACTTGGCGGGGCAGGAGGCTCCGGCATGACAAGCCCGGTACTTGGAGGCATGGGTGGTTCCGGTATGACAACGCCAGTACTTGGAGGCATGGGTGGTTCCGGTATGACGACCCCGGTACTTGGAGGCATGGGTGGCTCCGGCATGACGACTCCGGTACTTGGAGGCATGGGTGGCTCCGGCATGACGACTCCGGTACTTGGAGGCATGGGTGGCTCCGGTATGACGACCCCGGTACTTGGTGGAGCAGGAGGCTCCGGTATGACGGCGCCTGTACTTGGCGGGGCAGGAGGCTCCGGTATGACAACGCCTGTACTTGGCGGGGCAGTTACAGCTCCTATGACTACTCCGGTGTTAAATGTTGCAGAAGTTGCACCTGCACAAGCATCTACGGACGATAATCGTATGCTGTCTGCACAGGAAGCTCTGCTTGAAATTTTTGGAGAGAGTGCTTTGGAGACACCTGTAGAGCCTACTGTAACACAGACTGTTCCGACAGAAGCTTCTACAGAGCAGAGTCAGGAAGATGTAGACGCAGCATTTGCCAAGCTGTTAAATGGTGGAATATAATTAAGAAGATATTTATAAAACAAAGAAACGGTTCTTGTGAGAGGGCCGTTTCTTTGTTTTATCTTGTATAATCTTGACACTTGAAGACTTGTTGGGTGTGTTTTATGGATGCGAAATGGTGCGTTCCCGACTGGGAAAGAAAAAGAGCGAATTAGTAGGGTATGCAGAGGCAAAAAAAACCGACTAGGAAGGAAAAAGGAAGAATTAGTCGGGGTCGAAGAGGTCAAAAAACCCGACTGGGAAGGAAAAAGGAAGAATTAGTCGGGGGCGAAGAGGCGAAAAAACCCGACTGGGAAAGAAAAAGAGTGAATTAGTCGGGTGTGCAGAGGCAAAAAAACCCGACTAGAATAGAAAAAGTAAGGATTCATCGGGTTTAGGGCGGAGAGTCATCCCCCGAGTTATAAAGAAATATATCCAAGAAATAAGCATCTCCAACTGCTGAGAGTTGGGATGCTTATTTGTCTGCGGAGTGGTTGTCATTCGGTTCCATGTTGTCTAAGGCATAGGTGCATGCTTGAATGACAAAGCCTGAAAAAGTGGTATTACTGTTTTTAAGGGTTGCTTCAATACGTTCTATTAGGGGAAGGGGAAAACGTATTGTTTTATTTTCTGTTTCATGTTTATCCGGTTTTAATTGAAATGTCATAATTTTGCACCTCCTTTGTATAGTGTATGACATTTTGTACAATAATAAAGCATTGCAGACGTATTGCAAATTGCATTGCAAGATGTTAAAATGGATATAACATGTGGCTATCCATAGTTTTATAGGTTTGTATATATTCAATGGGTAGTTATCTGAATTTTAGTGAATCTAGGAGGAACAAAATGAGAAAATGTCAAGGTTGTAGATTTGATTTATATGGGAAAAGTCAAAAGGAATTTTATAGGGATTATTCATCGCTACAGAATTACGGTGAGAAGGGTAGTATTGATTATTTATAATCTTTATGTAGTAGTTAATATGTTGACATCGGGAGTAGGAATTTTGGCATTGATGGGTTTGGCTGCATTGGCTGCAATTGCATTTGAAAATTTCGGAATTCTTCTCTTTATACATACCAATAAAAATTCTCTTATACAATTGGAAAATTCGCAGATTCAATAGGTAAAACAATAGGAAAAGTATCGGTGGAGTATCGGTTGTTATGAAAAAGAGGTCATTGCAGGGCAAAGTTGCCTTGCGATGACCTCCCTGTTCTTATGGAATTAACTATGATATAGCTTCTGTGTCTGGTATTCCGGTTCGCAGGTCAGATTTACGCCCAGTTTTCTAAACACATTTTTGTCCACCTGAGAGAGAATCACACTGGAGTGAACCTCGGAGCCTTGAAGATTCTGCAATTGCTCCATGGCGCGTTTGGCACGCTCGTCCGTCGCAGCACAGATGGAAAGGGCGATCAGCACTTCGTCAGTATGCAGGCGAGGGTTTTTGTTGTGCAAATGAGTCACCTTTAGGTTTTGAATAGGTTCAATGATGGTGGGCGAAATCAACTGTGCCGCATCATCAATGCCTGCTAAAGTTTTCAGTGCATTCAAGAGCATGGCAGAGGATGCACCTAAAAGAGCACTGGTCTTGCCTGTAATGATGCGTCCGTCAGGAAGCTCAATGGCAGCAGCGGGTTCGCCGGTTGCTGCGGCTCTGACTTTGGCAGCGCTTATGACAGGTCTGTCATCTGTGGTGATAGATGCCTGTTTCATAAGAAGTTCAATCTTCATCAACTGTTCATCATCTGCGTTGCCCTGACGTTTCTGGCAGAGTGCATTGTAGTATCTGCGCACAATTTCCTGTTTGGCAGCAGCCTGTACCACTTCATCGTCCACAATACCGTAGCCTGCCATATTGACACCCATGTCGGTAGGGGACTTGTAGGGGCATTCGCCCATGATTTTCTCAAACATGGCGCGAAGAACAGGGAAAACTTCCACATCGCGGTTGTAGTTAATAGTAGTTTCGTTATAGGCCTCCAAGTGGAAGGGATCAATCATATTGACATCGTTTAAGTCCGCTGTAGCAGCCTCGTAAGCGAGATTTACAGGGTGCTTCAAGGGAATATTCCAAATGGGGAAGGTTTCGTATTTGGCGTAGCCTGCGCTGATACCGCGCTTGTAATCGTGATAGAGCTGTGACAGGCAGGTTGCCATTTTACCGCTTCCGGGTCCGGGTGCAGTGAGCACAATCAGGGAGCGGGTGGTTTCGATGTATTCATTTTTGCCGTAGCCCTCGTCGCTTACAATCAAGGGAATGTTGTAGGGGTAGCCATCGATATTGTAGTGGCGGTACACCTTCATGCCCAAGGATTCCAGTTTTTTCTGGTAAGCTGCCGCGCTGGGTTGGCCTGCAAACTGGGTCAGGCAAACGCTTCCCACATACAATCCGTAACCACGGAAGGCATCAATCAAGCGAAGCACGTCCAAATCATAGGTAATGCCCAAGTCGGAACGCACCTTATTTTTCTCGATATCAGCAGCACTGATAACAATGACGATTTCAGCCTGATCCTTTAATTGAACCAACATATTAATCTTACTGTCCGGTTTAAATCCGGGCAGTACTCTGGAAGCATGGTAGTCATCGAAAAGCTTTCCGCCGAACTCCAGATAGAGCTTGCCGCCAAAAGCGGAAATCCTTTCTTTGATTTTCTCGGACTGCATTCGGAGATATTTGTCGTTGTCAAAGCCTGTCTTTCCCATGTGTTTCCTCCATATTCAGCCTTTTTAGGGCGCATAAACATCTTGTTTCATAATACAAAATATTTTGTGCAAAATCAATGGGGAAATACTGAATATTTAATATTTCTTTTATTGATTTATGTGGGAAGTGTCTTTATAATGTTACTTATCGGTTTATTATGTGGAAATGGAGCAAATATGGATAATCGTCAAAATCATCAAAATAATAATGGAGGCGGACAGCCACCCAAAAAGCCGGGAATCGGCATTCTAATAATGGCAATGTTGGGTTCCTTTTTGCTTATTATGTTCTTCTCAGGAATGTTAATGGGACTGGGTAAGGAGAAGGAAGTAGAATATAGTAGATTTTTACAGGATTTGAAGGAAGATAAGGTAGATTCTGTTCTGGTCAACTATGAGCAGTCTTTGATAGAGGTCACGCTAAAATATGACGAAGAGTCGAATAAGAGCAAAATTGATCCTTTTACAGCAGCGTTTTTGGAGCGTTACAATGGCAAGGTGGAGCTGAAGGGTGAGACCTATGTGACCCGTATGATGGAGGAAATTACGGTTCTGACCGCCAGACTGGAGGAAAAAAATATCACTGCTCAGCGAGTGGTGTCCGACAGCAAGTGGATGGATATTTTCCTGACGATCATCCTTCCTTTGATACTGGTGTGGGTCCTTATGGGATTTATGTTCCGCAAGATGGGCGGTTCCGGTGGTCCCATGGGTGTGGGCAAATCCAATGCCAAGGTGTATGTGCAGAAGGAGACAGGAGTTACCTTTAAGGATGTTGCAGGACAGGACGAGGCGAAAGAGTCTCTGGTGGAGGTTGTGGACTTTTTGCACAACCCCGGTAAATATACCAAAATAGGTGCAAAGCTTCCCAAGGGTGCTTTGTTGGTAGGACCTCCCGGAACAGGTAAAACCTTGATTGCAAAAGCTGTGGCAGGTGAGGCAAAGGTGCCCTTTTTCTCATTGACAGGTTCTGATTTTGTTGAGATGTATGTGGGTGTGGGTGCAAGTCGTGTGCGTGATTTGTTCAAGGAAGCCACCAAGAATGCTCCCTGTATTGTGTTTATTGATGAGATTGATGCCATCGGTCGTAGCCGTGATTCCAAGTATGGCGGCGGCAATGAGGAGCGAGAGCAGACCTTGAATCAATTGCTGTCTGAGATGGATGGCTTTGACAGCTCTAAGGGTATCTTTATACTGGCGGCAACCAACAGACCGGAGATTCTCGATAAGGCACTGTTGCGCCCCGGTCGTTTTGATAGACGTATTATTGTGGATAAGCCTGATTTGAAGGGGCGTGTAGATATTCTGAAGGTTCACTCCAAGGGCGTGAAGATGGATGAAACGGTGGATTTGGATGCCATTGCCCTTGCGACCAGTGGAGCGGTAGGTTCTGACTTGGCTAATATGATTAACGAGGCTGCCATCAATGCAGTCAAGGAAAAGCGTGAGTTTGTCAATCAGCAGGATTTGTTTAATGCGGTGGAAGTGGTGCTTGTAGGTAAGGAGAAAAAGGACCGCATCATGAGTGAGAAGGAACGTAGAATTGTTTCCTATCATGAGGTGGGGCATGCGCTGATTAGTGCCTTGCAGAAAAATTCCGAGCCGGTGCAGAAGATTACCATTGTTCCCCGTACCATGGGTGCTTTGGGCTATGTAATGCATGTGCCGGAGGAGGAGAAGTATTTAAATACCGAGGCTGAGCTTCGGGATTTATTGGTAAGTCTTGTGGGTGGTCGTGCGGCAGAGGAAATTGTCTTTGAGACGGTGACTACAGGTGCTGCCAATGATATTGAGAGAGCCACCTCTATTGCCCGCAATATGGTCATCCGTTACGGTATGAGTAAGCGTTTTGGTCTAGTGAGTCTTGCTACTGTGGAGAGCCAGTATCTTGAGGGACGCTCCACTTTAAATTGCAGTGACGAGACTGCGGCGGAGATTGATGCTGAGGTAGTTGCGATTATTAAGGAAAGCTATGACAAGGCATTAGAAATGCTTCGCGAGAATCGGGATGTCATGGATAAGCTTGCCGATTTCCTGATTGAGAAGGAGACCATTACCGGTAAGGAGTTTATGAAGATTTTCCGTGAGGTGAAGGGATTGCCTGAGCCGGAGGAAGAGAAGAAGGAATCGGCGCAGGATACTCCTGTAGTGCAGCCCACCGAGGATAATTTTCAAGAAACAAAAGCTGTTGAGGAGGAAACTTCGGAGAATGGGGTTTCAGAGGAGACAGCTAAGGAGAATACCACTAAGGAGAATGCCGCGGAGGACACAACGCCGTCCAATACGGACGACCGTCCGGTGGGAAGATTCTCTAATAGAACGTTAGATTAAGGATAAAGCACGATGTACCTTCTGACAGATGTGTCAGAGGACATCGTGTTTTTGGCACATTATATTTGTTTTGAAGGTTGGATTTGTGAGGGGAAAATCATGAACAACAAAGTTGCAAGCCGAAAGAGGATTTGTATATGGATTGCCATATTATGCGGAGTGGCTGCTGTGCTTGGTTTTGTGTGGTCGTCTGTTGCGAAGCAACAGGGCTTTGGGGAAGCGGAAGACCTTGTTGAGGATTTGTCCTATGGAGTAATTCATTCAAATTTGACGGTGACGGATGTTGTGTGGAAGGATTATCCCGGATGGAAAACGGTAAGCTTTCAGGTGACAGGGGATATCGCAATGAAGGTGCCAAGTGGTGCAGAAATCCGACCGGAGGGGCTGAATGACGAGGAAGTCTGTGAAATGTCTCGTAAGACAATGCAAAGCTATGATATGGTTTCTTTGCAAATCAGTCAGAGTATGGCAGAAGGAAAGGTCATAGAGACCAAGGAACTTGATGGGATTTTGCAGGCGGCAAACGGATATCACTGGAAGGTTTCATGGGAGGCGGAGGATGGGACTACAGGTGATACGATTATAGGGTGTATCCTGCCTGCGTCAGAACAGATGCAGTTTTGGACGGAAGAAGAGAATCAATATGCGGAGCGCAATTTACAACCATATTTTGATGCTTTTCGGATGAGTCGGACTTATACGAATGATACTGCACAGACCACAAAGGTTGTGGCAGAGGGAATTGTATTAAAGAAACGAGAGGGCGGAGTATTCTGTTTTGAATTAACCAATACAAGTCAGTCAGACTGGTTTTATAGCCCTGTTATGCCGGAGTTGGAGTTGTGGTATGATGGAGTCTGGCTTGAGGTAGTGTCGCCCTATGGAGATGCAGGTGTTGCAAGCTGTTGTAAAGCAGGTGAGACCATTAGTATGGACAAGCCGGAATGTGAGGAGGATTATCCCTATCTTTTTCCAGGCATGTATCGTCTGGTTCAGTATGGTGTAGACGATGATTGTGTGATATCGGATGTGTTTGAGGTGCAGTAATGTTTGTGATTGAAGAGGAATTAAAAAAGCTTCCCAATAAGCCGGGAGTTTATATTATGCGGGACCAGAGGGATACCATTTTGTATGTGGGAAAGGCCATTAATCTGCACAATCGAGTGCGCTCTTATTTTAGGGAGAACATCGGCAGAGGGCCTGCCATTGACAAGATGGTCTCCCTCATTGCGCGTTTTGAATATATTGTTACGGATTCGGAGCTTGAGGCCTTGGTGTTGGAGAATAATCTGATTAAGGAGCATTCTCCCAAGTACAATACTCTGCTTAAGGATGACAAAACCTATCCCTACATCAAGGTGACAGTGGGGGAGGATTTTCCCCGGATTCTGTTTTCCCGTACCATGAAAAAGGACAAGTCTAAGTATTTTGGACCCTACACCAGTGCAGGTGCAGTGAAGGATACCATCGACCTTTTGAATAAGCTTTACAGTCTTCGTACCTGTAATCGCAATCTGCCCAGGGATATTGGCTTAGACCGTCCCTGCCTAAATTATCATATCAAGCAGTGTCTTGCACCCTGTCAGGGCAATGTGAGTAGGGAACAGTATCGGGAGCAGGTGGAGGGTGCGCTGTCTTTTTTGAACGGTAATTACAGTCCGATTCTCAAAGATTTGGAGAACCGGATGAAGGAGGCAGCGGAGCATCTGGAATTTGAGGAGGCTGCCCGCTATCGTGATTTGTACAACAGTGTGAAGTCGGTTTCCCAGAAGCAGAAAATTACAGACAGTGTGGGCGAGGATAAGGATATCATTGCTCTTTATCAGGACGAGAGAGAAGCGGTGGTGCAGGTGTTCTTCGTTCGGGATGGCAAGTTAATCGGTCGGGAACACTACTATATGACAAATGTGTCATTAAACAATAAGCCCGGAATTTTACAGGATTTTGTAAAGCAGTTTTATGCGGGAACGCCTTTTTTGCCAAGGGAGCTGATGCTGCAATATGAGATAGAGGATGCAGAGCTTATTGAAAAATGGCTTTCTGAGAGAAAGGGCAGCAGGGTGTATCTGCGTGTGCCCAAGATTGGCAGTAAGGAGAAGCTGGTGGAGCTTGCCGCCCAGAATGCCAAGTTGATATTAAGTCAGGACAGAGAGAAATTAAAGCGCGAAGAGGGGCGCACCATCGGTGCCGTAAAGGAGATTGCGGCAATTTTGGATTTGCCCTGTATCGAGAGAATGGAGGCTTTTGACATTTCCAATACCAATGGTTTTGAAAATGTAGGTTCCATGGTGGTGTATGAGAAGGGTAAGCCCAAACGCAGTGATTATCGTAAGTTTCGCATTCGCAGCGTCACAGGACCAGATGACTATGCCTGCATGAAGGAAGTGCTGACCAGACGCTTTGTCCACGGCATGGAGGAGAGTAGTAAGTTAAAAGAGAAGGATATAGACAAGGAGTTTGGAAGCTTTACCAAGTTCCCGGATTTACTTCTCATGGACGGTGGCCGAGGGCAGGTCAATATTGCCTTGGAGGTGTTAAACGAGCTTCATATTGATATTCCGGTCTGCGGCATGGTCAAGGATGACAATCACCGCACCAGAGGTCTTTATTTTAATAATATGGAGCTGCCCATTGATACTCATTCGGAAGGATTTAAGCTGATTACAAGGATTCAGGATGAGGCGCATAGATTCGCCATTGAATATCATCGTTCCCTGCGGAGCAAAGCGCAGGTGAAATCCGTGCTGGACGATATCCCCGGTGTGGGACCTGTGCGAAGAAAGGCACTTATGCGTCACTTTAAGTCTTTGGAGGAAATCCGCAAGGCTACCGTGGAGGAGCTTTTGGAGCTGCCGGAGATGAATGCAAGAAGTGCGGAAGCAATTGTGGCGTTTTTTAAAGCACAGTAAGAATTTCCTTTCCACAAGTTGCGCATTGTGTTACAATGATAGTTGGATTAAATCCCGCACAGACTGCGGAGAAAGAGGGAAGTATGGCAAGTGTAAGTTTACCCAGTGTTATTGAGAAAATGAAATTGGAAAACCTCACACCGGATATTGATGTGAACAGCCACCGCATTATGTTGGCGGAGGTGAATCGTCCGGCATTGCAGTTGGCAGGTTATTTTGAACATTTTGACGCTACCAGACTGCAGATTATCGGTTATGTGGAATATACCTATATGGAGAATATGACCGATGAGGAGAAGCGGGATATTTATGATAAACTGCTTAGCCATGAGGGAATTCCCTGTATTGTGTTCAGCCGTGAGCTTCAGCCGGATGAAATTTTTCTGGAGATAGCCAATCATTATCAGGTGCCGGTACTTTCCACTGACAAATCTACTTCTGCTTTTATGGCGGAGATTATTCGTTGGCTGAGTGTAAAATTGGCACCCTGTATTTCTGTACATGGTGTTTTGTTGGATATTTACGGTATTGGTGTATTGATTACCGGAGAGAGCGGCATCGGTAAGTCTGAGGCTGCTTTGGAACTGATTAAGAGAGGTCATCGTCTGGTGACCGATGATGTGGTGGAGCTTCGCAAGGTCAGCGACGATACCCTGGTGGGTTCCGCACCGGATATTACCAAGCATTTTATTGAGCTTAGAGGTATCGGTATTGTAGATGTGAAGGCACTTTTTGGTGCCATTGCTGTTATGGACACGCAACAGATAGATATGGTAATCCGCTTGGAAGAGTGGGATAAGGACAGAGAATACGACAGACTGGGGCTGGAGGAGAACTATACAGAGTACTTGGGCAACAAGGTGGTATGTTACACCCTTCCCATCCGTCCCGGCCGAAATCTTGCAGTAATCTGTGAATCTGCGGCTGCAAACCATCGTCAGAAGGAAATGGGCTACAACGCGGCGCAGGAGCTTTATAAGCGTGTGCAGAATTCTTTGGCCAAGAGGAGGGAAGAAGAGGATGAGTAAATACGCATTTGGAGTAGATATCGGTGGAACTACCGTTAAAATGGGTCTTTTTGACAAGGATGGCTGCATGCTTGACAAGTGGGAGATTCCTACGGTAAAGGACAATGATGGCGCAGCAATTTTGCCGGATGTGGCTGAGAGCCTCCGTGCCAAAATGCAGGAAAAAGGCATTCCGTTGGCAGATATCGTAGGCATTGGCGTAGGAGTACCCGGAGCCGTGGATGATGAGGGAACGGCAGTAAACGGTGCAGTTAATCTTGGTTGGGGTGTATTTAATATTCCCAAGGTGTTAAACGGTTATCTGGATGTGCCTGTGAAGGCTGCCAATGACGCTAATGTGGCTGCTTTTGGTGAAATGTGGCAGGGCGGCGGCAAGGGCTACGACAATATGGTGGCGGTGACTTTGGGAACCGGTGTAGGCGGCGGCATTATTGTGGGCGGCAAAATTCTTACCGGTGCAACAGGAGCCGGCGGTGAAATCGGACATATGCACGTAGAGGATGCAGAGACGGAAAGCTGTGGCTGCAAAAACAAAGGCTGTCTGGAGCAGTATGCGTCAGCTACCGGTGTGGTGAGACTGGCGAAAAGAAGACTGGCTAAGGACGACAAGGCAAGTGTTCTCCGTGAGGGTAATATCAGTGCCAAGGATGTTTTTGATGCAGTGAAGGACGGAGACGAGGTTGCGGTAGAGATTGCACAGCAGTTTGGCGAGTATCTGGGCAAGGGGCTTGCAAATGTGGCAGCAGTAGTCAATCCCGAGGTTTTTGTTATCGGCGGCGGTGTGTCCAAGGCAGGAGATATTTTGATTTCCTATGTGGAGCCTGTTTTTCAGAAGTATGCGTTTACAGCATGCAGGGGAGCAAAGTTTGCACTGGCAACCTTGGGAAATGATGCAGGAATTTATGGCGCAGCAGGGTTAATTCTGCGCGAAGATGTATAAATATAATGAATAGAGTTTTAGAAAGAGGCAGTTTTTTATGATTAGCGAAGCAATGTTGGAAACTTTGCAGAGTATCGTTCCGGGGGAGAATATTCATTTGGAGGAGCCTATGGCTTCCCACACTACCTTTCGGGTAGGTGGTCCGGCGGATTGTCTGATTGAGATTGAAAATGCCACCCAGCTTCAAAAGATTCAGAAGTATCTGGGGTTGGTGGAGTGTCCCTTTGTAGTGATTGGCAACGGAAGCAATCTTTTGGTCAGCGACAAGGGCTATAAAGGTGTGGTTCTGCAGATTGGGAAGAAAATGAGTCAGGTTACCGTGGCTGGCAATGTGGTTAAGGCACAGGCGGGAGCCTTGATGTCTCAGGTGGCTGCAGCGGCTTTGCAGCATGGTCTTACCGGGTTAGAGTTTGCCTCCGGTATCCCCGGTACTGTGGGTGGTGGCGTAGTGATGAATGCCGGTGCTTATGGCGGCGAGTTGGCACAGGTGGTGGTAGAGGTTACTGTGATGGACAAAAACGGTGAGCTTCTCATTCTTGATAATGCTACCATGGAATTTGGATACCGCAAGAGTACCATTCGCAGAAAGCCTTTTGTGGTAACGGAGGTTGCATTTAAATTAGAGCCGGGAGACAAGGATGCCATTAAGGCAAGAATGGATGAACTGGCAGTGGCAAGACGGGAGAAGCAGCCCTTGGAATATCCCAGTGCGGGCAGTACCTTCAAACGCCCGGAGGGACATTTTGCAGGAGCTTTAATTATGGATGCAGGTCTTAGAGGCTTCCGCATAGGCGGTGCCATGGTGTCAGAGAAGCATTGCGGATTTGTAATTAATGCGGGAAATGCCACAGCGACAGATATTATGGCTGTGATTACAGAGATTAAGCGACAGGTGAAAGAACGTTTTAATGTGGAACTGGAAACGGAAGTAGTATTTTTAGGTGAATTTTAGCTGAATTGGTCAGGATAGTACCGGCTCACAGGATAAGGAAACGAGGCGCATATGAGATTTGTAGTTGTGACAGGAATGAGTGGCGGCGGTAAGAGTACGGCTCTGAAAATGTTGGAGGATGTAGGTTTTTATTGTGTGGATAATCTGCCCTCCTCTCTGATAGAGAAGTTTGTGGAGCTGATTACCATGCCCAACGGAGAGATTACAAAGGTTGCTTTGGGTCTGGATGTGCGTGCAGACCAGTCCTTCAAGGAGACTACCCGTGTATTGAAGGCGCTGAAGGAGAAGGGTTATCAGTTTGAGATTTTGTTCATGGAAGCGTCTGAACAGGTGCTGATTAAGCGTTATAAGGAGACAAGACGCGTTCACCCCCTTGCAGTGGAGGGGCGCGTGGAGGAAGGTGTGCGTAAGGAGCAGGAGGTACTGGGGACTATTCGTAAAATGGCAGATTATGTCATTGACACCTCCAATTTGCTCACAAGAGAATTAAAATCTGAGTTAGATAGAATTTTTGTGCGCAATGAAGAGTATAATAGCTTGATGATTACTATTATGTCCTTCGGTTTCAAGCATGGAATCCCCTCCGATGCAGATTTGGTGTTTGATGTGCGTTTTTTGCCCAATCCATTTTATATTGATGAATTGAAGCACAAGACCGGAAATGACAAGGAAGTACAGGATTTTGTCATGAATTTCCCGGATGCGGAGATTTTTTTGGAGAAGCTTACGGATATGGTACATTTTCTGGTACCCAATTATGTCAAGGAGGGCAAATATCGTCTGGTAATTGCCATCGGCTGTACCGGAGGGAAGCATAGAAGTGTGACCCTTGCTAATGAGCTGTATCAGCGAATGAAGAATCAGGGAGAGTACGGTATCAAGTTGTATCACAGAGATGTAACTCAGTCGAGTTTACAGGATTTACAGAGGTAAGAGATGTCTTTTTCACAGAATGTCAAGGAAGAGTTGGCTAAGCATATGAGTCCTGCCAGACATTGTCAGCTTGCGGAATTGGCAGCGATGATGCACTTTTGCGGACAGTATGGCAGAGATAAGAATGGTTGTTATACCATCGGATTTCAGACAGAAAATGAAGCCGTTTCGAGAAAAGGCTTTACATTATTGAAAAAAACGTATAATATAAATACTGATGCGGAAATCGGCGAAGAGCAGATGGGAGAAATCCTATCGGGAATCGGAGATTTGGAGGCTCCGGTAAATCCCGTGCTTGTCAAAACCGCCTGCTGTCAGAGGGCTTTTTTGAGAGGTGCTTTTTTAAGTTCAGGTTCCATCAGTGACCCTACCAAGGGTTATCATATGGAATTTGTCTGCACCAGTCCCGAAAAGGCAGCACAGCTACAGGATGTATTACAGGCTTTTGGTATAGAAGGAAAACTAGTCCTTCGCAAAAAATATTATGTGGTATACCTGAAAGAGGGCGAGAGTATTGTGGACCTTTTGAATATCTGCGAGGCCCATATTGCGCTGATGGAGTTTGAGAATCTGCGTATTTTGAAGGATGTGCGTAATTCTATCAATAGACGCGTCAATTGTGAGACAGCAAATATTTCCAAAACGGTAAATGCTGCCACACGGCAGATAGAGGATATAGAATACATTCGCGATCATGGTGGTTTGGGACAGTTGCCGGATAATTTGCGCCAGATGGCAGAGGTCAGATTGGAGAATCCTGATGCGCCGCTTAAGGAGCTTGGGGAGTATTTGGAACCGCCTGTGGGCAAGTCCGGTGTCAATCACAGACTTCGGAAACTGAGTGAATTCGCTGAAAAGCTAAGGACCTAGAATGGGAGGAAAGAAATGAAAACGAAAGCAGTCCGGATTAATCTTGAGAATGGTCTTGAGGCAAGACCTGTGGCACTGTTGGTACAGGAAGCCAGCAAGTATGAGAGCAAGATTTATATGGGTTCCGAGGACAAGAAAGTCAACGGCAAAAGTATTATGGGCATGATGACATTGAGTCTCAATAACGGCGAAGAGCTTATCGTCACCGCAGAGGGTGAGGATGAGGAACTTGCTGTGGATAATATCGAAAAATTCTTAACCGGTAATTAATATTACTTTTTAAGAACTGTAAAAAGCGGGCTGACATTTGAATGGAACTCGCTTTTTTTATAAGGAGGTGGCGTATGAGCTTTCCTTTAGAAAAGAAAATGTTGTTTGTATACAATCCCAAGGCAGGTAAGGCTAAGATTAGGAATAAATTGGCTGATATTATGGATGTGTTTGCCGCAGCCGGTTTTGAGGTTACAGTGTATCCCACCCGCAAAAAGGGGGATGCAGTGGAGATTGTGGCGAACCGTAAACCCATCTATGATTTGGTGGTATGCAGCGGTGGTGACGGTACTCTCGACGAGGTTGTAACAGGTATGACCCAGAGTAGTTTCCAGACACCTATTGGCTATATACCCGCAGGCAGCACTAATGATTTTGGCGGCAGTCTTCATCTTCCTAAGAATATGGTGGAGGCGGCAGAGAATGTTGTAAAGGGTAAAAATTTCCCCTGCGATGTGGGTTCCTTTAACAATGATATCTTTGTATATATTGCGGCTTTTGGTATTCTTACGGAGGTATCCTATGAGACCGATCAGGAGATAAAGAATACCCTGGGTCACATGGCTTATGTGTTGGAAGGGATGAAACGTCTTCCCGCTGTGAAATCCTATCATTTGAAGGTGAGCTATGAGGACAAGACCATAGAGGATGATTTTATTTTTGGGATGATTACTAACTCTATATCTGTGGGCGGCTTTAAAAATATTACAGGTAAGAATGTGCAGTTGGATGATGGCGTATTTGAGGTAACGTTGGTTAAGTATCCCAAGAATCCCATGGAGCTTACACAGATTATGAACTCTCTTATGAACCGTGATATTGATACGGGAACAACTTACTGTTTCAGAACCTCGTCTATTCGGTTTGAGTCAGATGAAGAGGTGGCATGGACATTGGATGGCGAAAATGGTGGCAGCCATAAGGATGTTTATATTGAAAACCGTCATCGGGCTGTGGAAATCAGAGTGGCAAAATAGGTTTTATAAATTCCGATAAAAATTTAACAATATCTATTTCCATTTCCGGTAAAATGTGTTATACTGTACAAAGAATGGGATTTATCATAAGAAAACGGAGGTAGTCAAAATGTTAGTATCAGCAACAGAAATGCTTCAAAAGGCAAAGGCAGGCCATTATGCAGTAGGCCAGTTCAATATCAACAATCTGGAGTGGACCAAGTCTATTCTGCTTACCGCTCAGGAGTGTAAATCCCCTGTAATTCTCGGTGTATCTGAGGGGGCAGGTAAGTACATGGGCGGCTATCATGTTGTAGTAGGCATGGTAAACGGTATGATTCAGGATTTGGGAATTGATGTTCCTGTAGCACTTCATTTGGATCACGGCTCCTTCGAGGGTTGCCAGAAGTGTATCGAGGCAGGTTTCTCTTCCATTATGTTTGATGGTTCTCATTATCCCATCGAGGAGAATGTGCAGAAGACTACTGAGTTGGTTAAGATGGCTCACGATAAGGGGATGTCCATCGAGGCTGAGGTTGGTTCCATCGGCGGTGAAGAAGACGGCGTAGTAGGTATGGGTGAGTGTGCAGATCCCGAAGAGTGTAAGGCAATTGCAGACTTGGGTGTAGATTTCCTGGCAGCAGGTATCGGCAATATCCACGGCAAATATCCTGAGAACTGGCAGGGACTGAGCTTTGAGACCCTGGATGCTGTTCAGCAGCGTACAGGTGAGCTTCCTCTGGTACTTCACGGCGGTACCGGTATTCCCGCTGATATGATTAAGAAGGCAATCACCCTTGGTGTAGCTAAGATTAATGTAAATACAGAGTGTCAGTTGGCATTTGCTGAGGCTACTCGTAAGTATATCGAGGCAGGTAAGGATTTGGAAGGTAAGGGCTTTGACCCTCGTAAGCTGCTTGCTCCCGGCACAGAGGCTATCAAGGCTACTGTGAAGGAGAAGATGGAGCTGTTCGGTTCTGTTGGCAAGGCATAAATTAAGAGTGATAAGGGCAGGATGTTTCGGCATCCTGCCCTTTTTCATACGCAAAACGCTCGATTCTACGATAGGTAGACCCATATCCACGGAAAGATTGTTGTGGGAAAATGATACATTTGCTATGTTGGATTTACGAAAGGAGGAGCTATTTTGAATCAGGAAAAAATAGGCAGATTTATATCAGAGTTACGTAAAGAACGGGGAATGACCCAACAACAACTGGCTGATACCATCGGGGTCAGCAACAAGACCATATCCAAGTGGGAGTGTGGAAAGGGGATGCCGGAGTTGTCCTCCATTACACCCCTTTGTGAGACCTTGAAAATCAATGTCAATGAATTGCTCTCAGGGGAACGTCTGCCGGAGGAGGGTTATTCCAGAAAGGCGGAGGAAAATATGATGAATCTCATTCAAGAAACAGAAATCAGTAAAAAGAAAAACAGGAATTCTTTATCGATTATTTTTGTGACGGGGATAACCCTATTACCTTATTCAGGCAAAAACGGCACTGAAACTGGCTAGCAGTACATTGGTTGGAATGGGAGTTTTTGAGACTGGTGTAGGATTTGTTGCGATTATGTATTCCGGTATGAAATCCGCAATTGCGGCGGAATATTTAATGGCAGCAATATCGGTAGCACTGCTTGGCATTTTGTATGGCATGATTGGATTTTTATTACTGTTGCCGATTCGGATGAAGTTAGAGGCGATGTAAAATTTATGTTTGAGGCATTGGATAGATTTAAGCGTTTTTGTCTTTGTAAGTTGCAATTACTCCGTCCACCAACAGCAGTACCAGTGCTATATTGCTAAACAGTTCAATCCAACCGAACAGTTGAATTAAAACGCTCATATTTGCAAGATGTATGGTGCCTCCCAGGTGGGCAGCAAAGGCTGTGCTGATATTGTTAAGCAGGGTTTTTAAAAGACTCTGGAACCCCAGTACAATACCACTGTAAACAGCAGTTCCCAAGGGAAGGAGCCGGCTGCCATTGTGGCTGCCTGTGAGATTCACTGCACCTAAAACAGCGCAGGGAAGCCCCACACATGCCAACTGTATCAGTGCACCCGCAGGATATACGGCAATGGAATCGGCTCCTCCGCCCAGAAACAGAGGCTTAAATAAATCTTGAAAAACAAGGATTCCCATACCCAAAACAATATAAAGTATTGCAGAAATCATAGCAACAAGAGATAATTTACGCAACTTTGTTACCCCCTGAATTTAATTTGCCTTCTTTCTTGCGGGCAAGATAGTCTCTGGTCATTTCTATCACCTGACCGGACAGGAATGTCAGGGCAATCAGGTTCGGCAGAGCCATAAAACCATTAAAGGTATCTGAAATATCTACCACCAATTCTAAGGATGCGTTACATCCCACAAAGAGCATTAGAATAAAAATAATCTTATAAACAGGCACGGCCTTCAGGCCAAAGAGGTACTCCACTGCGCGCTCGCCATAGTAAGACCAGCCAAGAATGGTGGTGAAGGCGAAGAGCATTATCGCAATAGAAATGAATTTGCTGCCCAAGGGGCCCAGTACGGATTCAAAGGCTGCACTGGTAAGGGCAATGCCGGAAAGAAGGCCTGCATCAGCCAGTTCCATGCCGTTTATTGCACAGGTCTCATAGGCTGCAAAGTCATATACGCCGGAGCAGAGGATAGTCAGTGCAGTCATGGTACATACCACAATCGTGTCCGTAAACACCTCGAAGATAGCCCACATGCCCTGTTCCACAGGTTCTTTCACATCAGCAGTGGAGTGAACCATAACGGAGGAACCTAAGCCCGCCTCATTGGAGAATACACCTCTGGAGATACCTTGTCTCATTGCCACCATAACGGTAAAGCCTGCAACACCGCCACCCATGGAGGGAAGATTGAATGCGTTGCCCAAAATTGCAGCAAATGCGTCGGGCACAGATGTGATATTGCTACAAATTACAATCAATGCACCTATTATGTAAAAAATTGCCATGAAGGGCACGACCTTTTCTGCTACGGAAGCAATTCGTTTAATGCCCCCCAAAATCACCAGAGCGGCCAGTCCCATCACAACCAGACCGGTCAGCCAGTTGGGAATGCCGAAGGAATTGTTTAAGCCGTTGGCAATTTCGTTGCCCTGAGACATGTTGCCGATACCAAAGGATGCCAGTACACAGAAGACAGAGAAAATTAATGCCAGCCATTTCCAACCGAGACCCTTTTCGATATAAACCATGGCACCGCCGACCCAACCGCCTTTTTCGTTTTTGTAGCGGTATTTGATGCCCAGAGTCTTCTCAGCGAAGTTGGTCATCATACCCAAAAACGCAGACAGCCACATCCAGAAGATTGCGCCGGGACCACCCAGTGAAAGAGCCACGGCCACACCGGAAATATTACCTACACCGATGGTTGCAGCCAGTGCTGTACACAGAGACTGAAATTGCGAGATGGAATGTTTATCATCGGTACGTCTGGATTTGTTATCCTTCTTAAAAACAGAAAGGATTGTGATATCCAGCCAGTCTTTGATATGTACAAGCTGAAACAGCTTGGTTCGTATGGTAAACATCAGGCCTACAAACAGGAAGAAAACCAGCATGCAGGGTCCCCAGATAAATCCATGCAGTGTATCGTTGATTTGTGTTATGGTTTGTATGATTTGCGTCATAGAAATCCCCTTTAGTATATTGTTCAATTTTTAATTATAGTACAAAAAATAATAGAGGACAACTGAAAATTGTCCCCTAAACGGGAGGATGCCAAGGATATAGGGGGTCCTTGGCATGTATTATGAAAAAGTTTATTAACAAATAACTGGCTGTGTTAGTTGTTCTTTGTATGTTCTTAGTATATTCCACAGAAATGTCTAAAACATGAGTGGAAATTGAAAAAATATTAAAAGAATTGTAAACAAAATATGAATAACTACAGCTTGTTGGGCTCTGCGTAGGTCTCTCCGAAGGTGTCAACAGTAACACTTTCCATTACCTGCTTCTCAAGGGGTTTGTCGGAAAAATCGGTTGCAGTCTCTGCAATGTTGTTTACTACGTCCATACCTTCAATTACCTTACCGAAGGCCGCGTAAGCACCGTCCAGATGGGGAGAGGTCTTGTGCATGATGAAGAACTGGCTGCCGGCAGAGTCGGGAAACATGGAACGAGCCATGGACAAAACGCCCTCAGTGTGCTTCAAATCATTTTGGAAGCCGTTCTGATTAAATTCGCCCTTGATGTGGTAGCCGGGGCCGCCCATTCCGGTGCCGTCGGGACATCCGCCCTGAATCATGAAACCACGGATAACGCGATGGAAAATCAGGCCGTTGTAGTAGCCCTTGTTAATCAGGCTGATAAAGTTATTTACGGATTCGGGTGCAATTTCAGGATAAAGCTCAGCCTTAATCACACCGCCGTTTTGCATTTTGATAGTAACAATAGGATTTTGTGCCATAAAATATTTCCTCTCTATTCTAAGATGTAGTATAATGAAAAGGACAGATTATTGTCCGTGATTCCTATTTTAGCGTAATTAGGATGGAACGTAAAGAGGGGAACTGAAAATCTATGTATTATTTAAAGAGAGTAATCACCTGTTCTGAGGATGGTGTGTGTAAAATTACCGGAGGTGTGGATGGCAGGGACGAGACGGATGCCACTTTGTGGATTACGGATTCTGCTGCCCGGGGGTGTGAGCTTCTGGCAGAGGGCAAGGCAGTGTTAATCTGGCTTCATGAGGGGAATCGTAATCAGGATTTTAGTCCTTTCCGGTATGCCTGTGACAATCCTACGGAATTGGATATGGATTATCTGGAGGGGATTTACAGGCGCTTTCGAGGGATTCCCTGGGATATACTGGAGACGGAGCATTGTCTGGTGCGTGAGACTACTGTCGGTGACGTGGAGGAATTTTATCGGATATACAGGGAGCCCTCTATTACAGAGTATATGGATTCTTTATATGAGAATCCGGAAAAAGAACGTGACTATATCAGAGATTATATTGATAAGGTGTATGCTTTTTATGGTTTTGGTATCTGGACGGTACTTGAAAAGCCAGAGGCAGATTGTGTAGGGTCAGAAACAGATAATGCGCTGAAGGTTATTGGGAGAGCAGGACTTTGTTACAGAGAGGGCTACGAAGACCCGGAGCTTGGTTTTGTAATTGCGGCAGATAAACAGGGGAAGGGTTATGCTACGGAGGTGTGTCGCGCTATTTTGGCTTATGGCTATGAAGAATTGGGGTTTGAGCGGATTCTGGCATTTGTGAGACCGGGCAACAAGGCATCCTTGCGAGTGTGTGAGAAGCTGGGAATGAATCCCATAGGTGAAGTCCCTTTGCAGGGAGTGCAGCATGTTCTGTTGGGGCATGACATGCAGGATAAGCCGGGCGGGCTTGGATAAAAGACAGTTTTACAAAGGAGGCATTTTCATGGAGAAACGAATTTTGACCTACCGGAAATACATAGATGAACTTCTTACCAAAGAGGATGTGGATTGGTCTGCGGTGAAGGCGGAGCATCTGGTTCAGATTGGATTTTTTCAACATGAGAGACTGATTCATTTGATTGTGACGGTGTTGTTTGCGCTGTTGGAGGTTGTGACGCTTTGTACTTCAGTTCTCATGTTTACACCATTTTTGGGAGTGTTGGTGATATTGATTCTGGTGCTTTTGATACCATATGTGCGGCATTATTATATATTGGAAAATGAAGTGCAGAAAATGTATGGGCAATATGACAGGATGCAGAACAAGGTTGGAAAAGATTTTTTTCAGGTATAATGCGAGGAGACAATTATGGGGGAGAGTAGGAAGAAACGTGATGATATCTCAGTCTATCTTGAAGACAGAGAATATATTGCGAATATGTATGTGTTGAGATGTTTTTCTGTAACAATGGCTTTGTATACCATAGCTATTTTACTGAATCTCATAGGTGTTTTTGTTATCGACCAAAATTTGATGAAGTGGGGATATATTCCATCGCTGATTATTTATTTGGTGGTAGTCATCAGTACCAGAAAACTGTCTTTATCCAATGAAAAAACCAAGTACTTTATCTTATTTATGGTTATCGTGGTGTTTACGATTATGGGAGTATCCATTACCTATCATGTGGTGTTGGTGCCGATATTGCCCTTTTTGTATGCCACCTTATATTCTTCGAAGCGGGTAATGCAATATGTTTATGGGCTGACGGTTATCAGTACAATTATCGTGGTGTATGGCGGATACTTTTATGGATTATGTGATGCGAATATGGCTTTGCTGACGGTCAGCAGTTTAGAAAATCACATGTCGGGCGGCCGTTTTTTGCTGTCGGAGGTGAATCAGAATCCCTATGTGACGCTGCTGCTGTTTTATGTGGTGCCTCGCTGTCTGATATATATTGCATTTGTCTCTGTGTGCAGCAGTATATTCACCATTGTCAGCGGAAGTCTTGAGAAGGCAAAGCTTACAGCGGAATTAGAGAAAGCAAAGGTTGAAGCAGAAAATGCAAACCGCGCAAAATCTCAGTTCCTTGCAAGAATGTCACATGAGATAAGAACCCCCATCAATGCTGTAATCGGCATGAATGAAATGATTTTACGTGAGAGTTCAGAACCGGATATACATAAGTATGCACAGGATGTTAAGGATTCGTCGGCAATTCTTTTGAATATTATCAATGAAATTCTGGATTCTACCAAGCTTGAAGTGGGAATGATGGAATTGGTTCCCGTAAACTATGAGTTAAACAGTCTTCTAAGTGATTTATACAATATGATTCAAATTAGAGCCAGGGAAAAGGGTTTGCAGTTGGAGTTTGATATTGACCCCACAATTCCCAAAGGCTATTATGGCGACGATAAGCGAATTCGACAAATTGTGTTAAACCTGCTTACAAATGCGGTGAAGTATACCAATCAGGGAATCGTGTCCTTAAAGGTAACCTGTACAAGGGAAGGGGAAAATGCAATTCTGCATTATGCGGTGAAGGATACCGGCATAGGAATTCATAAGGAGGATATTGGCAGAATTTATGATAAATTCCAACGCCTCGACTTGTCGAGAAACAGAGATGTGGAGGGAACGGGTCTTGGCATGAATATTGTACAGCAGTTTCTTCAATTGATGGGAAGTGAACTGCAAATACAGAGTGAGTATGAAAAGGGCAGCGAGTTTTCCTTTAACATTATACAAAAGGTTGTGGATGAGGAGCCGTTGGGAGATTTCAGAGGACGAGTTGTTCACGCGGAGGAGATGAAATGTCAGACTGTCTATACCGCCCCTGATGCGAGGGTTTTGATTGTGGATGATTCGGAAATGAACCGTAAAGTTTTTAAAGGCTTGCTAAAACGAATGCAGGTGCAGATATATGAGGCAGAAAGCGGAAAAACCTGTCTGGAAATGTTGCAGCAGCAGGCGTTTCACCTTATTTTTCTGGATCATATGATGCCGGAAATGGATGGAATAGAAACAATGCACGCAATACGCAATCAAAAGCTCTGTAAGGGTGTTCCCATTGTTATGCTTACAGCCAATGCACTTGTGGGAGATCAAGAGAAATATATTCAGGAAGGCTTTGATGATTTTTTGACAAAGCCTATTATACCGGACAAGCTGGATGGAATCATTTTAAAATATTTGTCAGATTATTGTGTGGTTTCTGGAGCTGCCAATTCATGATGGGCAGCGTTCGATGTGAGGTGAATTCGGATGAAGGAAAAGGTACAAAAGATTATTATTCTGATAGCTGGAATTGTTTTGAATATTGTAGGGCGATTCATTGCAGACAACTGTAATCTGCCTATATGGTTTGATGCGGTTGGAACCTTTATTACTGTTTATTATCTGGGAGTATGGGGGGGCGCAGTTGCCGCATTTTTGAACAGTTTTATCTTTGGAGGCTGTAGTGTGGCAACGGTTGCCTATGCTTTGGTAAATGTGGCAACTGCGGTTATGATGTATTTGCTAATAAAAAGAGGTTTTTTGAGCAGTCTGTTAAGGGTTATTATATCCGGATTCTGGCTCGGAATCGTTTGTACGGTTGCTATAACGCCTTTGAATCTGCTTTTTCAAGAGGGTTATTCGGGAAATATATGGGGGGATACCCTCGTGGATATGTTGAGATGGCATGATGTTCCTGGGATTTTGTCCGCTTTGGCGGGGGAAGCGGTTGTTGGCATTGTGAACATGCAGGTTTGTGTGTTGGTAACTTATTTGGTTCTGTTGGGTGTCGACAGGTTAAAAAGGGCAAAGGGAAGGAGCACTCAGACCATGGCGTTTCTCCTCGCCTTGGGGATGATTGAGGTAGTGTTGATACAACCCCTTACAGTGCAGGCTTCCAATTTGGACAGTGATAATTTTGTGGCGAAAATTTATAATAACACAAATGGAATAGTGTCTTCGGAGGCCAATACTATTTGCGAAACGAATGACGGTTATATATGGATAGGCAGCTATGCAGGTCTTACAAGATATGACGGAATCGAATTTGAATTTATCCGTGAGAGCAGACTTGTGAATGTTGTTGAAATGATGGCTGACAGCAGGGGAAGATTGTGGATTGGAACAAATGACGCAGGTATAGCGAGATATGAAAAAGGAACATATACCTATTTTACGGACAAGGAAGGACTTCCCTCAAATTCTGTCCGCTGTTTTGCAGAGGACAGTGCTGGAAATGTGTATGTTGGTACCAGTGACAGAATATGTAAATTCCACACGGATGACACAATTGAGATATTAAGTCAGGATATTACTTTTGCCAAGTCCATGGCGGTTTACAAGGATATGCTCATTGTGATGGACAATAATGGTGGGCTTTATGCGCTTGACGGAGAACGGAAGCTTAAAGTTGCCGATGGTGCTATGCAGGGACTTTTCTGTTATTGTCTGGCGGCTACATCGGAAGGACTCATGGTAGGAACGGAGACGGGTGAGCTCTTTGTGTTCGATGTCTCTGATAAGGGATTGGAAATTCAGAAACAGATTCATGTATCTGCAAATGAGATATCCGCAGTTTTTGAGGATAGCGATAAGCGTATTTGGATAGCAACGGAGTCCGGCTTGGGCTATTTTGACCCAATCGGCAACTATCACAAGATGTATTACAACGGTTTTGACTCTGCTGTTGCATGTTTTCATGAGGATTATCAAGGAAATATCTGGATTGCATCTACCCGATATGGGGTTATGAAGTTGTCGGAGAGTTCTTTTATTAACTTGTTTGATAAAGCGGGAATTAAGCAGGAGGTTGTAAATGCTGTCACTTACTATAAAGGTGATTATTACTGCGGAACAGATGATGGACTGATTACGTTAGACGGTAGGAATTATCGAAGTAAAAAGAATAAGCTTACAGAACTGCTGAGTGGTTACAGAGTTCGTTCTTTCTTTGTTGATTCAGAGGAACGTTTGTGGATTTGTACCTATAATGGGCTTGTTTGTTATGATTCCGATGGTGGGGTTCGCAGTTATTCTATTGAGTCAGATGGTGCCACAAGTAATCGTTTCAGATGTATAACGGAGTTGGCAGATGGTACAATTGTTGCCGGAACAGCAGATGGTATCAATTTTATAAAGGGCGGTCGACTGGAAGGAACATTAACTGCTCAGGACGGACTTGCCAACACGCAGATTTTATCTGTTGTGGAGGGCAGGGACAAGACGGTGTGGGCCGGCAGTGATGGTAGCGGAATCTATATTATTTCAGATGGGAAACTGGTAAAAAATTATACGGTAGAGGATGGACTGTCCTCCAATGTCATTTTGAGAATTATACCTCATGAAGATGGTTGCCTGGTTGTTACCAGTAATGGTTTGTGCCATGTTGATTTGGATGGAGTCATTCGGAAGTTGACTAAGTTTCCGTATTTTAACAATTACGATATCATTCCCAGTGGGGAGACTGCATATATATCCTGTAGTGCAGGCTTGTACGAGACAGAGCTTTCCGAGCTGTGCGCAGACAGCGGTAACCGATTCAGGCTCTATGGTGCTAATGAAGGTCTGCTCTCAGGACTGACTGCTAACTCTTGGAATTATATTTCTGATGAGGGTGAATTGTATCTTTGCAGTAATAATGGCGTGATTGTATTTGACAGCAGTAGTAGAAATGCGGCAGCAAGTATGAAGTGCGGAGTCGTTTCGGTGGAGTGTGACGGAACAGAGATGAAGGTAACAGATAGCGGCAGTTTTACAGTTCCTTCTAATGCCAAGAATATCTCTATTTATGCTTCTGTGAGGAATTATACTTTTGCGGATGTGAAGGTTCGCTTTTATATTCCTGAGCTTGATGACAAGCCCAAGATATATGGATGGGATGAGGTGGAGCCCATACGGATATTTAAGCCTGACATGTCCAAGTATCACATTTATTTACAGGTGTTTGACAGTTCCGGTGAAAATGTTTTGCAGGAAACCATGTATACGCTTACCAAAGAACCACAAATGTGGGAAACTCCGATATATAAGTTTTATCTTTTTGTTGTGTGTCTGGAGATATTTCTGGTGACTATTATCAGTATAGTCAGTATGATTCTTTTTGTCGTACGAAAGAATGAGTTGGAAAAACTACAGTTGGAACTGGAAAAAAAGGTAGATGAGCAGACAGGTGAGCTCAGAATCCAGCAGAAAACAATTAAGGAGCTTTTTATTCAGACGGTTACTGCACTCAGTGAGGCTGTGGATGCCAAGGACAGATACACCAGCGGACATTCCAAGCGAGTGGCAGAATATGCCCGTATGATTGCAATTCGGCTTGGAAAGAGCAAGGAGGAGCAGGAGGAAATATATCGAGCAGGTCTTTTGCATGATGTGGGCAAGATACGTATTCCTGTTGAGATTATTAACAAGGCAGGAAAACTTACGGATGAAGAATACGATATTATAAAAATTCATCCGGTAACAGGATATCATATTTTGCGGGGGATTTCCGGCAGCAATCTGATTGACATTGGTGCAAAATATCACCATGAAAGATATGATGGAAAAGGCTATCCAAATGGTCTTGAAGGAGAAAAAATACCGGAAGTGGCGAGGATTCTTGGTGTTGCAGATGCCTATGATGCAATGACCAGTAATCGAAGTTATCGTAAGGCATTGCCTCAGGAGGTGGTGCGTGCTGAGATTGAGAAGGGAAGGGGAGCACAGTTTGACCCTGCCTTTGCAGATATCATGCTACAGATGATTGATGAGGATAAGGATTACACTATGAAACAGGGAGATTCCCTGCATAGGAAGGTTCTTGTGGTGGATGATACAGCGATGAACCGCAATCTGATTGCTCATGTCATGCAGGATGAACCCATGTATGAAATTGTGGCTGTCGGAAGTGGTAAAGAGGCACTTGAAATGCTTGAACAGCAGGCTTTTGATTTGATTTTACTGGATGTGATGATGCCGGAGATGGATGGATTGGAGACACTCAGACTTATTCGAGAGAAATATCAGACGCCGGTAGTACTACTGACAGGTGACAAGAATATGGATAACTTTGCTGAGTTTGAGAAGCTTGGATGTGATGACTATATCACTAAGCCGTTCCTTCCGCTTTTGATTCGTGAGGTGGTTCATAATATGACGGAGCGAACCAATTTGGAATAAGAAAAATGAAACGGTACATGTCTTTGGATTGCATAGACATGTACCGTTTTAGACTTATAGGACAAAATGTGTTGATAAAAACCGCTGTAACCCTTGTAAACACTAGGGGTACAGCGGTTTAATCTTTTTTTGAACAACTTTGAGGGTGGACAAAACGTGTTGATAAAAT
>JAZQMG010000030.1:0-5004 GCA_045543175.1 Acetatifactor sp. | reverse complement strand
GGATATGTTCATAATAATCAGTAAAAATGGATTGTAAGATATTCATATAAGAATTTTACAATAAAGTAAGGCAAAGAAAAACCCCTTCCCCTCATGAATGAGGGGTCAGGGGAGTTGAGAGTGCCGAAGGCACTTTTTTGCGTGCAAATAGCAGTTCACGCTCTTTTATAAAACAATTTTATTTCTACCGTGTTGTTTGCCATAGTATAGCTTTTCGTCAGCAATTCGAATCACCTTTTGATAATTTCGGCCGGCACGTCCAATGCCCACACCTACGGTAATGGTTACCTGTATTTTGTGTTCTGCGGTTTCAATCACGGTTTCTTCCACTCGTTTGCGTAAGCCTTCCATCAGTGGATGAACCGTCTCGATGGTGGAATTGGGGAAATACATAATAAATTCTTCACCGCCCCATCGTACAGCCAGATTATCGGCGCCTGCTGCTTCCTTCATAAATTCAGCCAGTTTGGATAAAACCACATCGCCCACGGCGTGACCATAGGTGTCATTTACCTTTTTGAAGAAATCAATATCCAACATGCAGATTATGTAGTCGTTTTTGGAGGTATCGCCATTCTGTGTCATTTGGCGTTCCAAGAAACGACGATTATACAGGCCGGTTAGTGCATCATGATACATATTATAACGCATGAATTCTTCCATGGTGTCTTTGCGCTTGGAATAGAAAACAGTGGCGGTCAAACTAATACCGGAAGTAATTAAAAGGTTGATTAGGTAAAATATATTCTGGTAAGGTTCAACACTGGCATGAGTATCAGGAAAGGTTAGTCCGGTAAGACGTACAATGCCTTCCGAGGTAAATGCTACAATAATTCCAAGAAGCTGATATACAAAACGTCTGTTACCATAGGAAGGAACCAGATAGAATACAGAGGCTGACATACCCACGGCAAATAGGAAAAACCCGGAATCCGAACCTACGGCGCCATTACTTATCATTGAGAAAATTAGAATCTCAAAATAGGAAATAGCCATGGTTCTTTCGGAGGTATCTTTTCGCACAAACAGAAAATAAGCATAGAAACTGGTGCTTAAAAAATTGACTAAGGCCAGAGATTCTACATTCAAAAAACAGAACACACAAAAATACAATGCGTGTATCAACAGACAGATAAGCAGAAACAATTGGTTTCTGATATCGGTAGCCCATTCTATGAAATTATTGATTTTCTTTTTCAAAGTAGTCATTTGTATTGTCCGCTAACTTTCTTTTAGTAGCACGATAAATTAGATTCTATTATATCAAAAAATAGTGAAACAGGCAATGATGATTTTATAAATGTTAAATAGAATATTTGGCAAAATATACAAAATGTGATACGATACCATGTAAAAGAGTGAATTGTGCGCAAATTTGCGCAGGGAGTGAGGATGTTATGATACCAAAAGACCCGGTGATGCTTTTAAGCTTTGTAAATTTAAAGCTGCGAGATTTTTATAGCAATCTTGATGCCTTGTGTGAGGACCTGGATGTGGATAGACAGGAGCTTGAGCAGAAACTTCATATTATAGATTATCACTACAATGAGGAGCGAAATCAGTTTGTGTAAAAAGGGTACAAGATGTCATGTTTGTGTAGGATGCGGACGATGTTGGGGGACAGCAAAAGATGGCTTGCAGGGCATCTCGTTTGTGATGCACAATTTTGTCGATGGGTTGCTTTCAGAGACTTGTGCATATGTGGAAGGGAAACGCCTTGCAACCGTGGATATCGGTACCACGACGATTGCTATGCAGCTTCATGACAAAGAAGGAAATGTAGAGGATTATTTTGCGCAGGTGAATCCCCAGATTAAGTATGGTGCAGATGTATTGTCACGCATTCAGGCAGCTACAGACTCAAAAGTAGCTATGGAATTACAGACAGGTGTTCATAATGTGCTACAGCAAGGATTTGAGCAGTTTAAACAGAAGATGGCAGAGGGGGAAAAGCTATTTGCGGTGATTGCAGCCAACACAACCATGACCTATCTGTTACTGGGATATGATGTACAGGAGTTGGGAAATGCGCCTTTCCATGCAAGTTACCTTGATTCTGTGAGTACGGAAATCAGTGGTGTGGAATGTTTGATTTGTCAGGGGCTGTCTGCATTTGTGGGTGGTGATATTACGGCAGGAATGGTGGCCTGTGATATGTGGAATAGGGATGAAACTACGCTGTTGATTGATTTGGGAACCAATGGTGAGATGGTTTTGGGCAATCGGGAGCGTTTGATTGCCTGTGCAACAGCAGCAGGACCTGCTTTTGAGGGTGGCGTCAACCGTGGCATCTGGGGAGCAGACATGATTCGTCTTTTGGAGAAGCTTTTGCAGGAAGGGATTATGGACGAGACGGGTCTTTTGGCAGACCCTTACTTTGATATCGGAGTGCAGGTGGGCGATGTGTGTGTGACGCAGGAGTCTATCCGCGCTGTGCAGCTTGCCAAGGGAGCAATTCGCGCCGGAATAGAAATTCTCGTGAAGGAGTACGGAATTACCTTGGTGGAGGTTGACCGTGTGGTATTAGCCGGAGGATTTGGGTATTATCTAAGTCCTAAGTCTGCTGCAGCAATCGGATTATTGCCAAGAGAGCTTGCAGACAAAACAGTGGCAGGAGGCAATACGGCTTTGGCAGGTGCGCTTAAGGTGGGAAGTGCTTTCTTACGGGAGGGTGAGAAGTGCTTTGAGGCTTTGGATAGAAGCAAGGTACAGATACTGAATCTGGCTCAGGTGCCGGAGTTTGAGGAGTTGTATTTGGAGGCGATGGATTTTTCTATGCACGAAAATGTTTAATAAAGTGCGTTTTTTGAAATTGTGTAAAGGTGCTTTGGGCTATATAATATAGGATAAAATATACCATGGAGACTAAAGTAAACGATGATTTATGAGAGTACAAAACAAGAGTTGGAGCGTTTGAGGAGAAAATATGTATTTCATCACAAACTGAGTAAGTTGTTTAGATGGTTACCCTTAGTTATGATTGCGGTAATTTTTATTGGATGCCCAATTGCGTTTGTGTGTATGTCAAGTCCTCTTGCAGTGGTTATTGTCTTTGGTGTTGGCTGGTTTGGCGGTATATGTTCTTCGATATTAGGGATAATTACGGAGAACAGGGTTGCTGCACAACGCAGAAAATTTCAGTCCGTATATAAGCCGGAATTTGTCAGGGATATTTTGGAGGAGCAGCTTGAAAAGGTAGAGTATAATGGATTGCAAGGGTTTTCCAGAGATGAGGTGCGTGATTTTAAGCTGATACGTCTATCCAATGTATTCCGTTCAGAAGATTATCTGAGGGCTCAGTACAAAGGTGTAGAGCTTGAGTACTCCAATATATTAATTATGCGCAAAACTAACAGTAGGCGTGAGTTGCGTTTTGAAGGAATTTTCATAAAGTTACCCTTTCCGAAACGATTTTCTTCGGTACAGATTTTTTCTAACAGCTTTAAGTACAGAGTTTGTGAACATTCCCCTTTCCTAGAGGTGAGAGGTAGCGTTGTTCCCATAGGAAAATATCCATCCGGTCAGATACAGACAGGGGATATGAATTTTGATAATATGTTTGGCGTGTGGTCAGAGGATGAGCAGGAGCCATTTTATTTGCTGACGCCTGCATTCATGGAGTCCCTTAAGAAGTTGGCGATTTTATATCCGAACATGGCACTGCACTTTACTGAGAACAATTTGTACATAGCCATTGACTCCGGAGGCGATACCTTTGATTGCACTATGGATGCTCCCATTCAGTATGAAGAAGAGAGAAAACGAATTATAGAAGATGTGACTGAGATTAAATTTATTATTGATGCAATATATCCTGAAAATTGAGTAAGAGAGGACCGTCAATGCACTATGTAAAGGCGAAAGGAATTTTATCTGCGAAAAACGGAATGAATTTGTATCGGGGTTGTACCCATGGCTGTATTTATTGTGATTCCAGAAGTAAATGCTATCACATAGACCATGTATTTGAGGATATCGAGGTCAAAGAAAATGCCTTGGAATTACTGGAGAGTGCGCTGAGAGGTAAGCGTCAGAGATGTATGATAGGCACCGGTTCTATGACAGACCCATATATTCCCCTGGAGATGGAGCTTGGATATGTCCGAAAGACCTTGGAGTTGATTTATAAATATGGTTTCGGATTTACGGTGCAAACAAAGTCAGACAGGATTTTGCGGGATTTGGATCTGTTACAGCAAATCAATCAGCGGACAAAATGTGTGGTACAAATGACCTTGACGACTGCTGATGAGGAATTGTGCAGAAAGTTAGAGCCAAATGTCAGTACCACGAAGGAACGCTTTGAGGTGTTAAAGAAGCTGCGCGATGCCGGAATACCTACGGTTGTGTGGCTTGACCCTATATTGCCTTTTATCAATGATACGGAAGAGAATATTTCAGGGATTCTGGATATGTGTATCGAAGCAAAGGTTTACGGAATTATCTGCTTTGGTATGGGGCTTACTCTGCGGGAGGGCAATAGAGAGTATTTTTACAAACAACTGGACAGACTGTTCCCCGGAATGAAGGAAAAATACATATATACCTATGGCAATCAGTATGAGGTAAACAGCCCTAATAATGCCGGGTTGATGCAGCTTTTCCATCAAAAATGTGACGAGAACGGGATTGTTCATGACAATAAGCAGATTTTTACCTATCTGCATACCTTTGAGGAAAAGGAGAGGGTAGAGCAGTTAAGTTTGTGGGACTTGTAAAGGTGCAAGGTGCTATCCACTTGATGTTTTTGTATATATTATAGTTGACATCATTTAAATTTCTTGCTATGATAAAGCCATCAAATCTGGGACTGTCTAAACCATTCGGTTGCAAATTCCCATAAATAATATTTGAATATGGCGAGCTTGCAGGGAAAGGTAGCGGTAACAGGAGATTACATATTCTTTTCTTGTCTGTTCGTCTATAGAAAAGGAGAAGAATATGACATATGAACGCAAAAAATTAGAAGAACTGGACCTGATTGACAACTTTCTGTTTGGCTCC
>JAZQMG010000029.1:0-9399 GCA_045543175.1 Acetatifactor sp. | reverse complement strand
GACACCGCGGGTATGAACCGCGTGCTCTAGCCAACTGAGCTATCTCGCCACAATGGAAGTTACAGGGCTCGAACCTGTGACCCTCTGCTTGTAAGGCAGATGCTCTCCCAGCTGAGCTAAACTTCCATTTGTCGGCTGTTCGCAGCCGACTTGTTAAGTATACAATGAGATGTCTACTTTGTCAACATTTTTTTCAATTTTTTACTAACTTTTTTATCCTGCATAGGGAAGATTTTCAAAATACTCATACTCACTGACTCCATCAATGGTAATCTGATAGCTCTCCGCATCGCGTACATAATGAATTTCACCGGTTTGGAAATCCCCTTTCTCGGTTGCGGTCTCAAACCATGCGGTTCCCTCATTATCTGTGGCTGTGATATATAATCTGGTGCCAACCGGCAAAGTTGTCTGTACACCGTCCATAGTCACAGGCAGTTCCTTTATGGTGGTAATTCCTGTTCTGCCCACATGGGAGCCTATTTCATAAACATCCTTGGTAGGCTCTATGGTTCCATCCTCATTGAGTATATAAGTCATATCCGCATGATAAGTTCCCAACACCTGTAACGTAAACCTCAAAGATATATTATTATGGCTCAGATTTTTGCCACATAACTGCGCCCAGATATTTGCAGTCTGGGTAAAGTTTTTATCACTCAAGTCATAAATATAAGTCTCATAGTCATCAGATGCCCAATCAATGGAATACAAAAGAAACACCTTGCTGTCCTTATTTCTTACAATATATGCCGTATCCAATCCCACATAGGGCTCCAGAGGCAATATCTCATCATCCACCTTAAGTACAATCTGCTCTTCATATTCATCAAAGGGCTGCGCCTCAAAAACCAGCGTACGTGCATACTCTCCCGAAACAAAATCCACTTTATTGTCTACCTGAACCATAGCAATGCAGCTTCCGTGCAATCCACAATATTCCGGCTTCATGCAAGTAGAAACCTGACTGTATGGAACACATACGACAATATTGCCGGATGCGTAAGGGCCAATCTCATAGGGTGTAAATACAAACTGAATACCGGAAGCATCCAGATACCAATTACAGTTCTGCAGATTCTCACTGACATAGGTTTCATATTCCGGGAAAAGCTCATCACTGCGGGTTGCAAGCTCTTCCAAAACATAGTTTGTACAAATATCTACAAGAGCATAGGAATCTATGGCCAAATCAATCAACTCCAACTCCTCACCGGTAACCAAATCAATGGTAGTTCCCCACTCTACACCATTGCCATGAGCACCGCCAAAATACTCATAATCAAATCTCTTCATGCTGAAAATGTATTCATCCAATCTGGCAACCTCACAGGTGGACGAAATATAGTAAGGCGAAAAATAGGGGTCTCCGCTACTCTTACTATATTCATAGTCATCCTTGGCATTCATGGCAAGATTGTCCAATTCAGCCTGATGACTTGCAAACATCTTTTCCACAGCTTTCGCTGCATTCTCATAGCCTTCCCCTGACAAAGTAACTTTATCTATATTGGCTTCCACCAAAACAGCTTCTTCATCTCCTGCGTAGCGGTATTCTGTCTGACCTGTTATGGAGACATGAGGAATGCCGTGGTCTACTTCGGGGGCAGGGGTTTCAACAGGCGCAAGACTTTCCTGTACGGAGGCAGACTCGGACGATTGAGAGTCGCCGGTGTTACAGCCTGTCAAAAGCATGGTAGTTAATAAAGCAATTGTTAACAGTAAATTTTTCTTTTTCATAACTCCTCCTCTCTGCGGCAGTGCCGCAATGAACCGAACGTTTAGCCATGCCTACTCATAGACCAACAGCAGCCAAAGAAGGCTGCTGTTGGTCTATTTCGTATCGGGCGTTCCGCCCTATAGCCGGATATTTCGTCTACCGTTCCTGCGTGCAAGCACGCGGCCCGGTGCCGAAATCCCGGCTGCATGGCCAAACCGGTGTGCCCTCTACATCTTCTCCGGAGCAGAAAATCCGAGGACATCAATACAAGTTTCCAATACGTCTCTTGTAAGTATCAGCAGAGCAATCCAGCCTGCTTTTTTCTTTTCATCCTTTTCTACCAGAATCTTATTCTCGTGATAGAAATGATTGAAGGCATTTGCCAAGTCATAAATATATGCGCAAACCTTGTGGGGTGCAGTCTCCTCAAAGGCTCCTGTCATCATGGCATTAAACTGGGAAAGCTGCATTACCAGTGCCTTCTCAGACTCATTCTGCGCCTCCTGCAACGCTACCGCTGCAAGGTCGCCACCCTGCTCCTTAAACTTGGTCAGGATGGACTTAATACGCACAATCGTATAAAGAATATAAGGGCCGGTATCTCCCTCACTGGAAGTAAAGCGGTCAATATCAAACACATAATCCTTGGAAGCCTGATTGGACAAATCACCATATTTCAGCGCAGCCACTGCCACGATGTCTGCAATCTCCATTGCCTCCTCATCAGAGATTTCCCGACCTTCCTTAATCTTTCTGAACATCTCATCCTTGGTATCGGCAATCAAGGTCTCCAAACGCATGACGCCGCCGTCACGAGTCTTGAAAGGCTTACCGTCCTTGCCGTTCATGGTACCGAAACCAATCCACTTCAAATTGGTCTCCGGGGTTACCAGCTTGGTCTTGCGTGCACAACGGAATACCTGCTCAAAATACAAATCCTGACGCTTGTCCGTAAGATATACCATCATGTCAGGCTTATACAGACTCATACGTTCCATAATGGTCGCCAAATCCGTGGTGTTATACAAAGCAGCTCCATCAGACTTCAAAATCATGCAGGGAGGCATCTCCTTAGTGTCGGTCTCCTCTTTGACATCCACCACCAACGCACCGTCACTGATGTATGCGTAGCCCTCCTCCTTCATGTATTTCACCATTTCAGGAATCAGGTCATGTACATCACTCTCGCCCTTCCACAAGTCAAACTCCACATTCAGACTTCCGTAATTTTTCTTCAAATCCGTAACGGAAACATTTAAAATATGCTTCCAAAGCGCACGGTAACCGCGCACACCATTCTGCAGCTTAAAGGTAGCCTCCATGGCTCTTGCCTTATACTCTGCATCCTCCTTGGACCGGGCACTGGCAGCCGGATAAATCTCCTCTAGCTCAGCCATGGTAAAGGGTGCCTCTGTAGGATATTCTCCCTCATAGTTCTCATCAAAATATACAAGCTCCGGCTGACGCTCCTGCACTCCGGTAATGACAAGACCCATCTGCAGTCCCCAGTCTCCCAGATGTACATCGCCGATTACCTCGTGTCCTGCATAACGGCAGATACGCTTGATACTCTCACCGATGACAGCAGAACGGATATGTCCAACGTGCAAGGGCTTTGCCACATTTGCTCCGCCGTAGTCAATAATAATCTTCTTGGGATTTGCCGGCTTCTCAAGACCAAACTTGTCCTCCGTAGCCATCCCCTGAATGTACTCCAACAAAAATGCCTCGGAAAGCTTCAGATTCAAAAATCCGGGAGCTACAGCCACAACCTCCTGAAAAACATCACTCTCCTGAAGCTTCTCTGCCACATCATTTGCAATGGCAATGGGAGCCTTCTTGTACTGCTTGGCACCTGCCATGGCACCATTACACTGATATTCACACAAGTCAGGGCGATTGGAAATGGTAACTCTTCCCAGTGCCGCATCGTAACCTGCCGCTGCAAAAGCTTCACCCATTTTCTCTGAAAGTAACTCTAAAATCTTCTTCATTTTTTATCCTTCCTTATATCATACGGTCAGGGACAATCTCCCAAATCCGCAGCTCATTTCTACATAACCATTACTATAACTTAATTTTACAAATCCTGCAATACCATTTTAAGCCTGTTCTCTCTGTAATTTATCGACACGTTCCGCCTTGGAATAAGCACATCCGCAATAGTCCTGTCGATATAGGTCATATTCTGTCGAAAGCTCTATGGAACGCTTATAGCCATTCTTTTTCTTAAAATCAGAGGGCAGCCATGGAACACCGTACTCCTCCGCCAAAGCTTGTCCGATTTCGTTAATTTTCACTGCATTTTTCAAAGGACTGATAGTAAGCGTGGTTGCAAAATAATCATACTGCCCTTCTTTCGCCAGGCAGACAGTCTCCCGCAATCGAAGATCAAAGCATCGAAAACATCTCTCGCCCCCTTCCGGACAGTTTTCATATCCTCTAGCAGTTTCAAAGAAAAGACCCGGCTCATAATCTCCCTCTATGATTTCTATGGGATAGCCCTTTTTCTCTGCGTTATAGGCAGCAATCAGACGCTTTTGCTCCTCCACGCGATGGCGATACTCTGATTCCTGAGAAATATTTGGGTTATAATAGAATACCGTGACCGCAAAATATGTACACAGATATTCCAGACAATAGCTGCTACAAGGGGCACAACAGCTATGCAGAAACAGGCGGGGCGGTTCCTGCCCCACCTTGGATTCTGTCACCCCCGCCACTGTAGCAGCTATTTCCCTATCTACGGTTATTTTGTTCAGTATTTTCTCCAGTTCTTTTTGGTAATTTACCTGATTCATATCTTTATCCCTGCTTCATTCAAGTTTTAACCGCGCTTGCGCTCCTCGTAACGCTTCGCTACCTTACGCCAATGAATCAAATCAAACCAACACTCCACATAGTCTGCACGTCGGTTCTGGTACTGCAAATAATAAGCATGCTCCCACACATCCACAAGCAAAAGGGGCGTATAAAGCAACAAGTCAGGCACATCCTGATTGGCAGTCTGCACAATGGACAATCTGCCGTCAGCATCTGTAATCAACCATGCCCAACCGGAACCAAACTTAGAAACACCTGCCTGCTTCATCTGCTCCTTCCACTGTTTAAAGGACCCAAAATCACGATTGATAGCCTCTGCCAAAGCCCCCGTAGGCTCCTGATCACTACAGCCCTTCATGGAATCAAAATACAATTCGTGATTGAACACTCCGCCCGCATTATTATGGATGGCTGTGCGCACTGCCATGGGCTGGTCCTCCGCAGTGGTCAGAAGCTCCATGAGACTCTGCTTTTGAAGCTGCGGATAGTCAGACAATGCGTTGTTCAGATTGTCCACATAGGTCTTGTAATGCTTATCATGGTGAAAACGCAAGGTCTCCTCATCCAAAACAGGAGAAAGCGCATCATATTCATAGGGTAAGGGACGTACTACAAAAGGGTAAACCTCAGGACTCATTTTATTTCCTCTCTTTCAAAAATAGACTTGCAGGTTTACCTTATTTTGCGTAAAAACCTGCACAACCGCCTCAGAGTCTAACAGAATCTGCCAGACTCTGTGTAATCTGTGGTAGTATATGCAGGTTTTTCCATTTTGAAACTCGTTTTAACTTTAATTCTCTCTTTATTTATCCGTGGTCAAATCCTTATACCACAACAAAGTGTCCATGTATGCCTTCTGTACAGTCTCCATGGTAATATTGCCCAGAAGCATCTGTCTGGATACCTCCTGCCAGTTGGCATCCTCATACTGCATGATAAAATCTAGCAGGGAAGCAAAAGGCCCGGTTCGCTCCACCAATGCCGCTCTGATATCTCCGGTGACCTTCATCATCTCCAAAGCTTCTGCCATGGTCCGCTCCAGAATTACATCCAGTACCGAGAACAATCCCATAAGGAACAACTCATCTTTTCGTACCGTCAAACCAAAATTAGGTGCCAGATTTTCTGCAAACTTTGCACGAAGCAGGGACAGTCTGGTAACCTCACTAGGCTTATCCGCATAAAGCTGTCCTGCCACAGCAGTGTTAATCCATTTCTTCAATTCCTTCTGTCCAAGCATGGCAGCGGCATGACGGATACTGTTAATTCCGGAATTGATGGTCATACGATTTACAATCTTCAAAAGCGCAATGGTCAATGCGGTATCCCGACCAATAATATCTGCTGCCCTCTGCAAATCGAAATCCCCATCGTTCACCACATTCAAAAGCTGAATGTAATTCATCTTCAAGGGAGCAACCTGATTGCTTCCCTTGGTCAAAGGCATACGATAAAAGCTACCCTCATAGAGGCTGTAACCGCCTTCTTCCTTTAAAGCCTCAAAGGTCTCCAATTCATCAATATTACCTGCGCAAAGCTTGGCATTGGGATAAAGGGCACCAAAATATATCTTTGCCTTATCTATAGCTATCTTTCGATTGTTTAAAAGCACATAATCCATCAGTGAAAGAATCTCTTTATAATTCTCGAATTCAGCTACAGCCAGTTTACGAATAGCTAGCTTGTATCCTTTCTCCTTCAATTCCTTCAAACGATTGATGTACATTTCAACAGGCGGAATCGTATTGTCAATCAGAAAAACGATTCTCTCATGCGGTGCATCACACTGATTTTCCAAATCCGCCAGAATAGACATATTCGTCACAGGTACAAAAATTTCCTTCCCCTCTGACAATGTCTCAATACCGATATTCTGAATCAACTCCAGTCCTTCCGCACGGACAGCACCGTCATTTCGGCCTGTTCCGAGCATGGCAGGGTTCAACAGATAATTATTTTTTTGTGTGAAAATCGAATAGGCACTCACCGCCATATTTTCATCGAAAAGCGGAACCAGTACTACCAGCATAAACGCACCTCCTCATTATTTAAAGTATGCAACACCGGACTCGAAAATCTTCATATCCTGCTCGCCGTAAATGTTCATGGCAACAGCCTCGTCACGTCTCTCAGAATGTGCCATCTTACCGAAGCAACGTCCATCAGGAGAGGTAATACCCTCGATTGCACAGTAGGAACCGTTGATATTGTACTCCTCATCCATGCTCACATTGCCCTCAGGATCTGCATACTGGGTAGCCACCTGACCGTTTGCAAAGAGCTTATCCAACCACTCCTTGGGAGCAACAAAACGTCCCTCACCGTGAGAAGCAGGATTACAATAGGTTGCACCAAGCTCAGCGCCCTGAAGCCAAGGAGACTTATTGGAAACCACCTTGGTGTAAGCCATCTTGGAGATATGGCGGTTAATGGTGTTGAAGGTCAGGGTAGGTGAATTTGCATCCTGTCCTACGATTTCGCCATGAGGCACCAGACCAAGCTTAATCAGTGCCTGGAATCCGTTACAGATACCCAGAGCCAAACCGTCTCTCTCATTCAAAAGCTTCATAACTGCTTCCTTCATCTTCTCATTCTGGAATGCAGTTGCAAAGAACTTCGCACTTCCGTCAGGCTCATCACCAGCGGAGAATCCACCGGGGAACATGATAATCTGAGCCTGCGCAATGGACTTCTCAAACTCCTCCACAGACGCTCTGATATCCTCAGCGGTCATATTCTTAAATACCTTAGTGATTACGTTTGCACCTGCGCGCTCAAATGCCTTGGTGGAATCGTACTCACAGTTGGTGCCGGGGAATACAGGGATAAATACAGTGGGCTTTGCAATCTTGTTCTTGCATACATAAATGCTGTCAGCTTTGTATACATCACTAGCCACCTTCTCGGTACCCTTTTCTGCCTTGGTGGGGAATACCTTCTCAAGCTTGGAGGTCCATGCACACAAAGCCTCCTCCATGGAAATCTTCACACCACCATATACAAACGCAGGCTCCTCAGTAACCGTTCCGATTACCTTTGCATCATATCCGGAAGTAGTCACTGCTGAAACCTTATCTGCCACTACCTCCACGATGATGTCGCCCAGACCGTTGCCGAACAAATCATCCGTAGTTACATCTTCATCAATCTCTACACCCAGCTTATTACCGAATGCCATCTTGGAAACGGCTGCTGCCGCACCTCTTGCATCCAGTGCATAAGCAGATACAATTGCCTTCTCGTCCATGAGGCTGCTGATGTAATCATACATCTCAGCTACATCCTCATATACAGGAACATCATACTCGTCCTTATCAATATAGAAGCGAACCAACTTATTGCCTGCACTCTTAAGCTCAGGAGTAATCACATTACCGCTCTTAGCCACATCCACTGCAAAAGAAACCAGTGTGGGAGGCACATCAATATCATTGAAGGTACCTGACATACTGTCCTTACCACCGATGGAGGGAAGACCAAAGCCCATCTGCACATCATAAGCACCAAGGAGTGCTGCAAAAGGCTGACTCCAACGGCAAGGGTCATTTGTCATTCTGCGGAAGTACTCCTGGAAGGTGAATCGAATCTTCTTGTAATCACCACCGGAAGCCACAATCTTAGCCATGGACTCAAGTACTGCGTAAATTGCACCATGGTAGGGGCTCCAACTGGACAAATAAGGATCAAAACCATGTGCCATCATGGTAACAGTGTCAGTCTTGCCCTGCAAAACGGGAAGCTTTGCAATCATGGACTGAGTCTCGGTAAGCTGATGCTTACCGCCATAAGGCATCAGTACGCTTCCTGCGCCGATGGATGCGTCAAACATCTCCACCAGCCCCTTCTGGGAACATACATTCAAATCATTCAAAAGTGCAAGCCAAGCACCCTTAACATCACCCTCTTCCAACTTCTCTGCCACTGCGGGAACTGCCCACTGTGCAAAGTAATTGTCCTCCTCTGTAGGAATGTCCACCTTAACAGAGGTCTCCTGATGCGCACCGTTGGTGTCAAGGAATGCTCTCTTTAAGTTTACAATCTTGTTGCCTCTCCAGTTGAGAACCAGTCTGGGCTCCTCGGTTACCACAGCAACCTCAACAGCCTCCAGATTCTCCTCTGCGGCATAACCCATGAACTCTGCTACATCCTTAGGGTCAATTACAACTGCCATACGCTCCTGAGACTCGGAGATTGCAAGCTCCGTACCGTCCAGACCTGCGTACTTCTTGGGCACCTTATCCAAATCAACAGACAAACCATCTGCCAACTCACCGATTGCAACGGATACACCGCCGGCACCAAAGTCATTACACTTCTTAATCAGACGACTTACCTCTGCACGACGGAACAGTCTCTGAATCTTTCTCTCGGTAGGTGCGTTACCCTTCTGCACCTCAGCACCACAGGTCTCAATGGACTCCTCAGTGTGTACCTTGGAGGAACCTGTAGCACCACCACAACCGTCACGACCGGTACGTCCACCCAACAGGATGATTACATCACCGGGATCGGAGGTCTCTCGCTTTACATTCTTGCGGGGAGCTGCACCCATAACGGCACCAATCTCCATTCTCTTTGCCACATAATTGGGATGATAAATCTCTTTGACAAATCCGGTTGCCAGACCAATCTGGTTACCATAGGAAGAATATCCGCTTGCCGCACCACGAACAAGCTTCTTCTGGGACAGCTTACCCTTCAAGGTGTCAGAAACGGGAACGGTAGGATCTGCCGCACCGGTCACACGCATTGCCTGATATACATAACCACGTCCTGACAAGGGATCACGGATTGCACCGCCCAAACAGGTAGCCGCGCCACCAAAGGGCTCAATCTCTGTGGGATGGTTGTGGGTC
>JAZQMG010000028.1:0-29110 GCA_045543175.1 Acetatifactor sp. | reverse complement strand
TTTTGAGCATATGGTAATAGCTTCATACCATCGCTTGTGGGTTTGATGCCATATTTGCTTCGTTCAAGAAGTGTAATATTCCATTCCTTTTCAAGATCTGCAATCATTCGGCTGACACCGGATTGTGTATAGTTAAGAATTTCCGCCGCTTTTGTGAAACTTCCGTATTCTACTGCTTTCACAAAAGAGAGGTATTTCTGTAAATTCATGTCCATGATAATACCTATTCCAAAATGTAATTTTAAGCATAACAAATATTCGTTTTTGTTATGATGTGTATTATGATATACTTCTCAATAACAAAAATCAAGAGGTTATTATGGATAAGATAGCATTTATAAAATATCTGTCAGCATTATTGCTGTTTGGACTTAATGGCATTGTTGCAAGTCATATTGCGCTTAGTAGTTATGAGATTGTGTTTTTAAGAACACTTATAGGAAGCACGCTTTTAATGATTTTGTTTTTATTGGGTAAAGGCAAATTTCATATTGCTACACATAAGAAAGATATCATGTTTATTATATTGTCGGGAATGGCAATGGGAACAAGTTGGATGTTTTTGTACGAGGCATATCAACAGATAGGTGTAAGTTTATCATCACTGCTGTATTATTGTGGACCTGTAATTGTTATGATATTATCACCTTTGATTTTCAAAGAGAAGCTTACTGTACCGAAGATTATAGGATTTATAATTGTGTTAGCCGGAATAGTACTGGTTAATGGTAATGTGATCGGTGGCAATAGCAATACGCGGGGGATTATTTGTGGTGCTATGTCGGCAGTTATGTATTTTTTTATGGTAACACTAAATAAGCAATCGAAGAATATTACAGGAATGGAAAATTCTGTAATACAGCTTATAGTAAGTTTTTTGACGGTAGCAGTATTTGTATGTTGCAAGCAAGGATTTGTTATGAGCATACCTTCCAATGCTTGGGGTTGGATTTTAATATTAGGTATTGCAAATACGGGTATAGGATGCTATTTGTACTTTTCACCACTTGCTAAATTGCCTGTTCAAACCGTAGCTGTGTGTGGCTATCTGGAGCCATTATCGGCAGTAGTTTTTGCATCAATTCTGCTTAATGAGAAAATGACGATAGTTCAAATAATTGGTGCAGTGTGCATCATAGGTGGTGCTATGATTGGGGAATTGGTAAAGATAAAGAAGCCGTAAACTTTCAGTCTTGTGAAGAGAATGATAACAACAGAAGATAGAAAAGGTAAATTTTCATTGAAATTAGAATGATTTTGTGATAGTATTCTCTTGCTGGCTCGGAGGGCAAAGCATTCGTTAGAAATGTTATGCTGGATAAGGCTACAGGTTGAAACACCTGCTACCTTGTCCGGCATTTTTGTTTTGGGAGGTAATCATGGATAATAAGAAAAGTTTTACAAGCGGAGGAGTTCTCAGCTCACTTATAAAATTTGCAATACCGGTATTTGTAGCTATGTTTTTGCAATCACTTTATGGTGCGGTTGATTTACTTGTTGTAGGACAGTTTGCAGAGACCATAGATGTATCCGGTGTTGCTACAGGAAGTCTTTTGATGCAGACTGTCACTATGATAATTACGGGATTATCTATGGGGGTAACAATATATGTAGGGCAGAAAATAGGTGAGAAAAATGAGGAAGAAGCAGGTGAAGCAATCGGTGCCGGTATTGTTCTCTTTCTTTTGATTGGAATTGTTCTGTCCATTTTGTTAGTTGTTTTTACAAAGCAGTTAGCACATATGCTTCATGCACCAAGCGAAGCATATATGCAAACTTGTGAGTATATCATGGTTTGTGGAAGTGGTACACTATTCATTGGATTGTATAATTTGTTAGGAGCTATTTTTAGAGGGATAGGAGATTCAAAAACACCTCTACTTACAGTTGCTATTGCGAGCATTGTCAATATTATTGGTGATTTATTGTTTGTGGCAGTTTGGGGTTTAGGAGCCATGGGAGCTGCATTAGCAACCATCCTTGCACAAGCGATTAGTGTAATTGTTTCTATACTTATAATTATTAAGAAACCGCTTCCGTTTACCTTTAAAAAGGAATATATTTGTTTTAACAGTCGGTTAATTTCACAGGAATTAAGATTAGGAACACCTATAGCATTACAAGAGTTTCTGGTAGGTATATCGTTTATGGTAATCCAAACAGTTGTTAATTCCATTGATGTAACTGCATCAGCAGGGGTTGGGGTTGCAGAAAAGGTATGTGCATTTATTATGTTGGTGCCATCTGCTTTTTCGCAAGCAATGTCAGCTTTTGTAGCACAGAATATAGGAGCTGGATATAAAAACAGAGCATTAAAAGCATTGAAATGCGGAATTGCAACATCGCTTTGCGTTGCTGTTTTTGCGGGCTCATTTACATTTTTCAAAGGTAATATATTAGCAAATATTTTCACAAAGGATGTTGAAGTGATTGAACAGGCATTCCAATACTTAAGAGCCTATGCTATTGATACATTTTTTACTGCGATTTTGTTTTGTTATATAGGATATTATAATGGATGTGGAAATACATTGTTTGTTATGATTCAAGGAATTGTAGGAGCGTTCTGTGTCAGAGTTCCTGTTGTATTTTTGATGAGTAATTTAACAAATACAACCTTATTCCATATTGGTTTGGCAACGCCTATTTCATCAATAGTCCAAATTGCATTGTGCATAATCTTTATGCTATATACAGTTCACGTAGAGAAGAAAAAGAGGGTTCAGTAAAAATAAGTTTGACAGCACAATTGAAAATATAGAAATGAACAGGAGCCACTTCGCAAGGAAGTGACTCCTGAAATTTTATAGTATATTTTAATTAGGTTTCCAGTCACCCAGTACATTTTCAATAGTATACTTCTCAACATCGGCAGCAGTAAGCTGATGGGAGAAGTCTGCACGCTTATCCGGTGCTGCACCGGGGCCTGTGGAATTGTATTCCGCATAGAAGAAATGACCGTGGGGCTTGTTCCAGTCCTGCCAACCCAAGGGGTGAATGTGCTCACCTAATTTGCAGTTGATAAATACTGTTTTGGCAAATTCTCTCCAAGGTCTGCCCAGATAGATAGTGCGGGGGGGGCAGTCGCTTGTCAGGTTACAGTTGTTAAATACATAGCCATAGGGTACATCTTCAAAGGTGGAGGCAGCGGTTATGTAGCCGTAGCAAACCTCGTCATCGGGACTTTCGGGAGGCTTGCGGTCACCGGGCATTTTGGAATAGATTTCGCAATGCTCAAACCATGCAGTGGCACTGCCGAAGATAAAGTCCACATCACCCTGAATAAAGCAATCCTTATAAAAATGTCTGCCCATAATGCGGGGCTTAAATTCACCGGGGCCTCTAAATCCGCCCGGTTTGGCTTCCTTCATGGGAAGGGGTGCGGTAAAGAGGGTATCCTGACTGCCGAGGAAGCGGCAATTGTCAAAATAGCAGCGGTCAGCGTCTACATAGAGTGCCAGTGCCTGACCAACGGTGTGTCCGAATCCGGCATCATTTTGAAAGGTTAGGTTTCTGGCGGTAAAATCAGGTGCATCAATGCGCACGGAGGCGGTGCGGAAGGTTCCCCGCTTCTCGCCGTCGGGCATGATTTCAGAAGCACCCTGACCATAGACCAGAACTGTGTCATGACCGGCACCAACGAAGGAAACCTTGGGGCGGGTGACAAGTAGTTTTTCGCGGTAGGTTCCCGCACCGATGTACAAGGTGACGGAAGGAATATCGAAGTCAGGAGCAGGAAAAACCTTATCCTGATTAAGTGCATCCTTGACTTGCAAGGGAAGAGGGGCAAGACTGTCCATTGCGTCCAAGGCTTCCGTTACGCTCGAAAACGAAGGTGCATTTTCCGGACAGTCCTGCCAATTTACGTAGAGCTCTATATTTTGAGATGTTGTCTGCATTTTTCATATTCTCCTTAAAGAATTTTTTCGATGTAAAGGTTCGGCTCATCCGCCAGATTGATATAGGTTTCGCCGTAGCGAACCATGGGGCGGGAGAGCTTTTCCTTGTTGATAAATACAATTTCAGCCTCTCTGCCGTCGCTCAACAGACAGCGGTTGCGCAGATAGGTGTTGACCACATTTTCAAGGAAGGTCAGCAGAAATTCCACGTCATATTTGTCAAAGCATTCCTGCTCAAAAATCTCAATGACACGGAAAGGACATAAGGGACCGCGGTACACCCTGGAGGCTGTCATGGCATCATATACGTCTGCAATGGCAACCAGACGGGCATAAGGGTCAATATCCAGACCGGAAAGCTTCATGGGGTAGCCGCTACCGTCCCAACGCTCGTGGTGCATCAGTGCGGCATTGCGCACATGGTCGTCCACATTCTGTGCCTGAAGAAGCTGATAACCGATGATAGGGTGCTTCTGAATCATGGCATATTCATGGGAATCAAGCTTACCCGGTTTGGTGATGATGGCGTGAGGAATCATGAGTTTGCCGATGTCATGGAACAATCCGCATGCGGTAGCCATCTCAATCTCCTCGGGAGATAATTTGAGCCATGTGGCAAGTACATTACAGATTAAGCCCACATTCAGACAATGGGTGAAGGTGGAGTCGTCGTACTCGCGCATGTTTTGTAGCATGTCCAGAATGCCAATCTGCCCTTTGCCGGCGGCAATCATATCCAGAGTATTATGTAACAGAGTGTCTACATCTAACTCAATATTGCGCTCCACCACGGCGTTTAAGGTATCCTTGAAAGTGCTTACATTGAGTTCGTAATCTGCCTTGAACTTCTTGAAAACAGGGGAATTCTGAATGCGCTGCAAATAGGAGGGGCCGTTGTCGCCTTCGTCCGGTGATAGGGGAGGCTCCTTTTGAATGGGGGCATCCGCTATAAATATAGTAAGGATGCCGTGCAAATCCAGCTTGGTTATTAAGTTGTCTGTAAGCACGGTATCCTTTGCCAAAACCAGTTGATTGTCATAGGTGTATACATCCTGTGCTACAATCATGCCGGGAAGCAATTGCATGGTGGAAAGTCTTTTTGTCGGATTATCCATAAATTATGTCCTCGCAATGTTGTCAGTTAATTGGTAGTGTCTCATAAAAAAGTATACAATATCAACATTTTATTTATTGCATTCATTATACTTTTTAACAAAATACTCTGTCAATTTATAATTTTACCGTTTTTTCTTAGAATAAATGTATAATTTACACAAACTTTAGAATTTGTTAACAGCATAAATAGAATGAATGGTTGAATCTACACGGCAAATCTGTTAAAATAGTGTTTGGGCCGTGTCCAAGAAAACTTTTTGTGATTTTTCAGGGATGGATTTTGTTGGGCGCACAAGGCTAATTCGTGTCGATATATATGGCGCAGATTGGTAAGGATATAAGATGAAATTAGCAGAGAAATTATTTGGTACTCACAGCAGCAGAGAGTTGAAGCGCATCACACCTATCGTGGATAAGATTGAGTCGCTTCGTCCTGCTATGCAGGCACTTTCTGATGAGGAGCTGAGAGGCAAAACAGAAGAATACAAGAAGAGACTGGCAGAGGGAGAGACCTTGGATGATTTGCTTCCCGAAGCATTTGCGACTGTGCGTGAGGCAGGTAAGCGTGTGATGAACATGGAGCATTACCGTGTACAGTTGATTGGTGGTATTATTCTTCATCAGGGACGTATCGCAGAGATGCGTACAGGTGAAGGTAAGACTTTGGTATCTACTTTGCCTGCATATCTCAATGCACTTGAGGGCAAGGGTGTTCATGTGGTAACTGTCAATGACTATCTGGCAAAGCGTGACGCAGAGTGGATGGGACAGATTCACGAGTTTCTTGGTCTGAAGGTTGGTGTGGTTTTGAATGGTATGACCAGTGAGGAGCGTCAGGAGGCGTATCGCTGTGACATTACTTATGTAACCAACAATGAACTGGGCTTTGATTATCTGCGTGATAACATGGTTATATATAAGGAACAGTTGGTACTTAGAGATTTAAACTATGCCATCATCGATGAGGTGGACTCCGTACTGATTGATGAAGCCAGAACTCCTCTGATTATTTCCGGTCAGAGCGGCAAATCTACCGCATTGTATCAGGCCTGTGATATTTTGGCACGTCAGTTGAAGCGTGGTGATGATGTCAAGGAGATGTCCAAGATGGATGCCATCATGGGCGTGGTTCAGGAGGAGAACGGAGACTTCGTTGTAAATGAGAAGGATAAGATTATCAACCTGACCGATGCAGGTATCGAGAAAGTAGAGCGTTTCTTTAATATTGAGAACTATGCGGACCCTGAGAATCTGGAGATTCAGCACAATACCATTCTGGCACTGAGAGCACATAATCTGATGTTCCGTGATCAGGATTATGTGGTGAAGGATGATGAGATTCTTATTGTTGATGAGTTTACCGGACGTATCATGCCCGGACGTCGTTATTCTGACGGTCTGCATCAGGCAATTGAGGCGAAGGAGCATGTAAAGGTGAAGCGTGAGAGTAAAACTCTTGCGTCCATCACTTTCCAGAATTTCTTTAATTTGTTTAAGAAAAAGAGTGGTATGACCGGTACGGCGCTTACCGAGGAGAAAGAATTTAGAGATATTTACGGCATGGATGTAGTGGAGATTCCCACCAACAGACCTGTTCAGCGTATTGATTTGCAGGATGCCGTATACAAGACCAAGAAGGAGAAGCTTCACGCCATTGTGGATGCTGTTGAGGAGGCTCATGCCAAAGGACAGCCTGTACTGGTTGGTACCATTACCATTGAAGCCAGTGAGGAAATCAGCCGTATGCTGCAAAGACGCGGCATTCAGCACAAGGTTTTGAATGCGAAGTTCCATGAGATGGAGGCGGAGATTGTAGCGGATGCAGGTATTCACGGTGCAGTAACCATTGCAACCAACATGGCGGGCCGTGGTACGGATATTAAGCTGGATGATGAGGCGAAGGCTGTAGGTGGTCTTAAAATTATCGGTACGGAGCGTCATGAGTCCAGACGTATTGACAATCAGTTGCGTGGACGTTCCGGACGTCAGGGAGATCCCGGTGAGTCCAAGTTCTATATTTCTCTGGAAGACGATTTGATGAGACTGTTCGGTTCCGAGAGATTGATTAATATGTTTAATGCACTGGGTATTCCTGATGGTCAGGAGATTGAGCATAAGGCATTGACCAGCAGTATCGAGACTGCACAGAAGAAGATTGAGAGCAATAACTTTGGTATTCGTAAGAATCTGTTAGAGTATGACCGTGTCATGAGTGAGCAGCGTGAAATCATTTATGAGGAGCGTCGCCGTGTACTGGACGGTGAGAGCATGAGAGATTTCATTTATAAAATGATTACGGATATCACTGAGAACTGCGTAGATATCAGTATCAATGATGATATTGACAAGGATGACTGGGATTATCAGGAGTTGAACAGTCTGCTTCTTCCTACCATTCCTTTGGAGCCTGTGACTGCAGAGCGTGTACAGAAGGGTAGAAAGAACAGCTTGAAGCAGATGCTGAAAGAGGAGGCTGTGAAGCTTTATGAGGCCAAGGAGGCAGAGTTCCCTGAGCCGGAGGCTATCCGTGAAATCGAGCGTGTGATTCTGCTTAAGGTAATTGACCGCAAGTGGATGGATCATATTGATGATATGGAGCAGCTTCGTCAGGGCGTAGGTCTGCAGGCTTATGGTCAGAAGGATCCTGTTATCGAGTACAAGATGAGCGGTTATGAGATGTTTGATGAGATGACTCAGAACATCAAGGAGGAGACCGTACGCATGCTTCTGCATATTAAGGTGGAGCAGAAGGTAGAGCGTGAGCAGGTGGCTAAGGTGACCGGTACCAACAAGGATGATACCTTGGTGAAGGGGCCTAAGAAGCGTGAGAACGATAAGGTTTATCCCAATGATCCCTGCCCTTGTGGAAGCGGCAAGAAATATAAGCAGTGTTGTGGCCGTAAGTAGTAAGCGGATGGGAAGGGAAAGTTATGGTTGAGTTGGATCAGATGAAGACGGAGGTGCTTTCTTTTGAGGGGACTTTGAAGGAAGTGGGAGCGTCTTTGGATTTGGAGAATAAGGCGAAGCGTATCGAGGAGCTTGAGATGGAGATGGAGGCTCCGGGATTTTGGGACAATCCGGATGTGTCCAATCTTAAGATGAAGGAATTGAAGAATCTGAAGGATACGGTGGAGCTTTGTGATAAGCTGAATACGCAGTTTGAGGATATTCAGACGCTGATTGAGATGGGCTATGAGGAAAATGATGAGGCGTTGGTGGCGGAAATCCGCGGGGAATTAGATGAGTTTATCGGGGAGCTTGAGGAACTTCGTATCAGTACACTTTTATCCGGTGAGTATGACAAGAATAATGCAATTTTGAAGATAAATGCAGGTGCAGGCGGTACGGAGAGCTGCGACTGGGCAGGGATGTTGTATCGTATGTACACCCGTTGGGCGGAGCGCAAGGGATTTACTTTGGAGGTTTTGGATTATCTGGACGGTGATGAAGCGGGGATTAAGTCCGTTACCTTTCAGGTAAACGGTGTGAATGCTTATGGGTATCTTAAGGCGGAGAAGGGAGTGCATCGTCTGGTGCGTATTTCTCCTTTTAATGCCCAGGGCAAGCGTCAGACATCTTTTGTATCATTAGATGTTATGCCGGAGATTGAGGAAGATGTGGATGTGGAGATTGATGAGAAGGATTTGCGCATTGACACCTATCGAAGCAGCGGTGCCGGTGGTCAGCATATCAATAAGACCTCCTCAGCGATTCGAATTACCCATATTCCCACAGGTACCGTGGTACAGTGTCAGAATGAGCGAAGCCAGTTCCAGAATAAGGATAAGGCGATGCAGATGTTGAAGGCGAAGCTGTTTTTGTTAAAGCAGGAAGCCAATGTAGAGAAGCTGTCGGATATTCGTGGTGAGGTAAAGGAGATTGGATGGGGCAATCAGATTCGTTCCTATGTGTTACAGCCCTATACCATGGTGAAGGACCATCGCACGGAGGTCGAGACAGGAAATGTGGACGCCGTACTGGACGGCGCCCTGGATTTGTTTATCAATGGGTATCTGAAATGGATTAATACGTCTGAGCAGACGCGGTAGTGTTTGGGGTATAGGTCTGAGAAGAATTTCTTGCCTGTATCAGATTTAAAAAGAAAAAGGCTTTGGTAACCTGCATATAGGGAGCGAGCCAAAAAATACCGATACCGAATGTAAGAAGGCTGAGTAGTAACAGTGGAAGGAAACTGAGTTCAAGCGCAAAGAGGCGGAACTTGTGTCCTTTTATGAGGTTGCTGCTCAGCTTTATTAATTTGCCCACACTGTAGTCAGGAAAGTCAAGCATCAAAAAATATGCCTGAGATATAGAGTAGTATAGGGGCAGGTAGATGCTTATTCCCACAAGACTTACGCCTAACACAAGATAAATAAGAGGAGTAGGAGCGTTGCTTTCGAGTAGAAAGGACATTATTGTACTTGGCAGGGCACTGAACTGATTAATCAGTACAAAAAGAGCTGACAGTTTTAAGGATTTGCCGAATTGATGGCGGAAACCGTAAAAAAGATCAGAGACCCTGGTGGGATTGTTGCAGGCAATATTCAATGCAAACAAGGCTGTACCTACTGAAAATACATTATTAAAAACACTTGTTATTTGTACTACAATATAGTTGTTGAACTGAAAGGTATCCAAATAGGGCTGCATGGAAGCCATATCTTCTAATAGAAGGTAAAACTCATCCATAGTCAGGCCTTTTACCAAGAGCTCATTGATTACAATATACATACTGTATAGCAGAATGGCAATCAATTCCACAAAGAGTTCTGTAGCCAGCTTAATTGCAAACATAATGAAAACAACCAGGGCAAACTGACCGATTCGGCCGGATAACGCATTTCTGGCCTTATCCTTCAATTGTATCCCTGATAAATAGGGTGTATATATATTCTGGTTCATTTGAGTACTCCTGTTAGGTCATAATATCCTGATTCATACCGGCATATTTGATATGATCCTGTGCCTTTAAATCCTGCTGATAAGGATTTTCTTCGTTATAATATTTAATCTGTGTATTGGTAGTGCCACCGGATACATAGGAACGACCACATTCCGGACAGATGGAGGTATGTATGGATACAGAGGCTCGTATAACCTTGCCATTTCCTGTAGCAGCCTCAGTATAGGCATTGCTTACATGCTCCTGCTCATGAGCGCGTACTCTGACAGCAGCATTTTCGGGAGAAATGTGCTGTGGGGATTTAAAGGATACCATTTCATCAGAGCCATCCTTGTAGGTGCGGTTCTTGCAGGTCTGGCATTCCTCGCCGGGAGCCTTTTGGCCGGTGCGAAGCCCCGGAATACGTGAATTCTCCTGACCGGGAGCCGATATATTTCCGTAATTTCCATAAGAATTATAGGTGTTATTTAAAGGTGAAATGTTCATAGGCAACCTCCTTTACTATTTTAACTGTAGCATCTTTTAAAGAAAATAGCAATTGATTGAGGATAAATTTGTAAAAAACTTGAAAAGATGTCGGATTTTTTATAAAATAGAAATGCTGCTGTGATTATTTTGACAAAGTGGCAAGCAAGAGAAATGAGGAGACCGATTTATGGATATTCTGCAAAAGTTAAAAGAAGAATTAATGGTGCAAAAATGGCAGGTGGAGGCGGCAGTCAAGCTGATTGATGAAGGAAATACAATTCCCTTCATTTCCCGTTATCGTAAGGAAGCAACCGGCTCACTGGACGATGAGCAGTTGAGAAACCTGCATGAGAGATTGCAGTATCTTCGCAATCTGGAGGATAAGAAGAATCAGGTATTGGGAAGTATTGAGGAGCAGGGACTTCTGACGGAGGAGCTTCGGGAGAAGATTCTGGCGGCAGAGACTCTTGTTGTGGTGGAGGATTTGTATCGTCCCTATCGTCCCAAGAGAAAGACCCGTGCAAGCGTGGCGAAGGAAAAGGGACTGGGAGGACTGGCAGAGTTTATTCTGGCGCAGGAGACCAAGGAGCCTGTGGAGAAGGAGGCAGAGAACTATTTGTCCGAGGAAAAGGGCGTGGCTACCGTAGCGGAGGCTTTGCAGGGAGCCAAGGACATTATTGCTGAGAGTGTGTCTGACGAGGCTGATTTCCGTACATTTATTCGTGATTTAACTGTTGCTGAGGGCATGGTTACAAGTACTGCCAAGGATGAAACGGCAGAGAGTGTATATGAGATGTATTATAACTTCGAGGAGCCTGTAAAAAAGATTGCGGGCCACAGAATTTTGGCCCTGAACCGCGGCGAGGCGGAGAAGTTTCTGACAGTTAAGGTGGTCGCTCCTGACGAGAGAATTATCGGTTATCTGGAAAAGCAGAAGATTACTGTGGATAATGAATTTACTACACCGATTATTAAGGAGGCTGTGGAGGATAGCTATGAACGTTTAATAGCGCCTGCTATTGAAAGAGAAATTCGTAATATGCTTACTGAAAAAGCGGAGGATGGTGCGATTACTGTCTTTGGTAAAAATCTGAAGCAGCTTTTGATGCAGCCGCCTATTGCAGGTAAGGTGGTACTGGGTTGGGACCCTGCTTTCCGTACCGGTTGTAAGCTTGCAGTGGTGGATGCCACAGGCAAGGTGCTTGATACCAAGGTGATTTATCCCACGGCTCCCCAGAATAAGGTGGAGGAGTCCAAGGCAGAGTTGAAACGCATAATTAAGAAATATAATGTAGATTTAATCTCTGTTGGAAACGGTACTGCCTCCAGAGAATCGGAGCAGATTATTGTAGAATTGTTGAAGGAACTGGACAGACCCGTTCAGTATGTCATTGTAAATGAGGCAGGAGCATCTGTATACTCTGCGAGCAAACTTGCCACGGAGGAGTTTCCTAATTTTGATGTAGGACAGAGAAGTGCGGCCTCTATTGCAAGGAGATTGCAGGACCCTCTGGCTGAGCTTGTGAAGATTGACCCTAAGTCTATTGGTGTGGGACAGTATCAGCACGACATGAATCAGAAAAAGTTAAGTGATGCTTTAAACGGTGTTGTGGAGGATAGTGTGAACAAGGTCGGAGTGGATTTGAATACTGCATCCGCCTCTCTTTTGGAATACATTTCCGGTATCAACAAGACCATTGCCAGAAATATCGTGGATTATCGTGAGCAGAATGGTCGCTTCACCAACCGGAAGCAGCTTTTGAAGGTGGCGAAGCTTGGTCCCAAGGCTTTTGAGCAGTGTGCGGGATTTATGCGCATCTCCGACGGAGACAATCCCTTGGATGCCACCAGTGTGCACCCGGAATCTTATGAGGCTGTGGAGAAACTTTTGGGCAAACTGGATATGACCTTGGAGGATGTGCGTACTCTGCAAAAATCAGCAGGACAGCTTAAGAATGTGAAGGATAAGAAGAAGCTGGCAGAAGAGATTGGAATCGGTGAGATTACCCTGACGGATATTATCAAGGAATTGGAGAAGCCCGGACGTGACCCCAGAGAGGATATGCCCAAGCCCATACTTCGCAGTGATGTGCTTGATATGGAGGATTTGAAGCCCGGTATGATTCTGAAGGGTACGGTTCGTAATGTCATCGATTTTGGTGCCTTTGTGGATATCGGAGTTCATCAGGATGGTCTGGTGCATATATCCCAGATGACGGACCGCTATATCAAGCATCCTTTGGAGGCGGTAAGTGTGGGAGATATCGTGGAGGTGCAGGTGCTTTCTGTGGATGTGCCCAAGAAGCGAATCGGTCTTACCATGAAAATTCAAAATACAGATTGACAAATGTATAACTATATCGTAAGATATTCCACGAGGCAGCTATTTGCTGCCGACAATTGAAAATTCTTCGGGGTTGGGTGCGAATGTTAGAAACATTCTATTCCCTACTGGCGGTAATGCAGGTAAGTTGCAGAGTCCGCGACCCATGACCAAAGGGATGAGCATTTGGTTATGGCTGATCCGGTGAGAGACCGGGACCAACAGTATAGTCTGGATGAAAGAAGAAATGAGTACAACTGTGAGCGTGAAAGTTCATATGCCCCATACATGGGAGGTTTAAAAACTTTTTCTGTGTAAAGGTGCCGATGTATGTAAGTGGAAAGTTCCCCCGAACATAATTGTTCGGGGGATTTTTGTCTTTGAAGGAAAACATGGACGTCACTGTATCCGGTACTGTTGTGGTAACTACATAGGGCTGAACAGATGGCAGTTGTACACAAGTCAGGAAGAATTTTCCCACTATCAATTTTAATGATGCAACGCATCAGACAGGAGGAAAATGAAATGAATGAATTAGTAACAGATGTTATGGAAAACTTGACCTTTGTGCTTAGTTTTCTCGGGATTATAGGGGCACTGTTTGTGATAGCCTATCTTCTTGAGAAAATGGCGCAGAAAAAACAAGGGGTAAAAGAGCCGGTGTTGAATACCAGAAAGACGGTTATGGTCGGTATTTTTGCAGCAATTTCGGCAGTCCTTATGATGTTTGAATTTCCTATATTTTGGGCACCCGGATTTTACAAGCTTGATGCCAGTGAATTGCCTATTTTGATTGGTGCGTTTGCATTTGGCCCGGTGGCAGGAGTGTTGATGGAGTTTATTAAGATTCTTTTGAATCTTTGCATGGATGGCACGGGAACTGCCTTTATCGGTGAGTTGGCAAACTTTTGCGTGGGTTGTAGTTTTATTCTGCCTGCATCCACAATTTATCGTTTTGGTAAGACCAAAAAGAGTGCTATTTGGGCATGCGTTGTAGGAACGATTGTGATAACCGTATTCGGCACGGCGTTTAATGCTATTTATCTGATTCCTGCGTATGAGAAGGCTCTTGGGTTGCCTATAGAAAGTATTATTGAGGCCGGAATGGCGGTAAATCCGTTGGTGAAGGAAGGCAATATCTGGAGCTTTGTGGCAGCCTGCGTGGCTCCTTTGAATTTGGTGAAGGGAGTAGGCGTTTCTATTGTGACGCTTTTGGTTTACAAGCCCTTAAGCCCGATTATTAAAAATAACCGTTAAATTTGGTTCTATATAGGAAGGACTCCTGTTGTCGTTGCTCATACCGACAGCGGGAGTTTTTATTTATTTGAAACTTTTTGGCAAGTTGTTTCGTTTAATGGTATAGGAAGCTTTTTCCTGCATTATATAATAGAATGTGTTGACATTTCGTACAGACTATTGTATTATGCAAATGGTACAACAACACAGTGACACAAGAAGGGGAAGAAAATGGGAGCATTAATTGAAATAAGGGATATGTGTAAAATTTACAATCCCGGAGAAAATGAAGTTCGTGCACTGGATAATGTGAGTGTCACCATAGAAGAGGGGGAATATGTGGCTATCATAGGTCAATCCGGCAGCGGTAAGTCTACGTTGATGAACATGTTGGGCTGTCTGGATGTGCCTTCCTCCGGAAGTTATAAGCTTCACGGACAGGATGTGGCGGATTTGAGTGATGATGAGTTGTCAGACATTCGCAATAAGGAAATCGGTTTTATTTTTCAGGGTTTTAATCTGATTCCTAATCTGACGGCCAGAGAGAATGTGGAACTGCCGCTGATTTACAGAGGGGTTGCCGGGAATAAGCGGGAAGAGCTTTCCCGGATTGCGTTGGAAAAGGTAGGTCTGGCTCATCGTATGGAGCATAAGCCGGCGGAGATGTCCGGTGGACAGCAGCAGCGAGTAGCCATTGCCAGAGCTATTGCTCAGGCACCGCCTGTTATATTGGCTGATGAACCCACAGGTAATCTGGATTCCCATTCCACAGTGGAGATTATGGGGATTCTGGAGGAATTACATAAAGAGGGACGAACGGTTATTCTTATTACACATGATAATGAAATTGCTGCCAGAGCCAAGCGGGTGATTAAGATTAAGGATGGTCAGATAGAGACGGATTTGATTCGGGAGGAAGCATAATGAAACTGTTAAAAAAGAAAGAAAAGGTTGCAGGAACAGGGAAAAAGAGTAAAAAGACGCGTGTTATTATAATTGTGGTGGTGGTTCTTTTGCTACTGTTGATGATAAAGGGCTGCTCAGGCGGTGAAATGACGACAATGGTGACTACTACAACCGCTACAAAGGGGGAGCTTCAGGAGAGTGTCAGCACCAGTGGTACGGTTACAGCGGAGGAAATAAAGGTTTTCTTTGCACCTACCTCCGGTAAACTGGCGTCCGTCAATGTGGCACCCGGTGATGCGGTGCAAAAGGGAGAGGTGTTGGTGGCTTATGACAACACCAAGCTGGAGAGTGATTTTAAGCAGGCATCCCTGCAGCAGGCCAAATCGGATGCGGGCTATAACAGTGCGGTGGCAGACAGTGCGGACAATCAGGCAAAGCTTGCGGAGGCCAATACCAATATTCCGGTACTGGAGCAGCAGATTGCCGATAATAAGGCTTATTTGAAGGATTTGCAGTCTAAGCTTGGTCAGAGCCAGAGAGAGACTTCCAACGCACTGGCTGAGGAGGCTTACGAGCTTCAGGATGAACTGGCGAAGCTGAAGGAAGAGCTTGCAGCTTTGACGGATACGGAAGCGATTGCCAAGAAAGAGAAGCGGATTCAGAAGATTGAGTCACAATTGTCCAGAAATACTTATTTGCAGCAGATTAGTGGCTCCTCGGATTATGTGGCGGAGATGGAGGAAGAAATCCAGACCGTACAGGAGCGTATTGCAGATTACGAGGCCTATAAGGCTGAGATGGAAAGCCAGAAAAATGGTAGCGAAACAGGTGTTATGGATTCCTACGACAAGATTTCCTACGAGGCAGACAAGGAGTTGGCGGACATTGCCTACAGCGAGGCGCAGAGTGCTTATTATGCCAGCAAATCCGGTATTTGTGCAGAGTTTGCAGGGGTGGTAACAGAGGTCAGTGCCGTGGAGGGTGCTACTATTTCTGAGGGCATGCAGCTTCTTACTTTGGAGAGTACAGAATCTGTCAAGGTATCCTTTAGTGCTTCCAAACAGGATGTGGAGAAGCTTGCAGTGGGGCAGGAGGCGGAGGTGACTATCTCCGGTAATGTCTACAGCGGTACGGTGAGCAAAATTAACCGTATGGCAAGTATGAATCAATCCAATACTCCCATGGTAGGTGTAGAGGTGCATATCAATGAGCCTGATGACAGGATTATTTTGGGACTGGATGCCAAGCTGACAGTCAACACCCGTTCCGTTCAGGATGCATTATTGATTCCTGTGGAGGCGGTGAATGCAGACAGAGATGGCGATTTCCTTTATGTGGTGGAGGACGGAGTTGTGGTGCGCAAGCCTATTGTTTGCGGTATTTCCAATGACACACATACAGAGGTTTTGGAGGGAATTACAGAGCAGGATCAAATTGTCCTGACCTATATCGGAACCTTGGAGGAAGGCATGGCAGTAAGTGTTATGCCGGAAATGTAGGGGGCATTGTATGATACAAATATGGGAATACATTAAAATTGCACTTCTCAATATTAAGAGCAATAAGGGCCGTTCCATTCTCACGATGTTGGGTATTATCATTGGAATATCGTCTGTTATTATGATTATTTCTATCGGAAACGGCGTGAAGGGCGGTATTAATAATGAGTTGAATGCCATGGCGGGCGGCCAACTGTATATTTATTCCTACGGAGACAATGAAGAGGGTATTTCTATAGAGTTTACAGAGGATGATATAGAGGCCATTATGGAGAAGGTTCCCCATGTAAAGGCGGTCACCCCCAGTTGGACTTTTGGCGGATGCAGCTTTACGGGCAGAAAGGGTGTATTTAATGGAACGGCTACCATGGGTATGGCGGGACTGGAATATTCCAGCAGTGACCCCATCATCAAGGGGAGATATTTTACGGATAACGATTACTATTCGGCCAACTGTGTATGCGTACTGACGGAGAGCAGTGCCAAGACCTTGTTTGGCACGACCAATGTAATCGGAATGACTCTGGAGATGAGCATGTATGGTGTCAGTAAGGACTTTACCATCATTGGAATCCGTCAGGACAATGCCTCTATGTTGGGCGGTATGATGTCGGGGAACGTGTCCATTGAGTGTCCGCTGACAGTAGTGTCATCTTGTTACGGATTCTATGTCAGTCTGAACGACCTGCTGATTATCAGTGATGGAGCGGAATATTCGACAGAAGTGGCAGAAAAATCTGTGCGTCTTATGGAAAACCGACACGGAGTTCGGGGCAAAAATGCCATACAAGTCGAAAACTTCAATGACTACATGAGTCAAATGAATGACATCTTAAATTACATTACAATTTTTGTGGTGTTTGTCGCAGCCATCTCTTTGTTGGTTGGCGGAATCGGTGTTATGAATATCATGTTGGTGTCTGTGACGGAGCGTACGAGAGAGATTGGTATCCGTAAGGCATTGGGAGCAAGAACCCGCTCCATTCTGATTCAGTTCCTTGCGGAGTCGGCTTTGATTTCTCTGCTTGGGGGCATTATCGGCATCATACTTGGTGTGCTTGGTGCAACGGGTGTGTGTGCCCTGATTGGATTTACGGCATCTGTCAGTGTGGGAACGGTGCTTGGAGCCAGTGCATTCTCTTCAGCAGTGGGTATTTTCTTTGGAATCTATCCCGCGCGAAAGGCTGCGCGTTTAAGTCCTATAGAGGCTTTGCGTCACGAATAATTAACACTTGCTTTTTTGGACAGAAAACCATATAATTTATAGAAGACAATAAAGCACCTACAAGGGATAAGTTTGTAGGTGCTTTTTCAAGGTGGAGGCGTTTATGGTAGAGCTTGATGTGAAGATTGAGGCGGGGGATCTTTATGATTATATGCTGATGCATACCTATAACAGTGCATCCGGACTTCTGGGAAGTGGTATAGGAGCAGTTGCGGTGCTTGTGGGATTTACGAGAGGACCGATTATTATGGGAATATTGGGACTGGTTGTTTTGCTCTATCTGCCATGGACTCTCTTTTTGAAGAGCCGTCAGCAGGTTCTGGCCAACCCGGCTTTTGCGAAGCCTCTTCACTATGTTTTGGATGAGAACGGAATTACGGTGTCACAGGGCGAGAGCGAGGAGCATCAGAATTGGTCGGATATGGTGAAGGCTGTTTCCACCAGTCGCAGCATTATTGTGTATACCTCCAGAAGCAATGCTACTATTTTCCCCAGAAAGCAGATGGGTGATAAAACAACGGCTGTTATTCAAACGATTTGCAATTATATGGAACCTCGGAAGGTGCGAATAAGAAATTAAGTGGCAAAGGCTTGGGCAAAGTTGCCCCAAAAAGCTGAAATCAGGAGATTGTCATGTCAGAAAAGAAAGAAGCTACAGGAACTGAATTTGGGACAACGGTATTCGAGACACAAAGCGCGGAGGAGACTTTTGCTTTGGGTAAGCGTCTGGGGCAGGAAGGTACCCCCGGTCAGGTTTATACCTTAATCGGCGATTTGGGTGTGGGTAAGACAGTGTTTACTCAGGGCTTTGCGTCAGGGCTTGGCATAACGGGTCCGGTTAACAGTCCTACATTTACCATTGTGCAGATTTATGAGGAGGGCAGATTGCCTTTTTATCATTATGATGTGTACCGCATTGCAGATGTGGAGGAGATGGAGGAAATTGGCTACGAGGACCATTTTTACGGACAGGGCGTATGTCTGGTGGAATGGGCCAATCTAATCAGTGAGATTCTGCCGGAGCATTACACGGAGATTACCATAGAGAAGGATTTGCAACAGGGATTTGACTATCGCAAAATTACGCTAAAGGAGCGTTAAGCGCATGAAGATTTTAGGTTTGGACAGCTCTGGACTTGTGGCCGGAGTGGCTATTGTGGAAAATGATTTGCTTTTGGCAGAATATAATGTGAATTACAAGAAGACCCATTCCCAGACATTGCTGCCTATGTTGGATGAGCTTCGTGGGATGATTGAACTGGATATGGAGAGCATAGACGCCATTGCCATTGCTTCCGGCCCCGGCTCCTTTACCGGGCTTCGCATCGGTTCAGCAACAGCCAAAGGGCTTGGTATGGCTTTGGACAAACCTCTTGTGGAGGTGCCCACATTAGAGGGACTGGCTTATAATCTGTGGGGAACGGAGGATTTGGTATGTCCCTTGATTGATGCCAGACGAGGTCAGGTCTATACAGGAATTTACGAATTTGTAAAGGAACAGTCTGAGGGGGTTACACAGTGGGAGCAGAATTGCAGGTTGCGTGTTGTAGAACCCCAGACGGCAGTTGATATTTCTATTATAATAGACAAAATAAATCAAATCGGTGCCAAACAGCCCGGCAGACGTGTGATTTTTCTGGGTGACGGTGTTCCGGTGTACCGTCAGGTACTTGCGGAACAAATGAAGATACCCTATAGCTTTGCTCCTGCGGGACAGAACAGACAGTGTGCAGGCAGCATTGCTTCTTTGGGAGCGGTGTACTATGCTCAGGGAAAAACGGTATCTGCTACAGCCCATCAGCCGGAGTATCTGCGTCAGAGTCAGGCAGAGCGCGAGTTGGCCGAGAAGGAGCAGGGATGCAAATAACGATACGCCCTATGCGGATGGAGGACGTTCCGGTACTTGTACAGATGGAGCGGGATATATTTTCCATGCCGTGGTCGGAACAGAATTTTAAAGATTTATTGACTCGGGGGTATTGCCTGTATCTGGTGGCTTTGGATAGTGATAAGCTTCTTGGCTGTGCAGGGCTGACAGTGTTGGGCAATGAAGGCGATATTGATAAAGTCATGGTCTGTGAGGAATGCAGGGGGAAAGGAATTGCTTCCTATTTAATGGAGGAATTGCTTGCGGAGGGCAGACGACGCGGAGTGGAGGAGTTTACACTGGAGGTCAGAGCCGGAAACACAGCCGCCATCAGACTTTATGAGAAATATGGGTTTGTGTCAGAGGGGATTCGCCCCCGATTTTACGACAAACCGGTGGAAGATGCGCTGATTATGTGGCTACGCCAATAATTACCACGTCCTACAGAAAGCTTTCTATAGTATACTGAAAGTAAACGAAACGGAGAGGCGAGAAAGGAACGTAGGAGGACGAAATGCAGAAATATGGTAAGGTAATTTGTAACCAGTGCAAGAAGGAATTGAAATCGAACGGAAAATATTTGACCGAAGGGTGTTTTTCTGTGGATTACACCTTCGGATATTTCAGTCAGAAAGATGGAACGCGCCACAGGTTTGATTTGTGTGAGGACTGCTATGACAGGATGATTGAGCGGTTTGCCATCCCTGTGGAGGAGGACGAGGAGACGGAGTTATGTTAGATGTATGTTTGTTGGGGACGGGAGGCATGATGCCGCTGCCATACAGATGGCTTACCGCCCTGATGCTTCGCTATAACGGCAAAAGCATTTTGATTGATTGCGGAGAGGGAACCCAGATTGCCTTGCGCGAAAAGGGTTGGAGTCCCAATCCCATCGATATTATTTGTTTTACCCATTACCATGCAGACCATATCAGCGGTTTGCCCGGGATGCTTCTGACTATGGGAAATGCGGAGCGCACGGAACCCCTTACCCTGATAGGGCCCAAGGGTCTGACCCGTGTAGTCAATTCGCTCAGGGTAATTGCACCGGAGCTTCCCTTTGAGATAGAATGTGTAGAGATTGCGGAGCCGGAGCAGACCTTTTCCTTTGAGGGATTTCGAATTGAGGCTTTTAAGGTGAATCATAATGTGTTATGCTATGGTTATAGTATGAGCATTGACCGCACCGGAAGATTTGACAGAGAACGGGCGGAGGAGCAGCAGATTCCCATGAAACTGTGGAGTCGTCTGCAAAAGGGAGAAACCATTGAGCAGGATGGTCGTGTTTTCACTCCCCAGATGGTACTCGGTGCGGACAGAAAGGGGCTTAAGGTTACTTATTGTACGGACAGCCGTCCCACAGAGAGTATCTTAAAAGCTGCCAAGGGTGCGGATCTTCTTATTCTGGAGGGAATGTACGGCGAGCCGGACAAACTGGCGAAGGCCAAGGAACATCGACATATGACCATGTATGAGGCTGCCCGTATTGCCCGGGATGCAGAGGTTCCTGAGCTTTGGCTCACCCATTACAGTCCGTCTCTCATGCGGCCGGATGAATTTTTGAATGATGTGCGGAAGATTTTTCCTAACACCATAACGGCAAGAGACGGCAGAACCGTAGAATTAAATTTTGAGGAAGAGTGATTATGAAGAAGGCGACGACGCGCACAACAATTATAGTGATAGTGTTGGTGTTGGCAGTAGTGGGGTATTACGCGTATCTTTCCAACAAAAGTCGTGAAAACAGGCAGGAGGCTTCCATGTCAGTAGTACAATCGACTTTGAGCCGGGATTTGAGCAAAACCTATCCCCCTACACCCAAGGAGGTAATTAAATACTACAACGAGCTTCTTAAGTGTCTGTATAATGAGCAGAGCTCGGATGAGGAAATACTGGCACTGGGCATGAAGGCCAGAGAACTTTACGATGCGGAACTTCTGGCTTTTAATGAGGAGGAGAGTTCTCAGCTTCGACTTAAGGCGGAGGTTCATGATTTTCGGGAAAAACAGCGTCGCATTGTGGGGGTTAATCTGGCGGCCAGTACCAGTGTGGATTTTTTTGAGGAAGACGGCTACGAGTTTGCACGGATTATGTGTAGTTACAACATTATGCAGGACGGCAAAAGTTGCCCCTCTGAGTTGGTGTATCTCTTGCGCAAGGATGACAACAAGCAGTGGAAAATCTATGGCTGGGAAAATGTGGAGAATCTGGAAAATGGAAGTTAAATCGGCAACAAAAGATGTTTACATACTGGCTATCGAGAGCTCCTGTGATGAGACGGCGGCCTCGGTAGTGCGAAACGGCAGGGAGGTATTATCCAATGTGATATCCTCCCAAATTGCATTACATACCCTCTATGGAGGCGTGGTACCTGAAATTGCATCCCGCAAGCACATAGAGAAAATCAATCCTGTCATTGAGGAGGCTCTGCGGGAGGCCGGCGTGACACTGAAGGATATCACCGCCATTGCCGTGACCTATGGGCCGGGGCTGATAGGAGCTTTGCTTGTGGGTGTATCTGCGGCTAAGGCGTTGAGCTTTGCCACGGGAATTCCCCTTGTGGGCGTGCATCATATCAGCGGACATATCAGTGCTAATTATATAGAACATGGAGAGCTTAAGCCGCCCTTTGCCTGTCTGGTGGCTTCCGGTGGACATTCCCATCTGGTCATTGTGCGGGATTACGGCGATTATGAGATAGTGGGTCGAACCAGAGACGATGCAGCGGGCGAGGCCTTTGACAAGGTGGCGAGAGCCATCGGCCTGGGGTATCCCGGTGGTCCCAAAATCGACAAACTCTCCAAGGAGGGCAATCCTGACGCCATTGCTTTTCCCAGAGCAAAGGTGGCGGAGAATCAATATGATTTTAGCTTTAGCGGTTTAAAAAGTGCGGTACTCAATTATTTGAACAGTTGCCAGATGAAGGGGGAGGAGGTCAATGCTGCGGATGTGGCGGCATCCTTCCAGAAGGCGGTTATCGATGTGCTGGTGGAGCATTCCCTTCATGCGGTACAGGCATACGGATTTGATAAATTTGCCATCGCAGGCGGTGTGGCATCCAATTCCTCTCTGCGTGCGGCTTTTGAGAAGGAATGTGCTGCGAAAGACATTGCATTTTATCATCCCAGTCCTGTCTATTGTACGGATAATGCAGCCATGATTGGCGTGGCGGGATATTATGAATACATCAAAGGAGTGCGCCACGGCTATGATTTGAATGCCGTGCCCAATTTGCAGTTATGAAAAACGGTAAAAAGTGCACCGCAATTGTGCTTTCCGCAGGAACCGGGAAACGCATGGGCGGTCCTGTAGCCAAGCAGTACATGCTTTTGAAGGACAAGCCGGTGATTTGGTATTCCCTGAATGCCGTGGAGCAGTCGGCGGTTGTTGATGATTGTGTTCTGGTGGTGGGAAACGGTGATGTGGCATATGCCGCGGAGGAAATCGTAGAAAAATACGGATTTTCCAAGGTGACTGCCATTGTGGAGGGTGGCAGTGAACGATATTGGTCGGTGCTGAATGCCCTGCGAGTCATTGCAAAGGATACGGTGAGGATGGCTGATAATGTCGGCTATGTCTTTATACATGACGGAGCCAGACCTTTTCTTACGGAGAAGATATTGGAGGACACCTGCCGGGCGGTGGAACAGCACCATGCCTGTGTGGCGGCGGTTCCCAGTAAGGATACCATAAAAATCTCCGATGAGGAGGGCTTTGTGGCAGATACTCCCAGCAGAAAATATGTCTGGAGTATCCAGACCCCCCAGGTGTTTGATGTGAAGCTGATTGTCGATGCCTATGAGGCTCTTGCGACCCGGTTTGCTGACTTGCAGACAAAGGGAATTGCGGTTACGGACGATGCGGGAGTGGTGGAGCTTTTCAGTGATTGCAGGGTAAAACTTGTGGAGGCTTCTTATACCAATATCAAGATTACAACCCCGGAGGATATACGGACTGCAGAGGCATTTTTGCAGGAGATGATGTGAGACCCTTTGTGAAAGTTGTATTGTTTTTGGGCATTCCTTTGGCAAAAATCACAAGTGAATTTTGCCCCGAAACATTTTCAAGGGTACATTTGAATAATAATTTAACAAAAATTTGGGTAAAAATAATAGTTTTTTATAAAAAATTTATATTTGCAAATTTCCGCGAAAACCCAGTAATATCAAGGGTTTCCGAGAAAACAGGCCTTAAAATGCGCCTTTGAGCAAAATTTGTCACTTGCTTTTTGCTTTGACTGGTGATAATATGTAAACATCAAGAGAATAGTCTCTTGACGAATAATACATTTCTAAACATTAAAGGGAGGAAAAAGAAAAAATGAAGAGAAAAGTATTGTCCTTGCTCTTAGCATCAGCTATGGTTATGTCTATGGCTGCATGTGGTGGTGACACTACAGATGCACCTGTTGCTTCCGGCGATTCTGCTGCTGCACCTGGTTCTTCTGAGGTTGCTACAGATGCTCCTGTTGAGGAGTACAAGTTGGAGACCCTTACCATGGTTGTAAACGGTACTTTGACTGCAACACTTGACAATGGTCAGGCTGAGTTCGAAGCACAGTGGGAGGAAGCTGTATCTGAGAAGATGGGCTACGATGTAGACCTCGTAATCAGCCAGCTTGATCACTCCGGTTACGTTGATGCTGTAGGTCGTCTGTTCGCAGCAGGTGAGTATCCTGATACCATCATCATGTCTGCTGAGCAGTTCAAGCAGTATGCACCTACCGGTCTGCTTTGGGATATGTCTGAGGCATATGCAAATGCTGATTTCCAGTCTCACTTGACTTTGCCCGCAATCAACGAGAACTTGAAGGATGAGAACGGCGCATTGTACGGTTTCGCACCTACCTATGGTAATGGTTGTGTAACTTATGTTAAGAAGGCATGGTTGGATGCAGTAGGCGTTGATCCTGCAACTGTAACCACTTATGATGCTTACTATGATATGTTGATGAAGTTCCATGAGGGAGATCCCGATGGAAACGGTGTAAACGGTGATACCTATGGTGTTATCGCAGCTGGTTACCTTGGTAACGAGGCTCCTTACATCAACTACTTGCCTGAGTTCTGGCAGGATGCATATCCCGCAATCGTTCAGGATGAGAACGGTACTTGGGTAGACGGTTTCCAGAGCGAGGAGACCAAGGCAGCTCTGTTGAGACTTCAGCAGGGTGCTGCAGATGGCGCTATCGACCCTGAGACCTTTACCGCTTCTACCAAGATTGCACGTGAGAAGTGGTTCTCCAACGAGCAGATGGGTTCTGCTGGTGTATTCACTTACTGGGCAGGTTCTTGGTATCAGACTTTGACTGATAACCTTGAGAAGAACGAAGTTGACTCCGAGCTGGTTCAGTTGCCTCCTATCGAGGAAGTTGCTGCAGTTGGTGGTTACTTGAACAGAGAAGCTCCTGTATGGTGTATCATCGATGACGGTGATGGCGATGACTCTCGTGAGCAGGCTGTATTTGACGCATTCATGGAGACCATGATGGATGGTGATACCGTTCAGACTCTGTGGACCTACGGTGCAGAAGATGTACACTGGTCTACCAAGGCTGAGGAGTTCGTAACTAACCCTGGTACCGATAAGGAAAAGGCTTACAGCTACGAAGAGGGTACTTTCCACTTGAAGCAGTCTCCTAACGATCCTAACTCCGTATGGAAGAAGAATCACTTGGATCCCGCTTTGGTAGTATGTTCTTTGGATAACGGTTATGTAGATCAGTCTCCTCTTGCAGTAGAGGGTAACAAGTTCTTTACCTCTAACTGTGTGGATGCTCCTGCATCTCCTTCTTCTGAGACCTACACCAATGAGGCTGGTAACATCTACGATGCTAAGATGAAGGTTGTATCTGCTGTAGTTGTAGACGGTGGTGATGTAGAGACTGCTATGCAGACCTACGTTGATACCGTTGGTGCTACCATCGATCAGATTCTGGCTGAGCTGAATGGTCAATAATTAGAGTTATGAAGTGAATGTGACCTGTTCCATTGGGGTTATAGACCCCAATGGAACAGACACTTTTAGGGAAAGTGACATTCTGCCAAAAGCGTTTTCGTGTATAAGGCAAGATGAAAGGAAGAGAAGGGTATGAGCAAAAAGAGAGTTGTTACTTCTACCGGCGTTGAGGTTCGTCCCAAGCCGTTACGCATGCGAATTTTTAACCATATCGGTTATTACGTAATGTTCCTTCCAGTTGCACTTTTTGTGCTTGTCATGAACTATTGGCCTATGCTGGGTGTTCGTTACGCATTCCACAACACCAGATTTACAACCAAGGGTCTTGCTTTGGACTGGTGTGGTTTGGATCATTTTACAAAGATGTTTGAGACAGATGCGTTCTGGACGGCATTCTTTAACACACTTGAACTTAGTATTATGAAGCTGTTGATTACCACCTTTACAGCGGTAATCGTTTCAGTCTTTTTGAATGAGATGGGAAATCTTTTTGCAAAGAAGACTTTGCAGACTATTATATATTTGCCCCACTTCATGTCATGGGCGGTTGTTGCTGCAATCTTCAGCTTGTTCCTCTCCCCCTCCAGTACCGGTATGGTAAATGAGTATTTGAGAGACTGGGGAATTTTGGCTGAGACAGACAAGAATATCTATTTCCTTGCTTCACAGAGTTGGTGGAGACCGATATTCTACATAATCAATATCTGGAAAGAGACCGGTTGGGGTACCATTATTTTCCTGGCAACTTTGTCCGGTATCAACCCTGAGCTGTATGAGGCAGCTGATATTGATGGTGCAACCCGTTTGCAGAAGATTCGTTATGTTACCATGCCTGCGTTGGGCAATACCATTTTGACCGTATTGATTCTGAACCTTGCGAAGGTTATGAATATGTTCGAGTCTGTATTCGTACTTTACAATGCTGCTGTATATGAAGTTTCCGATGTATGTGCTACTTACATTTACAGACAGACATTCGCAGTTGCAATGCCTAACTACGGATATACTACCGCAGTAGGTCTCTTTAGATCCTTGGTTGGATGTTTCCTTGTACTTGTATGTAACTGGGCAAGTAAGAAGGTTCGCGGCCGTGGTATTATTTAGGAGGTGTTAACGTGGCAGAATCAAAAGCAGTTTATCGTAAACCCAAGAAAAAATTTCACCTTTTTGATGTTTTGAACTATATTATTTTCGTTCTGCTTGGCTTGCTTATTCTGATTCCTATCTGGAAGGTTGTTTCTGACTCCTTCAATGCAGTAGGTGTTTACCAGTTCAAGCTTTGGCCCAGTAAAGAGTATTTTACTTTGGATGGTTATCGTACTATCTTTGAGACTGCAAAGCTGTACAGACCTTTCATTAACTCTGTAGTTACTACTATCGTAGGTGCTTTGCTCGGTCTGGTACTTTCCACTTTGGGTGGTTATGTACTTGTTCAGTTCGAGATGCCCGGACGTAACCTGTTGGCATATTTCCTGCTCATCACCATGGTATTCTCCGGTGGTATGATTCCTGAGTATCTGTGTATGAGACAGTTGGGATTGACCGACAATATGTGGATTCTCGTGCTTAAGCATGGTATCAACGTATACAATCTGGTATTGATGAGAAACTTCTTCGAAGGTATTCCTGCCAGCTTGTATGAGGCAGCTAAGATTGACGGATGTTCTCCTATGGGAATCTTCTTCAAGATTGTGCTTCCTCTGTCCAAGGCAGCTCTGGCTTCCATCGGTCTGATGTTTGCCGTAACTGTATGGAACGACTATAGTACTGTTAAGATTTACATCACCACTCCTGAGCAGACGAACTTCCAGTATCAGTTGAGAAACATGATTATGGATGGTGATACGCCTACTACCGCATATGCAGTATCTCAGAATACACTGTATTATTCCGGTATCGTAATGGCTATCCTTCCTTTCATGGCACTGTATCCTTTCCTGCAGAAGTATTTTGTAAAGGGTGTTAATATCGGTGCTGTTAAGGAGTAATCCTTGAAAATTTAATATGTTTTATCATGACAAGGGAAACTTCGGTTTCCCTTGTTTTCACTAGGAGGTAATTATGAATACTATTTTTTGGGCCGGAGATTCCACCGTACAGACGAACGATATCACTACATATCCTCAGACCGGTATCGGTCAGGTTATTCCTTTATATTTGAAGGAAGGAATTGAGGTGCGCAATCATGCCAAAAACGGCAGAAGTACCAAGAGTTTTATGGATCAGGGGAGACTTGCTCGAATTGACGAAGCGATTGGGGAGGGAGATTTTCTCTTTATCCAGTTCGGTCATAATGACGAGAAGGATCAGGATCCGGCTAGATATACCATTCCCGGTTCTACTTTTGATGAGAATTTACGTACCTTTATCAATGTTGCAAGAAAGCATGGAGCCAATCCGGTTCTGATAACACCCTTAGAGCGCAGATGCTTTGAGGAGAATGGTATGCTCGGAGAGGGATTGCATGGACCTTATGTAGAAGCTATTAAGAATGTAGCTGCGGCAGAACAGGTACCTTTGGTAGATTTGTATAGTAAGAGTCGCAAGGCAATGAATGAAGCCGGAGTAGTTAAGACTGTTGAGTGGTTTATGAATATTGAACCGGGTGTTTATGCGAGCTGTCCTGATGGTAAGATGGATAATACACATCTGAAATATGCAGGAGCAGTAACCTTTGCCGGATTGATTGCAGAAGGGCTTAAGGAGCTTGGAGGAATTTATGCAGAGCTGCTTGTAGACCCCAACAAAGAGCCGGAAGGATTAGAGGACGGAGATAAGGCATAGTTAACCCAATAAGTTAAGAGAGAATGTTTTAACGCGTTGGGGACTATTTAGCTGTGTTCGGGTCTATATCAAAAAATGGTTAGTGAGACCCGTAAAATTAATGTTTTACGGGTCTCACGATTCGTTTTTTTCTGTATATACCCGTGTGAAGAAATGAAGAAAAGAGTTTCTTTTTTTGTGAGCGCGATAACTCCCGAATGGAGAAGCGGAATCGTTGGGCGAAACATGTTTTGCAGCATAGGGAAAAGTGCAATAAATTCGAGTAGCAAAATTTATCGAAAAAAATTCAAAAAACCTGTTGACAGGAAAAGTTATTTTTGATAGAATAATCCTTGCCGCTGATGAGCGGGTTCGATGGAGAGATATCGAAGTGGTCATAACGAGGCGGTCTTGAAAACCGTTTGTCCGCAAGGGCGCGTGGGTTCGAATCCCACTCTCTCCGTTAGAGAGTTATGGGATATGTAAATCAGTACTCTCGAATAGCTTTATGCAGACAAATGTATAATCATAGTATTGTTCGACTTGGAGAAGTACCCAAGAGGTCGAAGGGACACCCCTGGAAAGGGTGCAGGTCGTTAATAGCGGCGCGAGGGTTCAAATCCCTCCTTCTCCGTTTGGTAGTAAGAAATGACTGCCACGCAAATATGCAAAGCATATTTGTGATGACTTCGAAGAAGTCATCTTGTACCTTGACAAATAAACAGCAATGCAACCCAGAAAATTCCAAGAGCTGTTTTTGAAACAGCGAACAAAATTCAGAGAACAAACGACACGAAAGTGTCGCGACCTAAAAACAGTAATGCCAGATAAAAACTGGCAGGACAAACAACCATTAAACATGAGAGTTTGATCCTGGCTCAGGATGAACGCTGGCGGCGTGCTTAACACATGCAAGTCGAACGGAGCAATTTCGCTGACGAGACTTC
>JAZQMG010000027.1:0-7240 GCA_045543175.1 Acetatifactor sp. | reverse complement strand
CAAGAACTGTGGTTCTTACAACAAGAAGCAGGTTGTCGACGTAGAGTAATAGTTTGACACATTGGCCTCTCCCGCAAGGGAGAGGTTTTTTTGTGATTTATATTTTCTACTTGATTTTTGTAAATGGGTTTAGTATAGTAGAAAAAGAGTGTGAGGATTGAAATTCTTCACCGGACGGAAAGGGTGAAAAGATGGCAGAAATGGTTAAAGTGGCAGTGGATGCCATGGGTGGAGACAATGCTCCCGGTGAGGTTGTAAAGGGCGCAGTGGAAGCCATTAATGCAGAGAAGAAGATCAAGGTATATTTGTATGGCAAGGAGCCTTTGATTACAGCAGAGCTTAAGAAGTATACATATGATCCGGAGCAGGTTGAGATTGTTCATGCCGAGGAGATTATTGAGATGGCGGAGCCACCTGTAAATGCTATTCGTAAGAAGAAGGATTCTTCTTTGGTAAAGGCTATGAATGCAGTGCGTGACGGTGAATGTGATGCACTGGTTTCCGCAGGCAGTACCGGAGCGGTTCTGGTAGGTGGACAGATTATTGTAGGCCGTATTAAGGGAGTGGACAGAGCACCTTTGGCACCGTTGATTCCCACGGCAGAGGGCGTGTCATTGCTGATTGACTGCGGTGCAAATGTGGATGCGAAGCCTCACAATCTGGTGCAGTTTGCCAAGATGGGCAGTGTTTACATGGAAAACGTTATGGGTGTAAAGAACCCTAAAGTAGGTATTGTAAACATTGGTGCCGAGGAGGAGAAGGGTAATGCTCTGGTTAAGGAGACATTCCCGCTTTTGAAAGCTTGTCCTGAGATTAATTTTGTGGGAAGCGTTGAGGCTCGTGATGTTCCTAAGGGCGGTGTGGATGTAATCGTCTGTGAAGCCTTTGTGGGAAATGTTTTGTTAAAGACTTATGAGGGCGTAGGTGCTGTTTTGATTAAACAGGTCAAGAATGGTATGATGACTTCTCTTCGCAGTAAAATCGGTGCTCTTTTGGTAAAGCCCGCTTTGAAGAAGACCTTGAAGAGTTTTGATTTGGAACAGTACGGCGGTGCGCCGCTTCTGGGATTAAACGGTCTTGTGGTAAAGACACATGGAAGTAGCAAGGCTGTTGAGATTAAGAACTCCATTCTCCAGTGTCTGACATTTAAGGAGCAGTGTATCAACGAGAAAATCAAGGAGAAAATTGTGTTGGAGGATTAGACACAGATACACAAAAAGTCAGGCATAAGCACATATATATTATTAACAAATAGGAAATTTACAGGAAAGAAGGAACACAACTATGGAACTTGAAAAGTTGAAAAAAGTAATTGCAGAAGTTTTGAATGTGGACACTGAGGAAATCACTCTTGAGACCACTTTCATGGACGACCTTGGAGCTGACTCCTTAGATGTATTTCAGATTATCATGGGAATTGAGGAAGAGTTTGATATCGAGATTTCCTCTGATAAGGCAGAGAAAATCACAACTGTTGAAGAAGCAGTGGAAATGATTAAGGGTGCTTTGAACTAAACTTTGCTTGATGGAGTATTCCCGAATCTCGGTATTTGGGAATACTTTTTTCGTTGCATGAACGAGGATAACGATGCAGGACTATAATATGGATACATTGGAGGAGCGCATAGGATATCGTTTTCAGAACAGAAAACTTCTGAAACAGGCTCTTACTCACAGCTCCTTTACCAATGAGCAAAAAATTAATAAAACAGAAGATTATGAGAGATTGGAGTTTCTTGGAGATGCTGTATTGGAGATGGTTTCCAGTCAGTTTTTGTTCCATACATACCCCAAGCTTTCGGAGGGGGAGCTGACCAAAATGCGTGCATCCATGGTCTGTGAACCGGCACTGGCATTCTGCGCCAGAGATTTGGAACTGGGTCGCTTTATTCGCCTGGGTAAGGGCGAGGAGTTGTCCGGTGGCAGAGAGAGAGAGAGTATTACCTCTGATGTCATGGAGGCGGTCATCGGTGCAATTTTTCTGGATGGCGGAATTGAGAAGGCCAAGGAATTTATTTTGCGGTTTATCCTCTCAGATTTGGAGAATAAGCAACTGTTTTATGACAGTAAGAGCAATTTGCAGGAATTGATGCAGGGGACGCTCAAGAAGGAGTTTCATTATGAGCTTCTGGAGGAGAGCGGACCGGAACACAACAAGTGCTTCGTGGTGGAGGTCATCATGGAGGGCAAAAGTCTCGGAAGGGGCTTAGGAAGGACAAAAAAAGCAGCGGAACAGCAGGCAGCATATGAGGCATTGCTTTTTTTGAGGGAACAAGGATATGTATTTAAAAAGCATTGAAGTACACGGATTCAAGTCATTTGCTAACAAAATTAATTTCCAGTTTCATAATGGTATCACAGGTATTGTGGGACCCAACGGAAGCGGAAAGAGTAATGTTGCGGACGCCGTGCGTTGGGTACTGGGTGAGCAGCGTGTGAAGCAGCTTAGAGGTTCCAGTATGCAGGATGTCATTTTCTCGGGAACAGAGACCAGAAAGCCTTTAAGCTATGCCTATGTGGCAATTACTCTGGACAACTCCGACCATCAGCTTGCCATCGATTTTGATGAGGTGACTGTGGCGCGTAGAATCTACCGTTCCGGCGAAAGTGAATATCTGATTAATGGAAGTGTATGCCGTTTGAAGGATGTCAATGAGCTTTTCTATGATACCGGTATTGGTAAGGAAGGCTATTCCATCATCGGACAGGGTCAGATTGATAAAATCTTGAGTGGTAAGCCGGAGGAGAGAAGAGAACTCTTTGATGAGGCTGCAGGTATCGTAAAGTTTAAGCGTCGTAAAGCGGCAGCTCAGCAGAAGCTTGAAAATGAGCAGCAGAATCTGGTGCGTGTGTCTGACATTCTGGCGGAGCTTGAAAAGCAGACTGGACCCTTGGAGAAACAGTCCGAGACGGCAAAGATTTATTTGAAGAAAAAAGAAGAATTAAAGACTCTGGATGTGAATGTTTTCCTGCTTGAGAATGCTCGTGGCAGACAACAGCTTGACGAGGTAACGGAGAAACATGCACTGGCAGGCAGTGAATTGCAGGAGACTACTGCTAAATTTGAAAGTATTAAGAGTGAATATGAGCGTGTTCAGGAGGAACTTGAGCTTCTGGATGCGTCCATTGAGAGTGCAAGAGCACAGATGACGGACACCGGACTTTTGCGTGGTAAGTTAGAGGGTGAGATTAATGTCCTTAAGGAGCAGATTAATTCTGCCAAGGGCAGTGAAGCTCACTTGAACAACCGTAAGAGTGCCTTGCAGGAAGAAATTGCTACTCGAGAGCAGGAAAAAAGCGGTATTTTGGAGGAAAAGCAGGGTATCGACGAGCAGGTGCGTGAGATTACCGAAACGGCAGATTCCGTAAAAGCTGCTCTTGAAAATGTCCAAAGAGATATTGAGAATTTGAATGCTCGTATTGAGCAGGGCAAAAATGTGATTATCGGGGAACTTAATCAGCGTGCTACCATCAAGTCCAAAATCGGACGTTTTGACACCATGATGGAGCAGGTCAACATTCGTAAGGCGGAGTTGAATTCAAGACTTCTTCGTGCCAAGTCCGATGAGGCGGCAAGAGAAGAGCAGCTTAAGAGTTTAGAAGCTGAATTTGAGACAATCACGGAAGAACTGTCCAAGATGAATGAGCGGGAGGCAGAGGCCAACCTGAAACTGGGCGATATCCGAGAGAAACTGACCAATCTGGATGCCAAGCTTCGGGAGACCCAGTCCACCTATCACATGGAGCAGTCTAAATTGGAGGCTTTGAGCAACCTGACCGAACGCTACGAGGGTTACGGCGGCAGCGTTAAGAAGGTCATGGAGCAGAAGGAGAAGGAAAAGGGTATCATCGGTGTTGTAGCGGATATCATTAAGGTTGAGAAAAAGTATGAGACAGCCATTGAGACCGCTCTGGGTGGTAATATCCAGAACATTGTTACCGATGATGAAAATACGGCTAAGAAGATGATTCAGTATTTGAAGCAGAATCGTCTGGGTCGTGCAACTTTCCTGCCTCTTACCAGTATTACCAAGCCTCAGGAATTTAAAAATCCCGAAGCCTTGAAGGAAAAGGGCGTTGTGGGTATGGCTGATGAATTGGTAGGCATTGAGGAGAAGTACCGCAATGTGGCTAAGGCTATGCTGGGACGTATTGTGGTGGTTGATAATGTAGACAATGCTGTAAAAATCGCCAAAAAGTTTGATTACGGCATCCGTATGGTTACCCTTGAGGGTGAGCTGTTGGTACCCGGCGGTGCCATCAGTGGTGGTGCTTTCAAGAATAACAGCAATCTTTTGGGTAGACGTCGAGAGATAGAGGAATTAGAGAAGCGGGTAAAACAGCTTCTTGAATCTGTAGATACCATCAATAACGAAATTAGCGAGACCAAGTCCGGACGAAATAAGCTGCGTATGGAACTTGAGGCCTTGAAGGCAGATATTCAGCGCAAGTCCATTGAACAGAATACTGCAAGACTCAATATAGCACAGGCAAGGGAGCGTATTGAAGAGGAGTTGGAAGGTGCTCAGAGTCTTCGCTTGGAGGAGCGGGACATTGAGAGCCAGATTCTGGAAATTCAGAATAATAAGGAGTCTGTTCGAAAGGAACTGTTAGACAGTGAGACTTTGGAGAAGACCACGCAGGAGGAGATTGTAAAACTCCAGAAAGATGTGGAGGAGAAACGCTTGCAGGAGACTGAGGCGGCTGCACAGGTTGCTGAGTGGGATTTGAAGGTGGAAAAGATGCTCCAGACCCAGAACTTCCAACAGACTAATGTGGACCGTATTAACGGAGAGTTGGAGCGTTTTCAGGCAGAACTGGATGAAATTCTACAGGCACTGGCTGACAACGAGAAGGCTGTGGAGGAGAAGCAGGCCAATATTCAGGCCATTGAGGAGACGATTACAGCTTCTCATGATGCCCAGACCGAATCCGAGCAGAAGTTGAAGGAAGATACTGCCCGCAGAGAAGAACTCAGTGCAACCCAGAAGAATTTCTTTAAGAGCAGAGAGGAACTTTCCCAGCGTATGAATGCATTGGATAAGGAAGTATATCGTTTGAATGCTCAGAAGGAGAAATTGGAGGAAGCTATCACAGGTAAGATTAATTACATGTGGGATGAGTACGAGATTACCTTGACAGATGCGGCTGCTCTCCGCAACGAGGAACTGACAGACCTTACCGTCATGAAGCGTGATGTAGCGGCACTTAAGGATCAGATTAAGCGTCTGGGTGATGTAAATGTAAATGCCATCGAGGATTATAAAAATCTCATGGAGCGTTATACATTTATGAAGACTCAGCATGATGATCTGGTAGAGGCTGCTAAGACGTTGGAGGGTATTATCGAGGAATTGGATATTGCCATGCGCAAGCAGTTTACAGAGAAATTTGCCGAGATTACCAGAGAGTTTGATAAGGTGTTTAAGGAGCTCTTTGGCGGTGGAAAAGGTACGCTTGAGCTTATGGAGGAAGAGGATATTCTGGAGGCAGGTGTGCGTATTATCGCCCAGCCCCCCGGCAAGAAGCTGCAGAACATGTTGCAGCTTTCCGGTGGAGAGAAGGCACTTACTGCCATTGCATTGCTATTTGCAATTCAGAACTTAAAGCCTTCACCGTTCTGTCTGTTGGATGAGATTGAGGCTGCGTTGGATGATTCTAATGTAGGTCGTTTTGCAAAATATCTACATAAGTTGACGAAGAATACACAGTTCATTGTTATTACCCACAGACGAGGTACCATGGAGCAGGTTGACCGTCTCTATGGTATCACCATGCAGGAGAAGGGTGTATCTACTCTTGTAAGTGTAAACCTGATTGATAAGGAATTGGACGACTAGTAGGGGATTGTTTATGAGTGAAGAGAAGAAGGGCTTTTTTGCCCGGTTAAAAGAGGGGCTTTCTAAGACCCGCAACAATATTGTCAGAGGAATCGACAATGTATTCAGTGGTTTCTCCTCCATTGATGAGGATTTCTATGAGGAGTTGGAAGAAATTCTGATTATGGGAGATTTGGGAGTAAATGCTACCAATGCCATTATCGAGAGGCTAAAAAAACAGGTAAAAGAGCAGCATATCAAGGAGCCTGCGGATTGCAAGCAACTTCTGATTGACGGAATACGCGAGCAGATGAGGGTGGATGAAACTGCCTATGACTTTGAAGATAAGCAGTCCATCATCATGGTAATCGGTGTAAACGGTGTGGGTAAGACTACTTCCGTGGGTAAGCTTGCAGGTAAGCTGAAAGGTCAGGGGCGCAAGGTTCTCATTGCGGCGGCGGATACCTTCCGTGCAGCGGCGGGAGATCAGCTTGCAGAATGGGCCAGAAGGGCGGATGTGCCCATGATTGGCGGAATAGAGGGCGCAGATCCCGCCAGTGTGGTATATGATGCGGTAAGTGCAGCCAAGGCGAGAGGCGTGGATGTGCTGTTGATTGATACCGCGGGAAGACTTCATAACAAGAAGAACCTCATGGAAGAACTTCGCAAGATGAACCGTATCATTGACAGAGAGTTCCCTGATGCCCACAGAGAAAATCTGATTGTTCTGGATGGAACCACCGGACAGAATGCGTTAGTGCAGGCAAGGGAGTTTGGAGATGTGGCACAGCTTACCGGTATTGTACTGACCAAGATGGATGGCACTGCCAAGGGTGGTATTGCCGTGGCTATTCAGTCAGAGCTTAATGTTCCGGTGAAATATATCGGTGTGGGTGAGACTATTGAGGATTTACAGAAATTTGATTCTGATCAATTTGTAAATGCACTGTTTGATGTGCAGACGGAGGAAGAGTAATGGAAGAGCAAATGTTGACACTTGGCAAATTTGAGGAAGCCAGCGAGGTCGTGAAAAAAGTGACCTCCGAGACCAAATTGGTCTACAGTGACTACTTCAGCAAACAGACAGGCAACCGTGTGTATTTGAAACCGGAGAATATGCAGTTTACCGGTGCATATAAGCTGCGTGGTGCATATTACAAAACAAGTACCCTTACGCAGGAGGAGAGAGCAAAGGGAATTATCACTGCATCCGCAGGTAATCATGCACAGGGTGTTGCTTATGCAGCACAGTGCTATGGGGTAAAGGCGACAGTTGTAATGCCTACCACTACACCTCTTATGAAGGTAAATCGCACCAAGAGCTATGGCGCAGAGGTTGTGCTTTTTGGAGATGTATATGATGAGGCATGTGCTCATGCCCTTGAATTGGCAGAGCTGCATGGATATACTTTTATCCATCC
>JAZQMG010000026.1:0-2847 GCA_045543175.1 Acetatifactor sp. | reverse complement strand
AAAACTACAGGTTTTTTACTCATTTTAATTTCCTCCGTTAAACTCCATCGACTAGCATTATACACTGAATTTGTGGGTTTCGCAATAGGTTTTTCTTCGGGGAGGGTAGGATTCGCTGTGGGGTGGTGGGGCATGCTTTTTTTGACCGAGCTGCGGACTTAAGAAGCTCTAATATTCTGCGAGGAAGGTTTTGATAAGTGACGCACACGGTTCCAACGCGCATCCGTGCGCGGTGGAACCTGAATGAGCCATCCGTGGCTCATTCGTGCTGTTTGGTGATGCAGAATATAAGAGCTTCTAAAGTCCTCCGCAAGGTTCAAAAAAGCATGCCCCACCACTCCACAGCTATACTACTCTCCCGAAAGTGAGGAGAAGAAAAATTATCTCCAAGGGCGTTCTTTGTCAAGCCAACCTTGTTCATTCCAGTATGTTTTCTCCGCTTCACCGGAGCCCATATTATTTCGCTGCATCATGCGCATTATATGAAACATGAATTTTGTTTTTATGCCGACACGAAGTTTCTGTTTTGAGATTTTTCTTGCCAATTTTTGCATGTCAGAATTTATTTTGTCTTTTTTCTTATCGGCAATCTGGGACCAATTCATGGCCTGAACTGCAATGCCATAGCCTTTGACATAAGGTATACCCCAGTAGAAAAGCGTATTAGTAATATCTTTTACAGCAGATTTTGCACCGGTTCCGGCTGCTGTGGATATGACCACAGCCTTTTTGGAGAACATGCAGGCTCTTGGTTTATGAGACATCCAATAGGTGAATGTGAGGTCAATAAAGGATTTCATGGGCGCAGATACCCGCATGCAATATGTAGGTGTAGTAAAAATCAGCAAATCCGCGCTTTCCACTGCGCACATAATTTGATTTTTCTCATCGTAGAAGGGACACTTTTCCTCACTTTCAATGCAACTGTAACAACCGATGCAAAAATGCTCCAAATCTCTGGGCAAAAAGAATTCCTGCACTTCACTGCCTGCAAATTGCTCTGCAAGCATTTTTCCGATGTGGTAAGTGCTGCCCTTGTGATTTTGTCCATGTATCAATACTATTTTCATGTTTCATCCTCTTTCAGATAATTGCGGTTAAATTGCTTTATATGTGCTTCAATCATTCTTAATGCTTCTTCCTCCCGATTGGGATGGCGGTCACATTCTGCAAGCCACACATAAATAGGCGCATAAAACTGTAAGGCCAAAACATCCGGAGCAACCTGCTTAAACTCAAGATTTTACTATTTTGCCCCACACCTGCCTAGACATCAAAACAGCACCGCCCCGATTGGGGCGGCGCTGCAAAAGCCACATATTATACAGGGTATGCACCGTTCTTGGTGTCTGCCTGAGTCATATCTACTTTATCCTGCTGAGCCTGACGATACTTGAAGAAGTCAGTAGCAACCTGAGGGAACAGAGCATAGGACAATACGTCCTCATCCTGCTGCTTCCACTCTGCCATCTCGCTCTCCAACTTATCCATCTCGTTCTCAATCAAATCAGCATAACGGCAGGTAATTCTCTTCTCGCCGGGAATAACCTTGTCGATAACTTCCTGATTCATAGGCTTTACAGTCTGGCCATACTCGCCACGAAGAACTGCCTTGGTCTCCTTGGTAGCCATCTTATAACGCTCGCCCATCAGTACGTTGAACACTGCCTGAGTACCAACAATCTGAGAGGAAGGGGTAACCAGAGGAGGCTCACCCAGATCCTTACGAACCTCAGGAATCTCCTTAAGTACATCATAGTACTTATCCTCTGCGTTCTGCTCCTTCAACTGGCTAACCATGTTGGAAAGCATACCGCCGGGTACCTGATAAAGCAAGGTCTTGATATCAACACCCATAACCTTAGGATTAAGCAGACCGTTTGCAAGACACTCGTCTCTGAAAGGACGGAAGTAATCAGCAATTTCTGCCAACAGGTTCTGGTCAAATCCGGTATCATACTCGGTACCCTTAAAGGTCTCAACCATAACCTCAGTTGCAGGCTGAGAAGTACCCATTGCGAAGGGGCTCATAGCGGTATCGATTACATCAACACCGGCCTCAACAGCCTTCAAATAAGTCATACTAGCCACACCGGAGGTGTAGTGGGTATGAAGCTGAATGGGAAGCTTGGTCTGGCTCTTCATAGCGGTAACCAACTCGGTAGCCTTGTAAGGAACCAACAAACCAGCCATATCCTTGATACAGATGGAATCTGCACCCATCTCCTCAATCTTCTTAGCCATGTTTGCCCAATAATCTAAGGTGTAAGCATCACCCAAAGTATAGGACAAAGCAATCTGTGCATGTCCTCTGCCTTCCTGTGCCTTGAACTTATTGGTAGCATCTACGGTTGCCTGCAAGTTACGAAGGTCATTTAAGCAGTCGAAAATACGAATGATATCAATACCATTGGAAATAGACTTCTGTACGAAGTACTCTACCACGTCATCTGCATAGGGTCTGTAACCTAAAATGTTCTGTCCACGGAACAACATCTGCAACTTGGTGTTCTTGAAACCATCACGCAGCTTACGAAGTCTGTCCCAAGGATCTTCCTTCAAGAAACGAAGGGATGCATCAAAGGTAGCCCCGCCCCAGCACTCTACGGAATGATATCCAACCTTGTCCATCTTCTCTACGATAGGAAGCATGAACTCGGTAGGCATTCTGGTAGCAATCAGAGACTGATGCGCATCACGTAATATAGTTTCCGTAATTTTAATCGGTTTTTTAACTTGTTCTGACATTTACGAATTTCCTCCATAAAATTTTATTTAAAGTTTGTCCATCTACGTATTCTTCTAAAATATGCACTGCTAAGTCGGATGTAGCCATGTCGTTCTGTG
>JAZQMG010000025.1:0-2661 GCA_045543175.1 Acetatifactor sp. | reverse complement strand
CTGTTGTAGTATATAATCATCAGCTGAAACAAAAAAACAAAAGTTAAAATCAGAAAGGGATAAAAAAATGGAAAATTTAAAAAAAGTTGACGCATTAAGAATGAAAGCAAAGGTAACATATGAAGAAGCCAAGGAGGCAATGGAGGCATGTAATTATGATATGCTGGATGCCATGATTTATTTGGAGAGACAGGGTAAGGTGAACTCCGGAAGCACTGCTAGCTACACTACTTCCTCAGGTACAGATACCTCACAGGAATTTGAACAGGCACAGAGAAGCTATGAGGATTCCTGCCAAAGAACTACTTTGGGAACAGTGATAGATAAATTTGGTAAATGGTGTGGATATATCTTTAAGAAGTCAGTAGAAATTGATTTCTGCGTAACAAAGAACGATAGATTGCTTTTAAAAGTTCCGGTATTGGCACTTGTGTTAGCATTACTTCTCGTATTTTGGTTATTTGCAATTTTGCTTATAGTTGGTTTATTCTGTAGTTGTAAGTATTCTTTTCAGGGTATGAACGCTACTACTATCGACTTAAATCAGATTTGCGATCAGGCGTCCGAGACCTGTGAGAATATTAAGAGAGATTTTCAAAATAAATAAAGATACATAAAAGGAATGTAAGGGTTATGGCGAATCGTATTTTAATCATCGAGGATGAAGAAAAGATTGCACGTTTTGTGGAGTTGGAGTTAAAGCATGAAGGGAACGAAGTGGAGAAGGCATTTGATGGCAGAGAGGGTCTGGAAAAGGCCCTCTCCAGTTGCTATGATTTGATACTTTTAGACGTGATGCTTCCTGGGCTGAATGGACTGGAAGTGTTGCGCAGGCTTCGAATGGAGAAGGATACTCCGGTGATTATGCTGACTGCCCGGGATGCAGTGATGGATAAGGTGTCCGGACTGGATGCAGGGGCAGATGATTATATTACCAAGCCCTTTGCTATTGAGGAACTGCTGGCCAGAATTCGTGTAGCATTAAAGAAGCGAGTACCCATGGCAGTGGCCCCTACCAATACTTTGTCCATTAAGGGCGTGACACTGGATGAAGACCGCTATGAGGTGACGGTAAATGGTGAGACAGTGGAGCTTACCAATAGGGAATTTGAGCTTCTTCGTATGTTGATGAAAAATAAAAATATTGTGTTGGACCGTGAAAAATTGATGAATGAGGTCTGCGGTTATGATTACATGGGTGAGACCAATATCATCGACGTATATATAAGATATCTGCGAACAAAGATTGATGACCATTATGGTATTAAACTGATACATACAGTACGTGGCGTAGGCTATGTTGTAAAGGAGTAGTATGAACGCAAACAGTAAAATGACATCCATTGCCAGAAGAATCCATATGAGCTTCTGGTTTAAGCAGTTTTGGGGAATAATTTGTCTGGATATTTTGATTGTGGCACTGATTACAGGTGCCTTTTTCAAGTGGAGATTGGATCAGATTCCCGACGACGGAAAGGTGGTTGCGGTAGAGATTGAGCGAGGGGAAGGTTATGAGGATTTGCTTCTGATTATGGAAGACTCCTATGGTGAAGTGTATCAATATCCACTACATCAATTTCTGGATTATGTAATATTGCCCCTTGGTATTCTTGTTATCTTTCAGGGAATGGATATCATCGGTGGTTTGTTTGGTACCGGGAAAATTCGTCGCAAACTAAAACCCTTAAATGACCTGGCCATTAAGGCGGAGAAACTCAGTTCCCTGCCATTAGATACCTCTAAATTTGAAAGCTTGGAGCAGGCCATAGAGAATCTTTCGCCAAACTCTCCGGATGCCAAAATTTCTACTGGGGATAAGGATTTGGCAAGTATCGAGGTGGCGCTGAATAATTTGATTTATCGTATGCGGGAGAGCCAGAAAAAGCAGGCCAGGTTTGTGTCAGATGCTTCCCATGAGCTTCGTACACCCATTGCGGTAATTCAGGGCTATGTGAATATGTTGGATCGGTGGGGCAAGGAGGATGAGAGTGTATTAGAGGAGTCCATTGAGGCACTGAAGCATGAATCGGATCATATGAAAGAGCTGGTGGAGCAGCTTCTCTTTTTGGCAAGGGGAGAAAATGGCAAGAATACGCTTCATTATTCCGAATTTGATTTGTGTCAGGTGATTCATGAGGTATGGGAGGAATCCTTGATGATCGATGAGGAACATCACTATGAATTTGTAAGTGATGAGGGGAATGCTTTAGATGAGGAAGGTAATTTGAAGATTCCGGCTGTAAAGATGTATGGGGATGTGGCTATGATAAAGCAGTCTGTACGTATTTTTGTGCAAAATGCAGCCAAGTATTCTGTAAAAGGAGCTACCATACAGTTTCGCGTGAAAACAAACGGAGATAGTGTAGGTTATGTGGTGCAGGATGAAGGTATAGGTATGCCGAGTGAAGATTTGGTGCATATCTTTGAGCCTTTTTATCGCTCTGATAAGGCACGTAACGGCAACACCGGTGGTTCAGGGCTGGGACTGTCCATTGCAAAGTGGATTGTAGATGCCCATGACGGAAAAATAGAAGTGCTATCCAGTCCGGAGATTGGAACACGATTTACGGTGTGGTTGAAGGCGGAGGAAGTATGATGCCTACAGAAATATCAAAAAGATGGCAATTCATTCTTGATAAATGATAACTCGAATTCCAATTT
>JAZQMG010000024.1:0-14605 GCA_045543175.1 Acetatifactor sp. | reverse complement strand
TAGTGCAGCCACCCATGAACCAGCAAAACAACACAAACAACGTCATGGCGAAGTCTCCATCTTCGCTCTTTTGTCATGTCATTTTTTGATTCATGCTTATTATACACCATTTCTGACAATTTGAGAAATTTCCTATAAAGTAAAACAAGCCGCTTTTTGCACCTTATATAGCTGCAAAAAACGGCTTCTTCTCATATCACTTTTCGTCTTGAATCTCATCCAGTCTCTTTTCAAATTCTACTCTCGGCAAAGGCTTGTCAAAGAAAAATCCCTGTGCCAGATAACAACCATGCTGTTTTAAGAATTTAATCTGATCCGTGGTTTCCACACCTTCCACCAGACATTCCAACCCCATCTCCTGCGCCATGGAAATCACATGTCCAAGCATAATACTTCCGTTCCGCTCTCCCGTAGCAATGGGTTCTAAAAGACTTCTGTCTATCTTGAGTACATTCCAAGGCAATTCCTTAATCAGATTCAAGGATGAATACCCCATACCAAAATCATCCACCGACGTCTGTATACCCGCATCCTGTAATCCCACTACAATTTTGCGCAAATCCCGAAAATCCACATCCGTAGTAGTTTCCGTCAGTTCAATTTCAATATATTCATGCGGTACATTATGACGGTCTACAATCTGTAAAATATGCTCTACCAGATTCATGTCACCCAAATGGCGTCTGGAGAAATTCACGGAGACCTTCACAACCTTTCTCCCCTCATTCAACCATCTCCTGATATCCTTGCACACCTGCTCCAACATATAAAAATCCAAGGAATTGACAGCCTTGCTGCGCTCCAGAACCGGAATAAACTTGCCGGGCAGCACCATCTCTCCATTATAAAACCACCTGCACAACGCCTCCGCTCCCGCCAAAGTATAATCCTTCATGGCAACCTTGGGCTGATAAAACGCAACAAATTCTCCCCTTTCCAAAGCAGAGGGGAACAACTCCTCCAGTGCCTTTCCCTCCCGAATGCTCTCCGCCAATTCCTTCGTATAGATTACAAAGGGTTCATTGCTGACATTCTTGGCCTGATGAAAGGCAATCGTAATATTATCCATAATCTCAGTGGATGTCTTTACCTCCTCCGAAATCAGAAAAAATCCGGTAGTTGCACTGAGAAATACCTTAGCATCGGTCTTCTCATCATATACCATTCCCTGACCCTTGAGATACTCCTGCACCAGTTGCAGCTTGTCCTTGTGAAAAAGTACCACATAGTTATCACCGCCGACCCGGCAGACACACTCATCAACTTCCAGTTTCTCCTGCAACCCGTTTATAAAGGCAAGCATAATATCCGTGGCATCGTCTCTTCCCAACTGCTGATTGACATTGCCAAAACGTCTTAAGTTAAAATAACCTGCCCCGTATTGGCCAATCTCTCCACTCCGGATATAATTATCACAGGCCTTAAAAAAATAAGTTAAATTGTACACATTCAAATACGAATCTCTATAAACAAGCTTCTCCACAAGCTTTATCACACGGGCTCTTCCATTGTATACAAAAAGAACCTTGGATAAAAGCACGATTTTCTCAAGCTCCAATTCCGTCCACTCAGGCTCTCCCACAAAGGGATAAGACTGATAGGTTGCAACAGCCCCCATATTGGCAGTCTCACTGTGAGCCACCTTGCGGCTCTCATCAGCCTCACCAATCTGATAATAACAAAAACTATCTCCGGAATGCTCTGCCTGCTTTTCGGCATCTTCAAAAAGCCATACTTCCATCCGGGAAATACGAAGCAGACGGCACAGCCGGCTCATTGCATCCCCAATCTTAGCATCCGTAGGGCTATGTATACTCTCCATTTTAAGCAAAAATTCATCCATGGCCTCTGAATATTCTTTGTAGTCAAAGTCCATTACTGCACCCCCAATCCACGCATTTTAAGCATTCCTTAAACTGCCAGTTGCGGAATTGTAATCCGATAAACAGTCCCCTTACCCGGTTCACTGTCCACCTCCACAACTCCCGACATTTTGGAAAGCAGCATCGGTATCATGACACCGCCAACACCATCACCCTCATAGGCGGACCAGTTGGCAAAAATATCCTTCATTACCGCCAGTTCCTTTTCATTCATACCCTTTCCGGTATCTGAAATCTCAATAACTGTTTGTAGGGCATAGGATTTCTGCCTGCCATAAACATGTATGGTAATTTGCCCATTCTCTGTAGAGCGGATACAACTTCCTACAAAACGTGATACAATCTGTCTGATACGCCCGGCATCCCCCAACAACACCTGAGGCAGTTCATCGTCGAACTTCACAATAATTTCGTTACCCTTTTCAAGAGCCGATTCCTTATAGCTGTGACGGACACCCTTTATCAGATTGCGAATACTGTATTTCTTCTCATGTAGCTCAATCTCACCACTGGTAAGTCTCGAATACTCTACCGTATCATCAATGGTTGTAATGAATTCCCTGCCCTTTTTCAAAAGGTGTTCCAACAGCTCTGTAAATTTATCAGAATCCTCTGTATCCTGTAATGTATGTGCCAAGTCAATCCAGTCCTGAACACGCTGCCTCATATTCACATTCATGTCCACAATAAAATCGTTGTGGGAACGCGCTGCCCGCTCCAGTCTCTGACTCTGCTGCAATGCCAGATAGCTCTTATAGGCCATCTCGGAAAGTACAGCCGCTATCTCTGCCAGAAATTCAGCAGCCTGCTCAACCTGCTCATGAGTGACCTGCTTCGTTGCTGCCGCAGCCTCCAGATAGGCATCCTCGTCCAACCCCAATTCCCTGGCAGTTGCTCGCATAGCCTCCTCATCAACAGGTGCGGTACGAATCTGTCCCCCCACGAAGCTTCCCAGATATCGCCCTTCCACCATAATCGGTGCTGCATAATCCACCAACCCCGCATGGCAGTTGTACACCACGGCTTTTCCCTGTTCCAGTGCGAGCAAACCGCCCTTTTTGTCACACTCCATACAGTGGGCAAATCCACTTTCCGTAGTCCGCACAAATTTTGTACAAAAATTAGTAAAACCGCTTCCCTCTGTGACAGGATTGCCATTGGCATCTGTAGTCAGGGATGCCATCCCGGTAAATTTGGAAAATCCGTTCTGGATTCTCTGTAGCACCTGCACATCAATTAAATCTGTCAGTAATAGTTCCTGCATAACAATCGTACCCCTGCAATTTTCAGACATTAATTGTAAATATTATACCTTTTTTCGACTATTTAGTCTATATATTTTTCCTAATATTCTGACAAAATCAACATTTTACGGTTCCTAAACTCTCGTAAATATGCCCTTATACCAGAAAATCCAAACAACTTCTGCTCTTGGTAAAAGGACGCACCTTTTCATCCGCCACCTTCACGTGCTCAGGGTGAACCGCATATCCCTTCAATGCCTCCTCGCTTTCAAAAGTGGAATCGAGCATCACATCTGCATTGGAGGACGCAAGACCATCGGTATGTACCCGAATATCCGTAAGTCCCGGAATTTTCCCTGCAAGGCCTTCCAGCCCCTCCTTGATTCCCGCTTTAATCTCTATCTTTTCCTCCGCTGAAAACTCATCCTTTAACTGCCACAAAATTACATGCTTAACCATTTCTTTTTCCCTCTCTTGACTTTATTTTTGATTTCTCGTACATAAATTTAGCCTTTTCACTGCCCTACGCTTTGACAGCCCATCGAAGCTTGGTTGACTTGGCTCGGGGATTTCTTACACACTCTGCTGCTGAGGGTCTGATGACATCCTCCGAAACCTCACTGTAGACACCTGACTTGAACAACTGCTTAAAAGATTTTTTAACCAACCTGTCCTCCCCTGAATGGAAGGTCAGTATCGCCACTCTCGCCCCCGGTGAAAGTACCTCCGGCAGTTTTTCCAAAAAGTCATACAACACCTCAAACTCACTGTTTACATCAATTCTAAGTGCCTGAAATACTCTCGCACAGGACTTCTTCACTGCTTCTGCCCGTTCCTTTGACGGAACAGCCTCCAAGGCCTTCTCGATTGCATTCTTTAAATCCGTGGTAGTCTCTATATACTTCCCCTTCCGCATCTGTTCAAACACCGTCCGGGCAATCTCTCCGGCATAAGGCTCGTCAGAATTTTCCTGCATCATGTACTCAAATTCTTCTCTCGTCAGCTTCTTAAGCCGCTCCGCCGCAGATTCTCCCTGAGAAGGATTTAGTCGCAAATCCAAAGGTCCCTCCACCTTATAGGAAAACCCCCTTTCAGGATTGTCAATCTGCATGGAAGAAACTCCCAAATCCGCCAACACAAAATCAAAGGTCCCTGCCTCTCTTGCCACCTCATCAATATTGGCAAAATTCGTACGGCGAATGGTGAGAATCTCCGGACCGAAGCCCTGAGCCTTTAACCGCTCTTCGGTCTTTACACTCTCAATGGGGTCTACATCCAGAGCATACATATGCCCCTGCCCCTCCAGACATTTGAGCATAGCCTTGGTATGCCCTCCGTATCCCAACGTGGCGTCCAACCCCTGCTCACCGGGCTGAATCCGAAGCACCTCAAGAATCTCATCCACCATGATGGAAATGTGCATTCCCGCAGGAGTGCTGCCCTTGCGGATAACCTTCTCGATGGTGTCTGCATACTTCTCGGGATTGGCCTCCTTGTACTTCTCATGGAAGGCTTTGGGATGGGTTCCTTTATAGCGCACCCGACGCTTATGTACCGCCCCTTCGTTAGGGGAATTGGAACTATCTTGATTGTCTTGATTATTCAAATTGTTTTGATATTCCACGTAATTTCTCCTGTCCATCTTCTGCTTACCGCTTGCAGCCACAACGTGGCTGCAAGCCGGATTGGATTCTGCTCTAGCAGAATCATTATACCACATATATAAAAGCTGTGTACACAAAAAGCATTTGCTTCCCAATTCAACAGCAACTACTTCACGGAATCGCTATCTCTTTTTCTGCATCTCCAACCATAAGCAATACTTCCTCCTGCCAACACCAACAGTCCCAGCAACATTACCAAAACCAAACCATAACTCTGTGTCGCATCATAAATAAAGCCATATATCGGAACCAGAAAAATAGAAGACAGTGGTGCCCCCATGGACACCTTGGCATATATTTTTTCATAGTGTTCTCTGCCATAGAAGGCCAATGTCAGAACCGGCGAAATAATTGTCACACTGGGAATTGCCACACCGTTAAAAAATGCTGCCATAGCAAAAATCAGTGCATGTCTCCCTCCAAATATAAAACCTACCACCGCCAGAATCCACAAACCAATCACCACATAACAGGTTCGCACTGCACCGATTTTGTCTGCAAGAAAACCTATCATTAAGGCACCTACCGCGGTTCCTATCGATGCCAGAGACAATGCCGTTCCCACCTGTGTCACGGAATACCCCAACAGATTGCCATAGGTAGGAATATGCTGCACAAACACCGCCACACCAGTAAGCGATAACATAAATAAAAGCAGTGCAAAAAAAGATGCCGAGCGTGTGGGGGGCGCCTCTACATCCGCCTTGTCATATTTTTCCTTAGGTACATCCGCGCTTTGTTCCGGTCTGTCCCTGAGAAAAATAAAAACTGCTGCTATGATTACCACAAATGCCACCAGACCGATTACCGAATACGCCGCACGCCAGCCACTCCGTGCAATGATGTTTGACGTAACAGGCTGAAGCACTGCGCTAAACAGTCCCACACAAGCCGACTGTACTCCCAGAATAATTCCCGTATTATTCGGAAACCATCGATTAATCAAAATCGGGCCAATCAGATTTACCAAAATGGCCGAACCCATTGCCTGGGGAATTGCCAACACATACCACCCTGCCACATGATTCATCAGGCCAAAGGCTGCAAAGGCAAGCGTCTGAAATACCGCTGCCAAAGCCGCTCCCAAACGCACATTATATTTATTCAAAAATTTGCCCGCATAGCTAAACCATACCACCTGCACTGCAGACATCACACTGAAATACAAAGACAGTGTACCGATACCCACCTGTAGTTCCTCCGCTACCGGAGTCAGGAATAATCCCGATACGCCATTAATACCACTGGCAAATCCCCGGATTAAAATAATGCCCGCAAGAACGAGCCAAGGCAAAATATTTTGTTTTCTTTTAAACATAATAAACACCATCCTTCACGGATAGTGTTCATTTATTTCCATCAAAATATTCTTGATGACGCTTATTCACACAAAGACTTTCCAATTCAATAAAAGACTTTACACCTTGTCGCTTGCTGTTCAATTATTACTCAATCTTATTTGATTCTGTCGTATAAACCATTTTCCTCTATATCATAACCCAGCTTCAATATTGCAAGCTTACGCTCCTCATACACCGCTTTAAGTGTTTCTAAGTCACTTGTAACTTTTGCAATTCTATCCAAACCTGCAATCTGCTCTTTTAACATACCATCATATTGTTTATCCGTCATACCCATTTCTTCCACCTCGCTATACATATTTTCACCACCTTTTATATATACTGATACTTTTATTATAGGTGGTTTTTGGAAGATGTAAAGCCTTTTATTCAATTGACAAGGTACCTGTTTTCACTTAACTTTGGAAAATTTAAGATCTATAAGATAGTAATTGAAATTTAGAAGTTCTCCTATAAGTCGAACTTAAGATTGGTATTATAATATCAACAACTCCAGAACCTGTCAAATAGAATTTATTAGTAAAAAGCAGAAATCTGACAAACCGCTTTTTTTGTGTGTCAAATTCCTGCCTTTTTATTCTTACTTATTCTAACGTTTCTAACTATTTCTTGTTTTATTGGGGCTGCATGGTCTGAATATTATAGGACAGTGTAATCTCCTGACCGGAATACTCTCTGTAAAACTGCTCCGTAATACGCTGTGCAACCATCTTGCCGTTCTCGATATCCGCATCCATAAGTATCACAATGTACTGACTGCTACTGTACCGCGCACTTACGTCTACTGCACGAAGAGACAATACAATGGAATTCTCCAATTTGTTCATCACATCTTCCAGCACCGTCGTTTCCGGATATTGTCCATTTTTACCGGAACAAGTAAACAATACTGTCTGCACAGCTTGATTATTTCGGGTAATATATCTGGAAATATAATTATAAATCTGGCGAAACTCCTTGTATTCCACCTTAAGCGCACCCGCTTCTTCCCGCATTCCTGCTTCTATCATGGTACGCACATGGTCAAGGTCTGTAACTGTTTTCTCCTCCGAACCGGATTTGCCTTCGCTAAAGAACTGGTAACTGCTTTTACCGTTTCTTTTCACATGATAAAGCGCCTTGTCTGCATTATTGTATAAGGTAGTGAAATTCTCTCCATCCGCAGGACAGACAGCAATACCAATGGACACAGAGGTAACGTTCCCATAACCAAGCTCCTCCAACTTGCCAGCCAGACAATCCAAAATCATCCGTGCTCTCTCAGCAACCTCTTCACGCCGGATAAAATCAGGATAAAACACCACGAACTCATCGCCACCGATTCTGCAAAGAATATCTTTCTCCCCGGAATTGGCCCGAAGAGTATCCGCAAAGGTTTTTAAGGTAATATCCCCGGCAATGTGACCGTAATTGTCATTGATATGCTTAAAATTATCCATATCAATCATAAACAGACTTCCCGCCTGTCCGTTACCCACCATTTCGCTCACTTTATTTTCCGTGTAGCTTCTGTTGTACAAACCGGTAAGCGCGTCCGTCATTGCGTTATTTTTAATATCAGTGGTGTATTCGTTCAATACCTTGTTTAAAAGCTTTCCGCTTTCACCCACAATGTCATCATTTTCTACCTCTTCCATATAGGGTACAGTAAAGCCTTCCTTCAGCATCTCAATGAAAACCTTGCAGATTTCAGGATCAAATTGTGTTCCACTACATCTTTCAAACTCCGCCAAAACTGCCTCATTGGACAGTTTGGGACGATACACTCGATTGGAAGTCATGGCATCGTAGGCATCTGCCACACCCACAATACGAGCCATAAGAGGAATATCCTCCCCTCTTAAACCAAAGGGATAACCGGAGCCATCCCATCTCTCATGGTGATACAATGCTCCCTCTTCCACATGCTCCAGCATCTTAATATCCTTCAAAATCTCACTGCCGGTAAGGGGATGCTTTTTGATAATAGCAAATTCGCTGTCACTTAACCGGGTTGGTTTGTTCAAAATCGAATCAGGTACACCAATTTTACCAATATCATGCAGCAAAGCAACATAATGAAGATTTTGCAGTTCCTCTTCACTCCAGTTCAGTCTGCGTGCAATCTCCTCAGCGCACCTTGCCACCCTTGCCGAATGTCCACAGGTGTACTTGTCCTTGGCATCGATTGTATTGGCAATCGCCATAATCGAATTCAGTGTAACCTTCTCCACCTGACGAGTCTTTAACTCTAACTGCGTTTCCAAATCATATCTTAGCTCGTTCAACTCAATAATACGGCTGATACGTCTGTGCATAACCATGGGTACAAAGGGCTTCGCAATAAAATCATCCGCCCCCAGTTCCAGACATTCCGCCTCTGTCTCCGGTGTGGAATCTGCCGTAAGAAAAATAATGGGAATCCGCGTCCACTCGTCATTGGCACGAATCTTCTTCATAGTATCCTTACCATCCATTTCCGGCATAATAATATCCAATAAAATCAAATCCGGCTTCTTTTTCTCCAAGAATTGCAATGCCTGAAAGCCTGAAGTAACAAGCGTAACGTGATACTTCTCCGTCAACTCCTTCTTGGCAATAGCAAGATTTATTTTATTGTCATCAACCACCAGAATATGCTTCATCTTCACCTTCACATCCTTATTTGTCTAAACGCACCTACAGCCGCTTCCTTCGTCTCACAATAATACTATCGTCAAATTTTTACCTATCTATTATACAAAAATACCTCTAACACGTCAATAAACCCCCAAAAAACAATCTTCTGCATCACTATTTTACAGATATATCCACAGAATAACGTGACATGGATAGATAAAATTTATTGAATATGCTGCGAATGTCAGGCCGCGCACAAAAATCATTCACCGTATAATCCTCATCCGTACAACACACACAATTTCCTGTCTCATTTAAATGCGTAAGCATAAGTGAACAAATTGGCCTGTAACAATCCTTCAAATTATTTAAATCTTCCTCAACATATTGGACAAATTCCTCAGGAAAACCATGTCTTGCATAACGAAGTCTTCCCTGCCACGCATTCTCCACATTGGTTCGATCCTTCTCCCTTATCCCCAACGCTTCGCGCTCACATTCATAAGGAAGCGGACCTGCTCCATGTCTTGTAACATAGCTGCGGGTAACATAAATCACTTCATCCAGACACTGATTTATACGTTGCAGAAATTTGCAGGGATTGATAAGACCGGTTCTGGAAGCCGTCACATGGGGATAATACTCCTCATTCTCCGAATCCAACAGCAAGCCCTGACCGTTTTCAAAAATCACACATTCATAATCCCTGACAAGGGCTTCCATATCCGTCACCGGATGCACGATTCTCAAATTTTCCAACATTTCTGCTGCAACCGTTTCAAGTATCCCATCATTTTTCAGCAGTTCACCAAACTCCCCAAGTTCCTCCTCACACAATTCCAATTCTGCCAAGCGTACCGGCAGATAATTTTTCCGGATTTCCTTAAGACGACGAACCAACTGCTCCCCGTTCCAACTCACAAGCTCTCCCACCGTCACCCCATATCCTGCTTCGCCCCTGCACTGTGCCTCATAAATTCCCATGCCGCAGCTTCCGTGCCTGTCCGCACCTCTCGCGTTCTCTGCCGCCATATTTAAGAGTACGTCATCAATAATGGTAACCGCTGTATTCAGCTCTGCATAAATTTGAGGAATAAATCCTGTCACATCACGAAAATCAGCCACCTCTTCTCCCAGTTTGTACAAATCCGGGAAAAAGGTATCTGCCCACAAGGTATCTGCATGCCGAAAGGAACCAGAGGACAACTCACGAAACACAAACCGTTTACCCGGCAGCTCCACCGTATGCCCTGACTGGGCTCCGCCGTTGTGGCGAACCACCAACACCTTATTGTGATGAGAGGCAAGGAAATCTACTGCCATTCCCTTCCCCTCATCGCCAAATCCTTTTCCGATTACCGCACAAAAATATGGCTTACTCAAAAGAATATCCCCTTCTTTTTGGTCTTAATCACAAGATCCTTTATCGCATTTTTCACAATGGGACGAGCCATCTCCGACCACTGTCCAATGACCTTTGCTTCCTCCATACCATTCACAAGCTGCATCACGCTGATAATAATCTCAGGTAGGGTATTTACTGCCGTCTGAGGAATGCACAAAACTCTGCCGGGCAAAATCTGGCGGAAGTTAGAAGGCACACTCTCCGTGTGAGACTGAATGTGAATATGGAATACCTCAAATTTCTCACCTGCCATATCTGCCAATTTTGCAGAAGTAATATCTCCCGAATTGTCATCAAAGATGTGCTTAATATTTACACCTGTCAAATCAGGATGACAGTCCGCATCACCGATGGTAAACAAAAATCCCTTCTTCCTATGCTTTTCAAATGCGTCCGTATATACATGCTTGGCTGCAAAATACCACAGAAGCTGATAATCCTCCGGCCCATCTGCCCCCTGCCCCTCAAGCCATAGACTCAAAAGCTGCTCCGCAATACGGATATCTGACTCAAACTGCGTTACCTGCAAAGGCGCAGCATCCCTGACATCACCGATGGCCGCAAACAACATCTGCGGGTCCTCAATAGGATTGGTTGAATAAATCTTCATCATGGTCTCATTCAGACCGTTTTTCGCTATTTCAGCGGACAGATACCCCATGGAACCTGTCACATCCAAACCAATCATAATAGGCGTAGAGTTGGGATGATCTTCCGAATCCCTCGCCTCTCTCACATTGATAAATTTCGGATCAAATCGCTCCTCCATCTGTCTGGATGTAAAAATCTGCGCCGCTGTTGAAGTTGCCGTAATCTTGGAGCTGTTCTTTAACTTCGTCCAATCCGCACTTGTGTAACTACCTCTTCCCATTTGATTTTCCTCCGTTTGTAAATCCTACATTGTAAATTCCGTAAAATGCCGTCCGCCCAATTCCTTCTCAATCACTTCATCCCATCCGGCAAAATCATCATAAGCATTTCCTGCGGGAGCACTTGTCAAAAAATTGATAAGCGGCTGCGGTGCATCCCCATAATCCTTGCCAAGTAACGCAGTTGCCGTAGTTCTGATATCCCGCAAATCCTGCTTCGACCCCTGAAGATGTTCCTTGGTCTTGTTCCAATTGCCATACAGTGCCGCCTCATGGGTCTTAGGATTAATGAAAACAGACTCTGTGGTAATCCCCCCATGAGCCATATCATTAAAAGCAAGAACACAGGCAATATTTTCCAGTCTGGAAATAATCCATTCTACATGCTTGGCAGGAAGACTTCCAAACATCGACACAGGATACATATTTTCATCCTTGGAATACACAATCATAATACTTCCATCTTCCAGTGTAAATCGCCCTGCAAGTACCGGAAAACATCTTTCCAGATTCTTCACATCCGCCTTGGGAAACGTCACCTTGGAAAAAAACTTAATAGAATCCTCCGCCTGCCACTTTCTCTCCTTCGGATAAATATAAATCACATTCCTACGTGCAGCATACATTCGGATTCCGTTTTCCACACTCTTATATAGGTATTGAATGGTAATGTCCACTCCGTCCCTGTCCACAAAAACTTCCGTCTCAACGTCGCTCCACAGCCGTTCCAAATATTCAGCCGCCTTCTCCTCATCTGCGGCAGCACTTAAATACTCTAGCATCCGCAGGCGGAAGGCCTTGTACTCCTGAAGTTCTCTGTCGTTAAAAAATTTATTGGAACCGCAGTAAGGGCATTTCAAATCACCGATACGACTGACCGCCATCTCACCGCCACAACTGGTACATTTAAAATTTATCAATTGGTATCCCTCCGTAGGTTGTATATAAGGAGATTATAGCATAATTGGCGTAAGGTAAAAAGGTGTAAAGTCTTAATATATTAATAAAAGACTTTACACCTTGGTTATTTGTATCGTAATTTTTGCTACTCTAGTGGAATGTTCGGAAGTTCTAACGGCTGAATTTTAGATTTTAAAACAGAGATTTCCTCATCAATCAGTGCAACAGTTTGGGTTGCCCCTTCTTTTACCGCTTGTCGTCTGACTCTTACAAGTCGATGATACTCATCAACTAACTGACCATCATATTGTTTATTGGTTTCGCCCATGTTGTCAACCATCCCTTCACCACCTTTCTTAGGTATGTGCCTTAATTATAGGTGGATTTTGTAAAGATGTAAAGTCCTTTATTAATTTATCAAGCTGCATACTATCTCTGGAATTTAACAGATACACTCATGATGAAATGATAAACAATAGAAGTCTATACAAAGATAAACTTAAGATTTGTATTATAATATCAGGAATAAATTACGTTGTCAAATATATTTTAATTTTATCCATGTTAACTACAAACCATTGCACTAGGAATATACCCATATCTACTTTACAAATCCGCAGCAGTCACCATGTACCTCGATTTCACTTCGTTTCATCTCGGTCGCGGGCTTCGCCCTATGCTTGCAAATGCAAAAAGGTCCGGTCAAGAGTAAACTCTTGCCGAACCTTTTCACATTTACAAGCGCATGGCTCATTGCCAATACGAAATTTATCTCTTTGTTAACGCTTGGATAGCTTGAAAAGTCCGAATACTCAACATTTTACCACATTATCGGCCAATTGTATTGTCGCGGTTCTATGTGCAATCATAATTACGGTTTTTTTGTTTCTAAGCCGGCTAATTGCATCCGCTATCATCTGCTCGGATTCATTATCGAGGGCAGATGTAGCCTCGTCCATAAGTATTATCGGGGCATTTTTCAAGATTGCTCTGGCAATGGCTATTCGCTGTCGCTGACCTCCCGACAGGTTACTGCCTCTATTGTGCATTACCGTATCATATCCCTTTTCTAAGCGTTCAATAAACTCATGTGCATTCGCCAGCTTAGCAGCTTCATAAATCTCTTGGTCTGTTGCGGATTCATTGGCAAGTCTTATATTATCCCTGATACTCATATTATACAAATATGGCTGTTGCGGCACATAAGCAATCAAGTCTCGTATCTTTGCTATATTTGTATTTTTGAGAGATTGTCCAAATACATATATATCACCGTCCTGCAATTGGTAAAAACCCAGCAGCAATTTTGCCAGCGTACTTTTTCCGCATCCTGACTGTCCCACTATGGCTGTTATCTTGTTACTCTCAAATGAATAGGACTTTCCATTAAATATATTTTCCTTGTCACTATATCCAAATACAATATCCTTAAATTCTATGGCATTAACTTCCTGTAAATCAGCCTTTGTCTCTGCCACAGATATTTCACATGCTTTTTCTTCCGGCAGGTTCAAAAACTCAAAAACCCGCTCCGCATATGATATACAATTTACCAACTCCGGCATGTTTTTACCCAACTGTAAAAAGCGAAAGCTTAGAATTGTGTACAAGGAATATATGGCAGCCACTTCACCCATCGTAGCCAAATTCTGCTGCATCATAATAATACCTATAACAATAAACATTACTGAACACAACAGGTCAAACCCCGTGTTAAGCATCTCCAACAAAGCCGACAAGCTCATTTTTCCTTTTTGTATTGTTGCATATTCCTTATTTAATTTTTCATACTTTAAGGAACCGATATGACACACATCATATATTTTGGTTACACCGGCACCTGAAATAATATTGGATATAGCCATGGTCATTTCTGTATTTTTCAGGGACAGTTTTTTACCCACCTTTTTTACCGGATTGGATATCAATGTATTTATAAGTAACAGTACCACGTTGAATACTATAAGCACCAATGTCATAATTGGATTAATCAAAATCATGGCTACCGCAAATACAACTACAGAAATAATAGGTGCCAACACTCTTCTCAATCTGGCTGAAAAAATGTTTGAAACCTTATCAGAATCATATATCATCTTAGACATAATTTCGCCACTGTGATGTTCCTCGTAGTAGGAATATGGAAACTTCATTGCTTTTTCAAACACCATTACCTTCAACTTGACTGTCATCCTTTTGGCTTCATTATTGTATATACACATAAAAATTGCCGCCAAAACAGTCGCCACGATTCCCAGAATAATGACACCAATCATGTCCCGTGCATATGTATCCACAGCACCTTTTTCGGCCGCATCCACAACTATTTCTATAAATAGCGAGCCTGCAACTTCAAATAGTGCACTCATGGCAGTCATCATAAATATTGCAGTTATATACAGCGGAAGTCTTCTTCCTAACAGTTTTAAACTTTTTATTAAGCTGTTTAATGTACTCATGAATTCTGCACCTCCCTGCCATATAATGCGGCATACACACCATCCATAGCAATAAGCTCTTTATGTGTACCTTTCTCTACGATCCTGCCATCTTTCATACAATAAATTCTATCCGCACCTTGTATTGTTGAAAGTCTATGGGCTATGACAATCACTGTCTTTTCCGGGTCTTCATAAATTGTTTTACTTATTATCTTTTCCGTTTCCTCATCTAATGCTGAT
>JAZQMG010000023.1:0-153581 GCA_045543175.1 Acetatifactor sp. | reverse complement strand
GGATGAGCCCAGTATCGGTCTGCATCAGAGAGATAATGATAAGCTCTTGAATACTTTGAAGAGTCTGAGAGATTTGGGTAATACTTTGCTTGTGGTGGAAAGTCGGAGGCCAAGCGGTCTTAGGAAGACAACATCATTTTTCAACTCCTTGGCTCACAGAACGACATGGCTACGATCCGACTTGGATGAGCCCAGTATCGGTCTGCATCAGAGAGATAATGATAAGCTCTTGAATACTTTGAAGAGTCTGAGAGATTTGGGTAATACTTTGCTTGTGGTGGAGCATGATGAGGATACCATGTTGGCTGCGGATTATGTGGTAGATATCGGTCCGGGAGCGGGTTCCCATGGAGGCGAGGTAGTGGCTTGCGGTACCGCGGAAGAGATTATGCAGGTGGAGGAGTCTGTTACCGGTAAATATTTGAGCGGTGAATTTCGGATTCCGGTTCCTTCTTCGCGCAGAAAGCCTACAGCTTGGCTTAAGGTATTGGGGGCTCAGGAGAATAATCTTAAGAACATTAACGTAGAATTTCCTTTGGGAGTGCTTACTTGTGTGACAGGTGTGTCAGGTTCGGGTAAGAGTTCTCTTGTAAATGAAATTTTGTATAAGCATCTGGCAAGGGATTTGAACCGTGCCCGCTGTATTCCGGGTAAACACAAGGGGATTGAGGGACTGGAACAGTTGGACAAGGTTATTGATATTGACCAGTCTCCCATTGGACGTACGCCTCGTTCCAATCCTGCGACCTATACAGGAGTGTTTGACCAGATTCGTGATTTGTTTGCATCCACGGCTGACGCTAAGGCAAGAGGTTATGGCAAGGGGCGTTTTAGTTTTAATGTTAAGGGCGGCAGATGTGAAGCCTGTAGCGGTGACGGTATTATCAAGATAGAGATGCACTTTTTGCCGGATGTATATGTGCCTTGTGAGGTCTGTGGCGGCAAACGCTATAATAGAGAGACCTTGGAGGTGAAATACAAGGGTAAGAGTATCTTTGACGTGCTTGATATGACGGTGGAGGAGGCTATGCCCTTCTTTGAGAATCTTCCTTCCATTCGCCGCAAAATAGAAACCCTGTATGATGTGGGCTTGTCATATGTAAAGCTTGGTCAGCCCTCCACTACCCTTTCTGGCGGTGAAGCACAGCGTATTAAGCTTGCTACGGAGTTATCCAGACGCAGCACAGGAAAGACCATCTATATTTTGGATGAGCCTACCACGGGACTGCATTTTGCAGACGTTCATAAGCTTGTGGAGATACTTCACAGACTTGCAGACGGAGGCAATACAGTGGTGGTAATTGAACACAATCTGGATGTGATTAAAACGGCGGATTACATTATCGATATCGGACCTGAGGGGGGCGACAGAGGCGGTACCGTGATTGCCAAGGGAACCCCGGAGGATATTGTAAAGGCCAAGCAGTCCTACACAGGTATTTATATCAAAAAGATGTTGGACAAGGATAATTTGCAAAAAAATAATGCAAAAAATAAAAAATAGGGCTAAAGTTTCACCTGTGAAATGCCGATACATTTCACAGGTGAATAATATTGCACGGATGCAGAGGGAATTGAAGGGATTCAGTTTCTTTTCTGTATCTTTTTTTATCAAATTTATTTAAAATTTTATAAACCCCTATCAATTTGGTAAAATTTCGGTTATAATAGATATTTGACAGAGTGAAAATGTGCAATTTAATACCAGAAAGGGGTACAAATAAATGCAGTGTACAGATATTGGAATTGACTTGGGTACAGCGAGCATACTTGTTTACATCAGAGGTAAAGGCGTTGTTTTGAAGGAGCCCTCTGTTGTAGCTTTTGATAGAGATACCAATAAGATAAAGGCAATCGGTGAGGATGCCCGACTGATGTTGGGAAGAACTCCCGGTAATATTGTGGCAGTAAGACCTCTCCGTCAGGGTGTTATTTCTGATTATACCGTTACGGAGAAAATGATGAAATACTTCATTCAGAAAGCTTTGGGCAAGAGAACCTTCCGCAAGCCCCGTATTGCGGTTTGTGTACCCAGTGGCGTTACTGAGGTAGAGAAGAAGGCTGTAGAGGATGCAACCTATCAGGCAGGTGCAAGAGAGGTTTCCATTATCGAGGAGCCTATTGCAGCAGCTATTGGTGCAGGAATTGATATTTCCAAGCCCTGCGGTAATATGATTGTAGATATTGGCGGTGGTACTTCCGATATTGCGGTTATTTCCCTGGGCGGTACGGTAGTCAGTGCGTCCATCAAGATTGCAGGTGATGATTTTGATGAGGCACTGGTTCGTTATATGCGTAAAAAACACAATCTTCTGATTGGTGAGAGAACCGCAGAGGATATTAAGATTAAGATTGGTTCTGCGTACAAGCGTCCGGAGGTGGACTATATGGATGTGCGCGGACGTAATCTGGTGACCGGTCTTCCTAAGACGGTAAAGGTTTCCTCCGAGGAGACTGAAGAAGCTCTTCGCGAGACCACGGCACAGATTGTGGAGACAATTCACAGCGTTTTGGAAAAGACTCCCCCTGAGCTTGCGGCAGATATTGCGGACAGAGGTATTGTTCTTACCGGCGGCGGAAGCTTGCTGAGAGGTTTGGAGGATTTGATTTCTGCTAAGACAGGTATTAATACCATGACGGCAGAAGACCCTATGACTGCGGTGGCAATCGGCACCGGACAGTATGTAGAGTTTTTGGCGGGTTACAGAGAGTAGCCTTGCTGATTATAAAACAAGAGAGAAGGAACGTCTATGTTAAGAGGATTATACACAGCCTGGTCCGGTTTGGTGAATGAACAGAACAGAATGGATATTATGACCAATAATTTGGCGAATGCCTCCACTGTAGGTTACAAGAAGGAAGGGGCTACCAGTCAGTCCTTTGATGATGTGCTTACGGTTAAGATTAAGGATGCATCTGTAGGTTTGGCCAATGTACAGCGTACAGGTGTGAGAAATCCCGGTGTTAAAATCGGAGAAAATTATACGGATTATTCTCAGGGGTCTTTCAGAGAGACCGGCAATACCTATGATATGGCGTTGGAGGGCGATGGTTTCTTTGCTGTTGAATTTACCAATAAAGCCGGTGAGACCAGTACCATGTATACTCGTGCAGGCCAGTTCACGCTTAATAAAGATGGTTATCTTGTAACTCAGGAGGGTGACTATGTTTTGGATGCCAATAACAAGCGCATTCAGTTGGACACTCTGAAAGATACAGATATCACCGTTGATGGCAGAATCAGTCAGGACGGTAAGGCTATTGCTCAGATTCAAGTAGCAGATTTTGAAGATTATGATTATCTTGAAAAATATGGTGAGACTTATTATCGTCCCATAGAGGGTGCAAAGCTGACGGAGGGTACTGCTTCTGTCAGAGCAGGTTATCTGGAGATGGCCAATGTACAGGTTGTATCCGAGATGGTAAACTTGATTTCTATTACGAGAGCTTATGAATCTAATCAGAAGATAATACAGACCTATGACGGTTCTTTGGACATTGCAGTAAATCAGTTGGGCAGAATTCAGTAGTCCATTTGATGGACGGTCATAGTGGCTGAAAGGAGTAAGTTATGGTAAGAAGTTTATGGACAGCGGCATCAGGAATGATTGCTCAGCAGACAAATGTAGACACAATCGCCAACAATCTGGCAAATGTTAACACCAATGGTTACAAGACTCAGGTGAATGAGTTTAAAAGTCTTTTGTATCAGAATATTCAGACAAAAACCACCTCTGCAAATGGAGAAACCAAGCCCAGCAGTGCGCAGGTAGGTTTGGGTGTGCGTAATGCATCTATTACCTCTATTTTCAGAAATGGTAGTTTCTTGGCATCTGAAAGTGATACGGCTTTTGCGTTAGATGGTAATGGTTTCTTTGCTGTTCAGGGTGCTGACGGCAATACATATTACACCAGAAATGGTAATTTCCAGTTTGCTTTGGCTACGGACGGATATATGTTGGCAACTACGGATGGTCTTCCCGTGCTTGATACGGAAGGAGAACCCATTATTCTTAGTGAGGACTACGTTCTCAGCCAGATTACCGTAACTGCGGATGGAAACCTCTGTTATCCCGATGAGACCAACAATCCTCAGCCTATGGGTATTCAGATTGGTATTTTCCAGTTTAACAATCCCAATGGTTTGAAGAAACTCAGCGACAGCTTATATGAACAGACAGCCGCAAGCGGCGACCCTATCAATGAAGCAGAAAATGATGACGTTGCCAAGACCAAGGTGGTTCAGGGCTATCTGGAAGGCTCCAATGTTCAGGTAGTAGATGAAATGGTAAATATGATTGTAGCACAACGTGCCTACGAAATGAACTCCAAAGCAATCACAGCATCCGACGAGATGCTTCAACAGGCCAACAACTTGCGAAGATAGTGAGCCAAACACCTAGCTGCCATGCTTGCATGAGCAGCTAGGCGCTTGGCGAACGGAACACATGAGCGCAGGGCGCAGCCCGAAGCGAATGTGCCCGCATGCAATGCGGGTCTTCGCAAGTGGAACCCCGGAAAGGACAGTACATGGATATTAGCAATCTTACTTCTACATATAATGATTTATATGCCTCTGCATCCAATACATCAGCATCCAAACTGGAAGGACAGCTTAAATCTGACTATTCCACAGCTACCGATGATGAATTAATGGATGCCTGCAAACAATTTGAGGCATATTTTTTGGAACAGGTCTTTAAAGGTATGGAGAAGACTATAATCAAGAGTGAGGACAGTAGTTCTTACAGCTCGTCAATGTTGGATTATTTCAAGGATGAGATGATACAGGATGTTGCAGCGCAGTCCACAGAGCAGAACAGCCTTGGACTGGCACAGATGCTTTATGAACAGATGAAGCGCAATTACGGCGTAGATGCGGACAGCTTATCCTAAGTTGTCCGCAGCTTTTCTATATGTATTTTCCAATGATTTATACACATCTTATCCCTTTCCGATTCGGAACATTACACAAAAAGGACAAAATAATATGGAAACAGTAAATGGATATGTAGATCACATCATTTTCCAAAACAGTGAAAATGGTTATACGGTTATGGTCCTCGTTGCGGATGGGGAGGAAGTTACCTGTGTGGGTTTCTGTAAGGGGCTCAGTCAGGGGGAGAACATTGCGGCAGAGGGCGAATATGTGGAACATCCTGTCTATGGCAGGCAGTTGAAGATAAGTAGCTATCGCACGGTAATTCCCAAGGACAGTGCCAGTATGGAACGTTATCTGGGAAGTGGTGCCATCAAGGGTATCGGTGCAGCGTTGGCTTCCCGCATTGTCAAAAAATTTGGTGATGACACCTTTCGTATTATCGAGGAGGAGCCGGAGCGTCTTGCGGAAATCAAGGGTATCAGTATGCGTAAGGCTCAGGAGATTGCTGAGCAGATGGAAGAGAAAAAGGATTTGCGGGAAGCTTTGGTCTATCTGCAGCAATTCGGTATCTCTAACACATTGGCAGTTAAAATATATAATACCTACGGTGCTCAAATTTACAGTGTTATGCGTGAAAATCCCTATCGTCTGGCGGAGGATGTGTCGGGAATCGGTTTCAGAATCGCTGATGAGATTGCAAATAAAATTGGCATTCACACCAATTCAGATTATCGTATCAGAAGTGGTGTTTTCTATACCCTGCAGCAGTCCGTGGGAGAAGGGCATTGTTATCTTCCTATAGAACTTTTGCTGGAGCGCGCCCACACTCTGTTGGGGGTGGAAGTGGAGGATATTCGTCCCCAAATTGACAATCTTGTCATGGACAAAAAGCTGGTAGTAAAGGGTGACAAGGTTTTTGCCTCTCATTTTTATTATGCAGAGCTGAACTGTGCGGTACTGCTTGAACGATTAAATATACCCATGTGGGAGGCAGAGGCTCTTCCTTCGCAAGAGGCAGCTATACGCAAAACTCTGGAAAAAATGATGGAAGAACTGCATATGGAACTGGACGAATTACAGCTCACGGCTGTCATGTCCAGTATTCAAAACGGTTTATTTATTCTGTCGGGCGGCCCGGGTACCGGTAAGACGACCACGATTAATATGATGCTTCGCTATTTTGAGTCGGAGGGTCTGGATATTTTACTGGCGGCACCTACGGGGCGGGCGGCCAAGCGTATGACGGAGGCGACAGGTTTTGAGGCCAAGACGATTCATCGTTTGTTGGAGCTTAACAGTGCGCTTTCGGATGAGGACAATAAAAAGGTGCGCTTTGAACGTAATGAACTTGCGCCGCTTGAAGCGGATGTGGTTATTATTGATGAGATGTCCATGGTGGATATTCAGCTTTTTCAGGCTCTTTTGAAGGCTATTATTCCCGGCACAAGGTTGATTTTGGTGGGAGATGTAAATCAGCTGCCCAGTGTGGGCCCCGGACAGGTGCTTCGGGATATTATGGACAGTAAAAAGTTTCCTGCTGTGGTTTTGCAGAAAATTTTTCGTCAGGCAGGAGAAAGTGACATTGTTGTCAATGCTCATAGAATCAATAATGGAGAGCAAATTGCCCTTGATAACAAATCAAAGGATTTCTTTTTGTTAGAGAGAAATGACGTCAATGTCATATACAAGCATATGATACAATTGATTCAGGATAAATTGCCCGGCTATGTGCAGGCAACGCCTATGGATATTCAGGTGTTGACACCGATGCGTAAGGGAAGTCTGGGGTGCGAAACGTTGAACGCGATTTTGCAGAGGTATCTGAATCCTCCCGGGAATGGCAAGTGTGAGCATGTGATGGGAGACACCATCTATCGTGAAGGTGATAAGGTTATGCAGATTCGCAACAACTATCAGCTTGAATGGGAGATTGTGAGTCGGTATGGGATTCCTGTGGACAGTGGTGTGGGAATTTTTAACGGAGACACGGGTAAAATTCTGGAAATTCGCGAGTCTGCTGCGGAGCTTGTGGTGGAGTATGATGAGCAGCGAAGGGTAACCTATCCTTTTTCACTGCTTGAGGAATTGGAACTGGCCTATGCGGTAACCATTCACAAGTCACAGGGAAGCGAATATCCTGCGGTGATTTTGCCGCTGCTGGCCGGCCCCAGGATGCTCTTTAACAGAAATCTTTTGTATACAGCCATCACTCGTGCCAAAAATTGTGTAACCATTTTGGGGAGCAGTAATACTGTGCGGGGGATGATTGACAATGTAAGTGAAAACAGTCGTTTTACCGGGCTTGCAGATCGTATTTGTGAGGTCGTGGAATGAAGGTAATCAAATTAATTAAGCAGCTTTTGTTTCCGCTGCGTTGTCCCATGTGTGACGAGCCGGTGCGGCCTTTTGGAGCCTTGATTTGTCCTGAGTGCATGGGCAAAAAGAAAATGTTGGCTGCGCCCTATTGTATGAAATGTGGAAAAAGCATTTCGGAGGATGTGGAATACTGCAGAGACTGTCGCAGGAAAGAACATGTATTTGTCAGAGGCAGGGCACTTTATGAGTATGATAGTGTAGCGGCCACCATCTACAGGTTTAAATATGGCGGCAGACAGGAATATGCAGATTTTTTTGGCGAGGAGCTGGCCTTTTATCTGGGGAGCTTTATTAAAGAGATTAAGCCGGATGTCCTGATTCCCATTCCGCTTCATAAAATGCGTCAGAGAGGTCGGGGATACAATCAGGCAGCCCTGTTGGCAAGGGCATTGGGAGAACGGATGGGGGTGCCTGTGTGGGAAAAATATCTGCTTCGTGTTAAGAATACCACCCCTTTAAAGCGTTTAAATCCGAAAGAAAGGCAAAATAATTTGAAAAAGGCTTTTATTATCAGCCGAAATGATGTAAAATTAAAAACAGTTATACTGGTGGATGATATCTATACTACCGGAAGTACTATAGATGAAGCGGCAAGGACGCTGCTTGAAAGCGGTGTGGAAAGGGTTTACTTTGTGGCGTTAGCCTGTGGCGTTGGCGTATAAGTACAAGGAGGGATAACCATGGATGTAAGAACATGTAAGTATTGTAGGAGAATATATAACTACCTGAGTGGACCGAATATTTGTCCCGGATGCAGGGAGAAATTGGAGGAGAAATTCCAGGAGGTAAAGGCATATATACAGGAAAACCGCGGAGTGGGCATGCGCGAAGTATCAGAGGCGTGCGATGTAGAGGTGGCTCAGATTCGTCAGTGGTTGCGCGAGGAGCGTCTGGAGCTTACGGAAAATTCTGCTATTGTGTTGAGCTGTGAGAGTTGTGGTGCGCCTATCAGATGCGGTAGATTTTGCGATAAGTGTAAGGGTGCATTAGTCAATAGTATGCAAAGTGTAATGAAGGGTAATGAGCCGGAGGCTCCAATGATTAAGAAGAAAGATAAGGATAGTGCGAGAATGCGATTTTTATAAATTGCATGGAGGACATTTATGCTAAACGAAGAAAGAGTTGTTTTGATGACCAAGATGGCTTCCTATGAGGAGCATGAGGGCAAAGAAAATATGAAAATCAGCAAATACTTTCGGGGTGATTACATTGCTGTTCAGGTGCTGAAATCTATTTTTTGCGTAACAGTGGCATTTGGATTGATTTTTGCATTGTTTGTACTTTATGATTTTGAGGTTTTCATGCAGGATATATATAAAATGGATCTTGTGAGTTTTGCAAAGACACTTTTGACATACTATGGGATTTCTGTGGTGGTTTACGGTGCTTTGGCTTATGTGATTTATGCGCATCGGTATTCTAAGGCACGCAAGAGTCTGAAGCTGTATTATCAGAATTTAAAGAAATTAAATTCCCTGTATGAAGAAGGATAACCGGAGGAAATAATGACTGCATTATTGGAATTGAGAGATAAACTAAAGTTAATTTACAGCAGGAACGAAGTGTTTATTTTGCCTGTAGTTAAGTTTTTGCTGGCTTTTATTGTATTGCTTGTGATAAACAATCAGATGGGGTATATGACCAGAATCGATAGTGTGGCAATTGTTTTGGTTGCATCATTGATGTGTTCGTTTCTCCCTGTTGGAGTGATTACTGTATTTGCGGCATTGTTCAGCCTGCTGCATATGTATGCCTTGTCGTTAGAGGTAGCAATTGTCGGATTGGCAGTATATCTTCTGATGTTTTTGTTGTTTTTCAGATTTGGCACAAAGGATACTCTTGTGGTGGTTCTTACACCGCTGTTGTGTTTTATGAAGATTCCCTATATTATGCCTGTGGCAATGGGGTTGTTGGGAACGCCTCTGTCCGCTGCTTCCGTAGGCTGTGGTGTGATTGTGTACTATTTGCTTCAGGCAGTCATTGTCAATGCACCCACCATCAATACCATGGGCAGTGCGGATGCAATGGGAAAACTTCGTCTGGTATTGGATGCGCTGTTGAACAATAAAGCTATGGTGGTAACGGTTGTTGCATTTGTGATTACCGTGATTGTGGTGTATATTGTTCGAAGAATGTCTATTGACTATTCTTGGACAATTGCCATGGTGGCAGGAGTTCTTTTGAATATGGTGATTCTGCTTATCGGCGATTTGATTTATGAGACCAATATTTCGGTAGTAGGTGCCATTTTTGGAAATCTTCTGGCACTTGGTATAGCGAAGGTTGTGGAGTTCTTCCGTTTTTGTGTGGATTACAGTAGAACGGAGAAGGTTCAGTTTGAGGATGATGAGTATTACTATTATGTGAAGGCGGTGCCTAAGATGACAGTGGCAGCCCCCACCAAGACAGTAAAACATATCAACACTCAGAGAAGAGGTTCTTCAACACAGAACAGACCCTCCACGGCACAGGGACGAAGTGTGACGACAGAGCGTACCAGAAGAGATTCTGTGGGAAAATATGATAAATCCGTGGGCGGACGGAGTGTGACCATCGGTAGCCGTCAGGGAGAATCCCAAGAAGATTATGAGGAGCTGTTTTAAAGAATGCAATGGTTTGACAGGATAGTAGAGTATCTGAAAAATTTCAGTATATACGGGACAATAATGGACCTGGGCGATGTATTGGAGATTCTGATAATCGCCCTTTTGGTGTATTATGTTTTAGTATGGATGAAGGCCACAAGAGCATGGACGCTTTTGAAGGGCCTTATTGTGATTGCTGCATTTCTTCTGTTGGCGTCCGTTTTCAAGATGACTACTATTCTTTGGATTGCCCAGAATGTGCTTGGTATTGCAGTGACGGCACTGGTGGTTATTTTGCAGCCGGAACTTCGTAAGGCGTTGGAGGAGTTGGGTAAGAAGGATATTATTGGTTCCGTGCTTCCCTTTGAGACCGGCAAAAAGGAAGAGGACGCATACTCGGAGAAAACTATAAATGAGATTACCAGAGCTTGTGTGGAGATGGGAAAGGTATGTACGGGAGCTTTGATTGTGATTGAAAAGCAGGTCTCTCTTAAAGATTACGAACGTACCGGAATTGATGTGGATGGTTTGGTAACGAATCAGCTACTTATTAACATTTTTGAGCATAATACGCCCCTTCATGATGGTGCTGTGATTATCAGAGGGAACAGGATTACCTCTGCCACCTGTTATCTGCCGCTTTCAGACAATCTGGCACTCAGCAAGGAGTTGGGAACCAGACACAGGGCGGGAGTAGGTATCTCTGAAGTGACGGATTCTCTGACAGTGATTGTGTCGGAGGAGACCGGTAAAATCAGTGTGGCGCACGAAGGTAATCTGAAACGTAATCTGGACGGAGATGCGTTGCGTCAATATTTGCAGAAAATGCTTTTAAAGCCTGTGGAGGAGACAAAACCGAAGCGTAAATGGAAAGGAAGGAACAAAGCCAAGGATGAGAAAAAGACTACTGAATAATCTGGGCCTTAAGCTCATATCACTGCTGTTGGCGTTTCTTCTGTGGTTTGTGGTTGTTCAGATTGGTGACCCCAAGGATGAGCGGGATATGGGAAATATTCAGGTCAAGCTTGTGAACACGGAGTTATTGGAAAAAGAAAATAAGGTCTATGAGATTCTGGATGATACAGATAAGGTTCGGGTTACGGTGTATGCGCCCAAGAGCGTGTTTACGCAGCTACGTAACGGTGATATCACCGCCGAGGCCGATGTGAGTAAGCTTACAGATATCAATACAGTTCCTATTACATTTACTGCATCTAATGCCAATATCGTTTCTATCAGAGGCAGCCATGATGTGGTGCGGTTAAATGTAGAGGAGAGGGCTAGTAAATATGTGACACTAATGTCAAGTACAGTTGGCAAAGTGGCGGATGGCTATATGGTGTATTCCCTGACACCCGACCAGAACCGTATTGAGGTATCCGGCCCTAAGTCGGCGGTAGATCAGGTGAAGTATGCCGGTGTTGAAATTGATGTTACAGATGCCACCGGTAATTTGACAGCGAATGTAGACATTAAGCTTTTTGATGCGGAAGGCAATGTGGTGGAGCGCACTAATCTGGTGAAGAATGTGGACTATGTTAAGATGTCTGCGGAAATTCTTGCGGTAAAGGAAGTTCCCATACAGCTTGAGACGATGGGAATGCCTGAAAAGGGCTATATGGCTACGGGACAGGTGGAAAGTGACCCTGTTACCGTGAAGTTGGCGGGAAGTGCGCATAATCTTATCCGAATCAGCGCAATTACAGTTCCGGAGGAGATGTTGGACATCACGGGAGCTGAGGAAAATGTGGTTAAGGTGATAGATATTCGTGAGTATCTGCCGGACAATATCAAATTGGCTGACAGTGGTTTCAATGGAAAGATTACCGCAACCGTATATGTTGAGCCCATCGTTGAAAAGACCTTGTTAGTACCTATTGAGAATGTGAATGTAATTAATGTCTCAGAAGGGTTTGAAGCGGAGATAATTGATTCGGCAGAGACAAATCTTACGTTGGAAGTATCCGGATTGAAAGCATATATAGAACCTTTGCGGCAGGAGACGGTGTCGGGTGTGGTGGATATTGCTACATGGATGCAGGAATCCGGTATAGAAAATCTCAAAGAAGGCAGCTATATGATTCCGATAACCTTTTCTTTAAATGAGAATATTACTTTGAAGGATAAAGTCAATGTCAAGATTAGCATAAAAGAAGCGGAATAATAATAGTTATAAAATTAGGTGCAGGGCACCGGAATAGAGGTTAAAAAGATGGCTAGATTATTTGGAACAGATGGTGTAAGAGGTATTGCAAATGAGGAACTGACTCCGCTGCTTGCCATGCAGCTTGGACAGGCGGGGGCATATGTGCTTACCAAGGAGAAGGAACATAAGCCCACTTTGATGGTGGGATGTGATACCCGCATTTCCGGAGATATGTTGGCAAATGCGTTGATGGCAGGTGCTTGTTCCGTAGGAGCAAACTGTATTTATGTGGGTGTGCTTCCCACACCTGCGGTGGCATGTCTGACCAAGAAATACAAGGTGGATGCAGGTGTTGTAATTTCTGCTTCTCACAATCCTGTGGAGTTTAACGGTATTAAGTTCTTTGACGGAGACGGCTACAAGCTTCCGGATGCGTTGGAAGATGAGATTGACGAACTGATTAAAAATAACATGGCCGGTGTGAAGTTCCCCATTGGTCCCGGTGTAGGCAAGATTAAGTATCGTACAGATGCAAGGGAAGAGTATATCAATCATGCGATGAACTCTGTAAATGTAGATTTGTCAGGTCTTAAAATTGTGGTTGACTGTGCTGAGGGTGCGGCGTTCTATACTTCTGTGGAGACCTTGAAGGAGTTGGGGGGTAATGTGGTAGCTATCCACAACAATCCTGATGGTACCAATATCAATGCAAACTGTGGTTCCACCCATATGGAGGAGCTGCAGGCGAGAGTGGTGTATGAGAAGGCAAATGTAGGTCTTGCCTTTGACGGTGATGCAGACAGATTGTTGGCTGTGGATGAGAACGGTAATCAGGTGGATGGCGACCAGATTATGGCTATTATCGGTAACTATATGAAACAGCATGGCAAGCTTGCCAATGATACCATTGTGGCTACTGTTATGAGTAATCTGGGCTTTTTCCTCATGGGCGAAAAGAACGGTATTGCTATTGAGCAGACCAAGGTTGGTGACCGCTATGTGCTTGAGCGCATGAAGGAGATTAACGCAAATCTGGGTGGTGAGCAGTCGGGACATATTATTTTTCTGGATGAGAATACCACAGGTGACGGCTTACTTAGCGCATTGCATCTTCTGCAGGTGATGGTGGATACGGGTAAGCCTCTCTCAGAGCTTGCATCCATTATGGAGGTGCTTCCACAGGCACTTGTAAATGCAAAGGTTGCTAATCATAAGAAAGAGAAATACATGGAGTATCCTGAGATTGCCGGTGCTATCGCAGAGCTTGAGAAAAAGTTTGCGGGAGAGGGAAGAGTGTTGATTCGTCCCTCCGGTACAGAGCCTTTGGTGCGTGTTATGATTGAAGGTAAGGATCAGGCAGTTATTCAGGAGGAAGCAGAGAAGCTTGCAAGCCTGATTCAGGATATTATGTTCTAAAAAATCGGACGTAAACGTTTAAGCTAGAAAAACAACTTGTGAAAGCCGCTCAAACGTGCTATATTTATTTTATAGAATTAGTTGTGTCGCGGAGGAGGCGGACAAAGGGGTGTTCGTGCGACGTGAGAGTTGGGAGGGTAACGTATATGGTAAGTCAGAAAGTAGTCATCAAGAACCCTACTGGCTTGCATTTGAGACCGGCAGGAATCCTATGCAAGGAAGCAATGCAGTTTAAATCGCTAATTACATTTACATTTCGTGACAGTACAGCCAACGCCAAGAGTGTCCTAAGCGTGTTGGGTGCATGTGTCAAGTGCGGTGATGAGATTGAATTTGTATGTGAGGGAGATGACGAGGCGGAAGCCTTGCAGACTTTAGTTGCAGCCGTTGAAAGCGGTCTGGGAGAATGATTGACAGCTCATCCGTAGGGATGGGCTGTTCTTTGTTACGCGAGTAGCGAAGCGGCAATCGCTGAAAGTGGTTGTTGCAGATACAGTGTGTATCAGAAAGGAAGCATAGACATGTTGAATTATCAAAGATATCGTAAGAATCCGGTCATGGATTATCCGGAGAGAGAGTGGCCGAACAAAGAGATTACCAAGGCACCTATCTGGTGTAGCGTAGATTTGCGTGACGGTAATCAGGCACTTATCGATCCCATGGTGGTAGAGGAGAAAATTGAGATGTTCCAGTTTTTGATTAAACTGGGCTTTAAGGAGATTGAGATTGGTTTCCCTGCGGCAAGCCAGATTGAGTATGATTTCCTGCGTCAGTTGGTAGATAGAAAACTGATTCCCGATGATGTGGTAGTGCAGGTTCTGACCCAGTGCAGAGAAGAGTTGATTGACCGTACCTTTGAAGCGATTGAGGGCTGTAAGCAGGCGGTTGTACATATTTACAATTCTACCTCTACCTTGCAGAGAGATGTGGTATTCCACAAGGAGATGCCTGAGATTACGGCAATTGCCCTTGAGGGTACCAGAATGGTGAAAGAGCGTGCGGCAAAGTTCCCCGGCAAGATTATTTTAGAGTACTCTCCCGAGAGCTTTACCGGAACGGAGCCTGAGTATGCTTCTGAGATTTGTAATGCAGTAATTAATGAGTGGGATCCTACCCCGGATGCTCCCATGATTATCAATCTGCCCTCTACTGTGGAGATGAATACTCCCAATGTATATGCAGACCAGATTGAGTGGATGATTAAGCATATGGATAAGCGTGAGAGCGTAATTATCAGTGTACATCCCCATAATGACAGAGGTACCGGTGTTGCCAGTGCAGAACTTGCGCTTCTTGCCGGTGCTGACCGAATTGAGGGTACTTTGTTTGGTAACGGTGAGCGTACCGGTAATGTAGATATCCTGAATGTAGCATACAATATGTTCTCTCAGGGTATTAATCCCGAGCTGAATATCGAGAAAATTAATGATATTATTGAGATTTATGAGCGTTGCTGTAAGTTGCCTATACATCCCAGACATCCCTATGCAGGTAAGCTTGTGTTTACTGCCTTTTCCGGTTCTCATCAGGATGCTATCAACAAGGGTGTACAGGCTATGAAGGAGCGTCAGAGTGAAATCTGGCAGGTTCCTTATCTTCCCATTGACCCTTCCGATATCGGAAGAGACTACGAACCCATTGTTCGTATTAACTCCCAGTCCGGTAAGGGCGGTGTGGCGTTCGTTATGGATACTTATTTTGGATTCAAACTGCCCAAGGCAATGCACAAGGAGTTTGCAAATGTCATTCAGGCAATTTCTGAGAAGCAGGGTGAGGTTTCTCCTGAGCTTATCATGGAAAGCTTTAAGGCAGAGTATCTTGACAAGAAGGAACCCATCCATTTCAAGAAGCTTCGCGTGGACGATTTGAGTGGTTCCGCACATGCAGATTTCGATACCAGAGTTACGGTTGTATACACCAACCACGGTCAGGAGAAGTTTTTCGAGGCAGTGGGTAATGGTCCTATTGATGCAGTAAAACGCGGACTTTGCGAGGAACTTGGTATCAAAATCAAGGTTCTTGACTATGAGGAGCATGCTTTGCAGAGTGGTTCCAACTCTCAGGCTGCGGCTTATATCCACTTGCTTGACAGCGATACAGGTAATGTAACCTATGGTGTAGGCGTAAGCTCCAACATCACCAGAGCATCTGTAAGGGCGATTTTCTCCGCAATCAACAGACTCGGCTTAGGTCAATAAATTGTGCCAAGTTTGCCGAATAATAAAGACCATTGTACCGTAGTGAATATTAGTTCACTTGCCGTACAATGGCCTTTTTTGATGGTCTTATCCTTCGGGTAGGGGGAGTTCTGTATTATCGATTAGATGCAATATACCATAACACGGACCTTGAAAAACGCCGGTACTTGGGCTGTGTACTTTACAGCCCTATGTACCGTTGCGTTTTTCTCGGAGCGCAAGCGTTCCGTGTTAGGGTATATTACATCTCAATCGATACAATGCCCCCCCTACCGGAAGGTGAAGGAGTCTTTTTCGTTTACGATGCAAATCATGGTTTTGCCTGTATTTAGGGTAATTTCATTGCCGTCATCATCATAGTATCTGGTGGCACTGTAATCGCTTTCTTTTTCCCATGTGACATGAATGCCTTTGCCATTGGTAAAGAACCAGCCGTCTCTGGTGTCGTCATGGCATTGGAGTACCAGATAACCTTTGTCGTCCAAAACCTCTTGTTTGGTATACTGTACCAGGACATTTTTGAATGCTAACTGTTCGCCGTCTGCATCGGCGTGCGGTTCGTCGGAGCCGCCGGAGAGATGTTGAGAACGGTAATACAGGCCGTCATCCTCGTTGTATTCAAAATAACAACGAGTTAGAGGATAGCAGCCGGACATATCAATGTAGGTGGCGTTTTGTGCATCGTCACCATACTGCGTTAAGGCGTTGGGCTTGGCCTTTGAGGTGAATTGAAAATGCTGCTCATCCGTTATGCCTCTGTAGGATAATTCATATTTTCTTGTCTGAATGCGTTCCTTTAAGGCTTCGCCGTCTGCGTATACATTGTGGGGGTCGGGTCTGTCCTTGGTGCGATAAAATGCGGCATCATCGCCGGAAAGACCGTCAATATTCTCGGTAAGTTCATGGTCCATCAGGCTGTTGATATAATAGGGACCGCCATAATGTACCAGAAAGGCATCCCACTCAAAAGCCCAGTACGCATAATAGGTTCTGGTGCTACGGATATTGCCGATTTTAGTCATATCCTCCCAGTCTTCATAGATAGCCATAAGACGTGTCAGACGTCCTTCTACGTTGGCTTCATAGAGGATGGAGGCATCAGAGAGATTGTAGTGGGGGATTGCTGCGCTTTCGTTGGGAACCATAACTGCAATAGGGCGGGTTGTAGCTGCCTCTGTGTCAATCCATTCGTTGGTGAGGAGGCTTCGCACCATGCCCTCTGCGGGAGGTTCCAAGTCGTCTTCCACGATAACCTCGATATCTGAACGATTGTTGTTTTTGGAATTATCCGGCATACTTTCGGCCAAAATGCTGTTCTCTGAAACATTAGGTCCCGGAGTATCCTTGCCGTTGCCACATCCGCTGCATAGAAGCGTGCCGGCTGTCAACAGCACAAACAGTCTGTTATATTTCATTTATTTCAGAACCTTTCTTAGAGATAGTTGATGCCTGTTGCTATCAGAATGCCCAAAACAGCACCTGCAAATACCTGCAAAGGAGTATGTCCTACAAATTCTTTTAACTTATCGTAGGCACTGAGCTCGCTTCTTCCCATGTCGGTAAAGATTTTCAGAATTTCATTGAGTAGCTGAGCCTGAATGCCGGTTTCTCTGCGCACGCCTCTGGCGTCGTACATAACGATGATGGCGAGGATTGCTGCAATGGCAAATTCAAAACTGGACGCAGAATATTCAAAATAGGTAGCCGTCGCCAGTGCACAGACGGTGGCTGAGTGGGAACTGGGCATTCCCCCGCTTCCCACCAGTCGTTCTGCCACAAATTCCTTAGTAAAACACATATGTATAATAGTCTTTAGTATCTGTGCAATAAGCCATCCAAGTGCTGCGGATATGAAGATGGAATTGCTGAATAATTCTTCAAAAAACTGCATGTTTTTCTCCCTGTAAATATAAAAAATTATAATTTAATACCAAAAACAGTATACTCTATTCTGTGAGAAAAGTCTATGAAGAAACTGTTTTAACTTGCGAATTAAGAAATTGGATAGTATACTGTTTCTAGTGCAACGATTAGACAACGTTGCACTTGAGAATGCTTAAGGAGGAAAACATGAGTCTTTTAAGTGTGATTGTACCTTGTTATAACGAGGAGGAGAATGTATCCCCGTTTTACGAGGAGCTTATGAAGAATAAGTCTTTTTTTGCGCAAAATGACATTGATGTAGAGATTTTGTATATAGATGACGGTTCCCGCGACAAGACGGTTGCTGAGGTTAAAAAGCTTCGTGAAAAGGATGAGCGTGTAAGGTTGATTTCTTTTTCAAGAAATTTTGGAAAGGAAGCAGCCATGTTTGCCGGTCTGGAGAAATCCAGAGGCGATTATGTGGTTATGATGGATGTGGATTTGCAGGATCCTCCCAGCCTTTTGCCCGAGATGTTTGCAGGGCTTAAGGAGGGATATGATTCTGTTGCTACCAGACGTGTGAATCGCAAGGGAGAGCCGCCTATTCGCAGTTTTTTTGCAAGAAGATTTTATGGTCTTATGAAGAGAATTTCCAAGACGGAAATGATGGATGGTGCAAGAGATTATCGCTTGATGACCAGACAGATGGTGGATGCGATTCTCTCCATGCAGGAGTATAACCGTTTCACCAAGGGAATTTTTGGTTGGGTTGGATTTCGTACCAAGTGGCTGGAGTTTGAGAATGTAGAGCGTTTAAGAGGAGAGACCAAGTGGAATTTCTGGAAGCTTCTCATGTACTCTTTTGACGGTATTGTGGCGTTTTCTACGGCACCCCTGCTTATTTCATCGCTTATGGGGGTATTTTTCTGCGTAGTTGCATTTGCTATGATTATATTTACCATAGTTCGTAAAATAATGTTTGGTGATCCGGTGTCCGGTTGGCCTTCACTGGTGTGTATTATTCTATTAACCAGTGGCATTCAGTTTTTCTGTACAGGCATTTTAGGACAGTATCTTGCAAAGACCTATATGGAGGTAAAACGTCGTCCCATTTATTTGGTGAGGGAGGAGTTGTAGGCCTTAAAGGACTGCAATAGCTGTCATTCCTGTCGAAAGATGCGATGGAAAATACTTTGGGCATTTCGACACCTGTGATAAAATATTCCCATGTGTTCACAAAAAGAGGCAACACTCGACAGGTGAAAGGGGAATGCGGAATGGATATCGCGGAGATAAAGGATCAGGATTTAGAGCGTTTTATTACGGATGTTATGTTGGAACTGGGTGTGCCGGCGCATTTGAAGGGATATGGTTATCTGCGGACTGCGATTATGCTTTCCTGTCGGGAGAGTGAGGTGGTAAGCAGTGTGACCAAGTTGTTATACCCGGAGGTTGCCAAGCGTTTTAAAACCACGGATCAAAAGGTGGAGCGTGCAATTCGCAATGCCATTGAGGTATCGTGGGTCAGAGGTAATGCAGAGACCTTTGAGAAGCTGTTTGGATATTCGGCCCGCATGGGAGGGACAAGGCCGACGAACAGCGAGTACATAGCCAGAATTGCTGACAGGGTACGTCTTGGTATCAGGGGGGCGGTAGCTGTCGGCTTGTAATCTTGTAATCAGATTGTTTTACACGTGAATAAGGAATGTTTTGTTTATGAACATTTGTCTGTTGTTGGCCTGCATGACGGTTCTTCCGATAATTGCAGGCAGAGGTGTGCTTGCGGTTTTGTACCGCAGACAGGCTGGAAAGTTTTATAGGGTGGATTCGTTGATTATCGGATGGCTGGTGGCTATTGGAGTTGCAGAGGTGGCTCATTTGGCAGCAGTCTTTTTGGCATGGACATTTTCTAAGGCGGTGCGCATGGGAGGGCTGGCATTTCTTGCCGTGACAGCAGGATGTGGCGTGGTTGGTCTTCTTATGGCTCCAAAAGCCGACAAAAAACATGGAAGAAAAGCTGTGAGGAAGCGTGCTAAGGAACAGGGAGGCAGTCAGGTGACACCCCTTCGTTTTGGTCTGTTTATAGCATTTGTGCTTGCTGTGGTGTGGCAAATTATGACAATAATGTCAGATGGGGTTGTTTATCGAGTGGGAGATATGACGGCAGAGACGGTGGAAAGCTTTTTGCAGTCAGATGCTGTCTATGCGGTAAATCCATTGACAGGGAGAGCCTATGAGGCAGGGATTCCTTTGCGTATTAAAATTTTAGGGCTGCCCACTCTTTACGGTATGCTTGGTGTTTTTTTTGGAGTGCCGACAGATGCCCTTGTGTGGAAATATATTCCTTTGTTGGTTTTGCTTTTGAGCTACAGTGCGTTCGCATTGATAGGCAGAGCGTTGTTTGATGGAGAAAAGGAGCGGGACAAGCGTCTGGTATTTATGGTGTTTGTGGCTTTGGTTTTTTGTGCGGGCGATTATGCCTATGGTATGGATGGATTCGGTCTTTTGCACTGTGGATATCAGGGTGTGGTTATCAGAAATATGGTGCTTGCGCCCTATGCCCTTGGACTGGCACTGAGACATAAGTGGCGTCCGGCACTTTTGGTAGTATTGGCTGAGGCTTGTATTGCGTGGACATTTTATGGCTTGGGTGCCTGTGTGGTGGTGTTTGGAGGTATGGCGGCAGTCCGTTTTCTGCAAAAAAGAAAGGCAAAGGGCCTTCACAGTATGAAAGAGGAGGCCTAAGTATGTGGGAAATGATTGAGAATGCCCGATTGGGCTGGCTAAATTATACCGATGCCGGAAAACTTGTGGCACTTGTAATAGCGGCAATCATATATCTGATGATGGCTTCCGGACTAAAAGGCCCCAAAGGGCGTCTGGTGTCTTATGCAGGAGTGCTGACAGTGCTTTGTATCTGTCCTGTGACAGCGGCTGTTTTGATGCTTTATCAGACCAGATTTTATGATTACCAGTGGATATGGAGCGTGGTGCCTGTGACAGCGGTAATTGCCTTGGGAGGCACTGTTTTTTGGACAGAACAGTGTAAGCCCGGTAAGGGTTGGCGGACAATGCTTCGAAACGCAATTGTGACATGTGCGTCAATTGTAGTGCTTCTATTGTGCGGAGGTCTGGGAGAGGGAAGTGTGGATGCAGCCAGGGCAGAGGCGGAGAGAACACATGCTGAGAAGATTTTGGACGAGGTACAGCAAGCTTGTGGCGAGGATGTGTGTCTTTGGGCTCCGGCTAAAATCACGGAGTATGCCAGACTTGAGGGCGACATGAAGCTTTTGTACGGCAGGAATATGTGGGATGCGGCTTTGAATGCTTACAGTTATGATACTTATTCAGAGGAACAGCAGGAGTTGTATCGGTGGATGGAGTATCTGGACGACTGGGAGATAGATATTTCCGTGGAAGAAGTGGAAGACTATGTGCAGAGAGGCTTTGAGAGAGGTGCCGACTGTGTACTGTTACCGACAGAAATGTCAGATTGGTTAAAGGAGCCGGAGTCGGAGGAGCTTTTGTTGGAGCGACTTGGCTCGGATTCTGACAGGGAAGTAATTGTGTTGGAAGGATATTATCTGTTGAAATTGAGGTAGAAAGATGGAGACAGTGTCGATGATTGACGGATTGGTCAGTATTATTGTGCCGGTCTATAATGTAAAAAAATATATTGCAGAAACAATGGATTGTGTGCGGGCACAGACCTATGACAACTGGGAGCTTCTTTTGGTCAATGATTGCAGTACGGACGGCACGGTGCAGGCGATTGAGGAGTATATGCAGCGCACCGGGGATGGGCGTATTCGCCTGATTCATCAGCCTGCAAACGGCGGTGCGGCCAAGGCTCGTAATGTAGGACTTGCGCAGGCGAAAGGCCGCTACATTGCTTATCTGGATTCGGATGATTTGTGGGAGCCGGAGAAGCTTGCACGACAGATGTCTTTTGTGAAGGAGAAGGGGGCTGCTTTTTCCTTCACAGGATATGAGTTTGCGGATGAGAATGGCAAGGGGTTGGGCAAGATTGTCCGTGTGCCGGAGACCTTGAATTACAAGCAGGCCTTGAAAAACACCACCATCTTTACCACAACGGTAATGTTTGATACAAAGAAAATTTCCAAGGAGCTTCTGGAAATGCCGGAGGTAAAAAGCGAGGATACCGCCCTTTGGTGGAAGGTTCTCAGAAATGGGTATATTGCCTATGGTTTGGATGAAAATCTAGTCAGATACCGCCGGGTAGGCAAAAGCCTGTCCTCCAATAAACTGGAGGCGATTCGCCGTATCTGGAATCTCTATCGTCGGGTGGAAGGGCTTGGGCTGTTTCAAAGTATGTGGAACTTCTGTTTTTGGGCTGTGCGGGCGGTAATTCGTAGGGTGTAAGGTGCGTCTAATTTTTAATTTTAGTTAAGAAACTGTGTTTTTTGTATACCAGCCGGGAAAAATATGCTATAATGACTGTGTTTGTGAACATTCCGGTTCGGAGGAAGTAAGTTGAGTACGAATACCAATGAATATAAATTAAGACGGATGGAGTCGTTCAAGCGTTTGATTAATCTGATTCTGGCTGCAGGCTGTATTGCACTGGAGACAGGAATTTTTGCGTACAACTGGCTTGAGCATTTCCAGTACAGTGTCGTTGAGGCACTGCGTAACTTTGGCTATAAGGGGCATATTGTAGAGATTGCCTTCTATGGCCTGATTTTGTTGTTTTTAACCACCATGTACGGCGGCATGAGGTTGGGATACCTTCGTAATGTGGAGATTATTTTTTCCCAGATTTTTGCCACGGTACTGGCTTTGATGTTTATCTATGTGGAATTGTCTATCATGGCTCATCAGCCCTTTGTTCCCAAAGTATTCATTATGATGCTGACGGAGCAGGTTGTGGCAATTATTATTTACACCAATATCGCCAACAAGGTCTATAAAAGTATCTTTCCGCCCAGAAAGCTTTTGCTGATTCATGGAGAGAGACCCATCGAGGATATTTACAATAAGTTTGAGAGCCGCAGAGATAAGTATATTATTGAGAAAACCTTATGTATGCGTGAGGGAATGGATCGTGTCTGTCAGGAGATTCTACACAGCTATGAAAAGGGTGAATGCAATGCGGTGGTAGTTTGGGATGTGTCTACCGGCGAGCGCAACATGATTTTGAAGTTCTGTTATGCCCGCAGTATTCGTATTTATATTATGCCTAAGATTACGGATGTTATCTTATCCGGTGCGGAGGAACTCCATATATTTGATTCTCCCATGTTTTTGACCAGAGAGTTCAGTATGAGTATGGAGCAGCGTTTTATCAAGCGAACCATTGATATTGTATGTTCCTTGATATTGTTGGTGATTGCATCTCCTTTTATGTTGATTACGGCTATTGCCATTAAGCTTTATGACGGCGGTCCTGTGTTGTACAAGCAGGTGCGTTGTACCCGTGGCATGAGAGAATTTGAGATTATGAAATTCCGCAGCATGCGGACGGATGCGGAGAAGGATGGTGTGGCAAGACTGGCACAGAAGCATGACAGCCGTATTACGCCCATTGGAAGATTCATCCGCAAGTGCAGAATTGATGAACTTCCCCAGTTGATTAATATTTTGAAGGGTGATATGTCCTTTATCGGCCCCAGACCGGAACGGCCGGAGATTATTAAGCAGTATGTGGAGGTCATGCCGGAGTTTGTATATCGCACCAAGGTGAAGGCAGGTCTTGCAGGCTTTGCGCAGGTGTACGGTAAATATAATACCACGCCCTATGACAAGCTGAAGCTGGATTTGATTTATATTGAGCATTATTCTGTGTGGTTGGATTTGAAGCTGATGCTTCTGACCTTGAAGGTTTTGTTCTGGCCGGATAGTACGGAAGGTGTGGAAAGCGAGCAGGTAACTGCATTTAAGGTATCTAAGGGACACGAATCAGAGAGGGATTAAACTATGTGGGAAGGCAGTTATACATCAGAGCCCTTTGATTTGCGGCTGACAGTGCTTCGCATCATGCGCAATCTCGGATGGATTGTGTTGTTTACGTTCATTGGAACCTTGGTATTCGGTGGCGGATATTATGTGAAGAATGTGCTTTTGGGGGAGTCGGTCAGGTATGAACAGACCGTCACCTGTAAAATGGAATATACCAATCCACCGGTGCAGTCCGGGGATTATTATATCAATGATATGACTTGGAATACCTATGTGGATTCTGAGGAGTTTAAGCTTTTGATGGACGAATCAATGACTATGCAGATGTTGGACTCCTATACCGGAGACCTTGATTTGTGGAGTCAGTGTGAGGGCGGTCTGGCAGAGGCGTTGTCTGCTACCGTTGCATCGGATATTCATGTGCCTTCCTTTACGGTAAGTACAATATCTGAGGGCAAGACGGAGACTCTCTGTGGAGCACTACAGGAGGTTTTGACAGGGACATTTGCTGAGAACATCCCTGAGGTGGCGTCCATTCGTGTGATGGATGTAAGTGAGGTTCAGGCTGTAAAGCCTGATGTAAGACCTTTGCGGGCGGTGATTCTGGCTGCGGTGCTTTCCTTCTTTTTTGTGATGATATTTTTCCTAATTAGGGAAATCAGTGCGGACAGTATCTGGCTTCCGGCTACGTTGCGCAGACGATATGGGCTTCGGGCCGTGGGTACCATCAACAGCCCGGAGCTTGCAGAGAATCTGAAATATGCGCTGACGGAGCAAAGAAGCGTGGCAGTCTGTACAGTGGATGCAGAGCTTGATTCTAAGGTTGTTATCGAGGCTTTGCAGGAAAAACTTGCAGGCAAATCGGAGGAGAAGCAGAGTAATAAATTATCCAAGGACTGGATTGCGGTGGGCGCACCTGTGTCCGATGGAGAAAATACCGTATTTCTTCACGGTGCAGATGGTGTGTTGCTGGTGGTAAAGGCGGGGCTTCACGCAGGTAAGCCTCTGGAATATATATTGGAGTATTTTGCGGTGCAGGATGTGAAGGTCAGTGCTGCAATTTTGTGGGATGCGGATGAAAGGTTAATCCGTAGGTATTATACACTGCCTGATGGGCGGCAATAAAAGGAAGATGGGAAGGTGTGCTATGAGCGTAGAGGTTTTGGCTTCCGTGATGCATCAGGATATGGCAACACTTGCAGAGCAGATGCAACTGGATTCTGACGCGGTGATTATCAATCAGTGCGAAGTCGAAGACTATGCCGAAATGGACTACAAGGGGCATCGGGTACGCTTTTTTTCCTTTCCTGAGCGTGGAATCGGCAAGAGTCGTAATGCAGCGATAGAGAGGGCGGATGGTGACATCTGCCTTTTTTCTGATGAGGATATTGTGTACAGACCCGGCTATGAGGAGGCTATTGAGGCCGAGTTTGCAAGGAATCCTAAGGCGGATATGATTCTCTTTAACATTGAGGTGGAGGAGGCGCGGAGGACTTATTTTATCACGGAGCGCAAGCAGGTGCACTGGTACAATTGCGGACGTTATGGGGCGGTAAGTTTTGCGGTAAAAAGGTCAAGCCTTCTGGAATCAGGGGTGCGTTTTTCTCTTTTGTTCGGTGGTGGTGCGCGTTTTAGCAATGGTGAGGACAGTCTTTTTTTGAAGGAATTTATGGATAAGGGCTACAGGGTCTACACGGCTCCGGTGCTGATTGGTCGGGAGAATGCAGGAGATTCCACATGGTTTGCAGGCTACAACGAGAAATTTTTCCACGACAGGGGTGTGTTGTATCATTTCCTGTATGGAGGAATGGCAAAGCCCTTGTCCCTGCGTTTTCTGTTGGCTCATCGGGACAAAATGTGCAGGGAGTGCAGTTTGAAGCAGGCCTATGGCTGGATGCGCAAGGGAATTGCTCTGGGGAAACAGCTCAGAAAGGAGAACCCGGATGGAAAGTAGTGCGCTTGTGTATGTAGGGCTGACGGTCGTGACGGTTTTTCTGGCTTTTTTTGTGGAAAGCTTTGTGAGGATGCAGAACGGACGGCTTGTGAACGGATGGGTAGAATCTGTGGAGGACGGATGTGAAGAGGATTGCAGACCTGCGGCGGGAATGACTCGTGCCCGTGCCAGAAGCCATGTGGCAGAGTTTGCAATCTTTTGCCTTCTGACAGGAGTGTCAGCTTGTAGAATTGCAGTGGGAAATGACTACTGGGTGTATCGGTTTAATTTCCGACTGATTGCACAGGAGAGACATGTATCTTCTGAGTTTGGATTTAATCTGATTGTAAAGTGGATGCAACAGTTGTTTGGTTATGACAATTATCTGCCGATTTTTGCACTGTTTTCGTTGCTCACGGTATGGTTTTTTGTGAGGGCATTGCACGGACAGGCAGTGAATTATGCCTTTTCCCTATTTTTGCTGATGACGGGCGGGTATTATTTCAACAGTCTGAATACGGTGCGGTATTATCTGGCTTTGGCCATTGCGTTTTATTCCATGCAGTATGTACTTCGCAGAGAGTATGGAAAGTTTGTGCTGTGGATTCTGTTTGGCAGTATTTTTCATAAATCTGTTTTGTTGGTCATTCCGGTGTATCTGGTAATTCATACATTGGCAAGGATACGCCTTCGCAAGTGGCATTATGTGGTGGGAGGACTGACACTTTTAAGCCTGTTTTTCTGTCAGGATATTTATCGGGAAATTGTGTTTTATTTTTATCCCTACTACCGGAATTCCGGCTTTGATACCGGGAATATTTCATGGGCCAATGTTGCTAAATGTGTGGCTACACTGGTGCTGTGTTTGATTTGTTATAAGCGTAGTATTCAGGAGAATGAGGTCAATCGGTTTTATTTTTATCTGAATCTGGCGGCACTGGTGGTGTATCCCTGCGGTAGCTTTATACCGGAGGTGTCCAGAGTGGGATATTATATGATGGGGGCTCAGATTTTTCTGATTCCGGCAGTGCTAAAGGATTTGCCGGAGGGATGGTTTCGAAAACTTTGCTATGCAGGTGTTATCGGAGCGTTTTCCCTGTATTTTGTGCTTTTGTTAAAGGGTATGTATGCTACGGATATCAGGCTTTTGCCCTATTTGAACTGGATTTTTAATTAAGGATTTAGGAGTGTGCCATGCGGGTTTTGTGGTTGTGTAATATCATGCTTCCCATGATAGCGCAAAAACTGAATATGGAGGCCAGTAACAAGGAAGGTTGGCTTTCCGGCCTTGCCTCTGTTGTGCTGCAGCGTCAGAAGGAAAATCATATTGAGCTGGCGGTGGCGTTTCCTGCGCTGGCAGGCTGTGAGTGCGGAGAAAAACATGTATATGACGGGAATGTCATATATACAGGAGAGTTGTCTCCGGAGGAAAGCGGACTGAAATGGTACGCTTTTACAGAGGATGTGGGTAATCCCCATATCTATCAGGGAGAGTCATTGGAATTGCAGATGTATTATATCACGGAGCAGTTTCAGCCGGATGTGATACATTGTTTTGGTACGGAGTATCCTCATACTTTGGCTATGTGCCGAAGCTTTGCGGATAAAGGGCGGATACTCGTGGGTATTCAGGGACTTTGTACCCTCATTGCAGAAAAGTATATGGCAGATTTGCCCAAGAAGGTGGCTCATTCTCGCACCCTGCGGGATGTACTTAGAAAGGATGACCTGCTCAGTCAACAGCGCAAATTTGCCCTTCGGGGCGAGATGGAGCGTGAGGTGGTTGCCCTTGCAGGCAATCTTACCGGGCGCACGGCATGGGATAAGGCAAATACCACCAAGTGGAATCCGGGGGCGGAGTATTTTACCATGAATGAGACCTTGCGGTCTGATTTTTACGGATATCGGTGGAAGGAATCTGAATGTGAGCCTCATTCCATTTTCTTGAGTCAGGGGGATTATCCCTTGAAGGGGCTTCACTATATGTTGTTGGCCTTGCCCATGATTCACAAGCACTATCCTGACGCCAAGGTGTATGTGGCGGGCAACAGTATTGTGGGAGACGGTGGTCTGATGAAGCGGCTTAAGATTTCTGCCTACGGTAAGTATCTTCGCAAGCTTATCAGACAGAGTTCTTTGGAAAACAGCGTCTGCTTTTTGGGGAGACTGACCGGGGACCAGATGAAGCAGCGTTATCTTGTCAGTCATCTGTTTGTGTGCTGTTCTTCTCTTGAGAATTCGCCCAATTCTCTGGGTGAGGCCATGCTTCTTGGCATGCCCTGTGTCAGTGCGGATGTGGGCGGTGTGAGCAGTATTTTTACCGGTGGTCAGGACGGTATTAGTTATCAGGCTTCGGGTCTTTTGGACCATGCAGAAAAACTTGCAAAGGCTGTGGTCGAAATTTGGTCGGATTCTGAGAAAATGGGCGAATACTGCGATAATGCAAGAAAGCATGCAGAAGAAACACACAATCGGGAAACGAATTATCAGAGATTGTTGGAGATTTATGGACAGATTGCAAGGAAAGAGGGGGCAGAGCTTCCAAAGGTTGTATTTGTGTCCAACTATATCAATCATCATCAGATTCCTTTTTGTGAGGCCATGTATCGATATTTGAAGGGTGGTTTTGTGTTTATTCAGACCCAGCCTATGGAGCAGGAGCGTGTCTCTATGGGGTGGCAGGATGAACAGGATTTACCCTATGTAATGCGTTACTATGAAGATAGGGATAAATGCAAGAAGATAATAAATGACACGGATGTCGTTATATTTGGCGGTGTGGATGATGAAAGTTATCTTTCCGAGCGGTTGCAGAGCGGCAAGCCTGTGATTCGCTACAGTGAGCGGCTTTATAAGGAGGGTCAGTGGAAGGCGGTTTCGCCCAGAGGGCTTCTCAAAAAATATCAGGACCACACCAGATATCGCAAGTCTCCGGTTTATCTTCTCTGTGCCGGTGCCTATGTGCCTTCGGATTTTCATATTGTGAGGGCATATCCCGGCAAGATGCTCAGATGGGGATATTTCCCCGAAACCAAGCATTATGATGTGGATAAGCTCATGGAAGCCAAGAAGCCTGCCACCATTCTCTGGGCGGCCAGATTTCTTGACTGGAAGCACCCCGAGACTGCCTTACAGTGTGCCAATTATCTGAAAAACAAGGGCATTCCCTTTCAGATGCGCATTGTGGGAGATGGCGAGCAGCGTCCCTTAGTGGAGCGTTTGATGGAGGAATATCAGCTTTCGGAGCATGTGACTCTTCTGGGCTATCGCACACCGAAGGAGGTGCGTGCCCTGATGGAAGAAACAGATATTTATCTGGCTACCAGTGACCGCAAGGAGGGCTGGGGAGCTGTAATTAATGAGGCTATGAATAGTGGCTGTGCGGTGGTGGCTGACCATATGATGGGGGCAGCACCTTATCTGATTCGTCATGGAGAAAACGGATTTGTCTATGAGGACGGTAAACCGCAGATGCTTTTTGAAGCGGTGGAAAAGCTTATGCAGGATAGAACATTGTGTCAGAAACTGGGGTGTCAGGCCATTCGAACCATCGAAGAAGAATGGAATGCAGATACGGCGGCTGCAAGACTGCTGCGTTTCTGTGCAGCCAAGGGACTGTTGGAAAGGGATTGTTTGCAGGAGGATGTGATAGGGAAGGATAGTGACCTTCTTATGCCTCAGACAGGCCCCGGCTCCAAGGCAGAGGTTATCAGTGAGAGGAAAATGATATGCAAACTCCTTTGATTAGTGTAATTGTACCTGTATATAATATCATGGAATATCTGCCCCGCTGTGTGGCATCCATCACGGCCCAGACCTATGAAAATCTGGAAATTATTCTGGTGGATGACGGTTCTACGGACGGCACAGGTGCCCTTTGTGATGAGCTTGCAGAGAAGGATGCGCGTATTCGCGTTTTCCACAAGGAAAACGGCGGCTCCTCTTCGGCCCGTAATCTGGCACTGCAAAAGGCAACCGGAGCGTACGTGGGCTTTGTGGACAGTGATGATTATATTTCAGAGAATATGTATCAGTGCCTCTATGAAGGTATTGTAAAATATGACGTTCGTGTCGCTCAAATCGGGCGGGATGAGATTGATGAGCAGGGAAATTCCCTTCCTAATATTTGTGAACCTCCCACAGAGGAGGTACTCATCGGGCATCAGAAGTTTCTTAAGGAGCTTTTGATGCACAGGGGAGACTGTTCTTTTTGTACCAAACTTTTTCACAGAAGTGTGTTGGAGGGGAAGGAGTTTCCTATAGGGGCATTGAATGAAGACTTTCATTTTCTGATTGAACTATTGCCGGAAATCGGTCGGCTGGTGTCTTTGCCACCTCAGACTTATCATGTGTTTTACCGTATAGGAAGTAATTCCCGCAAGAAGGATAAGAATCAGTTTTCCAGAGTGTTTGCGGATTGTGTGGTAAATGCCAATGAAGTGCTTGAGATGGTGCGAAAGCAGGCAAAGGATAAGGAGCTTGTGAAAATTGCATGGCGGTTCTGGGTTTTCCAACGGCTTGAGTATCTGCTGCACATTCCTATCAGCCAAATGAACCGCGAGAATGGGTTTTATCTGGAAGTGGTAAGAGGGCTTAGACGCAATTGGTTTAGGGGGCTTTGTAATCCCTATCTTACCGTTAAGAATAAGGTTTACATGATGCTGTTTGTTATGGCACCCAAGGGTGTGCGCAAGCTGCACAGGAAGCTTAAGGGCTTTGACAAATAGTACCAGAGGGGAGCGGGAGCTTCCCATGCTATAATGTCTGCAAACCATGTGGATTCGGAGGCATGAATATGAAGATTATCAGAGAGAAAAATAAGATCAGTAAAATGAAATACAATAGAGCAAAAAGCGGCAGGTTCAGAAGAGTGGCGGCAGGACTTTTGTCAACTCTGCTTCTTATGAGTGCATTAGGACAGGTTTTGACAGTACAGGCTGCTCCCGGGGAGGAAAATCTTACCCCCGGTAATGCAGCAAGGATGGTTGCCTTGACTTCTGTGGAGGATAAGGACTTGGATGAGCTTGCCAGAGAGAGGGATATGATGGCACTGATATATCTGTGTCAGGAATATCAGGTAAAGACGGAACCTTCCCTGGAGGCTTCCACTGTGGCGGTGGCAGACAGCGGACAGACGGTATTTATTCTGGATGCTTCTTACAATGAAGCAGAGGAAGTTCTGTGGATTCGTGTGTCCTTTGAGCAGGATGGCAGTGTTTGCGTGGGATATGTGGAGCGTAGCCATCTGGCATGCTCTGATGAGCGTTTTTTGCAGTGGGAGAAGGAATTTGCGGATGCCAATGATTTGCAGAGTGCCTTGGATGCGAATTTGCTTGCAGAAAGTGACAATGGTGTCAGTGCAGATATTGCCCAGTTCCCCGAAAGTTATCAGTCCGGCTTGACCGCTTTGAAAAAATCTCATCCCCAGTGGGTATTTGTACCCATGGAGACAGGACTTGACTGGAATACGGTGATTACAGCTCAGCTTCAAGGGGGCAAAAGCCTTGTGTATAAAAGCTTTCCTGACTATACCAAGGAGGGGGCATATGACGATGGCAACTGGTTTTATGCTTCCAGAGAGATTCTGGAGTATTACATGGACCCCAGAAATGCCATGACGGACAGCCGGATGTTCCAGTTTGAACTTTTGACTTACAACGAGAGTTATCATACTCAGGCAGCAGTGGAAGCTTTTTTGAAGAATACTTTTATGAACAGCGATACCGACGCTCCGGGGACGCAAATGACTTATGCACATATTTTCTGGGCGGTGGGTGCAGAAGAAGGCAGGGAGGTCAGTCCATTTCATCTGGCATCCAGAGTTTATCAGGAGCAGGGAAAGGCTTCTTCTCCGCTGATTTCGGGTACTTATCCCGGCTATGAAGGATATTATAATCATTTTAATGTAAAAGCCAGTGGCAAGACGACGGAGGAGGTCATTGTAAATGGCTTAAAATATGCAAAGGAGAAAAATTGGTGTGATTCCTATTTTTCTATTTTAGGTGGTGCGGATACCATTTCTGCTAATTATATCAAAAAAGGGCAGGATACCCTTTATTTGCAGAAATATAATGTTAATCCCAACGGTAGTTATGCACTTCATACCCATCAGTATATGCAGAATATTTCAGCACCTACGACAGAGGCATCCAGTATCAGAAAGACCTATGAGTCTGCCGGTTCTTTGGAGAATTCCTTTGTATTCAAGATTCCGGTATATGAGAATATGCCCGATACAGCCTGTCCTTATCCCAAAGCATCCACCAATGTGGTACTAAAGGTTCCGTCAGGATATGACACCACCGTATGGGTGGGAGGTGTGCCTTACACAGCAGAATCCCGCAACAATCGTCAGATTGTGAAGGCCAAGGATGACAAGGCAACGGATGCAGTGGTATACAGCTACAGTGACAAGGGTATTCCCACGGGCATGTATGTGTGGACCTTATCTTACAGCAATGGATGTTATGTGGTGGAGGAGCAGCCGGACTTGAAGGATTTACTTTCTTATCACGGCTTTTCCATCAGAATATCGGGAGACCCCGGTATTCGATTAAAAACAGGTATTTCCACGGATTTGAAAAAGAAACTGACAGATACCGGAGTAAACGGATATAAGCTGAAGGAGTACGGAACTCTTGTGACCGATAACGCAGATCTGACAGCCAACCCTCTTGTAAAAGGTGGCGATGGTGTTATGACAGGCATGTCATATGGAACGGATTCGCAGGGCAATAAGTTGGATATGGTGTTTGAGACGGTTGGAGGACGGGCGCGTTTTACGTCTGTACTGGTGGGACTTCCCACCACGGCATACAAGACAGAGTATTCCTTTAGAGGATATGTTGTTTTGAAGAAGGATGATGCAGAAAAAGTAATTTACGGACCTGTGAGAACCCGCAGCATGACCGGGCTTGCCACACAGGTAATTGAAAGCGGAACCTACGAGGAAGGCTCTGCGGAGGATTTATTCCTGAGACAACTTTTGGAGGATGCGCAGTAGTGGCAGCTAATAAAACGAAGAACAAAAGACAAACTAAATCAGAGACCGTTTCGGAGTCCTTTGCATTGTTTCTTAAATGGCTGGTTGGTGCACTGACAACTATTTATGCAGTGCTTATTCTGGGGGTATTGCCTTTTTATTTCGAGGAGGGCTATACCCATATCGGAACGGACAAATCTACATTTTATAAATCGTGTACGGTACTGTTTGCTAAGCTTTTGATACCTGTAATGATACTATGGCTCCTTTTTGAGGTAATAGTGGCAGTGGGCAAAAGACGGACGGATAAGACGTGGAAGCCTGAGATTACCCTAAACCCGGCAGATTGGTTTGCTCTTGCCTATGGAGCAAATTTGTTACTTTCCTATTGTTTTACGGATTTTCGTAAAACGGCATTGTGGGGAACCTCCGGTTGGTATATGGGATTGTTGCCCCATTTGACATTGGTTTGCATTTATTTTTTGGTTTCCAGGAGAGTTATGAAGCCGAAATATTTATTGTGTCTGTGTATCCCGGTTTCAGCGGCAACTTTTGCGTTGGGGTATTTGAATCGTTTTGATATCTGGCCTATCCCTATGGAGAATTCGGGTTTGCCCTTGTATATTTCCACGGTGGGTAATATCAACTGGTTTTGCGGTTATATTGTGACCGTTGTTTTTGTGGGCATCGGCTTTCTGTGGCTTGATGATGGCAAGAAAATATGGCGTACGGTACTTATGGCTTGCTATACCTGTTTGGGGTTTGCAGCATTGATTACCCAGGGAAGTGATAGCGGTTTGTTTGCCTTGGCGGTGGTTCTGTTGGTCATGTTTGTAATGTCATCACGTTCTGAGGATACTCGCAGGATGAAGCAGTTTTGGATGATTGTGGGATTGTTGGGAGCTGCGGGTATGATTACCATGTGCCTGCGTGTGATTTGGCCGGAACAGATAAACCATACCTCCGGTTTGATTGATTTGCTGACTTACTCGATGGTTCCTGTCCTGATAGTCCTTTTGGCAGGCGCAGGGTATTGGTATACCGGGCGTCAGACGGCTCCTAAAGTATGGCCTGTGGTATGCCGTTTGGTATGCTGTGGCGTGGCAGCAGTGGTCTGCGGACTGGTGATTATGATTGCGGTGAATACGGCAAAGCCCGGCAGTCTGGGGGCGTTATCCTCACAGCCTGTTTTTACATTTAATAATAGCTGGGGCAGTTCCCGCGGCGGAACATGGCGTATGGGACTGGCCTGTTTTGCAGAGCAGGATGTACTGCATAAATTGGTAGGTCTGGGCCCTGACTGTATGGCGGAATATTTGTATAAGGGCGGCAGCGAAGAACTTCAGGCGGAGGTAAGAGGAATTTTTGTCAACAAGAGATTGACCAATGCGCATAATGAACTGATTACCCTTTTGGCAAATGAGGGGATTTGTGGAGTTGTGTCCTTTTTTGGACTTTTGTTTTCGTTGATGAGACGTTTCTTAAAGTCTTTCGAAAAAAATACATATGCGGCAGTTTGCGGTTTATGTCTGTTGGGATATATGGCAAATAATATATGGAGTTTCCAACAGTCCTTAAGTGTGTCTACCGTTTTTGTAATGATAGGTCTGGGTGCATGCTTCCTGCGCATGGAGGAGGCAGCGAATTGATTTGCCATTTACTCCCATAAATGCTATAATAAAACAGATTATATTCAAATTTTAAGGAGACGTATATGTCCCAGAAGATAGCAGTAAACAAAAAGCGAATTTTATATGGTATTTGTTTTTTTTGTTTTTGCCTGATTGACCAGAGGGTAAAGACAGGTACGGGACTGGACGGCTGGATAGAGACCTTCCGTGATTTGGCGGGAGCTGTGATGGCTGTCTTGATTTTGTCTCATTATCGTTTGAATGACTTTAGAAAGCAAAAGATTCCTTACGTTGTATGGAGTCTTATTTGCGTTATAGGGGGAGCTGTTTTTGTTGCCAAGGGGCAGTCCTTTGCCTATTTTTTGAATCATAGAATTGCGCTTGTGGTATCGGTCTTTTTGATGGGATTGGCAGTGATACGCACATTGATTGCGGTGGTTCGAGAAAAGAAATATCCACATTTCAACAAGGTATTTGCCCTGTTATGGCTGATTATGATGCTGTTTATGATTGTTTCCAGAAGCGAATATCTCTGGCCTTTGGCCTATCTGGTGATGTTTGGCTGCTTTTATCTTACGGATTACAGTAAGGAGGAGCAGGAAGATTTGTTGCAGGGAATGTTGAATGGTGTAATTCTGGCGTTCTTTCTGTTGCAGGGTTGGTGCTTTGTATTCAGACCCTATGACGTGGTGCGCTATTCAGGTGTTTATGGCAACTGCAATATGAATGCACTGTTTTACCTTCTTGTACTGGCGGCGGCATTGACCAAGCTCATTTACACCTATCGTCGGGGTGGAAATAAGTGGTGGAAGCTGTTTTATTTCCTTGGAATCGGTGTGGTGTTGGCATTTTTGTTCATGACCATCAGCCGTACCGGTTGGTTTGTGGCTGTACTTATGGTATTTGTAGGCCTGTTGGGATTATGGCGGGTCAGTGTGGGCAAAAATATGTTTGTCAGTGTTATTCGAAATGGTTTGGTTGTGGTTCTTTGTTTTGTGCTGATGTTTCCGGTCGTGTTTGGCGCAGTGCGCTATCTGCCTCCTGTGTTTCATCATCCGGTATGGTTTTTCGGTGAGTGGAGCGAGGACAGGGTGCATTCTTGGGATAAGTGGGATTCTGACAAGTATGTCAGTATGGACAGGCTGATGAAGAATGCCACCGGGCGAGTTGCGGCAGTATTTGAAGGTTTGTTTGGCGGCAGTGAGGAGGAAAACACCGAGAGTGTGACTGAGAATACCCCTCATCTGGAAGTGGAAGGTGTGAATATGGCAGAACCTTCAGAAAACAGCCAAGAGACTGTTTCAGAGAGTCAGAGCAAGAAGAGGGAGGTTACGCCTCTTCAACAGCAGCTTTATGATGAGGCCTATGCGGCAGGATTTGCACTGGAGCCTGAAGGTAGTAAGGATCCTATCGAGATTCGTACTGCCATTTATTGTTATTATGCACACCTTTTGAATTTTAGAGGTCATCCGGAGTCAGAGCAGGGATTTCAGATTTTCCCTTATCAGAGAATCGGACATGCTCACAACATCTATCTGCAATATGGTGTGGATTTTGGTATTCCGGTATTGGTTTTGTTTGCTGCATTAGTTGTATGGGCAGGACTTAGCTTTGCAAAACGAGGTTGGAAGTGCCGTTCGGAGCAGTTTGCAGGAGAATTGTTGTTTTTAATGGTTCCTGCTCTCTTTGGAATCTTAGAGTATAGTTGGGGCTCCGGCAGTGCAGCCGTCATGTTACTTTTTATTGTTTGGAGAAGGATGATTTGCAATGAAAGAGAATGTTAAGATTTTAAAGGTTCCTTTCAATCGCACATTGGCATTGGTTCTTATGGATATCATGGCAATCATGATATCCTCCTTTGCGTCTCTGTATATTCGCTATGAGTTTAGTTTTCAGGACATACAGCCCAAGTTTATGAATCACTTTGAGCGACTTTTGCCTTTTAATATCTGCGTGGGGCTGTTGCTTTTTGTAGTGTTTAAATTGTACCGCAGCGTGTGGCGTTATGCCAGTGCTACAGAGTTGATTAATATTGTGTTTGCCACAACATGTGCGGCTGTGGTGCAGGTAATTATCTGTGCGGTTACAGGCTTCGGAATGCCTCGTAGCTATTATTTCATTTATTGGCTTTTGCTTTTTGGTTCGGTGAGTTGTATCCGTTTCAGCTATCGCATTGTTCGCCTGTTTCGTTCCAAATACAGAGAGAATCTGTACAAGAGCGAGAAAAGTGCGGTTATGCTCATTGGAGCAGGTGCGGCTGCCAATGCAATCTTGAAGGAGATTGAGGCAAGTCAGCATCTGAATTTGCAGGTAAAATGTATTATCGATGATCAACCGGGGTGCCATGGCAAGTTGATGCGTGGTGTGCCCATTGTGGGGGGCAGGGATAAAATTGTGGATGCGGCAGGACAGTACAGTATTGATGAAATTATTTTTGCCATTCCCTCTGCCAATACAAAGGTTCGTAAAGAGATTCTGGACATCTGTAAGGAGACAGGCTGTAAGCTGCGTGCATTACCCGGTGTGTACCAGTTGATTAACGGTGATGTGTCTGTCTCGGAACTGAAAGAGGTTGAGATTGAGGATTTGTTGGGCAGAGAGCCCATTCAGATAAACAATGCGGAAGTGTTAAATTATGTGCAGGGCAAAACCGTTCTGGTAACCGGTGGCGGTGGCTCTATCGGAAGTGAACTGTGCAGACAGATTGCGGCTCACAGTCCCAAGCAGCTTGTGATTGTAGATATCTATGAGAACAATGCCTATGAGATACAGCAGGAGCTGATTCGCAAGTATCCTAAATTGAATATGGTGGTTTTGATTGCTTCTGTCCGCAATACCAAGCGAATGAATGCTATTTTTGAGACCTATCGCCCGAATATTGTCTATCATGCGGCGGCCCATAAGCATGTGCCTCTCATGGAGACAAGCCCCAATGAAGCGATTAAGAATAATGTATTTGGCACTTATAAGACAGCTAAGGCAGCGGATGCTTATGGGGTGGAGAAGTTTGTGCTGATTTCTACGGACAAGGCGGTAAATCCCACCAATGTCATGGGAGCTTCCAAGCGCATCTGCGAGATGGTGGTTCAGATGATGAATCAAAAGTCCAAGACCAATTTCGTGGCGGTGCGTTTTGGAAATGTTTTGGGCAGTAATGGTAGTGTGATTCCCCTTTTTAAAAAGCAGATTGCAGAGGGGGGGCCGGTGACCGTAACCCATCCCGACATTATCCGATACTTTATGACCATTCCAGAGGCGGTGTCTTTGGTGCTACAGGCAGGAGCCTATGCTAAGGGCGGAGAGATTTTTGTGTTGGATATGGGAGAACCCATGAAAATTGTAGATTTGGCACAAAATCTGATTAAGCTGTCCGGTTACAGAGTGGGCGAGGATATTGAGATTGTGTTTACAGGTCTGCGCCCCGGAGAGAAGATGTATGAGGAACTTCTCATGGATGAGGAAGGCTTGAGACAGACTGCCAACAAGCGCATTTTTATCGGCAGACAGATTGAGTTTGACGTGGCTGTGTTTGAGAAGCAGCTTTCCCGTCTGGAGGAGGATGCCCGGTCAGAAACCGCGGATATTCGTCCCATGATTAAGGAGATTGTATCGACCTATCAGTACAGTGAGTAAAGAGTGGTAGGAATCAAGTCGGAAGGAAGTGGAGATATGTTTGCAAATTATGAGGGTGAACGGTTTACCCCTTTTGAATCGAAGGTATGGCTGTCCTCTCCCACCATGCACGGTGTGGAGATGGAGTATATCAGGGAGGCCTATGAGACCAACTGGATGTCCACGGTGGGAGCCAATATAAATGAGGTGGAGAGACTGACCTGTGAGAAGGTGGGCTGTAATTATGCAGTGGCACTTTCGGCGGGGACGACAGCCCTCCATATGGCTGTGAAGCTTGCAGGTGTAAAGCCCGGAGATAAGGTGTTTTGCTCCGACATGACCTTTGCTGCTACGGTAAATCCTGTGGTGTATGAGGGTGGCGAGCCTGTGTTTATCGACTCGGAATATGACACGTGGAATATGGACCCTGTGGCATTGGAGAAGGCCTTTACCCAATATCCTGAGGTAAAGGTTGTGGTCATGGCGCATCTGTATGGGGTGCCTGCTCAAATCGGTGCCATTCGAGAGATTTGTGACAGACATGGTGCTGTTTTGGTTGAGGATGCGGCAGAGTCTTTGGGAGCATCCTATCAGGGTGTGCAGACAGGAACCTTTGGCACTTACAACTGCATTTCATTTAATGGCAATAAGATTATCACAGGCTCCTCCGGCGGCATGCTTTTGACCGATGATGAGGAGGCTGCTAAGAAGGTGCGCAAGTGGTCAACCCAGTCCAGAGAGAATGCGCCTTGGTATCAGCATGAGGATTTGGGATACAACTACCGTATGAGTAATGTTATTGCCGGAGTGGTTCGCGGTCAGTACGAATATCTGGAGGAGCATATCCGTCAGAAGAAGGCGATTTATGAGAGGTACAGGGAAGGATTTAAAGACCTGCCTGTCAGCATGAATCCCTATGATGCAGATAATAGCGAGCCGAACTTCTGGCTTAGTTGTCTTTTGATAGACGAGGAAGGGATGTGTGAGCAGAGAAGGTCTGCACAGGAGGTTGATTACATTCCGGAACCCGGCAAGAGTTGTCCCACGGAGATTTTGGAGCGGTTGGAGCAGTTTAATGCCGAGGGTCGCCCTATCTGGAAGCCTATGCATATGCAGCCGATTTTTAAGGACAATGGGTTTGTGGCAAGGGATGGTGCAGATGTGGGAGCGGATATTTTTCACAGAGGTCTGTGCCTTCCAAGCGATAACAAAATGACGGAAGAACAGCAGGATATCATTATTGAGATTGTTAGGGGTTGTTTTGCATAATGTATGCTAAGTTTTGGAAGAGAATAATTGATTTTACCCTGTCTTTGTTGGGGCTTGTGATTCTGTCGCCCATATTGCTGCTACTTGTGATTGTGGGTGCTGTCAAAATGAAGGGAAATCCCTTTTTTGTACAGCTTCGACCGGGATTGATTGATACGGGGACTGGTCAGGAAAAGATTTTTAAACTCATTAAGCTTCGTACCATGACCAATGAGAAGGACAAAGATGGAAAGCTTTTGCCGGATGAGAAGCGTCTGACGGCTTATGGACGGTTTCTTCGCAGTACTTCGGCGGATGAGCTTTTTGAACTGGTCAATATTATCAAGGGGGACATGAGTATTGTAGGTCCCCGTCCGCAGCTTGTGCGGGATATGGTATTTATGACGGATGAACAAAGAAAACGTCACAGTGTCCGTCCGGGACTTACGGGTCTTGCCCAGTGCAATGGTCGTAACAATATGACGTGGGAGAAGAAATTTGAATATGATCTTCAGTATATTTCCAAGATTACTTTTCTGGGTGATTTGAAGATTATGTTTCAGACTGTATACAAGGTATTTCAGAGAGAGGGTATCAACGAAGAGGGAATGGATACCGCGATGGATTTCGGTGACTATCTGCTGAAAAAGGGGGCTATCGAGCAGGCCTACTATGATGCAAAGCAACAGGAAGCGAAGGAATTGGTGAAAAACATATGAAAATATTAGCATGGCTTTATGAAAAGAAGAATAAAAAACCTGCACCCTATTACTACCATTATTCTTTGCTTACCATCCTGTCAAAGCCTTTGCGCAAATGGCTGGTAAACGGTGTGGCACCTACCTGTCCCTTTAATTGCATCCGTATTCTGATTTACCGTCTGTGTGGTTTTCAAATCGGTAAGCACGTATTTATCGGCATGCGCAGTTATTTGGATGATATGTGTTATGACCAGATTAAAATCGGCAACAATGTGACCATATCCTATGGAGTGTATTTTGCATGTCATGGCAGATGGCAGAAGCACAATAATATTGTGATTGAGGATGGTGCCTATGTAGGAATGAGAGCCAGTATTATTACGCCTTCGGGTGATGTGGTGTTAGGGCAAAACTGTGTGGTGGGAGCGGCTACACTGGTAAATAAGTCCATTCCTGCGGATAAGCTGGCAGTAGGTGTGCCCGTGCGGATTTTGGACAAGAAAGAGGATGTAAAAAGTGAATGATTTGGTATCGATTATCATGCCATCTTACAATACAGGTGATTATATAGAGGCATCTATTCAATCGGTGCTTGCACAAACCTACACAAATTGGGAATTGATTATTGTAGACGATTGCTCCACAGACAATACAGAGACCGTTATTGCGAAGTTTGCTGATGATCGTATCAGATATTTCAAGAATGAGCAAAACAGCGGTGCGGCAGTCAGCAGGAACCGGGCTATTCAAAAGGCGCAGGGCAGATGGATTGCTTTTTTGGACAGTGATGATTTATGGTTTCCCGAGAAGCTTGAAAAGCAGCTTCGATTTATGAAAGAAAAGGGATATGCCTTTTCCTATACCAACTATCATGAGATAGATGCAAATTCAAACCCCTTGCATCGAATGGTGACCGGTCCTAAACGCATTTCCAAAAGAGGGATGTTTCGTTATTGTTGGCCGGGGTGTCTCACGGTAATGTATGACAGAGAAAAGGTAGGGGCGGATATTCAGATTGTGGATATCAAGAAAAATAACGACTACGCTTTGTGGCTTAAGATATGTAAAAAGGCGGAGTGCTATTTGTTGAATGAGTTGTTGGCGGAATATCGAAAACGCTCCGGCTCCATTTCCAACAGTGGCTATTTGCAGTTGATTAAATGGCATTACAAATTGTTCCGGGAAGCGGAAAACTGTAACCCGGTGGTATCCGCCTTTTATACGGCACAAAATATGGTGTGTGGCGTTTGGAAGAAGCTCTATTATGTGAGAAAGAAATGACTTGTCAAATGGGAGAAGGACATGAAGATTGTTAAGGTTAAAGGCGGGTTGGGAAATCAGATGTTTCAATACGCATTTCACCGACTGTTGCAGGAGCACTATCATTGTGAGAATGTAAAATTAGACTTAAAATATTATGGGGAATCCGGTGTGGATAATATTCGTCTGTCCCGACTTAACCGGATGAATACGAAGTTTGAGAGGGCTACAGACGAAGAATTAGCTAAGGTATGTATGTTTAAGCATGAGGGAAAGCCGCTGAGCAAAATCTATCGCTTGAAGGTTGGTCTGGATGCCAAATTAAACAGAAAGTATTTTTTTGAAAATAACAGGGCATATCGGGATGTGGAAAAGCTTCTTGCTTATGAATATTTTGACGGATACTGGCAGTCATGGAGATACCTGCAGCCTATCGAAAAGCAGTTGAAGCAGGAATTTATCTGTGATTCCCTGTCAGATAAGACCAGACAGTATATGGAACAGTATAGCAGCATCAACAGTGTGTTTGTGGGGGTAAGGCGAGGGGATTATTTTGAGAATGAAAAGCTGGCTAAGCACTATGGACAGACGGATGTAACCTATTATGTCAATGCTGTGAAATACATGAAAGAGCAAATAGAGAATCCCCAGTTTATATTTTTCTCCAATGATATAGAGTGGGTCAAAAACAACCTCACTGCGGAGGTTCTCGGGGTGGAGGAGTCCACTGTTTGGTACAGGGAAGAGCAGGATATCGTTGATGATTTTGAGGAGATGTTTATTATGAAATCCTGCAAAAATGCCATTGTGACAAACAGTACATTTAATTTCTGGGCAGCATGGCTTATGGATAATCCTTCCAAGGTGATTGTTGCACCAAAGGATTGGTTTAAGGATGACAGACCTATTGATATTATACCGGATGACTGGTTCAGAATATAGAGAATGATGTGGAGTAAAAAATGAAGGTATTGCATATCAATTGCAACTATATAGGGACACGGCTGCATCGTGAAATGATAGAACATCTGAATTGCTTCGGAATCAAGAGTACAGTTTATGTGCCTGCATGCGAGAAGGAAAAGGAAGATGTAACGACGCAGGATACAGAGGTGATTGTATCGAAATGTTTCCGAAAATGGCATCGCATTTTCTTTGATTATAAACAGGGGCGGATTATCCGCGATATACAAAAGAAGATTGATTGCGCAGGATATGATTGTATTCATGCTTATACGCTGTTTACAGATGGGAACTGCGCCCGCAGAATTGGCCGTAAATACAAGCTTCCATATGTAGTTGCCGTGCGGGACACAGACGTCAATACATTTTTAAAAAAAGCTGTTCATTTGCGCCACAGAGCAGTAAAAATATTACAGGATGCTGCCGCAATCTTTTTTCTCTCGGAAACTTACAGAGAGCAGGTGTTTGAGCATTATGTGCCGGAAAGGCTGCGACAGGATTTTTACGCCAAAAGTCATGTGATACCCAATGGTGTGGATGATTTTTGGCTACAGAATTGTTATTGGGACAAGCTGAAAGAGATGCCGAAGCATTTGGCGGAAAGACAACTGAACGTCCTCTGTGTGGGAGTAATCAGCCAACGCAAGAATCAGCTCACCACCCAACAGGCATTACAGCTTCTTAGAGAACAGGGGTGGAGGGTGCATTTTCAAATAATCGGAAAAGTACTGAATCAGAAATTGCTTGAGAAAGTGCTGTCCTATCCTGACACCGAGTATATCTCCCAACAGCCCAAGGAAAAGCTGTTGGAGTATTATCGGCAGAATGACATATTTGTCATGCCCTCTGTGATGGAAACCTTTGGACTGACTTATGCGGAGGCTATGGGTCAGGGGCTTCCGGTGATTTATACAAGAGGCCAGGGCTTTGACGGACAGTTTGAGGAGGGCAGAGTGGGCTATGCGGTGGATGCCCACAATCCAAAGGAGATTGCGGACCGGATTCAGGAGGCAGTTTCCCGGTATGAGGAGCTTAGTGAGAATTGTCTGCAGTTGGCGGGCAAGTTTAATTGGAAGGATATCTGTGAGAGATATCGCGACTTATATATGAGTATATTGGCAGATAAAATCTGAACAGAGGAGAAATGATAAATGAGTTCAGCGCACAAAAAGGTTGGTTTGTTCAGTCAATTTTTTAGAGATGCAGTTGGCAATTTTCTGTATCATATGCCGAAGAAAACGGCTAGGGCTATTTGGTTCAAAAAGCAGCATGGATATAAAATGGATTTTGGGAATCCAAAGACATTGGATGAGAAGTTGAACTGGTTATTGGTATATCATATTGGTAAAGTGCATGGGATTTACGCAGATAAGGTAAGAGTTCGCGATTATGTGGAGCAAAAAGGTCTGGGAGAGTTGTTGCCCGGTATTTATGGTGCGTGGACTCATGCAAGTGACATTCCTATGGACAAACTTCCGAAGGAATTTATATTAAAGTGTAATCATGCATCGGGAGATATGTATTATGAAATTGTGCATGATAAAACAAAGGTAGAATGGAATTCTGTATTGAGAAGATTGGACAGAATGCTTCATACAAATTATGCCAAAATTCGGTGTCAGTATCAGTATGATACGATAGAGCCTCTTGTTTATGCAGAGGAACTTTTGGATGATGGGCAGGGAGCCCGGATGATAGATTATAAGGTCTTTTGTTATTATGGCAAGCCTCATTGTATTATGGTTTGTGTAGGGCGTGGAGGTAATCTGAGAAGAGCCTTTTATGATGTGAACTGGAATTATCTGAATTATACTAAGTCCCCCTCACCGGATGACGATAAAATGGAGCGGCCTAAGGGCTTGGAAACCATGTTGGAGGCATCGGCTGTTTTGGCAAAGGAGTTTCCTTTTGCGCGAATGGATTTTTATGATGTGGACGGTAAGGTTTACTTTGGCGAGATTACGCTGACACCGGATAACTGTAACATACAGCATTTGAGTAAGGAAGCCCAAAGGCTTCTTGGAGACTTGTTGGATTTGAAGCCTGTGATGCGGTAGAAGAGTGGCGATTTGTGTCGATATGTGCCGGGTTTGGCGTAATTGACATAATATTTTCACTGTGCTATACTGTCGAAATGGTAGAAACGCCAATATAGACAGTATCCTTATATAATGGAGGAAACTTGGCTATGCATTTGTGTTTTATGGCAAGCTCCTTTCCCAGAGGGAAGGAAGCGGTCTATACCTTTGTAAAGGGATATGTGGATGCCATTGCAGATAGGGGGATAAAGTGTACCGTGATTTCCCCTCAGTCTGTGACCAAGGTGCTTATGGGCAGAGCTAAAATGCGCCCCACGCATTGGCATTATATGACAAATAACGGGAATCGGGTGGACGTGTACCAGCCGAGATATATTACGTTGTCCACTCATATGGAGAAAAAGCGTATCAGCAATCTGAAAAAGGTGGTTGAGAAAGCTTATCGTTCATTGGACACTCCTGTAGATGCTGTTTATGCGCACTTTTGGGTCATGGGAATTGTGGCTGCCCAGGTTGCGGGAGGCAAGCCTGTCTTTGTCACCTGCGGTGAGGGTGGTAAAATTCGGGTTGAGCGTTCTTTTGATAAGCAGGAGTTGGCAGAGGCATTAAAGAAGATTTCGGGAGTGGTTCATGTTTCTTCCAAGACATTGGATGAGACGAAGGCCACGGGACTTCAGGAGGGAATACCCTATATTATAGCACCCAATGGGTACAATCCGGCAAGCTTTTGCTCTAAGGATAAGACGGAGGTCAGAGCACGTCTGGGTTATCCCAAGGACGGATTTATTGTTGCCTTTGTGGGGTCCTTTGATGGACGAAAGGGTACTCATAGACTTTCGGATGCTTTGAAGCTTCTGAATGAGGGAAAGGCAGAGAAAGACAGGATTTATTCTATCTTTATCGGTAAGGGCAAGGATGTGCCGGATTGCAGTAATATTTTGTATTGTGGTCCTGCGGCACATGATGAGATTGTAGATTATCTGAATGCAGCGGATGTGTTTGTATTGCCTACCAATAACGAAGGCTGCTGTAATGCCATTGTTGAGGCTCTGGCGTGCGGTCTTCCTGTAGTATCTTCCAATAAGAAGTTTAATGATGATATTTTGGATGAGAATTGTTCTCTTCGGATTGATGAAATGTCTGTGCAAGAGATTGCAGACGCAATTGACAGACTGCATCAGGACAGAGCATTGCTTGACAGTCTGGCTGCAGGAGCTAAGGCAAAGGCCAAGACGCTTACCATACAGGAGCGTGTTAAGAACATTATTGCGTTTATTGAGGAGAGAATCGCCGCAAGGGCGTAACTAAGGCAGGAAGGACGACATATGTCTGCGATTAAAACAGCGTTAAAACTTTTGAAAACACCCGGAAAAATGGTGGCACCTTTGGCTCAAAGGGGATTTTTTGACTGGATGAGTGACGAAGCCTTTTTGAAGCTGCGTTTCCGGGCTGAAATGGGATATAAACTGGATTTGGAAAATCCTCGTACTTACAATGAAAAATTGCAATGGCTGAAATTATATGACCGTAACCCCATTTATCCCCAAATTGTAGATAAATATCAGGCAAAAAAGTATGTGGCGTCCATCATTGGAGAGGAATACATTATTCCTACACTGGGCGTTTTTGACGCTTATGAAAAAATAAATTTTCATGAACTGCCTAATCAGTTTGTGTTGAAATGCACACATGATTCAGGAAGTGTTTTTATATGCAGAGACAAATCTTTGTTGGATAGAGCACGTGCGGAGTATGTCATGAAGAGAGGTTTCAAAAGAAATCCTGTCCGTTATGGGCGAGAATGGCCGTATGGTCAGGTTAGACCTCAAATTATTGCAGAGAAATATATGGAGGATGAGTCTCATCGGGAATTGAAGGATTATAAGATTTTTGTTTTCTCCGGTAAGGCTGCAATGATACAAGTAGATTTTGGGCGATTTAGTGTTCATAAACGTAATCTTTATTCTTTGGAATGGGAGTTGCTAGATGCTTCTATTACATATCCGAATGATCCATCTCATGTTATTCCAAAACCTGAGAAACTTGAATTAATGATAGAGTTAGCGGAACGGTTGGCAAAAGGCTTGCCGCATGTGAGAGTAGATTTTTATTCCATTGAATCCAAGATTTATTTTGGTGAGATGACACTCTATCATGGGGCAGGATTTGAAAGGTTTGAGCCTTTAGAACTGGGATTGTGGCTGGGGGATTTATTGGTATTGCCTCAGTTTCATAGTGAGGTATGATATGGTTAGTGTTGTTATAACAACTTGCAAACGAGAACCTTATATTTTGCGCAGATCCATAGAAAGTGTGATGTGTCAGACTTATTCTGATTGGGAATTGATTGTTGTGGATGATAGTCCTAATGATTATGTGTTGCGGAATGCTGTCAAAGAGATGGTAGGACAGATTTGCCAGAAGAATGAAAGACAGGGGAAGAGTCTTATCCGTTATATTGCCCATGCGGAAAATCAGGGAGCCTGCGCGGCTAGAAATACCGGACTTGCAGTAGCAGCAGGTGAATATATTGCTTATTTGGATGATGATGATGAGTGGATGCCCGAAAAGCTTGCCCTTCAAGTGGTGAAGGCAGAGGAGGCGGGGCCTGATGTAGCTTTAATATATTGCGGATCTTATGTCAAGAAAGAGGGGCGCGATGAGGCTGTTGTGAGAAAACAGGAGTATCACAGAGGCCGTATATTTGATACATTGATTTTGGAAAATTATATTGGATCAACCTCCTTTCCGTTGATGAGGACGGAATGTCTTCGGGCAATTGGTGGTTTTGATGTGCTTATGCAGTCGGCTCAGGATGCAGATGTGTGGTTGAGACTGGCGGCATGTTATGAAATTGATTGTGTGAAAGAGCCGTTAGTATGTTATTATTTGCATGATGGCGAGCAGATTTCTACCAATGTAAGAAAAAAAATTGCCGGTCTGGAGAGAATAAATGAGAAGAATCAGGCATATCTGGATACGCATCCCATTGCTTTTTGCATCAGAAATATGAGACTGGCACGTATGTATGCCAAGGGAGGACAACTGACGAAGGCTTTGGGTATTTGGTGGAAAGCTGCGTTGAAGTGTCCGTGGAGAGTTGTACAGAACGGTAAATATCTGTTGCAGATTATAAGAGAGAAGTTCCGTAGCATGAAGGAATAGGGGAGAGAACATGGCTTCTACTTCGAGAACCAAAAATTCATCGTTGAATCTGGTGACAACCTTTGCACAGCAAATTCTCAATATTATATTGAGATTTGCTGTCCGAACAGTTTTTGTTTATACGTTGGGCAAGTCCTATCTGGGTATCAATGGATTGTTTGCGGATATTCTTTCCATGCTTTCCTTGGCAGAATTTGGATTTGATGCCGCAATAGGCTATAAATTGTACAAACCATTGGTAGAGCGTGATGAGCGAACTATCAGAACCTATTTGGGATTTTATAAATATGTTTACCGAATCGTAAGTGGAGTGATTTTGGGGCTTGGACTGCTTTTGATACCTGCCCTGCCGGTTTTGATTAAGGATTATGAAAGACTGGGAGAACTGGGTATTAATGCAGTTTTAATTTACATGATTTATCTGCTCCAGAGTGTTTCCAGTTATTTGTTTTTTGCATACAGAAGCGTGATTGTTAAAGCAGACCAGAAAAGTTATATTTTTAATATGATAACCGGTCTGGTAGATGTGTTTATGAGTGCAGTCCAGATAATTATTCTCTTGGTCTGGCGCAATTATATCGCATATATTGCAGCACTGATAGGATTTAATGTCCTACAAAATCTGATTTTTGCATTTATTGCAACCAGAAAATATCCCGGTTGTTTTAAGGGGGAGACAGATAAGCTGTCCAAGCAGGAAATCAAAGGGATTATGAAGGATTGTTCGGCCCTTTTTGTGTTCCGAATGGATAATGTTATTGTGAAGGCCACCGATAATTTGGTGTTGAGCAGCTTTCATGGGCTTACCATGGTGGGAGAATATTCCAGTTATCTCTTGCTATATAGTACCTTAAAGGGTATTTTGTCGAGGATGTATGAGGCAGTTAAGGCAAGCATGGGTAATTATTTCGCTGTGGAGGAGATGGAAAAAAAATACAGCTTTTTTGAAATAACCAATTTTGTTACTATGATTTTGTATGGTACAGCAGGAATTGGAATCGCTGTTGTGTCCAATGAAATGATTACCTGTTGGTTGGGAGTGGATTATGTGATACCGCAACCCTTACCTGTTTTGATTGGAATTGAATTGTTATTTGTCGGGATTAAAATGAATCTGAACCAGATCAGAAATATTAATGGAGTATTTCGACAGATGTGGTATCGTCCCCTTATTGGAATTGTGATTAATTTGGCGGTGTCTATTGTAGGAGCATGGATATGGGGAATTAACGGAGTGGTTTTGGGAACAATTTTGTCCCTTGTCTGCGCGAACTTTACGGTGGATCCTTCCGTGATTCACAAGCATTGCTTTAATGGCTATCGTCCGGTATCGAGATATTATAAGCGCAATTTCGGATATATGACCGTATTGGTGTTTTCCTGTGCTGTCGCAATGTGGCTCAGTAAGAATGTATTTGTGGGGTATGGATGGTTATCTGTGATTGTGCATAGTATCATATGTGGTGCTTTGGTGCCCCTTGCATTCCTGTTGGTTTATCATAGGACGGCGGAATGCAAGTATTTAATCAGAAAGATTCAACTTCTGGCAAAACGAGGTTAAGAGGAGGAGAAAGTTATGAGTTTTATGTTGGCATTTGGCTTTTCCAGTGTGATGCTGTGTGTGGGTATGCTGTTGCGTGCCAAAATTCCGTTTTTGCGGAAAATGTTGGTACCTGCCAGTGTAATAGGCGGTATGTTGGGATTTGTGTTTATGAATGTGATGGTTGGGCTTGGCATTGATATCGGCACGGATGCAAATATGTATACAGCGATTGTAAATGATTTGTTTACCGTATCTTTTATTTCTATCAGTTTGACCAGTGCGCCCAAGGAGGGCGGAGGCGCCAAGGATGTGCTAAAGGGTGCTGTAGGTCTTGGCCTGGTATGGTGTCTGCTTTATGCCTTGACCCCTCTGGTGGCAACCGGTATTGTGGCTGTACTGGGTGAGTCCTTTGGAATGGATGTAATGTATGGTATGTTGATTCAGTTTGCGTTCTGTCAGGGTCCCGGACAGTCTGCTGCATATGGTGCGATTTTTGAGCAGTATGGATGGGAAAATGCGTCCACGGTTGCAATCACTTTTGCGGCAATTGGTTTTGTGGTGGCATTCTGCGTGGGAATACCTGTTGCAAAGATGGGAATTAAAAAGGGAATTGCCAAGCACTGTGGTAAGTTGGATGAGACCATTTTGAAGGGATATCTCACCAAGGAAGAGCAGAAACAGTATATGGTAAAGGATACCACCTGCAACAGTAACATCGAAACCTTGGCGTTTCATTTCGCTTTGATAGGTGTGTGTTACGTGTTGGCGGTAGGTATTGCAAAGGTAATGTCTTACATACCCGGATTCTTGGGAACTTCCATGAGTAATATGATGTTTATGAACGGCATGTATGCCGCGTATATTGTAAAATGGCTTATGAAGAAGCTGAATTTGGATTTTTTGCAGGAAAATACCTTGCAGAGTAAAATTACCGGTTGGTCTTCCGATTATCTGGTAATCTGTGCGTTTATGGCAGTGTCTCTTGGAATTATCAAGGACTGGCTGCCTGTGATTTTGCTGATTTGTGTTGTCATTACAATTGTTACCGCAGTGGTTTGCTTCTATTTTGGCCAGAGATTTGGCGGAAGCAATGATTTTGAACGTGCATTAGGACTTTATGGTACCTGTACGGGTACGGTGCCCAGTGGTATTTCCCTTGTCAGAATCGTGGATCCTGACTTTAAGACGTCAACAAGTGTGGAGCTTGGAGCATGTAATCTGGTAATGCTTGCAAGTACGCCTGTCTATATTTTGATTCTGGCTGCTGCTTCTGGAAGTCTGGGAGTGATGCCTACTATGCTCGGTCTGGCAGGATGTGTTCTTTTGTATTTAGTTGCTTTGAAATTGGCGCGTGTATGGGGTAAAAAGACCTTTGAATGGAAATAGCGGTGTGTAGGAGGCGTGGCATGGAACAGATATTCTACAATGGTAAAATAATTACGATGGCAAAGGCGACCGGAGAGGAAGAGCTTAAAACGACTCCGGAGGCGGTGTTGGTGCGGGATGAGCGGATAGTTGCAACCGGAAACCTAACAGATTTGTTAGAGCTTGCGGGGGATGAGGTTGTGAAGAGGGATTTAGAGGGCAAGTGCCTTATGCCCGCATTCATCGATTCCCATAGTCATTTTGTGATGAATGGTCAGATGTCCGCCTGTGCCAATCTGTCCGATTGCGAATCCTACGAGGAAATCATTGCCGCCTTGCAGGAGCATATTCGTGTGAATCGGATTTCCGAGGGTGGCGTGGTACTTGGCTTTGGTTATGACCATAACTTTTTGAAGGAAGGTGGTCAGCCTGATAAGAGAGTATTGGATCGTGTAAGCAGCACCATTCCTATTTTTATTTTACATGTTTCGGCTCATCTTGCCTGTGCCAATTCTGTGGCTTTGGCTATGGCGGGAATCGATGAGAATACTCCTGACCCACAGGGAGGCGTTATAGGAAGACTGGACGGAAGCATGGAACCAAGCGGATATGTTGAGGAGGCCGGAATGCGTCCCTTGCAGCAGGTAATTATGCCTAAGGTAAGGGTGGATTTTGTTACCATGTTGCGTAAGATGCAGGATATTTATGTTCGCAACGGCATTACAACGGTGCAGGATGGTGCCACCGCAGAGGGCGACATGAACATCCTTTTGAATATGATTGCTTCAAAGGTGTTGAAACTGGATGTAGTTGCCTATCCCATCATGCCCACCGGTGGTGTGGAGTTGATGCACAAATATGGTGAGCAATATCAGCAGTACGTGAACGGTCTGAAAATCGGTGGTTACAAGTTGGTTTTGGATGGTTCACCTCAAGGGCGTTCGGCATGGATGTCCGAGCCTTATTTGGGCGGTGAGGAAGGATATTGCGGATATCCTTGGATGGAGGATTCGCAGGTTGAAGCATTTGTGAAGCAGACTGTGACGGAAAAGAAACAGATTCTGGCGCATTGTAACGGTGATGCTGCCAGTGAGCAGTTTATCAGAGCCTATGAGAAGGCATTGGAAGAGACCGGGGATTCGGGAGAGGATAACAGGCCGGTTATGATTCACTGTCAGACTGTTCGCAATGACCAGTTGGACAGAATGGCGAAGCTTCATATGATGGCTTCTGTGTTTGTGGGGCATGTATGGTACTGGGGAGATATTCACATGAAGAATTTTGGTTCCCGGAGAGGAAACCATATCAGTCCCGTAAAGGATGCCATTGAGAGGGGGGTAAAGGTAAATTTCCATCAGGATACACCCGTGACAAGACCCGATATGCTGCATTCCGTATGGTGCGCAGTCAACAGAATCAGTCGTAACGGCAATAGAATTGGAGAGGAACAGGCAGTTTCTGTTTATGAGGCCTTGAAGGCAATTACCATAAACGGAGCCTATCAATATTTTGAGGAGAATGAAAAAGGAAGCATCTCCGAGGGTAAGCGGGCAGATTTGGTAATTCTGGACCAGTCACCCTTGGAGGTTGCTCCCATGGAAATTAAAGATATTAAAGTGTTGGAAACCATCAAAGACGGTAAAACTATTTTTGCAGCAAATTAAACCTGATAGAATTCCTTATACCATTCTGCGAATTTCCGCAGGCCTTCCCGAAGAGGGGTGGATGGTTTGAATCCGAAGTCTCTCTCCAGTGCGGAGGTATCTGCATAGGTTATGGGGACATCCCCGGGCTGCATGGGAACCAGTTCCTTGTGTGCCTCGAAATCATAGCCCTCGGGAAGCACCTTGGCACGAATGAGTTCCTGTTGCAAGATATCTACAAAATCCAACAGGTTTTCGGGATGGTTATTACCAATATTATAAACAGCATGAGGCGGGAGAGGAAGTCCATCCCCGCCTTTTTTCTTTGCAGGGGCATTCTGCATAACGCGTCTTACACCCTCAACAATATCATCGATATAGGTAAAGTCACGCTTACAATTACCATAATTAAAAATCTGAATGGTTTCTCCTGCAAGCAGCTTGTTGGTAAATCCGAAGTATGCCATATCAGGTCTTCCGGCAGGGCCGTACACAGTAAAGAAGCGAAGTCCCGTGGCAGGAATGTCATAAAGCTTGCTGTAGGCGTGAGCCATTAACTCGCTGCTTTTCTTGGTGGCGGCATAGAGAGATACCGGTGCATCCGTCTTGTCCTCGGTGGAATAGGGAATTTTGTCGTTGGTTCCGTAAACCGAGGAGGAGGAGGCGTACACCAGATGCTCAACCCCCTTAGCATTGTTGTCGTAGGAATGTCTGCAGGCTTCAAGGATATTGTAGAAGCCAATCAGATTGCTCTGGATGTAGGCATCGGGATTGGATATGGAGTAGCGAACTCCGGCCTGAGCTGCCAGATTTACCACGATATCCGGCTCATATTTCTTGAAAATTTCATGCACCAAAGCACTGTCTGCAATATCTCCCAGAATGGATTCAAAGGAGGATGCAGGGTGCTTGGAGCTTTCTGCTTGAATTTCTTTTAGTCGCCAATCCTTCAAAGAGACATCATAGTAATCCGTGCGGGCATCCACAGAAATGATGTGGATAGGTTCTACAGTTCTAAGAAGTTCAATGATTAAGTTGGCACCAATGAAACCGATACCTCCGGTTACAAGGATTGTTTTATTGTGCAAATCAATAGTTGTCATGGTTTGTCCTCTATAAATTAGTCGCGCTGAAAAATATCTCGAGAGTATACCTTGTCTTTGACATCATCCAGGCATGCGTCATATCTGTTCGCTATAATCGTCTGGGATACCCGTTTGAATTCCTCTAAATCGCCTATCACGCGGCTTCCGTAAAAGGTAGAGCCGGCAGGAAGAGTGGGTTCATATACCACGATGGTAGCTCCCTTGGCTTTCAGTCGCTTCATAACACCCTGAATGGAGGACTGACGGAAGTTGTCGGAATTGGATTTCATGGTGAGGCGGTAGATGCCGATAACCACTTCCTTTTCCTTCTCGATATCCCAGGAACTGTTGGACTCGTAGGCACCTGCCATCTCCAGAACGCGGTCTGCAATAAAGTCTTTGCGGGTGCGGTTGGATTCCACAATGGCAGTCATCATATTCTGTGGAATATCCTGAAAATTAGCCAAAAGCTGCTTGGTATCCTTGGGCAGACAATAGCCGCCGTAACCAAAGGATGGATTGTTATAATGGGTTCCGATTCGGGGGTCAAGGCATACACCCTGTATAATCTGTCCGGTTTCAAGACCTTTGCTTTCTGCATAGGTGTCCAGCTCATTAAAGTACGAAACACGAAGTGCCAGATAGGTATTGGCAAAAAGCTTAACGGCCTCGGCCTCGGTAAAGCCCATAAACAAAGTAGTAATATCTTTTTTCAAGGCTCCCTGTTGAAGCAGAGCGGCAAAAGTGCGGGCAGCCTTTGCAGTGGCCTCATCGCAGGATACAATGATGCGGGAAGGATACAGATTGTCATACAGAGCCTTGGATTCCCGCAAAAACTCCGGGCTGAAAATAATGTTTGCTGTATGATATTTTTCACGTATACTTTTGGTATATCCCACGGGAATGGTGGACTTAATTACCATGATTGCATTGGGATTGCTCTTTAATACCAGTTCAATAACAGCCTCCACAGCGGAACAGTCAAAAAAGTTTTTCTTGCTGTCATAATTGGTGGGGGCGGCAATCACAACGTAGTCGGCATCCTTGTAGGCGGATGCACCGTCCAGGGTTGCAGTCAAATCCAGTTCCTTTTCCCGCAGATACTTTTCGATATATTCGTCCTGAATAGGAGATTTGCGATTGTTAATCATATCAACCTTTTCGGGAATGATATCCACTGCCGTAACATGATTGTGTTGAGCCAGAAGGACAGCCAGAGAGAGGCCTACATATCCGGTTCCGGCAACGGTGATGTTGTATTTGTGGTTTGCTTTCAGTTCGGATTGGCTATCGTTAACATGGGCGGTATTATCTACAAATAAATCCGTCACCTCGAAATCCAGTACCTCACCGAGTGTCTGCAACTGTTCTATGGAAGGGATGTAGCTCATATTCTCGATGCGTCCAATCATGACCCGATTGATTCCTGTTGCGTCGGCTAACTGGGATTGGGTAAGATTATGGGATTTTCTGCGATTGGAAATAGTTTGAGCTAAGAGTTCGGAAGATAATTTTTTCATAATCGGCACCTCTGTGTTAATAGAAATTGCATTTACAGATGCAAATGCAACGGTTTCTTGTTAAAATCTTCTCTTTTAACCTATCACAGAAAGAATTTGTTGTCAATGCAGAATGCGAAATTCCATTTTAAATTACATATTGCATTTTGAAGTAAAAAACAAGACATACTTGTTTTCAGTTATTAAAAAAGGAAAGCATTTTCTGCTTTCCTAAAGATGTTCCTGTTTCAATAATAATAAATCAATATATTCAACAAGGGAGCGTGTACTTTTGCTGTCCAACTGTAAGGTGGTGTTTAACAGGTCTGCCACCGTGTAATTGTCGGTCAACTGTTGGTCCAGCGCATCAACCCGGGCACGAATGTTGGTGCGTCCCAGAAGATAATCCAAAGAGACCTCATAGAAATCAGCGATACTACAAAGTGTCTTGAAATCAGGATTGTGAATGCCTTGCTCGTAGTTGGATATAGTACCGATGGACACCTTCAAATAATCAGCCAGTTCTTTCTGGTAGATGCCCTTTTCGGCACGCAACTCGGAGATAATGTCTCCAAACTCCATGCCAATGCTCCTTTCATGAGGTAAATCAAAGTCATCTAAAATGTATTTTATATTATTCCACCAAATTTGTAATAACTTTCTAGGAAGTCAAGAAAAAAACATAAATTGCGCAGGTATATTTTAGGAGGGTTAAAATGTGATTGTATCAAAAGACATGAAAAAGGGAACTGTCATAAGAATACGTAAAGTATTCATATGACAGCTCCCTTAATAGGCTTTATTGGGGCAGGGTATCCTGCGTGTAGACAGGTATCTCTTTGGAGTAGTACTCCAAAGAATCAGTGGTATCCCAGAATTCTCCGTTCATATAAAGAGAATAGGTTCCATCCAAATTATCGATAAAATAGCTGTTATCCGGTGTAGGGAAAACTACACTATCTATCTGAGGGATTTCGTCTGTCAGAAGGTCGTTGATAGTGATAGTCTCCTGAGCAGGAAGATAGCCCTCTAAAATAATGGAGTAGGAAAATAAATAAATACTAAGAGTAATAGCAATCAATAAAATGTTCCATCCTACAGAGGGCTTGGTTTGATTGCTTATCATAAGTCCAAACCGACGCTTTAAGTCTTTGTAGCCGGAGGGTAGAATACCGATTGTCAGGCTGCCGGGTAGAAGTTTTTTCTTGGAGGCGCGCTCGGAAATATCAATCAGACACTGCATATATTCTCTGGTAATGTCCACATTTTTAGTGGTTAAGTTATCATCAATACGCATTTCCAAAATGACATCGGTCTGTCGATTGAGCAGCCAGGAAAATGGATCCCACCAGTAGGCAAGAGTAATGATTTTGATAATATTCTTAAGCATCAGGTCACGGTTAAAGTGATGTGTGGCCTCGTGTTGAAGAATATATGTCAACTGCCTCTCGGGTAATTCAAAATGCTCCGGAATTAAAATTCGTGGATGAATAATGCCAAACAGGGCAGGAACGTCCAAGCCGGGAAGTTCAACCACACGAAAATGATTTGCACGCTTCTTGGTGGTGCAAATTGTATCTAACAGCTCCTTGTAGGGGGCTGTGTTTGTAAGCTCCTTACCGTACAACACAATATACCGGGAAGAACGGTAATAGGATAGGAGATGTATAATCACTGCGATGATGAAGCCAATCAGCCATATGATTTTAAAAAGCTGCCACAAAGAAATCGACTGTTCACCAAAGTGGAACAGTCGATCATGACATTTCATAATAAATTGAGAAAAAACATGGGGCAACTTTATGGTAATCGTGAAGGGCAACTCAATGGGAAGGGTGAACCGTAAGGTGGTAAATATCACAAAGAGTGCTAACAATTTATAACCTGCACGAACCAAAAGCTTCTCGTTTACCAGACAAAGTGTTAAGATAATCAAAAACACATTGGTGGTAAGTACAGCCATCATCACAGTAGATAGGGAAGTCTGTATGATAGTTGTATCCATAATTATTTCTTCTTGTTAGCCTGCTCGTACTCTTTCAACATGGTCTTCAGTTCAGAGATATCCTGTGCAATCTCCTTGGGATCGCTGTTGGTCTTAAGGAGTGCTGCAAACAGGCTGCTCTTGGAAATGATATCGCGGAAGCAGGTGTAGCTCTCTGCGAAATCCTGCAGAATCACGTCTCTGGAGGTCTCGGTAGGACGATAGGTACGGCTCAATACCTTACCGCTGTGGGTAACGCCAACAACCTCTACAAGGTTAGCATGAAGGAGCTTGCGGAGAACTGCGGTTACAGTACTCTGGGTCAAACCCTCTCCTGCGTTTACTATATCGGTTGCCATCATAGGTTCTTCGGATTTCCAAAGGATGTTCAGTACATCTAATTCTCTAGGGTTCATCATTGTTATTAATCCTTTCTGTATTTTTGCCCTTATTATATTCCATTTTATGACTAAAGTCAACAGAAATAGGCCTTTTCTGTCAGAAAAGACCTACTTTTTAGAAAACGTGTAACATTCCTATTAATATGGGAATGAAAATCAGGCCTCTCCTACATAAATCCAGTCAGTTTCCCACTGACCGGTAGTACAGTTATAGAGACGTTTATAGCGCTTACCATCAGCTTCGATATATACCCATTCCAAAATCTCAGCGCAGGGAGCGATGGCGGTTTCACCGGAGGCTGCCGGTGCCGCATTCACGGATACACAGGTGGTGGGAACGGATACAAGACAAAGGCTACAAGCGATTACACTTACAGTTGCAATAATACGATTGACTAATTTGTTTTTCATGGGTTATCCCTCCTTTGAATAATTTTACTATATAATTGCTAGTGAGTATATTATAAATGACAAGATAACATCTGTCAATTATTACTTTTTAATTATTTTTGAATTTGGATAAAAATTGATTTCCTGACAAGAATATGGTAAAATATATTCTTGAAATCAGTTTTGACTTATGAAAGAGAGGCAGTTATGTTAGATAATAAAGTAATTTTGATTACCGGAGGTACCGGAAGCTTTGGTAAAGCTTTTACCAAGCATGTTCTGACTAAGTACAATCCTAAGAAGATTATTATTTACTCCCGTGATGAGTTCAAGCAGTTCCACATGCAGGGAGAGTTTAAGGAGTATGCGGACAAGTTGCGTTTCTTTATCGGCGATGTGCGCGATAAGGAGCGTCTGACCAGAGCACTGGAAGGTGTTGATTATGTGGTACATGCAGCAGCACTGAAACAGGTTCCTGCCTGTGAGTACAATCCTGCTGAGGCGATTAAGACCAATATCAATGGTGCTCAGAATGTAATCGATGCTTCCCTGGATACCGGAGTGAAGAAGGTTGTGGCTTTGTCTACCGACAAGGCTGTGAACCCTGTAAATCTCTATGGCGGTACCAAGCTTGTATCTGACAAGCTGTTTATTGCAGCCAATGCTTATGCAGGGGAGAAGGATATCAATTTCTCCATCGTGCGTTATGGCAATGTGGCAGGAAGCCGTGGTTCTGTTATTCCGAAGTTCTATGATATGATTAAGAACGGATGTACCGAGCTTACTGTTACGGATTATCGTATGACTCGTTTCTGGATTAGTTTGCAGGAGGGAGTTGAACTGGTAATCAAGGCGTTGGAGGAGGCTACCGGAGGAGAGACCTTTATCTCCAAGATTCCTTCCTTTAAGATTACTGATTTGGCAGAGGCTATGCTGCCCGGCTGCAAGACCAAGGAGATTGGTATTTATCCCGGCGAGAAGCTTCATGAGATTATGGTTACTGTGGAGGATTCCTATACCACCTATGAGTATGACAAGCATTTTATTGTATATCCGCAGGTAAAGTGGAACAGCAAGCAGAAGATTAAAGAGGGCGGTAAGAAGGTTGAAGAGGGCTTCTCTTACAGCTCTGACAATAATACCGAGTGGATGAGCGTGGAGGAGATTCGCGAGCGTCTGAAGGGTTTGGATTTGGAGAAGTAATCGGTTCAGTTATGTGAATTGGAGAAGTGAAATGAATCAGTTGGCAATTTTTGGTGGGGCTCCCGTAAGGGAGACCCCCATTCATTATGGAAAACAGTATATTGATCAGGCAGATATTGATGCAGTGGCGCAAACCTTGGTGAGTCCGGCTCTGACAGGAGGTCCCAAGGTGACTGAGTTGGAGCGCAAGCTCTGCGAAATTACCGGTGCCAAATATGCGGTAGCTGTGAGCAACGGAACAGCGGCTCTTCATCTTGCTGCGATGGCAGCGGGTTTTGGTGAAGGGGATGAGGTCATTGTAAGCTCCATCACCTTTGCAGCATCCTCTAACAGTGTGCTCTATGTGGGAGCAAAGCCTGTTTTTGCAGATATTAAACATACAACCTACAATATAGATCCGGAGTCCGTGAGGAAGCTGATTACCCCTCGCACCAAGGGCATTGTGGCGGTGGATTTTACCGGACAGGCTATTGAATCTGAGGAGATTCGTGCAATCTGTAAGGAACATAATCTGGTCTTTATTGAGGATGCAGCTCATGCCATGGGTACCAAGTACGATGGTCAGCCTGTGGGAAGTATTGCGGATATGACCTGTTTTAGCTTCCATCCTGTGAAGACTGTTACCAGTGGTGAGGGCGGTGCCATTACCACCAATGATGAGCAGACCTACAAGAAGCTTATGCGCCTGCGTTCTCATGGAATCACCCGCGATCAGGATGAGATGGTACATCCTACGGATGCAAGATGGTACAATGAGCAGGTGGAGCTTGGTTTTAACTATCGAATAACGGACATTCAAGCTGCACTTTTAATCAGTCAGTTAGATAAGCTCCCTGCATTTTCCAAGAGGCGTTGGGAGATTGTTGAGAAATATAATGAGGCTTTTCAGGATATGCCTGAGATTCAGGTTCAGGAAGAGATTGTCCAGTCTGACACTACCAGACATTTGTATATTTTACGTCTGAATACAGACCGTCTGAATTGTGACAGAAGGCAGTTCTTCGATGCACTGTGGGCAGAAAATATCTGCTGTCAGGTGCATTATCTGCCTGTGTATTGGCATTCCTATTATGAGAAGCTTGGATATGAGAAGGGGTTGTGTCCCGAGGCGGAGGCCTATTATAACACCTCCATGAGTCTTCCTTTGTATTATGCATTGACTGACGAGGAAGTGGAAGATGTGATTGCGGCGGTGAAGAAGGTTGTGGATTACTACCGCAAATAAATAAAGATGGGGTCGCTGCCTGACCAAATTTTGGTGGGCAGTGACCTCATTTGTACTTTGTGTTAACAACTAATGCGCAAAAGCTGTGCTTGTCCGGCAAGTTGCAAGCCTATGGAGTCTGCGGGAAGAAAGATACAGCTACCTTTTTTATAGCTGAGAGCTTCGCCGTCCTCCATGAGAAGTTTACCGCTTCCTTCCGTACAGAGCAGTACCTGAAAGGAAAGGTCTGTGGTGGTGCAATCAGGTAGGGAGGATTGAGACGAAGTATTAAGTAACAGTCGTTCCACCTGAAAATATTTGCATCTGCACAGCAGCTCCGAGGCGCAGCCGGGATGATAGCGCAGGACGCGCATGGGCTGCCGGGGGCTTTCGCTGCTTTTGTAATTTAACACTTGTACTGCTTTGTCGATATGCAGGGGGCGAAGGTTTCCGTTCTTGTCGGTTCGGTTATAGTCATGTAAACGATAAGTCAGGTTGGAATTTTCCTGAATTTCAGCCAAAAGTACACCTTCACCGATGGCATGAACAGTGCCTGCCTCAATATAGAAAACGTCATCCTTTTGTACCGGGATTTTCTGCAAATGCTTGTCCAAGGTATTCTGTTCTAAGCTTCTGCGCAAGAGAGACTCATCCATATTATGATTGAAGCCGTAAATCAGATGGGCACCCGGTTCGGCATCCAGTACATACCACATTTCTGTTTTACCAAGAGAACCTATTTCATGGGCAGCCGCGTAGGAATCGTTGGGATGCACCTGTACGGAAAGCTTTTCTTTGGCGTCAATGAATTTTACCAAAATGGGCAGCATATCGGCAGAGTGGACTTTCAGGCCTTGCATGATGGCGGTGGGATGCGTCCCAAGATACTCCGGGTGTGCAGTAAGGACATGGGGCAGGGATTGTCCTATATGTTTACCGCTTGCCACGTGGCTTGGTCCGTCTGGATGGGTAGAGCATTCCCAGGTTTCTGCCAGTGGAGTCTTACTTATATTTTTATGGAAGTCTGTTTTGAGGCGCTCTCCTCCCCAAAGATAATCCTTGCCTGCGGGGGAGAGTAAAAAGGGCTTATGCTTCCAATTCATGTTTCTGTTTGTCATGGACACTAATCTCCCTGCCGAGCTGAACTTCCATGATTTTCAGTTCTGTCTCGGCAATAATGGTATGCTTGCATCCGGCCTGCATGGTAATCACATCTCCTGCCTGTACGGGCTGCTCCATGCCGTCCACAATGGTACGTCCCTTGCCGGAAATGATGGTCCAGGTCTCGTCTCTGTGTTCGTGGCTGTGGTAGTTCATGCGGTGACCGGGATTTAAGGTTACCTTGATGGTCATGCTTTCTTCTTCTACATCTAAGACCCTAAAGCTTCCCCAGGATTTTTCGGCAAACATAATCTGTCCTTCGATGGCATCCACAAAGGGCTTGATATAACTGGATTGTTCCTTGTCGGATACCAGAATTCCTTCGGGGCTTGCAGCCACAATCACATCCTTAAGTCCCATGCAGAGAATGGGCATGTCCATCTCGTTCAGTACATGGGTGTTTTCGCAGGTTTCGTTTTGGATGACATTGCCCACGCAGGAGTCTCCCATGGCTTCGGCAAGGGTGTTCCATGTGCCGATATCCTTCCACTCGCCCGGGAAGCGAAGTACCTGAATCTGGCTTTCCTTTTCCACCACGGCATAGTCAAAGCTGATTTTGGTCAGAGTGTCATATTTGGCAAACAAATCCTGATAATCCGTGAAGTCGATGAGTTCGTGGGCGCGATTCAATACGTAGCCGAGCTTGTAGGCAAACACGCCGCCATTCCAAAGAGCACCTGCATCAATATACTTTTGTGCTGTGACAGCGTCAGGTTTTTCCTTAAAGGTTTCCACATCACTTACCTTGTCTGCGGTCTTGGGAATAATGTAGCCGTATTTTTCGCTGGGATAAGTAGGCTCAATGCCCATCAGGGTCAGATTGGCCTTGCCTGCACCTGCAAGGTCGCTAAGCTGTTTTAAATATTCAAAGTAATCGTTGTTTACATAAGGGTCCACGGGACAAACTACCACAGGCTCTGTCTCGGCAATCCCCATCACATCATGGAGATAGGCACTGGCTAAAGCGATGGCGGGAAAGGTGTCTCGGCGGCAGGGCTCCACACAGATGCCCACATCCTCGCCCAATTGGTTGCGGATGGAGGAAACCTGCGTCTTGGAGGTGGCAATGGTGACGGACGCATTCCGGTCTACAGAGCGAATCTGGCGGTATACCCGCTGTACCATGGATTCCAGTTCCGCCTCCGGACCTTTGAACAGCTTGATAAATTGTTTGGAACGAATGTCGTTGGAGAGAGGCCAAAGGCGTTTGCCGGAGCCTCCTGATAATAAAATAATATTCATTGTAAAACCTCGTTTCGCAAAGGGTCATTTACTGTATGTTTTATAGGAATTTATCTTTCTGCACGCATGGGATTATTCAAAAAGTCTTCATATGCCAGACGAATGCCGTCCTCAAGCTCTGTTTTGTAGTGCCATCCCAGACCTTCTAACTTAGAGACGTCCAAAAGCTTTCTGGGTGTGCCGTCAGGCTTCTCGGTATCCCAAAGAATCTCGCCTTCATAGCCGATTACTTTGGCGGTAAGCTCCGTCAGTTCACGAATGGAAAGCTCTTTGCCGGTGCCGACATTGACGGTTTCGTTGCCAGAGTAATTGTTCATCAGGAAAATGCAGGCATCTGCCAAATCATCTACATAGAGAAATTCTCTTAAGGGTGTGCCGCTTCCCCAACAGGTAACTTGTGACAATTCCGCTTCCTTGGCCTCGTGGAATCTGCGAATCAGTGCAGGCAGCACGTGACTGTGGGTAGGGTGATAATTGTCATTAGGACCGTAGAGATTGGTGGGCATGGCTGAGATAAAATCAGTGCCGTATTGCTTGTTTAAGTATTCACAATATTTCAAACCGGAAATCTTGGCCAAAGCATATGCCTCGTTGGTCTTCTCCAATTCTGATGTGAGAAGGCAGCTTTCAGGCATGGGCTGGGGAGCCATACGGGGATAGATGCAGGAGGAGCCCAAGAATAAGAGCTTCTTACATCCGTTTTGCCATGCGGAATGAATCACATTCATCTCCAAAGTCATATTGTCATAAAGAAAATCGGCAGGAGCCTCAGAATTAGCTACAATGCCACCGACCTTGGCTGCTGCAAGGAATACATAGTCCGGTTTTTCTGTGGCGAAAAATGCCTCCACATCTGCCTGTCTGCACAGATTCAGTTCTTTGTGGGTTCTGGTGATGATGTTGGTGTAGCCCAATTTTTCCAGACCTCGGACGATGGCGGACCCCACCATGCCTCTGTGTCCGGCTACATAAATTTTGGCATCTTTATTCATCATAAGGTTTTGGCCTCCTTCTTGGCTAATTCTCTGTCGTGCTCTGCCATGATGCGGACAAGCTCCTCGTAGGGTGTGGTCTGGGGATTCCAACCCAATACTGTCTTGGCCTTGGTGGGGTCGCCCCAAAGGTTATCCACATCGGTGGGTCTGAACCATGCAGGATTTACACATACAAGCATCTTGCCTGTGGACGCATCGTAGCCTTTTTCATCCAGTCCTTTGCCCTCCCAGCGAAGGGTAATGCCGTTGGCTGCAAAGGCGCGTTCCGTAAAGTCGCGGACGGTGTGCTGTTCTCCTGTGGCAATGACAAAATCTTCGGGGGTGTCATGTTGCAGCATCAGCCACATACACTCTACATAATCCTTGGCGTAGCCCCAGTCTCTTAAGGAGTCCATATTGCCTAGTTCCAAATGCTCCTGCAATCCTTCTGCAATACGTCCGGCAGCAAGGGTAATTTTTCTTGTAACAAAGTTTTCGCCCCGGCGTTCTGATTCGTGATTGAACAAAATACCGTTTACGGCAAACATATTGTAAGCCTCTCTGTACTCCTTCACCATCCAGAAGCCGTACTGCTTGGCAATGGCATAGGGGCTGTAGGGATGGAAGGGAGTAGTTTCTCTCTGAGGAACCTCCTCCACCTTGCCGTAGAGCTCGGAGGTAGATGCCTGATAAATGCGGGTCTTGTCGGTTAAGCCCAAGATGCGAACAGCCTCCAGAATGCGCAGCACGCCCAAAGCGTCCACGTCGCCGGAATACTCCGGCACATCAAAGGAAACCTGTACATGGGACTGGGCTGCCAGATTGTAAATCTCGTCCGGCTGTACCAGACCGATAATGCGAATCAGGGAAGAAGAATCTGTCAAATCTCCGTCATGCAGTCTGATTGCGTTAGCAGCAATCAAGTGGTCTATGCGGGCTGTGTTGGAGATGGAAGCCCGGCGGGTGATGCCGTGTACTTCATAGCCCTTTTCTAGTAAAAATTCAGCCAGATAGGAGCCGTCCTGTCCGGTAATTCCTGTAATTAATGCTTTCTTCATATCAAATCCTCCATTTTTTCGTGGAATACTCTATATTGCACTATTTTATAGGTTTCAAATCCCTTTTTTAAGGGTATATTTTGAGAATTAGTAGCATTATATTGACTTTTATGCTATACTACCCATAGATTTTGGAGAGGAGGGCTTATAGATGGATCCCACATTGTTTGACGGTACTTTAGTGAAGTCCAATCGTATCATTTATACACCCTCTGATTTTGCCAAGGCCAACCTGATTCATTTGCAGGAGGTGGGTGAACTCAAGGCAAGAAAGCCCCATGTCAGCAGGCGTAAAAACCTCGCCTCATATCTTTTTTTTCTGGTGGTTGAAGGTGAGGGAACCTTGGAGTATGGCGGCAAAACTTATTCCCTCAAGGCGGGCGACTGTGCCTATGTGGACTGTCATGCGGCCTATGCCCACAATTGTGCTGAGAGTCTTTGGCAGTTGAAATGGGTGCATTTTTATGGACCCAATATGAGTGGTATTTATAATAAATATGTGGAACGGGGCGGAAGGCCGGTACTTACTCCCCAAAGTCCTGCCTCTTACGAGAAACTGTTGGATGAGATCTACGCTATCGCAGCTTCTGACGCATACATCAAGGATATGCAGATTTTTGAGAAATTAACAGGTCTTCTCACTCTTTTGATGGAACAAAGCTGGAATTCGGAGAGGGAGGATTTGGATGCAGAGGCGTTGCAGCGAAAGGCTGCAGGGAAGAAACAGAATCTTCAGGCGTTGAAGGACTATCTGGATGAGAATTATGCTTCCAGGATTACACTGGATATGTTGGCGGAACGTTTTTATATTAATAAATTTTATTTGACGCGTATTTTTAAGGAACAGTTCGGTGAGTCTGTCACAGGCTATGTTTTGCAGGTGCGCATAACCAAGGCCAAGCAAAGTCTGCGCTTTACAGATAAGCCCATCGAGGAGATTGCCCACGAATGTGGTATGCACGATGCCAATTATTTTTCCCGCATCTTTAAGAAAGTGGAGGGTGTGACACCCGGAGAATATCGGAGGATGTGGTAATGGAGTGGAGGAGAGAGCATGTCTGCTGAAACAAAACAAAAAAGTAAAGAAATAAAGATACAGGCTTCGAAGAAAGATGTGCTTATAGATAGAGGGATTTTTGCCATACTTTTTGTGGGAGTATTGGCGGTGACCTTCACACTTTTCTATAGGCAGTGTGTGGAAAGCATGGCTGGAAGCGGTCTCTACCATTCGGATATGAAAGCCTATATTCTGGAAATGCAGGGATTGGACAGCGGGTATAGTTTTCCCTATCCCATATTGTTTAAGCTGTCGGCTTTTTTTGATCTCTTTACCGGACCGGAGATGGCGGTGGCCCTTGCTACTACGGTGTTAAATGCCTTGGCTGTTGTGGTGACAAAGCTTGCGTTGAACAAGCTAGCGTTTGAGGAGCTGACAGAGGGCCTTGGGGGAAGCGGCTGGCTTGCAGGGTTTTTGATTAGTATTGTGTCTGTGGGGCTGTTTTTTATCTCCATGGTATTTACTTCACCTGCGGGGTTGTATCTGCCCGGAATCAAATATAATTACTTGGGTGTGTTTACTCCCAACCCTTTTCACAATGCCACCTACATGGCGGCGAGACCCTTTGCAATTCTGGCTTTTTTGTGGTATGTGAAGCTTTTGGATTGCTATGAACAGGTGGGAAATGGGTCGGCAGAGGGAAAGGCTGTAAGACATTTGCCAGACGGGATTTGGCAGGATTATCTGCTGTTTTCTGTGTTTTTACTTCTCACCACCATGACAAAGCCCAGCTTTACCATCGTACTGGTGGGAGCGGCAGGCCTGATTATGGTGTACAGAATGTTTCGTTCTAAATTTACGAATTTTAAAGCAACGATTCTTCTGGGATTGACATTCATCCCCACCTTTATTGATTTGCTCTATCAGTTTAAGGGTGTGTTTGTGCCTGATGAGGGCGTAGAGGGCGGTATCGGATTTTGCTTTGGCGACATTTGGAGTCTGTACTGTGGGAGTATTCCCTTTGCAATTGGTTTGGCAGTGGGATTTCCCATTCTGGTGCTTATTTTGAATCATAAAGAGATAAAAACAAACACCCTGTATCGTTTTTCGTGGCAGATTTATGCAATGGGCTTTGCCATGGCGTTTCTCATTTACGAAAAGGGATTCAGGGCGCCTGATTTTAATTTTTCATGGGGTTACATGTATGGTATCTTCTTTGCATTTGTGGGAGCAGTTGTTGTGCTGCTACAGGCAACTGCCAAGAGAAAACGTCCCATACTGCTTATCCTGCAATGGGCTGCTTTTGGTCTGCATCTTCTTTGCGGTCTGTATTACTTCTACGGAATTTTCCGGGGACAGATGTATTACTGATATCTGCAAGACCACGAGCTGCATAGGGCACAAGCATTAACCCATAGAGGAAAATATATCGGGAGTTGGCTTCCCAGATCATGTGGAACAAAAATCCGCCAAAGGCACTGATGAGACCAATCCATAAATATAAGTGATTGGGGCTGCGCTTCAAAAGCATCATAAGAATGCCTGCAAAACAGCCCAGATACATTACGGTCTGATAAATATTGCAAAAGCCTATATAGGCATCTGTAAATTTGCCGGTATAAAATTCCTCGGCTACAGGGTGTCTGGGGCCGAGGGTGGCAAGGGTAGCCTGACGGCTTGCGTAGGTGCCGTCTGCCCACTGGGAGAGAAATTTGCCCAGATAAAAGGAACCTGCATAACTGGGATTGGCTTTGAAAAATGCCTGTCTCTCGGCTATGGCTTCCTTGCTCAGGAGTACAGTTTGGTCAGTGTCCATACCTGTTTCCTGATAGGTGTTAAAATTGAATCCGTTGTACCAACCGTTGGCTCTGGAGGATTCCTGCATACCCATGGCAAAATAGGACATGGCGGGCACACCGCTTTGGAGTGTGTTGCCTGCCCGTAGTTCATAAGCCTTCTGGGTTGCGGGCAAAATAGTAAGAGCTAACACTACACACAGTGCAGAATAGACAAGCAATAAAGCTTTTCTGCTGCGGCACCATTCCACCAGTACCACCAGTACCACGGCAATGATTACAACAAGAGAGTTTTTGCGGAGCATTACAGCCAGTGTAAGTCCAAGAAGGCTTAACGAAGCCTGACTCACGAGCCATTTGGTAGAAGGCGATGAGGAGCTTTCCGAAGCGTTGTCCGGTGCAAGTTTTTTTAATAACTTTAGTAAATGGTACAGTCCCACAGACAGGGCGGCAAAGGAAGGAATTTCGCCGTAGACGAAGGAACTGTACATAATCATGGGGAGATTGGTTCCCGCAAGAATCAGATAAATACAGTCAGCACGGTCATCTTTCCAGAGAAGATGAACACTTTTGTACTGATAAAATACAATGACACAGGTCAATACTACGTAGAGACATTTGATGAAATGATAGGCTTCCATGCCGATGGGTAGCAGATTCCACAGTCTCACAAGCAGTTCAAAAAAGGCCATCAGGCCTACCTGTTGGGGATAGTAGGACAGGTAGGATTCCGTGGGGTGGATAACGGAGGTATCTCCCATGGCAAGGCTTTCTGCGGCGGAATAGACACTCCATGCGTCGGCTGCCGGGGCGGTTCGCCCGAACAGGACAAGCATTGCTCCCAGTAAAAGAATCCATCCGAAGGTCAGAACCAGTAGAACTTTTTTGCCTTTTTTGGGATGTTTGCAGACTAATTTGCTGCACAACAGAATCAGTCCGCTGAAGATACCCACACCTAAAATGTGAATCAGCGGATTGTCTGTTCTTGTCAAAACCTGTTGAGTGGTCATATCGTCGGCATAGCAGGTAAACAGAAAGCCTGCCGTAAACAGTAGACCTGTAAAGACCAGGGACAATATCAATATGAAATTGCAGGACAAACGGTAGATGCCTGAAAACAGTTGTCTCAATTGTTTTACCTCATAAAAAATTGTTTTTTGTTGATTTTAGACATTATAGCACAGAATTCTTTATAAAAATAGTGGCTGTAAAAGAATAATCGTGCTAAAATAGTGGTAATTCATACAAAGTATGGTAAGTAAGCGGAGAGGAATGAACTATGGATAAGATTGCGGTGTTAATACCCTGCTATAATGAGGAGAAGACCATTGGCAAGGTTGTGGCTGATGTGAGAAAAGCCTTGCCGGAGGCAACGGTTTATGTATATAACAATAATTCCAAGGATAAGACGGCAGAGATTGCCATGGAGGCCGGCGCTATTGTGCGTAATGAGTACAAGCAGGGCAAGGGAAATGTCATGCGAAGAATGTTTCGTGAGATTGATGCAGAATGCTATCTGATGATTGATGGAGATGATACCTACCCTCTGGATTGCGCAAGGGAAATGGTGAATCTGGTGCTTGAGAAAAATGCGGATATGGTAGTGGGAGACAGGCTTTCTTCCACTTATTTTACGGAGAATAAAAGACCTTTTCACAACTTTGGAAACAGTTTGATGCGTGCGGGAATCAACAGTCTGTTCCGCTCCAATATCAAGGATATCATGACGGGCTACAGAGCCTTCAGTTATGAGTTTATCAAGACCTTCCCGGTGTTCTCCAAGGGATTTGAGATTGAGACGGAAATGACCATTCATGCAGTGAATTACAATATGCAGGTGGAGAATGTGGTGGTAGAATACCGTGACAGACCGGAGGGCAGCGAGTCCAAGCTGAATACCTACAGCGACGGCATGAAGGTAATCCTTAAGATGTTACAGCTTTACAAAAACTACCGACCTTTAAGGTTCTTTGGATTGTTGGGATTCTTGCTGATTGCTTTGGCAGCAGTACTTTTCGTTCCTGTGGGACTGGCTTATCTGGAGACCGGACTAGTGCTTCGTTTCCCCACTCTGATTGTGTGTGGATTTACGGTACTTGCAGGAATTTTATCCTTCTTTGCAGGTATGATTTTGGAAGTTATGGCAGCCAAGGACAGAAGAGATTTCGAGTATCGCTTAAATCGTGTTCATGATGCCAAGAAAGCTAAGAAACATGTTTAAAAAATATTGGAACAAAAGAGCATTTGTAATATATGCCCTGATTGGTTTTCTCTTCGGTTTCTTTCAGGTGACCGGGTGGAGTCTGGCAGAGGAGGGCAATATTCTATGGACAGGGACGTATATTGCACGTCTCCTGTTTGTTTGTGTGCTTGCAGGTGGCGTATTTGGCAGCATGGGAAGTGTGTGCTTTATGAGAGCCGGCAAGAGCAAAGACGCATTCGGGAAGGTTTCGACAGATATCCAAGAGAATCTGGGATTTGGAAAGGGACTTGCGAAGGCCAAAACCGGAGTGAAATGGTTGGTATCCTTTGTTGGTATTATGATGTGTTGGCTGCCCTGTTATCTGGCGTATTATCCGGGGATTTGTGCCTATGATACCACCATTCAGTTGGGGCAGGTAGTAGGCGGTTCCTACAACGACCATCATCCCATTGCCCATACTCTTTTACTTGACTGTTTTATGAAGCTTGGGCGGGTTTTGTTTGATGATGTAAACACAGGATTGGCCTTGTTGGTTTTGGTGCAGATGCTTGTTTTGGCAGCAGTCTTTGCATGGGGCATTTGTCTGTTTGTTAAGAGCGGTGTGAGAAAGTGGATTGTAGTATGTATTCAGCTTTTTGCAATGCTGTATCCTTTTCATATGTATATGAGCGTCAGTGTCTGCAAGGATGTTTTTTTTAGTGCGTTTTTCTTGTTGCAGATACTTGCATTATATGAGAAGATTAAGAGTAAGGCTAAGTTTGACGGATATGATGTTTTGTTTGCCGTAAGCTCCGTGGGTATGCAGTTGTTTCGCAACAATGGCAGATATGCCATGTTGGTGTTACTGGTGATATTGGTTTTGGCGGTGCTGTTTGGCAAGGGAGCAAGACGCTTCTGGGGCAGAATGACTGTAAATTGTCTGCTGTCTTTGATTGTGGGAAGTCTGTGCCTGTCCGGCCTCTTTAACGTAACCGGAGCGCAGCAGGGCGACAGAAGAGAGATGCTTAGCATGCCTATACAGCAGCTTGCCCGCTGTATGGTTTATCATGGCGGTGTGGGTGTGCTTGCGGAGGATGATGCTTCCATGGATGAGGCCTCCAAAGCGTTGATTAATGACTTTTTGTTAAATGAAAGCTACAAGGATTACAGACCGGATATTGCGGACCCTGTAAAACGTCACACCAATACCTATGTGGCAAGATATCGGGCAGGAGATTTTGTTCGCACCTACCTGGGGCTTTTGGAAGAGTATCCCGGGGATTTTGTCAATGCCGCTCTGGCAGTAAATGCCGGATATCTGTATGTGGGGGATAAGAGTCATGCTTATATAAATGTAAATGGCAGGGATACCGGACTTGGCTATGTGCAGACCCGCTTTTTGACAGGGGAACTCAATTCCTATGGTGTATATCAGGACTCCAAATGGGGAGGACTTTTTGGTCTTTTTGAAAAATGGGCAGATGCAAACGGACATTTACAAATTCCGGTGCTTAAGTACCTGTTTGTACCCGGTGTGTTCTTATGGCTGTATTTGCTGCTTGCAGGATATCTTGTTCTGTATAAACGATATGACAGATGTGTACCACTTGCACTGGTGATGGGCTATTATGTGACATTGTTTCTGGGGCCTACCGTGCAGCTTAGATATATTTATCCGCTGATGATTGTGCTGCCCTTTGCAGCGGTGCTGTCAATGAGAGTGACGGCAGCAGGCGGAGCAAACATTAAGGAAAGTAAGAATGAAGATGCAGAATAAAAATGACAAACTGATTATTGGTGGAGGGCTTTATGGTCTGTATGCAGCGTTATATTGCGGACGAAAGGGGCAGAAGGTAACTCTTTTGGAGATTGAACCGGCACCCTTTACCCGTGCCACCTATATCAATCAGGCCAGAGTGCATATGGGTTATCATTATCCCCGGTCTCTTTCCACGGCCATGAAGTCGGCGGGATATTTTAAGAGATTTGTGGAGGACTATGGATTTTGTATCCATGATAAATTCAAGCAGGTTTACGCAACCTCCAGCCACTTTTCGTGGACGGATGCGGAGGAGTTTCGGAAGTTTTGTAAAAGTGCAGACATTCCCTGTATGGACTTGCCTGTGGAGCAGTATTTCCAAAAGGGGCTGTGTGACGGTGCCTTTCTCACGGAGGAGTACACCTACGATGCCCATATTCTGAGGGATTATCTGATGGAGGAGCTTAAGGCTTTGCCCAATGTATCTCTTATGTTTAGCCGTGAGATTCAAAGAATTGTAAAACAGAGTGACCAATATGAAATCTATGCAGTTTGTGAGGGGCAGGAAGAGGTTTATTCGGCTCCCTTTGTGTTGAATGCAACCTATGCTTCTGTCAATCAGGTGCTTCGGAGAGTGGAGGGTGTGGCGACCCAGGATTTTGGCTTGAAGTATGAGCTCTGTGAGATTATTTTGTGCAATGTGGATGATAGATTAAAGGATATTGGCCTGACGGTGATGGATGGCCCCTTTTTCTCCATTATGCCCTTTGGCAAAACAGGTTATCACTCCCTGACTTCGGTTACCTTTACGCCTCACAAGACAAGCTATGAGGCTACACCACAGTTTGAATGTGTGAAGGATGGCATTTGCAATCAGATGTGGCTTGGCAATTGTAATGAGTGTGATTTGAGACCGGAGAGTGCATGGGAGTATATGTCAGCTCTGGCGCGCAAGTATATGCGTGAGGACTATGGCTTTACCTATGAGAAGTCTCTGTTTTCCATGAAGCCCATTCTTAAGGCTTCGGAGATAGATGATTCCCGCCCTACCGTGATTAAGCGGTTGGAGCCGGAGAGTGAAGGTGGTCCTGTGTTTATCAGTGTACTTTCGGGTAAGATTAATACAGTATATGATTTGGATGAGTTTTTGAACTAACGGAGGTTTGGATTCAAATGGAACAGACGGGCAAGGAGAAAAATTTTGTATCCTGCGTGGTTTATCTGCATAATGACGGTGCTGTGGTAAAGGATTTTATGCGCAGCATCTGTGGTGTGATGAAGGCCAATTTTGAAAAGTTTGAGATTGTGTGTGTGAATGACGGATGTACGGATGATACGGTGGAACAGCTTCATTCTTTCTTGGAGGAAGGGCGGTATGCACGTTCTGTCAGTCTGATTAATTTAAGCTTTTATCAGGGGTTGGAGACTGCCATGAATGCGGGAAGTGACTTGGCGGTAGGAGATTTCCTTTTTGAATTTGACCAGTGCAATCTGGATTTTGATGAGGAGCTTATCATGCAGGTGTATTATCGTGCTCTGGAGGGGTATGATGTGGTATCTGCATCTCCCAAGAGAGGGGTAGCTGTGACCTCCAGAATATTCTATGCATTATATAATTGGAGCAGTCACAATCGTTATCGGATTCGTCAGGAGCGTTTTCGCATTATATCCAGACGAGCCATTAATCGTGTAAATCAAATGAATATTTATGTGCCGTACCGCAAGGTAATGTATATGAATTGTGGTTTGAAGACGGATACCATTGCGTATGATAACAAGAGTACCGGGCGCAGAAACCGTAACCGCGAGGAGCGGGGCAACAGAAGCGGTCTGGCAGTAGATACACTGGTTATTTTTACAGATGTGTTGGAGAAGTTCTCCCTATTGGTAAGTGTGGTGCTGTTTGGATTCCTGATGATTATGTTCGGTTGGATTATTTATTCTATATTCAGTGAGGTGCGTCCTGTGGAAGGATGGCTTTCTCTGATGGCTCTTATGAGTTTTGGATTCTTTATGTTGTCCGTGCTTATGACTTTGATTTTTAAATATCTGTCCGTTATTTTGAATATGAGCTTTAAGAGACAGCGTTATGTGGTAGAAGGAGTGGAAAAACTGACAAAATGAAGCTGACAATCATTTTTCCGGTATTGAATGAAAAACTTCGCTTGGAGAGCGGTATCACTCGCACGGTGGAGTATTTGAAGAAGATTAATTTCACAGATTATGAGATTATTATTGTGGACAACGGCTCTGAGGATGAGACGCCTCAGATTGCAAGAAGGCTTTGTCAGGTCTATCCCGGTGTGCTGTATGAGCGCATCAATGTGCGTGGTGTGGGTGCGGCTTTTCGCAGAGGAGTAGAACTCAGCCACGGCGATGTGGTGGGTTATATGGATATTGATTTGTCCACCAACATCAAGCATTTGGGGGAGGCAATCCACCTTTTTGAGACTGTGCCGGAGGTGGAGTACATCAACGGCAGCCGGTTTGCCAAGCAGTCTGACACCAAGGGGCGTAAGTGGTATCGAAAGATTACCTCTCAGGGACTTTTGATTCTTTTGAAGCTGTTCCTTGGAATGAAGTCTACCGACGCCATCTGCGGTTTTACCTTTGCCCGCCGCAAGACAGTGTTGTCTCTGGTTCAGGGCTGTAGTCAGGACAATGGCTGGTTTTACATGATTGAATTCCTGCTCCGGGCTGAGAAGCGTGGTGTGAGGGTGATGGATTACCCCGTGGAGTGGCAGGAAGACTATAACACCACAGTTAAAGTGTTTAAGACCATCTGCAATTATCTGGTGCAGATTACAAGACTGTTTAAGGAGTTTTATATTAAGAAGAATATTTAGTGTATAGAAAAGCAAAGGAGCATATCATGGCAGAACATATTAAGAGAATAGACCTGATAAGAAATTATGAGAATCATGCCAAGGAATATCTGGCGGCTATCGAGCAGGTCTGCAAGGAGACTGCCTTTTCCGGCGGTAAGTATGCGGACCAGTTTGATGAGGAATTTGCAAAATATGTGGGCACGAAATATGCCTGTGGTGTAAACAATGGTACTTCTGCACTGCATCTTGCTATGCTTGCTTTGGGTGTTGGACCCGGAGATGAGGTCATTGTTCCTGCTAACACTTATATTGCTACGGCATGGGGCGTGAGCTATACCGGAGCAACTCCTGTATTTGCGGATTGTACGGCAGATACATGGGAGCTTGATGCGGCTTCTGTGGAGGCTAAGATTACAGACAAGACCAAGGGAATCATTGGTGTGCATCTCTATGGACAACCCTTTGATTATGCGGCGATTAAGGCTGTTGCGGACAAGCATGGATTGTTTGTGGTGGAGGACTGTGCCCAGTCTCACGGTGCGAAATTTGAGGGAAGAAATGTAGGTACTCTGGGAGAGCTTGCATGCTTTAGTTTTTATCCCGGCAAAAACCTCTATGCCTTCGGTGAGGGTGGCAGTGTAACCTGCGACAACGAAGAATATTTGAAGCATATGACCCGATTGAAGAATCAGGGCTGTGATGTGCGTTACTACCATGACGAAATTGGTTATAATTACAGATTGGAGGGCTTGCAGGGAGCGGTGCTTTCCGTGAGCTTAAAATATTTGCCCGAGTGGACGGCTCGCAGACAGGAAATTGGTAAGCGTTATCTTGCAGAAATCAATAATCCTCTGATTACCATGCAGACACATCCTGAAAATACAGAGTCTGTGTACCACCTCTTTGTCATTACGGTGCCGGACCACGACGATTTTGTCAAATACATGGCAGAAAATAATGTGGAGTGTAACATGCACTATCCTGTTCCCTGTCATTTACAGAAGGCTTATGCACACTTAGGCTATAAGGAGGGCGATTGTCCCAATGCGGAGTATCTTGCCTCTCACTGCGTGACTTTGCCTTTGTTCCCTGAGATGCGTGAGGATGAGATTGCAAGAGTGATTGAGCTCTGCAATGCCTATGGAAAGTAGGGATATAGATTATGATTGGAATATATCAGGATGAAAAGGCGGGTATATATCTGCGTCTGATGACTTATGAGGACACGGATTTGATTGTGGCATGGAGAAATTCTGACGCAGTCCGCAGAAATTTTATCTATCAGGAGCTCTTTACAAGAGAAGGGCATGAAAACTGGATACGCACGCAGGTGGAAACCGGACGGGTGGTACAGACTATTATCTGTGACATTGCTACAGATAAGCCCTTGGGAAGCGTCTATATCAGAGATATCGACAGGCATCACAACAAGGCGGAGTATGGCATTTTTATCGGTGAGGCCGATGCCAGAGGCCGGGGAGTTGGAAGTGCGGCAGCCAAGCTGATGCTTCGATACTGTTTTGAGGAGGCCGGGCTGCATCGGGTGTATCTTCGGGCTTTTGCAGACAACATGCAGGCTATCGGCAGCTATGAGAAGGCAGGTTTTGTCAGAGAAGGTCTTTTGAAGGATGATGTCTGTATAGACGGTGTGTACCGTGATATTGTATGGATGGCTGCGGTTGCAAAGTAATTGTGCGATAAGAAAGTATACGATAAGAAAGTGTACAATAAGAAGGCGACGACAGCCGGAAAGGTTATCGGGATGAAGAAGGTAAGTTTTGTAATTCCCTGCTACCGCTCAGAGAAGACTCTGGAGCATGTGGTTGGAGAAATTAAAAATAAAATGAAGGAGCTTGTAAATTACAGCTATGAGATTGTTCTGGTGAATGATTGCTCCCCGGATGGAACCATGGCAGTAATCCGCAGGCTATGCGAGGCCAATGAGGAGATACGGGGCTTGGATTTTGCCAGAAATTTTGGACAGCATTCTGCACTGATGGCAGGCCTTAGAGAGTCCAGAGGAGATTATGTGGTATGTCTGGATGATGACGGACAGACTCCGGCTGACGAAGTGGATAAGCTTCTTGGGAAACTGGAGGAGGGGTATGACGCCGTCTATGCCAAATATGGTCACAAGCAACACTCTGCCTTCCGCAACATGGGTAGTAAGGTAAATGAACTAATGACCAGAATGATGTTGGAGAAGCCCAAGGAGCTGTATGTATCTAGTTATTTTGCAGTGCGAAGATTTGTGGTAAATGATATGATTCGATACGAGAATTCTTATCCCTATGTCATCGGACTGGTGCTTCGGACCACCAAGAATATTACCAATGTGATGGTAACCCACAGAGAGCGTGAGGAGGGCAATTCCGGCTATACCATGAAAAAGCTTCTCAGCTTGTGGTTTAACGGATTTACGGCTTTCTCTGTAAAGCCTCTGCGCATTGCCACCATTATCGGCGGCACCAGTGCCTGTGTAGGTTTTGCCTATGGAATATATACCATTATCAAGAAACTGGTGAATCCGGCAGTGCCCTTGGGATTCAGTTCTACCATGGCGGCAATCGTATTTTTCGGCGGCATGATTATGATTATGTTGGGGCTGATTGGAGAGTATATCGGAAGAATTTATATCAGTATGAATAATTCTCCCCAGTATGTCATTCGGGAGAAAATTAATTGTGAGGAAATCCAATGAAGAAATTCATAGAATGGTGGAAACAGGATAAACGATATATTGTTTTGATAAAAGCGCTGCTCATGGCGCTTTTGCCTGTTATGTGCTGTGTTGTGACTGCTGTGGGGGAGGGCGGCTCTATCGGGCAGGTTTATCTGCCGTCCTCGGAGTGGAATGATGAACTTTTTTATTACAAGCAGGTGGAGAGTATTGTGGAATTCGGCTATCCACAGGGGTATTACGGCTTCAATGAAAGTCATGGATTAAAGCTGTCCTTTGCGGCGTGGAGTCCGGTGTTGGTATTGCCTTGGATTGTGTGGGGACTTTTGTTTGGATGGAATCTGTTGTCCCCTGTGATTTGCAATATTTTGCTGATGACTGTGGCAATGCTTTTGTTTGTATGGTTTGTTAAGCCCACTTGGAAGCAGATGGGGATATTGACCCTTTTATTTTGCCTGTACACACCCTTTGTGCGGTATATGTTGTCGGGTATGCCTGAGATTATCTGTATTAGTCATTTGATTGTGTTTTACGGACTGGCTATCAATTATGAAAAAAGTCCTCATGGTGGGAAATTGGCGGCACTTTTTTGGATTTCGGGACTACTTACCCTGATGCGGCCCTATATGCTGTTGTTTTTGCTTGTACCGGCCTTTTATTGGATTAGAGATACCCGTAGAAAAGGACGTATCTGGATTGGGCTGTTGGGTTCAGGTGTAGTTATGGGGGGGGTACTGGTCTGCTACGCTATGATTAAGCACTATTTTGGTGCAGAATATTTTCATCCGCTGTTTTTTACGGATTGGATTACTACCTTCTTCGATGAAGGATTTGGTGCAGGAGTGAAGAACTTCTTTGGCACCCTGTATTGGAAGGGCAAGGATTTCTATGCACACACTGTACAAGGGCTTCGTACCGGTCTGGCCTCGGGAGCGTTTTTTGCAGGGTATATGGTGACTTGTGCCATACTTCTCTGGCAGAGCATGGTGGATTATGGGAAGCTTCGCAGAAGGAAAGCGAATGAAGGTGAAAAGCAGGAGAGCCGGAACGCTAAGGCACATAGAAAGGATGATGCTTCCCTTAGGGCGCAGTTTGTTGCGGAAGCCCATCTGGCATTTTCTTTCATCGGAATGTTTTTTGCATTGCTTTTGATGTATAAGCTCACAGAGGGCAGCAAGCATCTTCTGACCTTTATGGCGGTGGGTGTGTTTGTGGTCAGCCTGATGGATACGAGTTTCTACAAAAAAGCGGTATTTTTGGGGGCGACCTTTGCGTTCCTCTATACTTATAAGGCGGTAGACCCCTATGATTATCAGGTGCCTTATGTTACGGAGGAAAGACGGGCTCAAGTAGAGGACTGGCAGAAGCGTTTTGCGGATACGCTAACCCTTACCAAAGAAAATGTTCCCAATTATGACAATGCCGTCATATGGGTGTTTAATGAGCAGAGTGTAGCAGGAGAAACCATGAAGTGGCAGCTTCTTTATGCACTGCCGGAGGGCTTCGGTATCAGTTGTTGTCAGAAGGATTATGTGTTAGAGCATTTTGATGTCTTGCAGTGTCGCTATATAGCGGCGCAGGCAGGGGCAGAGGTGGACAAACGGTGTCAGGAAGCAGGACTGACAGAGCTGTCCAAAGATGCGGATATGGTATTGTATCAGAGATATTAATTGCACAGATGTGAATGGGAAGACCTTGGAGATTGATGCTCTGAGGTCTTTTTGATTGCAGGGAATTTTTTGTACACTATACTGACAATGGGAAATTGCAAATAACTGTTGACAGATACAAAAAAAAGCAATATAATAACGGAAAAGAATGTCAAAAGAAAGGAGTGTTTGTAAGTAGGAATAATACACGATAGGTATAAAGATGGTTTATAAAAATTTAAAGGCAAACTCATGGAAACATGGGGACGCAAAGCAGGAAGTCTAAGTAATAAAATAGAGATATTTTATTATATTGATGGTTCGGTTGCAATGTTGGTACATTGCAGCTTTTTTTATGCAAGTGGCGCAGAAAGGCGTATGTTTGCATTAGCATTATGGAAAATACGGAGGGGAAAGAAATGGAGAGACTTTGGAAGAAAGCAGTGGCATTTATGCTTGCCATGGTGATGTGTATTACTGCAACGGAATTGCCTGTATATGCAGGAACAGAATATGGAAGCGATGTTGCTAAGACAGTTGCGGAGAGCGCAGGTTGGGATGGCGTATCGACGGAAAATATTTATGAGGCAAGTGATTATAGAATTACGTTCACTCTGACTTCTTATTGGGATACCGGGTATAATGCGACGATTAAGATAGAGAATACAGGTGATACGGTTATTCAAAACTGGCACTTGGGTTTTGTGTGTAATAATGCAATTACGGATATTTGGAATGCAGAGATATATGAACATGTCGAGAATGGGTTTGTAATCAAAAATGTAGGTTGGAATCAGGATATTGCTGTGGGCAGTAGTGTTCTTTTTGGAATTTCCGGTAATCAGGCATTTGCAGGATTTCCCGAATGTTATGAACTTATGGATGAGGTATCTACAGTAGGACAAGAGGATTATTCTGTAGAATTCATTATGAATGAAGACTGGGAAAGTGGTTTTTATGGTGCTGTTAAAGTAACCAATCAGGGAACTTCCCTGTTGGAAGACTGGGTGTTGGAGTTTGATTTTGACAGAGAGATTACCGAGGTGTGGGATGGTGTGTTGGAAACCCATGAGAATAATCATTATGTGATACGAAATACAGGATATAACAGTAGCATTGCTTCCGGGGAGACTGTTTCCATTGGTATGAAAGGCGGAGCGTTTGCTGACATGTCTGAACCTGCTAATTATGTATTGAAGCAGGTGAGTTATGGAACCGGAGACGGAGCAGACCAAGAAGTTGTTGAGAAGGGCAATGGGGAGTTTGAGGTAACATTTACTGTTCCGGAGAATTTGTTTGTGTACGATGGGTATGAGGGATATGTTGTTGCGGACGCAGTAGAACGATTTGAGGGTGCTGTTTCTATGAATGGTGCTGCGATTGAGGATGAGGACGTTGAAAGTATTCGGATGGAAGTGTTGTCAGGGCAGATTGTCGTGCCGCAGAATGTAGTGATGTTGCAGGATGGTGTGTGGTCGGTAGACAAGCCGCAGCTTTTGATTGGAGATAATAAGCTGACTGTCACTGTTTATGCTAAAGATGGGAAAGTGGCGCAGTATACCACATCTGTATGGAATACCTCTGAGGAGAATATGAGTCTTTTGACCGTTGACAGGGAGGATAATGACAAGGATGGACTGGAGAATTATCGGGAAGAACAGTATGGAACCAATCCCGATGCGGCTGATACGGATGGAGACGAGCTGAGTGATATTGATGAGATTTTTCTGTTAAAGACAAATCCGTTGGTGTATAATGAAGATCAGGATAGTGATCAGGATGGTTTGTTTAATAAAGAGGAATTGGTGCTTAACACAGATGTAAACTATGGGGATACGGATTATGATGGGTTAAGTGATTATGATGAAGTCCGGGTCTATGGTACAGACCCCAAAATGTCGGATACAGACAGAGATGGCATGTCTGATTTGGTGGAGGTAGAATGGGGGACCAACCCTTGTGTTTCTGATGTGAAAGCAGATGGAACGGTACAGATTGTGGAGGAATTGTCTGATAGTGAGGATGCGCCTGTGGAGGCTACGCTCAGTATCGATTTGTCGCCTGAACAGGTAGCGAGTCTGGAAATCCAGGAAATTCCGGAGAATGACCCTGTTTTGTCCAAAGAGATGCCGGGGTATTTGGGAGCAGGCAGTGCATATGATTTTTCTTTGGATGGTACTTTTGCAAGTGCAACTTTGACTTATACATTTGATGAGAAAGTGTTGAAGGAGGACTTTGAACCTGCGATTTATTATTATAATGAGGATGCGCAACTGCTGGAGGAAGTGGAAAATGCTGTATGGGATGGCAGTAGCATATCAGCAGAGTTGGAGCATTTTTCCACCTATGTTGTATTAGATAAAAGGTTACATGATATGGTGTGGAATTATACGTTGAAGTATGATAGCAGCGGAAATTGTAAAACTAGTTTGGATATTGTATTTACTATTGATGATTCGGGAAGTGTCGTTGGCAGTGATGAGACAACAATTAGAAAAACGGTAGTTAATGAATTTATAGAAAAATTATCTGAGAGCGATAGAGGAGCAGTAATCAAATTTGACCATTATGTGAGAGTGAATAGTGGACTTACGAATGATAAGGAAAGATTATATGATTTGGTTGACAGGAGTTTTGGTGGGGGAACTGACTTGAGTTGTGGTATGAAGGCGGCATTAGACTTATTTGATGAGGATATAGATAATAGTGAGGATAGACATAGGTGTGTTATCATGTTGTCGGATGGAAGTGGTCCATACGACTCAACGCTTACTGATGTTGCAAAAGAAAAGGGGGTTGTGATTTATGCGATAGGATTAGGGAAATATGTATGGGAAATGCCCTTGGTTGAGATGGCACAAGGAACAGGTGGGTTGTATCTTCATGCTTCTGAGGCAAGCGAATTGTATGAGATTTTTGATGATATTGTAGAGATTACTGAATTATATAAAGATAGCGATGGTGACGGTATTGTGGATTATCATGAGAAAGTAATGGCAGAGGGGATGCTGCGTCTTGGAACAGGAATTCCGCTGACGGAAATGGATTATCTAGATGCCGATAGCGACGATGATGGGATTATTGATGGGGACGAGATAGAGGTTCGACAAGAAGGATTATTGGTTTACGTAAAAATGTACTCCAATCCAACGATGAAGGATACGGATGGAGATGGATTGTCTGATGATATTGAATTGGAGGAGATTTCAACCAATATCGGCAACCATAAATTGAGTCCGTTGAAGGGGGACACGGATGGAGACGGATTGTCCGATAAAGAGGAATTGGGAACATACTATGAGGATTTAGGGTATTATCGGGTAAAGAGTAATCCATTTATGCAGGAGCCTTGTGCTACCGGGGATAAAGGAGCGGTTTCATATGTATTGTCTTATTTCATAAACTATCCTGTGTATACTAAAGAAAAGTGTTCAGAAGGTATTTTATCTGATGGAAAGAAGTATGTGGTTTATACATTTATGGATACCACAACATTTGATTTTCCGCAGAGAAAATTGGTGGAAGTAGATTGTGGATTACTAGGGAAGGAATATTATGTGTTATATGCTACAGCAGGGGATTGTGTACGAGGTGGTGTAGGGGATGAAATTTATCGGAAAGCATATATGTTGCCCAATGGTGTGTTGGGAATAGATTCAAGTACTGTTGAAATACTTTTGAATGCATTAAAGGGAACGGAAGGTAATGTGTGGTCTAAGTTAGGAGGACTGTTAGAAGCTGATGGAGATCCTATGGATTTTTTGTATTATGATGCTAGTGCAGGGAAGGTTATTACGGATGAAGAATGGAAAGCGAACATTCATTTTGAGGAACGGTTTAAGCTAAATGCTCAATATGATAAGTTTCTGCCGATTACAGCTTATGAAGCAGAAAAAATGAATTTTGAAAAGCTTCCTTCGAGTGAGGCGGTATACCATACTCCAAGTGGTATCAAAAATGAAGAGCAGAAGGGAGCTAGTTATAAATATATAAGAGCAGATGGTTTAGAGGCAATATATGAAACCTTATATGATGGATCTGTGGAAATTGTGAAGTCTGATTATAAAGGAACGAGGTTGTTAACCTTGAGTGAGTATCCTAAGATAGGACCTACGTTTAACTATTCTCCAAATGACAAAACAACAGGTATATCAGATGTTATAGAAACTAAAACATCTGATGCGTCAATAGCGCACTACTATTTTGATATGCTTCCTTTTTATTGGTGGGGAGGCACGCCGGAATGGGAGGATAATGAATGAAAACGTTTGTAAAAAATAGTATAGTCTCATTTATTATTTCAACTCTGACATGTGGGACAGAAGTGCTATTAATGGCTGTTATGACGCAGGACTGGGGAGATGACAGCTTGTTGTCGGTTGCCTGTTTAGGAATTCTGGCATTGCTTTCAATTCTGTTAATTATTATTGTACATATATTTTATTGTTTGTATCATAAAAATAAAAAGGGAGTGAGTTTGGAGCAATTGCTTAGTATTGCAGTCATATCGGATGTAATGTATGTTTGCTTATTAAAGACTTTGTTTCCGGCGTGTTGTTGGTATTTGGGAATTGGAGAAGATTGGGCAGGCGGTCTATTATTAGGGATGACTTGGTATGCTATTTTTGCTGTGGCAATTGTATATTTAGTGGTTTTGATTTGCATAGTTGTGTATTTCGCAAGAAAAAGGAGGGTTAGTAATCGGCCTAATCAGAATAGAACAGCATGAAATGCAACAAGGAGAGAATGAAGATTGTAGCCAAAGTAGGATAGAAACTATTTTATTGGTGGGGAGGTACGCTGAATTGGGAGGAGAATCAATGAGGTTAATCAGTAAAATAATTATACATTCAGCCAGTATTTCTTTTGCAACATGTTTGTTGAATCTGGTATTAATGGCTATCATACAACATGATTTCTTCAACGAACAGGGATTATTAGGAATAGTAATTTATTTAGGGGTATTAGCACTTTCGCCATTTCTGCCGGTAATAAGCGGAACATTATATATTTTGTGGTGTATAGAAAAAGAGAAAATGAGTAAAGTGCAGATGCTGTTTACTACAATTGTTGCAGGTGTGCTATACATAATATTATTATTGACAGTGTTTCAGATGTGTTGTTATCGTTTGGGGATAGGTGCAAACTATGGAGATGGACTGTTTTTGGCAATGGCATGGTATGCTTCCCTTTTTATGGTAACAATATGTATATTGATTTTGAGTGGTTTTGTTGTGTATTTACTATGGCGTAAGAAGTGTGGTAAACAAGAGAGCGAAGTAATAGATAGTTAGGAGTCTTAATTGGAACAAATGAAAAACAAACATAAGATAATGGAAGGGGCAATGATAACAGCGGCTATTACGTTCGGAGGTGGCATATGTCGGGTTTATGTTTGGGATATTTCTGGTATTTTATAACATTTACTTAAGTATAAACAGGCTCATAAAGATATTGCACAGAAGGAGCCGGCAGAAGGAAGTAAAACGGAAATTAATTAGAAATAAAATAAGAAATGCAGGGGCATCAAAATATCAAAAGGATGTCCCTGCATTTCTTAATGAGATAACTTATTTTTCTTTATCGGTCAGCTCTCCAAACAGTTCCGCCAATCCCTGCGCCATGGTATAGCGGGTGGTTTCGTTGGGGTGGCAGCCGTCCAGAAGGTATTCGTTAAAGTTGGTGCTGTCGATTCCCAGTTCCGTGTAACTGTTATAGAGGGGCAGGTCATAGGTGGTGCTGAGATTGTCTATAGCGGCTACATAGTCCAAGAGGATGCCGCCCTCATCGGACTGGGGATTCAGACCGTTGCCAAAGTAAGTGGTATAGTTGGGGGTCATCAGGACGATGACAGCATCGGGGTAAGCGGTCTGCAGCTTTTCAATGGCTGTGCGCATGGCGCCCTCATAGGTGGATGTGTCGTAGGGGTCATCAGACCTCACAGGACATCCGGTAAAATAATCATTCATACCAAAATTCAAAACAAAGCATTTCTGACGTCTTTTCTTGGCATTCTCGCTATAATCTGTAATGCCTGTGTAGATAACAGAATCTTCCTCAAATCTACTGGTGTCTTCGGCTAGAAAAGCATCTATTACAGTAGGGATGCCGGGGAAGCCCTTGCCGCGCTCGGTGGCGTTGCTTCCGCCGTGGGCACAGTTGTAAACATGAGCATCGGTAAGTCCGCCAAAGGCACCGGGGATGGAGGAGGTCTCTTTAAAGGCAGTGATGCTGTCTCCAAAGAATACCACATCCCATTTGGAAAGGTCAGGGTATTCTGCCTGGATATCTTCAGCCTTATTATCGGTATCTTCATCCTCTGAATTGGCACGACAATCCGTTACCAGTTCTTCAAATTTCTCCAAAGCATCCTCGTAGTTGTCCAAGGTCAGGAAGTATTTATTGCTTCTGTCGGAATACATGGAAAGGGAATGGGAAATTCCGGCATTTACGTTGAAGTCACTTTCATAGTTGGCAGGATTGCCCACAAGCCATTCGGTGCCTCCATAGAAGTAGAGGGAAAGGTTTCCCTGAATCCAAGGGTCGTCTTCATAATGAGGCATCAGAGTATTGATGAAATCCTTGTATGCCGTCAGAGTTGCGGTGAATTCCTCGTCATCCAGTTCCTGCCAATATTCCAGAGAAGGGTAAGCGATGATAACCTCAAAGGGCACACCGTACCACGTATTTACCAAAGTCAATAAATCCTCCGCAGTTACAATGTCGGGGCGTACGCCCAGATAGATGGAGGTAATTTCTCTGCCGTTCTGGGTAACCAACGTAAAGTATTCATTTAAAGTAGTCATATCAGGAATACAGTAGGTGGATTTTAAAGGATAAATTTCCCGATAGTATGCAAAATCCTCCTCTGTATAATTGTCTACCGGGAAGGTAGAGAAAAAGACGGAAGTGTAGTCTGCGGTAGCAATACGTTCATAGTCATTGCGCAGGGGCTCATACTTTTTGTATTCCATGTAGCGGTATGCGCCTACGCCAATCACTGCCAACAAAACCAATATGAACACAATATGCAGTAATTTTTTCATTTTAATGTTCCTCCGATTCGAATATCTTGTAGGGTCATATGTGGTCATTTTACCACAGGACTTCTTAAAAGTAAAACAAACATGCGTATTCTTCTAAAGAATAGACTTTTGGAGCGTAAAGGGTGTATAATATAGCAAATAAATCCAAGGCTTGTTTATAAAGCCTGATAAAATGGGAAGAGAAGTATGGTTGAAAATAAATTTAGTGTTGTCTGTCAGGGATTCATCAGAGGGATTGGTATTCTGATGGTGGGGTATCTGTTTTTGCAGGGTTTGTTTACCATCTGCTGTGTGGAAAGAGTTGCAGAGAAAACCTATTATATCCAAAATAATGTGTTTGTTCAGTTGCTTGGAATTGCCTTAGCATTGGTTGTGGTGCGCCTGCTTACAGGAGAGCGAGTGAAGCGTTTCTGGGACAAGTGTGGACATCTGTCGGTGGGTGCCTGTCTTTTGGCGGTGGTTTTATTCTTGTTTTTCTGGGTGTATCATACACAGTTCTGGTATGCCAGTGATATGGAAAAGATTTATCAAAATGCCGGATTGATGTTGGAGGGTAACTACAGTGGTTGGGAGCCGGGGGGCTATCTTTATATGTGGCCTCACCAAAACGGACTGCTTTTGTTGGTGGCTTTGTTGTTGCGCTTTTTTACGGTAGATCAGTCCTTTATGGTTTTGTATGGTCTGAACATTATAGCATTTGCAGCAACGGTTCTGGCTATGCTGTATAGCTTGAAATATCTGTATAAGGACAAAAACATATACTGCCTGCAGACACTCTTTTTGGTATTTTATTTTCCCTACAGTTTCTTTTGTCTTATGTTGTACGGCAATGTTATGGGCTTTGCTTTTGCATGTGTAGCCATGGCACTTTTATTTGCCTATTTTGAGAAGCCACATATAGGGAAGGTGATTGGGTCTGCTCTGTGTATGTCCGTTGCAATCTGCTTAAAGCAGAACAATCTGATTGTAATGATTGGATTTTTGATGATTTTTGTCTTTGAGTGGATGAATTGTGTTGGAAAACGCAAAAAGCTTGGTGTCGGTATTTTGGTGTATCTTGGAATTGTTCTGTTGTGTATTCAAATTCCAAATGGTGTTATAGAGCAGATAACCGGAATGGAAGCGGGCGGAGGAAATACCCGGTGGGCTCATGTGGCAATGGGGCTTATGGAGGAGAACGCCACCCCCGGTTGGTACAACGGCTATAATGAACAGGTTTTTCGGGAAAATGGATATGATAAGGAGGCGACAGCGGTTGTTGCCAAAGAGAAGGTGGAGGGAATTTTACAGGAGTATGCAGAGCATCCGGCGGTAGGGTGGAGGTTTTTTAACTACAAACTGGCTTCTGAATGGAACAACCCTACCTTTGAATGCTTTAATATCCAAAATGCTCGAAGCACCGGTCTGGAGTTAAAAAGTCTGATTAAGAGTACCATTAATGATGGTGGTAAGATTAATCTTTTGTATATTTATCTGTTTGATATTGTGCAGTCGGTGGTTTTGTTTGGCGTGCTGATGTATCTGATTTTGGAGAAAAAGATAAACTGGCATCAATTACTGTTTGGTATTTTGTTTATAGGTGGCCTTCTCTTTTTTGCTGTTTGGGAGGCCAAGTCTCAGTATGTGGTGTATTTTTTCTTTTTGTTGATTCCCTATTGTGTGCCGGGGTATAGAATGGTATGGAAGGCATTTAAAGACAAGCGATATGTACCTTTTATAGTGCTTGTGGTGATGATTTTATTTATTGCATTATCAGATGCGCAATGGGTGCAGGATAGCTTCAAAATTCAAGGGGATACGGAAGCTTATTATGAGTATATCCATCAATACAATCAGAATTTTCTCTGGCTGAGATTTTAGCATAGGCTAAAAAGATTGATTTAAACAAGGATAAACGGTATAATATAGTATTATGGAAAATTATGTGTCTGAATTAAAAAAAGTATATAATCATAAAGCATATGTGCTTCTTCTGACCCTGACGGCTCTTTGCAGTTACGGATTCAAGGTTATACATCCCACAATGGGCATTGATGATACGCCCTATGCTTATTATTTTGAGGAGGGTCTGGTGGCTGTGGTAGGTCGCTGGGTTCTGTTTGTGCTGAACAAAATCTTTCATATTTCGGATTTTGCTCCCTTTATTACCGATTTTGTGGCGGTTTTGATTTTGATGCTTGCAGTTACGGTGTGGGGAACGCTGTTTTATTCCGTTTTGGGTGAGCGGATTCCCAAGTGGGGATATTGGCTGTTTTCCTGCATTTTCCTGTCCTGTCCTCTGATTGCGGAGGTGTTTACCTATTATCTGCACAACGGAATAGCTATCGGCTATCTGTTCTGCGGTGTCAGTCTGTGGATGCTACGAGATGGTTTAAATGCTGTGGCACAAAAAGAGACTAAGCGTGCCATTGGTAGGTTGTCTGCGGCTATGGTGACCATGGTTGTGGCGATGGGATGTTATGAATCCCTTATGATTGTGTGGTTGGTAGGACTTTTGATGCTGCTTTTGACGGAGCGGTTGGCAGGAGGCGGCAAGCGGGTTTTTGTGAAGCTTGTGTGCGCGGCTGTTGTAGCCATGGTGGCTATGGTGGTTCGCAGTATTGTCATCGAGATTGTCATTGCGGTGTTTGGACTTGGGGAGCTTAGAGACGAGGCGGTATTGCGCTCTGTGACAGAGATGTTGGGGTGGATGTTTGAACCCGGTGCAGGGGCAGAGTTTACCATGATTTTAAAGCGTCTCTTTGTGATGTATGGGGTGTTTGCATATGCCTATTATCCCATCAGAATATTTGTGTTGGCGGCAGCAGTTATGGGGCTGTTTGGTATTTGGCGCAGTGTAAAGCAGAAGGACGGTTGGATTGTGCTTCTTACAGTAGGCGTGTTTGTAGCAGCCTTTTTGTTGGCTGTGGTGGAAGGTAAGGCCACATTGTATCGCTCAGCCCAGTTTTTGCCTCTGGTATGTGCTTTCGGCATGTTGACGGCAGCCTATGCGGTGACCGGATTTGCCTCCGGCTTACAGAAGGCATCTGTGGGCGAGGGCAAGGAGTTTAAATGGCGCAATATGGTGGCTAAGGTCAGCCGCGCTTTATTTGGTTTGGCGGCTGCATGTATTTTGTGGAATCAATGTACGGATTTGAATAAATGGTTTTATGTGGATTACATGAAGTATCAGTACACCAAGGACTATATGTGTCGTGTGGGAGATGCGTTACAGCGGGATTTTGATTTGTCCAAGCCGGTTATTTTTACAGGGCAGTGGGAGAATCCCAAGAGTATTGTAGGGGATGCCTATGTGGACATCGGTTCTAAGACGTATTTTCAGATGAAGCGGATTACGGATTTGGTGGATGAGCGTCTGTTGGAGAAGTTTAACAGAACTCATGGTGTATGGGTGGCGCAGACGCCTTCGTTGTCGGTGGTAAGCTGGGGTAAGTATGCCTTTGAGACGGACAAGGAGTTGGTGCGTTTTATGGCTCATCATGGCTATGAAATCAGACCCCTTGTGGATGATTCTTATTATGAGGAGGCGGAGAAGCACGGCGTGGATATGCCAAGCTTTCCGCAGGATGGTTCTATTGAGGATATGGGCAACTATATCATTGTACATTTTTAGATTAGATTATTAGTTCCTTTCAGGAGACGGATATATGATAAAGAAGGCTAGTAGATTGGTAAGTGCTGTGAATCGTGGAATTGTCAGAATCGATAATTTCCCGTTATGGTGGGTAGGTTTTATACTTCTGGCAATTGCCATTCTTCCAAATCTGCTTCTGGGAGAAGGCAGTGTCTTTACGGTTCATGATCAGTTGGATGAGTCTATGATGAATTATGTACTCACAGCAAGACATCTGGGGGAAGGTACGATTCCGGAGATGCTTGGTGGTGTGAATGCCAGTGGGTTGCAGCCGTCAGCGTTGCTTTTCTCCCTTCTTTATTGTGTTTTGCCTGCATTTTGGGCTTTTTTGTGTACGTATATTCTTTTGATTTTGTGTGGGTTTGAGGGGATGTATTTTTGTGTCCGCGAACTGACGGACAGTAGCATTCTTGCGGTTTTGGCGGCAGGATGTTTTTGCATGCTTCCTCTTTACCCGGTCTATGGTCTTTCTCAGATGGGAATTCCTCTCATATTATACGCTTATTTACGTCTGAATAAGAGTCAGAAGCTATCTTTCAAGGAGGTGTTGCTTCCCCTTGGTTTGGTGCTGTTTTTTGGGTTAAACAGTCATCTTGTGTACACCGGTTATGTAGTACTTGCCTTTTGGGCTGTGGCAATTTTGGTTGCCCTGATAAAGAAGTGTTTTGTGGTATGGAGCGGAGTGGGATTTGGCACATTGCTTCTGACTTATGTATTGACCAACCTGAATTTGTTTGCGGAGATTCTTTTGGGGACTACACTAAATGGGCAAACCAGTTACGTCAGTCATAGGGAGGAAATGATAAATAGTGCAATGCCTTTCTGGAAGACGGTAAAAACTGTTTTTACAGAAAGTGCGCAGCATGCGTTCACTTATCACACGAAACTGATTTTGCCCATTGTTATTATATTGGCGGTGGGAGCGTTTTTTTACAAGAAAATGGATGAGGATGTGAGAAAACGCTATGTGATAGCTCTGGGTGGACTGGCGATTCTTGCGGGTATTGCCGTATTTTATGGAATCTGTAAATCCGAGGTGGTAGTAAATTTCAAGAACAGTGTTACCGGATTTTTGCACTATTTTCAGATGGAGCGGTTTTACTGGATTTATCCTGCGGGATGGTATTTGGAGCTGGCATTGGTGTGTTCCTTTGGATGGACGGCAGGGAAGAAGCAGGGCAATACAGAGGGGATAAAGGCTATACTTATCAGTCTGCCGGTTCAGCTTGTAGTGATTGCGCTGGTGGTACTTCCCACCGCTAAGGATGTGCTTTACAACTCCGATTTCTATCGGAATGTGAACCAACGCAATAACGGAACGGGAATCACAGGCTATATTACATGGGAAAGCTATTATGCAGAGGATTTGATGACCCGGATTGAGGAGGCTATCGGGCGAGAGATGTCGGAATACAGAATTGTGCATCTGGGAATCAGCCCGGCACCTTCGCTGATGCATGGATTTTATACGGTGGACGGATATTCCAATAATTATCCCTTGGAGTACAAGCATGCTTTTCGCAGGGTGATTGCGGCAGAGCTTGACAAGACGCCGGAAACGGCTGTCTATTTTGATGCTTGGGGGAATCGCTGTTATCTCTTTAATTCTCAGACCGGCAATTACTGGATGCTTAAAAAGGGAAGTGGCGTTGTGTATGAGGATTTGGAATTTGACATGGAGGCTTTGGCAGCTTTGGGCTGTGAATATCTTTTGTCAGGCGGCGAGATTGCCGATGCGCAGGAGATGGGCTTAGAGCCTTTGGGATATTTTGAAACAGAGAAATCCTATTGGGGAATTTGGCTGTATCAACTGAAAGAGATGCCCCGGCAAACTCAAATCTTGCGTTTTTCTTAATTTTTAGGTTGCTTTTTTGTGAAGATTGACAAGAAAGTTGTACGAGTCAGAAAAGTTGTGGTACAATTATTAGTTAGTAGTATGGGTAATTTGTCTTTTGGACAAAGTTACGACCCGGGAATATCAGATGGGATTGAAGATGAAAGCCAGAATTTATGTATGTCACACCTATTATCATGTATATGTGACGTTTTTAAAGGAATTGAAGCTTCCGAAGGAGCAGCGGGGACAAGCTACCTTGGTTCTCTCCAAAATGTCCTGCAATTTTGAGAAATTAAAGGAGCGGGTGGAGAGCACCGGACTGTTTGAGCAGGTGCTTGAATTTGATGAGCAGAACGAGAAGAATTTCCCGGAGCTTGCCAAGTACAGACAGGGAAGCGGAAACTTTATAGGGAATCTTTGGAAGCGGATACAGTTTACCAGACGTTATGCCAAGTTGCAGGAGCCTTATATTCCGGTGAATTTCAGGGAGTATAAGGATATTTATGTTTATTGTGATTCGGATCCAATTGGGTATTATCTGAATCAGAACCGCATCTATTATCATGCCTTGGAGGATGGACTGAACTGTCTAAAAAATTTTGATGCGGCACGATATGACAACAGGGGACATTTTGGATTGAAGGTGTTTTTGTCCCGAAAGCTGAATTTGATTTTTGTGCAAAACGGTTATGGCAAGTATTGTCTGGATATGGAGGTCAATGACATCTCTTTGATTCAGTATCCCTGTCCGCAGTATATAGAAGAGCCACGTCAGGCTTTGGTGGACAGGCTGACAGAGGATGATAAGCAGATTATTTTAAAGGCTTTTATCCGCGATAAAGAGACTTTGGAACGTCAGATTCGGGAAAGCAGCGGTGTTGCGGACAAGATTCTGATTCTCACGGATCCTTTGTGTACATTGGATGTGCGGGAGCGGATTTTCAGAGATATTATTGAGCAGTTTCAGAGTGAGGGGCAGATTTTCTTAAAACCCCATCCCAGAGATGAATTGGATTATCGGAAGCTTTTTGGGGAGTATCCTCAGTTTGATGCCACGGTTCCTATGGAGCTTTTGAATTTCTTCCCGGGACTTCGGTTCAAAAAGGTTGTGGCGGTGCTCACGGAGATCAAAGCAATCCAATTTGCAGACAGTATTGTCCGCTTGGGCGAGGATTTCATGGATAAATATGAGGACCCGTTGATTCACAGACAGAATGAACAGGTCGGAATCGAAAGGAAACAGTAATGCGACAGATACTGAAAAAGTTAAATGTCTTATTAGATAAAAAACAAAAGCGCACCATGGTGGGACTGATGTTTCTTATGGTGATTGGTGCCTTTCTCCAAACTGCGGGAGTTGGGCTTTTGGTGCAGGTGGTTAATATTGTAATTGATCCGGATGCTCTGCAGAACAATGCCATTGCGGCGTGGGTGTATGAGCTGTGTGGAAGTCCGGATTATGAGACCTTTGCAGTGTCCATTATGGCACTTTTGATAGCGGTTTTTGTGATTAAGAATGTGTTTTTGTTCGTACAACAGAAGCTGACCTTTGCCTTTGTCTACACCAATCAGTTCAGAACCTCAGAGCGTATGATGCGTAATTATCTGCGCAGAAATTATGAGTTTTATCTGAATGCGGACACGGCTGTGGTACAGCGCAGCATTACTTCTGACGTAAATAACATGTATGCGTTGATTCTTGCTCTTTTGCAGATGATGTCCGACGGTGTTGTTTCGCTGTTTATCATTACCTATTGCTTTTTGACCAACGGTACCATGACAGTGCTTTTGGCAGGAGTGATGCTTGTGGTAATGGGGATTGTGAAGAAGGTGTTAAAGCCCATTATGTACAAGGCCGGCAAGGACAATCAGGATTATTACAGTGGATTGTTTAAGTGGATTTCCCAGACGGTTCAGGGTATGAAGGAAGTGAAGATTGCCACCAAGGAGCAGTATTTTGTGGATGAGTACAAAAAGTGCGGTAAGGGATATGTGGATGCGGTGCAGCGTTACAGTCTTTACAACAATATCCCCAAGCTTTTGATTGAGTCCGTCTGTGTGGCGGTGATGGTGGGATATATGATTTATCTGGTGGTAACCGGTTCCTCCACAGAAAATATGTTGACGGTATTCTCCACCTTGGCAGCGGCGGCTTTTGTATTGTTGCCCTGTGTGAACCGCATTAACAACCAGATTAATTCCATTGCTTATTTTGAGCCCTTCTTTATGGGGGTAAGTGATAATTTGCAGGATGAAATCAGTGGTGACAAGGTGGATATGACCTTTGCCATTGATGAAAAAGAGAAGCTTCCTGTGGAGAGGTCTATTGAGTTGAAGGATATTACCTATGCGTATCCCAATACGGAGAAGTTGATTTTCAACCATGCGGATTTGACTATTCCTGTGGGGTCTTCTGTGGGAATCGTGGGTACCTCCGGTGCCGGTAAGAGTACGGTGGTGGATATCCTGTTGGGACTTTTGCAGGTCAAGAGCGGAACGGTACTGGCAGATGGTGTGGATACCAAGACCCAGTACAGAAAATGGCTGAAAAATGTGGGTTATATCCCCCAGATGATTTTTATGTTGGATGATACCATCCGCAAGAATGTAGCCTTCGGTGTGCCGGAGGAGGAGATTGATGAAGTGCGTCTTTGGGAAGTGTTAAAGGAAGCACAGTTGGATGAATTTATCAAGACACTGCCGGAGGGGGTAGACACCGGAATCGGAGAGAGGGGAATTCGTCTCTCGGGCGGTCAGCGTCAGCGTATCGGTATTGCCAGAGCGTTGTATAACAATCCTGAGGTACTGATTTTGGATGAGGCAACCTCTGCCTTGGATAATGACACGGAGGCTGCGATTATGGAGTCTATTAACCGTCTTCATGGTAAGAAGACCCTGATTATTATTGCACACAGATTACAGACTATCGAGAAGTGCGATTTGGTATATCGTGTGGAGGATGGTAAGGCAAAATTGGAGAGAGGCAGCTTATGAGGTTGAGCATCATTGTGCCGGTTTATAATATGGCGGCAGATGGCAAATTAGCATATTGTCTGGATTCATTGGTGAATCAAACCTTAAAGGACCCCTATGAGATTATTGCGGTGGATGATGCCTCCACGGATAACTCTCTGGAAATTTTGAAGGATTATGAGAGGCGTTATCCCAAGCTTTTTAAGGTGATTCACTATGAGGTGAACCGTCGTCAGGGCGGTGCCAAGAATGCCGGATTAAAAGAGGCTTCGGGCGAGTGGATTGGATTTATTGACAGCGATGACTGGGTGACGCCTGACTATTATGAAAAGCTTCTTAAGAAGGCGGATGAGACCGGGGCTGATATGGTGGGCTGCGATTACAATCTGGTGTCGGAGCATACCATGGAGGTGGGGCGTATTGTTCAAAATAATTCCATGGAGCAGACGGGTGTGTTGGACGAGGAGAAGCATAAGAGCCTTATCATGCGTCCCGGCAGTATGGTAATCAAGATATACAAGCATAAGGTTATTCGGGATAACAAGCTTTGTTTCCCGGAGGGGATTTTTTATGAGGATAATTGCGCAGGACCCTTGTGGTCTGTGTATTTCACCCGGTTTGAGCGGGTGGAGGAGCCCATGTATTATTATTACCAGCACAATGTTTCCACCGTGCATTATATCACGGAGGCTAAGTGCAGGGACCGCATGAAGGCGGCAGAGCTTTTGTACAATGAGTGCAAAGACAGAGGCTTTCTGGAACAGTATCATACAGAGCTTGAATATCGGTTCTGTGAACTTTATTATGTGATTACGTTATTTTCCTATATGTCCGGTGTGAAGTATCCAAAGCTGTCCTTTGTAAAGGAACTTCGCAAGGGTGCTGTGGCTCATTTTCCGGATTTCCAAAGGAATGAATATTATCAGAAGTTTACCGGGGCAGAAGAAAAGAGCCTGATTGCCATGCAGGCGAAGTCGGATGTACGGTTTTATTGGTACTACCGTTTGAAGTTGTTTGTGCGTAGGAGAAAATCAAGAAAGGTATAAGTGTCATGGAAGGTAAGAGACTGGCGATTATTACGGCTCGGGGCGGCAGTAAGCGCATTCCGAGGAAAAATATCAAGGAATTTTGTGGTAAGCCTATTTTGGCTTATTCCATAGAGGCGGCTGTGGAATCCGGACTTTTTGATACGGTTATGGTGTCCACAGATGATGAGGAGATTGCAGAGATTGCAAGACAGTATGGCGCACAGGTGCCTTTTTACAGAAGTGCAGAGACAGCCAATGATTTTGCAACCACCAATGATGTGCTTTTGGAGGTGCTTGCAGAGTATGAGAATAGGGGACAGGTTTTTGAAATGGCTGTGTGTATTTACCCCACAGCACCCTTTGTGACTGCCGAGAAAATCAGGGCAGCAGTGGAGAAACTGGAGGAAAGTGATGCGGATACGCTGATTCCTGTGGTGGCCTTTTCCTACCCCCCTCAGCGGGCCATGATTGTGGAGGAGGGAAGACTGGTATTTGAGTATCCTCAGTATCTGGACAGCCGTTCTCAGGATTTGGTACCCCACTATCACGATGTGGGACAGTTTTATGTATTTCGCACAGAGGCCTTCAAGGTGAACCGCAAGCTGATGGTAGGAAATATTCTGCCGTTAGTGGTTTCGGAGCTTGAAGTGCAGGATATCGACAATCAGACCGACTGGGAGATTGCGGAGATGAAATATCGATTGATGAAGGATAATTAGGTGACAGCCATGGAAGAACGTGGAATGGGCAGACGGATTGCGCTGCTTTCCAATGTGAATATGAATGCGCTGATACGCATGCTGCAAAAGGATGCGGAGGTTTATGAGGCTGAAGGGTACGGTAATGAGCTTGGTATTTTGATGAATCCGGCTTCATCTTATCATACCTTTGCACCGGAGATGACTTTTGTACTCATGGATTTGATGGAGCTTTTGGAGCATGAGCTTGATGCAGAGACAGCAAAGCTTCGGGTGGAGCGTTGGTTTGCGGCTTTCGAGAGTGCCATGCAGGACACATGTGTTTATTATGTCAGTGATGCCTATCTGTGGGGGCTCGAGACAGAAACTGCCTGTGCCTTTGTAGACTGCCGTTTCTTTGAAGAACTCTGGGATGAGGCGTTAAAGGGCTTGTGTGAACGGCATGCCAATGTGCGGATTTTGCCCTATCGTCGTATGATAACCCTATTGGGTGAGGAGAATGCGTTTTCCCCGAAGATGTGGTATATGGGGCGGATTCTTTTGAGCGGTGAGGCGCAGAAGCGTCTTGGGGCATTAGTTGTAGACAGGATGAATTTGGAATATCGCACCCCCAAAAAGGTGTTGGTGCTTGATTTGGATAACACGCTCTGGGGAGGTCTGGCAGGAGAGCATGATATTACGCCCATACAGTTGTCTGAGGAGCATGGAGGGCTGGCCTACAAGAATCTGCAAAGAGTCATTTTGCAGATGCAGAAGCAGGGTGTAATTTTGGCTATAGCCTCCAAGAATAATAAAGAGGATGCGGAAGAAATTCTGCAAAATCATCCTCATATGGTGCTTCGGCCGGAGCATTTTGCAACCCGCTATATTAATTGGAATGCCAAAAATCAAAGCCTTATGGAGATGGCGGCGGAGTTAAATCTGGGTTTGGATTCCTTTGTGTTCTGGGATGATAATCCTCAGGAGAGACTTCTGATTCAGGAGACACTGCCGGAGGTGACGGTGCCTGATTTCCCTGCGAAGACGGAGGAGCTTGCCCCTGCCATGACGGCGATTTATCATACCTATTTTGAGAAGCCTGTACTCACGACAGAGGATATGGACAAGACCAGGCAGTATGCGGACAATGCGAAACGTATGGAGTTGCAGCAGGCTTCGGGTAGTTTTGAGGATTATTTAAAACAGTTGAGAATTGTAGTGACCAGAGTGGATGCGTCAGAGCATGCATCTCGTCTGGAGGCACTTTTAAACAAGACCAATCAGTTTAATCTTGCTACCATACGACATACTGCAAGTGAGGTGCAAGAGCTTTTAAAGAATCCTGACAAGCGGATTTTTCTCTATGGTGTGGAGGATTGTTTTGGGGATAACGGTATTGTGGCAGCGGTGATTGTGGATGTGACAGAGGTTCCTTTAATTGAGGAGTTTGTCATGAGCTGTCGCGTCATGGGCAAAAACGTGGAGTATGGTATTATTGACCATGTGGAGAAGTGTCTGAGGAAAGAGGGTATTCTGAATTTAAGGGGACGCTATATTCCCACTGTCAAGAATAAGCCCGTGGCAGAGCTTTACACACAGCTTGGTTATACAGAGTTACAAGAGACCGGACAGCCTGACAGAAAGCTGTATGAGAGGCTGCTTTCGGAGGAAGTTACCAGAGGATTTGTGGGTGAGATAAAGGAGGATTAAGATGACGATTCAGGAAGAAATTATTGCATTGATAGAGGAGCTTTTGAAGGTGCCTGCGGGTACCATTACCATCGATACACAGATAGCTGATGTGGAGGAGTGGGATTCTCTTGCTCATGTAATGTTGATAGGCGAATTGGAAAGTCAGTTGAATGTTTCCATACCTCTTGATGATGCCATTGAGCTTACCAGTGTGAGAGAACTTTTGGAGAAGGCAGGTTGCTTATGAGTGTAACTTTGCGGGACATCCGTGAGGATGATTTGGAACGAATCATGAACTGGCGTATGGCGGAGGATATTACCCGCTACATGAATACGAATCCCAAGCTGACCTTGGAGGGACAGTTAAAATGGTTAGCATCTGTTCAGAACAATACAGATGTGCGCTATTGGCTCATTGAGGTGGACGGAGAACCTGCGGGAGTGTTGAATCTCACAGGACTTGATAAGCCTGATGGCAATCTGGGATGGGCTTATTATGTGGGCGAGAAGAGGCTGCGCAGTTTAAAGACCGCTCTGGCGTTGGAGATGAGCATGTATGACCATGCGCTCGTTATCCTTGGCAAAAAGGCGGTTTACAGTGATGTATTTACCTTGAATGAGGGCGTGATTCAGCTTCACAAGCTCTGTGGCTGTGAGGTGGTTGAGGAGCGCAAGAACGCCGTGGAAAAGGAAGGCGTTTGGTATGATGTAACCTACATGAGGATGACTGCTGAGAATTGGGTCAAGCTTCGTGAGAGCAAAAAATACGAAAGAATTGTTTTCCCGATGTAATAGGGGAAATCATTGGCACAAATATAGTCTTGGAGGGATCAGACTTTGAACAAAGAAATCAGAATCGGTAAACATATAATCAGTGAAAATTCGCCTACCTTTGTCATTGCAGAGATGTCGGCCAATCACAATATGGATTTTGACCGTGCGGTGGCTATTATGCAGGCGGCTAAGGATGCAGGTGCAGATGCAGTAAAGATTCAGACCTATACTGCGGATACCATTACCCTTGATTGTGACGACCCCTGTTTTCAGATTACTCAGGGAACCTTGTGGGACGGTACCACCCTGCACAAGCTTTATCAGACTGCCTACACTCCTTGGGAGTGGCAGCCGAAGTTACAGAAAATTGCTGAGGAGATGGGGCTTGAATTTTTCTCATCCCCCTTTGATTTTACGGCAATAGATTTTCTGGAGGAAATGAATGTGCCGGCCTATAAGGTGGCAAGCTTTGAGATTAACGACATTCCTTTTATCCGTAAGATAGCCAGACTTGGCAAGCCTGTTATTTTTGCTACAGGTATCGCGAGAATGGCGGATATTGAACTGGCGGTTGAAACCTGCAAGCAGGAGGGTAATGAGGATGTGATTCTGTTGAAGTGTACCTCCTCTTATCCGGCCCCTTATGAGGATATTAACTTGAAAACCATTCCTTCCATGGCGCAGACCTTTGACTGTATTGCCGGACTTTCTGACCACAGTATGGGACATGCGGTGGCAGATGCAGCAGTGGCTCTCGGTGCTAAGGTGGTGGAAAAGCATTTGACGTTGTCCAGAGCAGACGGCGGCGCAGATGCGGCCTTTTCCATGGAGCCTGCGGAGTTTAAACTGATGGTGGATAATATTCGTAAAATAGAGAAGGCACTGGGGAAGGTGACCTATGATTTGACCCCGAAGCAGACAAGAGAGAGGGAGCATTCCCGTTCTCTTTTCGTGGCGAAGGATATGAAGGCGGGGGATGTATTTACCCCTGAAAATCTTCGCTCCGTGCGTCCTGCCAATGGTTTGCATACCAAGCATTATGAGGAGCTTTTGGGACGTAGGATTACCAGAGATGCCAAGTTGGGAACTCCCATGAGTTGGGATTTGGTTGATTTTGGAGAGTAGAGATGTTCATTATTCGAGCAGACGGAAATGCAAAAATCGGAGCAGGGCATCTGATGCGCTGTCTCACCATTGCAGATGCAATAAGAAGGCTTCCTGATGCACCAAAGATTCTGGTGCTGTGTGCAGATGCGGAGTCGGCAAAACTGGCTTCGGATAGGGGATTTGCCACGGGAGTGCTCCATACCGATTATCAGCGGATGGAGGAGGAACTTCCTCTGTGGAAGCAGTGGATAAAGGATGAGAAAAATACAATCCTTGTGGACAGCTATTATGTGACGGATGCTTATTTGAAGGCGTTGGGATGTTTGGGCAGAGTGTGTCTGATGGATGACCTGCAGGAGCACGCCTATCCTGTGAATGTGGTGATAAATTATAATGTGTTTGCAGACAAGGACACCTATTTGCAGATGTATCAATGTGAATGTGAGGAGTCTGTAAAATTTTATCTGGGGGGCTCCTATGCACCCTTGAGAGATCAGTTTCAAAGGGTTGATTATCAGGTAAAGGATTGTGTGAAGCAGGTGCTTCTTACCACTGGAGCCGGAGATGCAGACAATATTGCCGGAGATATTATCAATCGGATTTATCGGGAAAATTTGACGTATCATGTGTTGGTGGGGCGTTTTAGCCCACACTTGTCAGGATGGCAGAAGCGGGCTGAGAGTTGTTCTAATATTCAGATACATTTTGATGTGCAGGATATGGCGAGCCTTATGAAGCAGTGTGACTTGGCAATTACTGCCGGTGGCAGTACCGTATATGAGCTTGCTGCGGTGGGAGTCCCTTTTATTGCGTTTGCTTATGCCAGAAATCAGGAGCTTTTGGTAAGGTATCTGGGCGAGCGGGATATGTCCGGAAATGCCGGAGAGTGGCATAAGGATCCGGACAAAACCTTGGAGCAGTTAGAGGCTTTGTTTGAAGCGTTTTGCAAGGATTATAGCAGGAGAGTTCGTTATTCTGAAAGAGAGAGGAACATGGTGGACGGACAGGGCGCAGAGCGACTGGCCCGGACTCTGTGCATGGAGGAGACAGGCATTTGAGCAATGGGAAGACAACCATAACCTTGAAAATTGTATATGGTGTGGTGGCTGCAATGCTCTTTGGGGTGCTTCTGTTTGGTACGTTCTCCTACAGACAAAAGAAGCTTGAACGCACTGTTTTCCCTGTGGTGATTATGGGGGACAGTATTGTGGGGCAGTGCCGTGACAAATCTTCCGTGGCAGGACAGTTGGAGGATTTGTTGGAAGTTCCTGTGTATAACGGTGCTTTTGGCGGAACTGGTATGTCTGCGCAGGAATCGAAGAATAATTATACAACGGATTTGATGAATATGGTGGGGCTTTCCAAGGCCATTGCGGCAGACGATTTTGGTGTGCAGCAGACTGCCCGCAGCAGAAGGGAAATCACGGATTACTACGGCTATGTGGTTGATGAACTGGAATGTATTGATTTTGAGCAGGTAGAGGTGTTGATTCTGGCATTTGGTGTCAATGATTATCATGGGGGAGTGCCCTTGGACAATGAGGAGAATCCATTTGATGAGCAGACCTATGGCGGTGCACTCAGAAGCGTGCTCAGGACGGTACAGAAAAGGTATCCTGACTTAAGGATTGTGTTGGCTACGCCTACCTATACATGGTATTTGTCCAATGGTCTGACCTGTGAGGAGTATGAGACAGGTGAGGCATATTTGGAGGAATATGTGGCAAAAGAGATTTCCATAGCGGAGGAATTCGGTGTGGAGGTTGTTGACTGGTATCATGATGTGTATCCCAATGAGAATTGGCAGGATTGGAAGCTTTACACGGAGGATGGCTTGCATCCTACTGAGAGTGGAAGGGCTCTTTTGGCGGGAATACTGGCGGAGGCTCTTGAAAAATAAAATCCGAAGATACATCATCAATCAGAAAGGGATATAAGATGACAAAAGGGAAGAATACCCCCGCAGAGGTGTTGACACAGTGGGGAAGGGGTATCAAAAAAGAATATAAGACGGCTTTTGTGGCGGCTTTTCTTTGCGGTCTGCTGATTCATATGCCTGTTATTTTATCGGATATTCCCAATCATGACGGTCTGGGAAGTATGTATTTTGACCAGAACATGATTACCTCCGGCAGATGGTTTTTGACGGTGGCCTGCGGGTTTTCCTCGTATTATACGATTCCTTGGGTAATCGGGCTTTTGGGCATTGGTTTTCTGGCACTTGCGGCGGCTGCCCTGACGGCACTTTTAGAGCTTAAGGATAATGTTTCCATTGTGGCTGTAAGCGGCTTGTTGGTAAGCTTTCCGGCACTGGCTTCCACCTTTTCCTATGTGTTTACATTAGATGGATATATGATGGCACTTTTGTTTGCGGTGCTTTCTGTGCTTTTTACACACAAGTACAAATGGGGATTTGTTCCCGGAGCCTTTTTTCTGGCATTTAGTATGGGAACCTATCAGGCATATCTGCCCTTCGCCATTCTGCTCTGTTATTATCAGGTGCTTCTGGTATTTATGGAGCAGGGCGGTTTTAAGGAGAAAATAAAGAAGTGCGCCAACTACCTTTATATGGGTGTGTTGGGCGTTGCGTTATACTATTTGATTTTGCAGCTTTTATTAGCAATTCAAGGTAAGGAATTGGCATCCTATCAGGGAATTAACGGTATGAGCAGCGGCTTTGATTTAAGCAGTATTATTCATATGTACCGAGATTTTGCAAGCTTTACCATCAAGGGCAATGTACTTTTTAATAATGCCTTTTCTTTGGTGGCCTGTGGAGTGCTTGCAGCTTCGGTGATGATAGTGCTGATAAAGTTGTGCATACAGAAGAAATGGTGGAAGTACCTTGGTTTTTACGCTATAATCGTGGTATCGGTGTTAGTGCTTCCCCTTGTGACCAATATTATTCTTTTGATTTCACCCCAGGTAACTTATCATTTGCTGATGCGGTATCAATGGGTGGTATATCTGATTCTTGGCGTTGCCTTTGTGCAGCGGTTTGCAGGAGAGGATAAAAGCGGTATTTCGGCCCAGTGGGGAGTCTGTCTTGCAGCGGCTGTACTGGTGTTTAACTATGGGGTGACTGACAATATCGGGTACTCCAATCTGGAGAAGCGTTATGAGAAGACCTATGCCTACTGTGTAAGACTTTTGGACAGAATCGAGCAGACAGAAGGCTATTATCAGGGCATTCCTATTGCCATGGTAGGTGTGGTGGGATATAACCCTTATCCTGTGACGGATATTACCATGGATGTGACTGCGGAATTAACCGGATTAAACGGAGATACCCTTTTGTATACCGGTGAGAACTATGAAGTTTTCATGAAAAATTATCTGGGTGCAAGTCTAAATATGATGACACCTGAGGAGATGAAAGATATTTACTATTCTCAGGAGTATATTGAGATGGAAAGTTTTCCGGCTGCGTCCTCCATCAAGATTGTGGACGGAATTATGTACGTAAAGACAGAGAATGTAGGGAGAGATTAACGGATGTCTGTGTTATCAATTGTATTGCCTGCTTATAACGAAGAACAGAATATTCCTAACACCTCCAAGGTGTTGGCGGAGTTTTTGGACAAACACGGAATCGACTATGAGCTTGTGTTTATCAGTGACGGCTCCAAGGACAATACCTATGAGGAAATTCAGAAGGCAGCGGCTGCCAATCCAAGGATTAAGGGGGCGCAGTTTTCCCGGAATTTCGGTAAGGAGGCAGGTATTTTTGCAGGACTTGAGCTGACTACGGGAGATGCCGTGGTGGTGATGGACTGCGATTTGCAGCATCCCCCTGAGGCAATTCCTCTTATGTGGGAAAAATGGCAAAAGGGAGCAGAGGTTGTGGAGGGCATTAAGTCTGACCGAGGTAAGGAGAGTCTTGCCTACAAGCTCTCGGCAGGTTTGTTCTACAAAATAATGAGCAAGTTGATTAAGATTGATATGAATGCGTCCTCGGATTTTAAGCTTTTGGACCGCAAGGTTGTGAATGTGTTGTTGGAGCTTCCTGAGCGCAATACCTTTTTCAGGGCATTGACCTTCTGGGCGGGCTTTCGCACGGAGACGGTGGAGTACGAGGTGCAGGAGAGGCAGTTTGGCAAAAGCAAATGGTCTTTGTGGAGCCTGATGAAATATGCCATTACAAATGCTACCTCATTCAGTACCTTGCCCTTGCAGTTGATTACCGTAATGGGTGTAGTATCTATTCTGGGCAGTGTGATTCTGGCAATTCAGACTTTGGTGAGATACCTTTTGGGAAATTCCGTGGAAGGGTTTACCACAGTGATTCTGCTGGTACTGATTATCGGCGGATTTATCATGTTGAGTCTGGGAATTATCGGCCATTATATTGCAAGGATTTATGAAGAAGTAAAGGGAAGACCCAAATATATCATCAGTCGGGTGACGGATAGTGTGAACGGTAATGTCACCGGAAGTTGGAAGTAAGTAGATCAGTTGAGGAAGTAGTGTTTTCTATTTTCGAGCTAGTGGCAACTGGGTGAAAGAGCCGAAATAGGTAATTGCTGATTGAAGGCAAGGAGCAGGATTTGTGAAAAGTGAGATAGTAGAACATAATAAAAAAATATATACTGAGTCTGTCGTTTCTGAGATTAAAGAATTATTGGATAAAGCTAGAAATAATGTTGCAGTGCAAGTGAATAATGAATTGCTTGTAACATATTGGAAAATTGGTGAAATAATTGTAAAGTATGAACAAAATGAGCAGATAAGAGCTGCATATGGCGAGAAGACGCTTGTTCAATTATCAAAAAGTCTTACTAGAGAACTGGGAAGAGGTTTTTCAAGGTCAAATCTACAGAATATGAGACTTTTTTATTTACAATATCCAATTTGCCAGACGGTGTCTGGCAAATTATCGTGGTCACATTATTGTGAACTTTTATCGGTTTCAGACAGGGATAAAAGAAGTTTCTATGAAAAAGAGTGTGTTAGTTCGGGGTGGTCGGTACGCGAGCTTAAGAGACAAATAGAAAGCTCACTTTTTGAAAGATTACTTTTGTCAAAAGGTGATGCAAATAAGGAAACAGTTATGGAACTGGCACAGAGAGGAATTGAGCATACTAAGCCGGAGGATGTAATAAAAGACCCTTATGTGTTTGAGTTTTTAGGAATTCCGGAAGATAAACCGATGTTGGAAAGTGATTTGGAAGCTGCGCTTGTAAGACAGATAGAAGACTTTTTGTTAGAACTAGGAAAAGGATTTATGTTTGTTGGCACTCAGCAGCGAGTGCCGGTAGGGAATAATAAGAGATATGTAGATATGGTATTTTACAATAAAATATTAAGAGCATATGTTTTGGTTGAATTGAAAACGGTGGCTTTTTCGCCAGAGGCTGCAGGTCAGTTGAATATGTATTTGAATTATTATGCTGCTGAGGTTAATGATGAGGATGATAATCCGCCTATCGGCATTATTATGTGCACGGATAAGAATAATATTGATGTGGAATATGCTTTAGGAGGATTATCAAATCAGATTTTTGCATCAAAGTATGTGCTATATATGCCGGATAAGCAACAATTGATTTCGCAGGTAGAAAGGGTACTTGCGAAGTGGCATGATAAGAACACAGACAGATGAATTTGAAGGAGGAGCGGCATATGAAGATAAATTTTAATGTTCCGCCTTATGTGGATAAGGCAGCCGAATATATACAGGAATGTGTACAGAATCAGAAAATTTGTGGTGATGGACCTTATACGAAGAAGTGTAATGAGTGGTTCGAGGAGCGTACAGGCAGTAAGAAGTGTCTGTTAACTACCTCTTGTACTCATGCAACGGAGTTGGCGGCATTACTTGTGGAGGTAAAGCCCGGTGACGAGGTAATTATGCCGGCCTATACCTTTGTGTCCACTGCGGATGCCTTTGTGCTTAGAGGTGCGGTTCCTGTGTTTGTGGATATCAGACCGGATACCATGAACATTGATGAGACGAAAATTGAGGCGGCTATCACAGAGAAGACCAAGGGAATTGTGCCGGTGCATTATGCAGGGGTTTCCTGTGAGATGGATACTATTATGGAGATTGCCAAGAAGCATAATCTCTGGGTAATTGAGGATGCTGCTCAAGGTGTGCTTGCATCCTACAAGGGACAGGCTCTGGGAACCATCGGTGATTTCGGATGTTTTAGCTTTCACGAGACCAAGAATTACAGCATGGGTGAAGGCGGTGCGCTGTTAATCCGTGATGAGAGGCATGTGGAGGATGCAGAGATTATTCGCGAGAAGGGTACCAACCGCAGCAAGTATTACCGTGGTCAGATTGACAAGTATACTTGGGTAAATTACGGTTCTTCCTATCTGCCAAGTGATATGAATGCCGCATATCTGTATGCGCAGCTTGAAATAGCGGATGAGATTAATAATGCCCGACTTGCCCTTTGGAATCAGTATTATGAGAAGCTTACGCCACTGGCCAAGGCAGGCAAAATAGAACTTCCTGTGGTGCCTGATAACTGTGTTCATAATGCACATATGTTTTACATCAAGGCCAAGGATATTGAGGAACGGACGGATTTAATCAGTCACTTGAAGGAAAATGGTATTCTGGCAGTGTTCCATTATATTCCGCTTCATACGGCACCTGCGGGCTTGAAGTATGGTCGTTTCCACGGAGAGGATGTATATACCACCAGGGAGAGTGAGAGACTGCTTCGTCTGCCTATGTACTATGGACTTACCTCTGAGGAGGTAGATTATATCTGTGAAAAAGTAATTGAATTTTATGGAGAGTAAGAATGCAGACAATTCTGAAGCACGGTACTGCTGTTTTGAGCAGAGTCATTTTCATAGGCTTTAGCGTTCAGATTGTGCTGGGCATACTCTGGATGTGCAATGCTTTCGCCGGGTTTACTGGGCCGGGTGAAGGCATTGTTTGCGTGGGTGCAATGTTGCTTGTGGGGGCGGCAGTTTGGTTTATGAAGCGCAGTGTCCGGGAGGATGGCAGTAGGTGGACAGATGTCTTTGCGGTGCTTTCGGTTTTGACCTTTCCCTTTGTGATGCAGAGCCTTGTGAAACCGGATATTCGTATATTAATGACTGTTGCATTATTGGTCGGGATGGGGATTGTATGTCGGTTGCTTCGGAACCTGGGTAAGCAGGGCAGGTTAAAGGCGGCATGTATGGTCTGTGCATTCTGGATGGCAGCGACAGGGCTTGTGGCAGGAACGGATGTGATTCTTAATGGATGGACTCCTGTCTCCATACGTCTGACAGAAAGAATTGCATGGACGACTTTGTATAAAAGTTATTCCCGCTTGCCTCAGGAAATATGGGATACTATTAATTTCTTTAAGTTAGGAGACGCCTCCATCGAGGTTGTGGGTATCAGGGAGGTGTTGGTGCCACATCTGGTAGAGGATTTGGGAGAGGAACAGGCCGAGGAGGTGCTGTGTGCTTTTCGTCAGGTTGCATGGGAATATGAGAAAAGGCAGATAGTGAAAGAGATTGTCTGGGATATGGCGGGATATACTGTCTCTCCCTTAGTGGTACCCTTGCAGCTTGGAGGCAGGGCATATGAGTCCTATACAGGAAGAAATTACGGCGAACTTTTACGACCCGCACCGGAATTGGGGAAATTATATACGACATACAGTTGTTGGTGGTTCGGAGTGGCTTTGGCAGGTGCAGCCGTATTTTATATATTTCGTGCGGTGCAGAAGGGTAAGAGGCCGAAGTTGTCCTTATGGGGAGTTGTGGCTCTGACGGGAGCAGGGCTTGTGACTCTGTATGTCTTGGACGGAGCGGGCAGAATGGATTATAAAAATACATTGTTTGTTCTGTGTACCTGGCTGATTTGGATGACGGGAGGTGTGCAGAATGAAAAAGACTGATACGCTTTGCTTTGGCATCGGTGCGGTTCTAATCTGTATGTTGCTGATACCTTGTCTGATACTGGGGGAGCAGGCGGTTGTGACCTATCATGACCAGTTGGACGGTGAGATGATTGCTTATATTTTACAGGCTAAGCATCTTGGCAGTGGGGATGTGCTGCCGGAATTTATGAATGGTGCATCCAAGACGGCACTTACTCCTCCGGCACCTCTAAGTGTGTTTTTGTTCTTGGGAGGAAATTATGAAGCGGCATTGTTTGTGATGCAGCTTATGGGAAGCCTTGTAGGATATGCCGGAATGTTTCTGTTGATTAGAGAAGTGACAGGAAAAAGTTTTCCGGCTATGGTGGCAGGGGGCTTGTATGGGGCATTGCCGTTTTTGCCTGTATATGGATTTTCCCAGTATGGTCTGCCTATGCTTGTATGGTGTGTATTGCAGTTAAAGGAGCGCAAAAGGACAGGGATTTGTCTGGCCTATGGGTTGCTGTATGCCCTGAATTCTTCCTTGGCACTGGTGGGCTTTGCCGTGCTTGCAGCATTGGCTGTGTGGTTTGTGGCGGAGGCGATTCGTGAAAAAGAGAAGCGGTCGTGGAGACGCCCTTTGCTGTGGCTTGTACTTCTCGGTGGCTATGTTGTCACCAATCTGTCTTTGATTGGGCAGATTCTGAGCGTGGGAGAGAATATGGTTTCCCACAAGACAGAGTATGCTTTGGCTGCTGAAGGCTTTGGAACCGGGGTGCTAAATGGCTTGTTGTATGGCGGACAGCACAGTCAGGATTATCATTTAAGTTTCCTGGTGGCGGGTGCTGTTGTTCTGGCAGCTTCCTTTATCGGTGACGCGCAGACCGGAGCAATAAAGAGATTAAGAAGGGTGGCTTTGTGGGCAGTGGGATGTAATGTCCTTCTGGCGGCGGCAGCGGCTTTGTGGAATAGTGGGTTAGGTGTAGGGCTCAGAGAGAAGCTTGGGGCATTGGGAGCCTTTCAGGTGGATCGTTTTTTGTGGTTGTCTCCCTGTCTGTGGTATCTGTTTTTGGGGTGTATTCTGGCTCTTGTTATGGAGATGCGCAAGGGAGTGCATCTGTTATGTGGTGCAGTGTTGGTGGCGGCACTGGGAATTTGTTCTTTGCAAATTGTCAAAAACAGTGATTTTAAGGCCAATGTACAGAAACTTCGCAATCCTGAGTACAAGGCTATGAGTTATGGCGACTATTATGCTATTGGTGTTTATGAGCAGGTAAAAGATTTTATGGCGCAGTACACAGGACTTGACCAGTCTCAGTATCGTGTGGTCAGTCTTGGAATCGATCCTGCGGCGGCGTTGTATCACGGTTTTTATTGCTTGGACGGATATTCCAATAATTATTCTTTGGAATACAAGCATGCCTTTCGTGAGGTGATTGCTCCTGCCTTACAGGAGAGTGCTTATTTGCAGGACTATTTTGATAACTGGGGCAATCGTTGTTATCTTTTTGGCTCGGAATGTCCCGGCTACTACACAATCGAGAAAAATGGATTTTACTTCTCGCATCTGGAACTGGATACAGAGGCACTTCAAAGGCTTGGGGGAGATTATCTGTTCTCGGCGGCCTATATTGCCAATGCGGAAGAATTGGGACTTGTGAGGCTTCACGAGGAGCCCTTTGAGACAGAAGACAGTTATTACCGAATTTGGGTGTATGAGATAAGGTGAGGGATATAATGAACGGACAGAAGCGGACGCGTTTAACTTCATATCTTCCGGAATTGTTGGTGCTGTTGTTGTGTATGGTGTTACTTTTGGGTAATGTCAGCGACAAGCAGGGCTTTCACATGGACGAGCTTCTCAGTTTTGAACTGGCAAATGCGGAGTTTAATCCGTGGATTGTGTCTACACAGCCTCAGGGACGTCTGGCAAAATTTGTAGAAAATGAACTGCGTGGGCAAAATCTCGGAGAGACCTTGGGCAATCTGGTGGATACGGTGCAGGATGTTCTTAAAAATCGTGGTGCCAGTAAGCTTTTGTCCTATGAGGCAGATGTGTATGAGGAGCCTGTATGGATTGAGAGGCAGGATTTTGAGGATTATATTACGGTGGGTGAAGAAGACGGATTTTCTTATCTGTCCGTGTATTTTAATGTGAAGGATGATAACCATCCCCCTTTACATTTTATGCTGCTTCATACCATTTCTTCTCTTTTCCGGGGGGAGGCTACGCCTCTTATGGGGTGTGTAATTAATTTGGCGGCAGTGTTGGGTATTATGGTACTGTTAATGTGCCTTGGCCGTTGGTTTATGAAACTTTGGGGATTTTCAGAGTGGGGCAGGTATGCAGGTCTTTTGGCGGCGGCACTTTTCGGTTTGTCCGCAGGGGCGGTCTCCACTACACTTCTGATTCGTATGTATGCTCTGGTGACTCTGTGGTGTGTGGTTTCTCTGGCGGTGCATGTGCGTAAGCTTTATAGTTCTGCTCTGGGTGGCAGTGATTTTACAAAGAATAATAAGCTTTTGATTCTGATGACGGTGCTTGGTTTCTGGACCCAGTATTTTTTCCTGTTTTATTGTCTGATTCTTGCAGCAGTGACTGCGGTACTTCTGTGGTGTCAGAAGCGCAGAAAGGAGCTTGTGTGTTATATCCGCTCCATGGTGATTGCGGCGGTGCTGGGGGTTGGAATATTTCCCTTTGCTGTTTCCGATGTGTTTTCCAGTGGAAGAGGGGTGGAAGCATTGGAGAATCTTTCGGCGGGCTTTGCGGGATATGGCAGCAGAATCCTCGCTTTTGGACGGATTTTATTGGAGAAAACAGGTTGTCTTTATTGGTTGTTGCCGGTGCTTGTCATACTGTGTGTGGCAGCTTGGATAAGTGGGCGTAAAGAAGATAAAACGAATGCGAAGAATACGGAGCAGTCTGCGCCGGGGTTACAGGGACTTTTGTGGATACCTGTTGTGGGGTATTTTTTCCTTGCCTCCAGAATGTCTCCCTATCTGGTAGACCGCTATATTATGCCGCTGTTTCCTCTTGTAACCTTGGCGGTGACGGTGGTAGTGTGCAGGGAAATCGTTGTCTTGGGCAGACGATTGGATAAGGAGAAGATAGCTGCCATAGTGGTTCCGGTGCTTGCAGGTGTGTTGCTTTGCGGACAGCTTGTGGGTGTGCTGATGCACGAGAGTGATTATCTTTATATCGGCTATAATGCCCAGAGACAACTGGCGGAGGAATATGGGGAGTATCCTTGTATCTGCGTCTATCAGGGTGTTGGATACTATGAGAATCTGTTAGAGTTTACAGAATATGAGAAGACGTTGCTGGTAACTCGGGAGGAGTTGGCAGACAGGGAGGAAACGGAGTCTGTGACCGCACTTTCCAAGGCGGTGGTGCTGGTGAAGGCCGGACTGGACAGGGAAGCTGTAGGGGAACTTTTGGAAGAAAAATACGGACTGTATGTGTCCGATGTTCTGATGGATAACGGTGCCCCCTATGGGGACAGCCTTTTGCTGGTAGAGCGCAGATAACAGGGAGTTGACATGGAAAATATGCCTTTGATTGTACAAATTTTAATATTGGCGTTTGTGATGTTTGGCCTTCCTGTGGCAGTGGGTTGTTGTCTGAGTAGTGCGGACATAACAGGTAGAAAGGGCGAGGGTCTTATCTTTGGATGGATAGGCGGTCAGATGCTTCTCTGGGCATTGTTTCAGTTGGTTTGTGTGCCCTTTGTGCTGATGGAAAAGGAGTTTCGCCTTGTGGTGACGGTCTTTGGTGCGGCGTCTGTTTTGGTGGCTGTTTTGGGCGTGGCACTGTGGTTGAAGGGGCGAAGGAAGCCTGCTATTGTCTCGTCATCCACTGATAAAAGGATAAATTTGTGGTGGCTTGTTTTTGCCGGACTTTTGCTGTTTCAGTTGGTGCAGGCGGTACGCCTTGCCTATGGAGACGGTGATGATGCTTATTATGTGGCGGTTTCCACTATCACGGAGGATGCGGAGACTATGTATCGCAAGCTTCCCTACACGGGTGGCAGTGCGCAGGTGGATATTCGTCATGGTCTGGCACCTTTGCCCATCTGGATTGCCTTTTTGGCGAGAGTCAGCGGTATCAGGGTAGCATCCGTGGCTCATGTGGCGGTACCCCTTATGTTGATTCCCATGACCTACGGAATCTTTTATCTGTTGGGCAAGAGGCTGTTTGCAGGCAGGGAAAAACTGTTGGCTCCTTTCTTGATTTTGACGGAAGTTTTGGTTTTGTTTGGGGACTATTCCTTTTACACGGTGGAGCATTTTATGTTGGCCAGAAGCCGTCAGGGTAAGGCGGCACTGGGAAGCATTGTACTGCCCATGCTTTTGTATTTGATGTTGTTACTTTTGGACAAGCTTCAGGAAGGGAAGAAGGTAAGAGGAACTTTCTGGGTGCTTTTGTGCAGTGTGATGCTGACAGGGTGCCTGTGCAGTACCATGGGGGCTTTTCTTTTGAGTCTGATGGTGGCAGTGACAGGCCTTTGCGGGGCTATATGTTACCGTAATTGGAGGGTACTTATACCCTTGGCACTAAGCTGTGTGCCCTGTATGTGTTATCTGTTGATTTATGCGGTGAATTGATGGGTGAAAGGAACGTAGAAAATGAACCACGCAATTGAGTTGTTTCGCGAATATATGGGAACGGGTCTGGTTGTAATCTGGTTTTTGCTCTCCTTGGTTTATTTGTATTTCAAGGAGGAGAGAAAGCAGCTTAGGATTCTTTTGGTTTATGTTCCTGTAATTATGCTGTTGCTGTTTTTTAATCCGTTGTTTGCCGGTCTGCTCACAGCATATATGGGAGACGAAATTTATTACAGAATTCTCTGGTTACTTCCGGTGACGGTGGTGATTGCCTATACCTGTGTGTCCATAGGGGGCAGACTGTCGGGGAGAAAGCGGAGACTCTGGGCTGTGGGAGCTGTGCTTTTGGCAATTGTGTCAGGCAGCTATATTTACGGTAATGTCTATTTTACCAAGGCGGAAAATTCCTATCATATACCGGACAGTGTAGTGCATATCTGCGATGCCATAGAGTTGCCCGGCAGAGAGGTGACAGCGGTATTTCCCTTGGAGATGATTCAGTATGTGCGGCAATATTCTCCGGTGGTGTGTATGCCCTATGGACGTGAGATTCTGGCGGAGGGGTGGAATGAATGGGCAGTACAGCATGAACTTTGTGATGCCATGGAGAGCGAGGTGGCAGATGCGTCGGTGTTGGGGTCTCTTGCCCGCACCTATGGCTGTATTTATATTATTTTGCCTGCCGATAAAGAAATAAAAGGAAGCCTGCCGGAGGCAGGCTATGAATTGTTTGTGGAAACAGATGGTTATCTTGTTTTCAGAAATGCAGAAATGATAACGTTTTAGACGTTATTTTACTCATCGTAGTAGTAGAGGGCATCTACAAAACGGTCGGCTACAAGTTCTCTTCCGGCTACGTTTAAGTGGACATTGTCAATCAAATAGTCCTTGGCATTGTCCTCTGTGATGGTGCCGTAGATGTGGTCGATAAAGGTTACACTTCTGCGGGAACATGATTCCTGCTGTTTGATTGCATAGGTGGACAAAACATCCCAACCATAGGTGTATTGGTCACTGCTGATATATTTGCCATCTTCATTTACTGCATAGGCATAGGTGGGAGACATGACAATAATGCGAATCCAAGGATAGGCGTTCTGAATCAGCTCAATTCCGGCTTCCATGTTGCCTGTGAACTGCTGAATGTCTGTATCATTGGTGTCGCTGTACATTTCATGACCGGCATAGTAATCGCTGGCATCATACATGATGGCAATCACATCCACCTCGGAAAAGTCCAGATTCCAGAGGGTATCATATACCTCCTGCGCCTCGGGGGGAGTCTTGTCACGCATGGCATCGGAGGCCTGCTCATGTCTGAAATAAATAGGTGTCTTGGTGGCAAGCTGTGCCAGCCAGTAGAAATTGTATGCGTCCATGGGACGATAGGAGGGGTCTAAGGTGTAATTTTCCGCAGCCAGAAAGCTTCCGCTGACGGAGCAGTTGTAAACGGTTGCACCGGTCTTTTCGGCTATCATGCTGGCGAGATTGTCGGAGCTACCTCTGTCGTCGGCGAAGGGAGCGTTGCCGAAGCATACAATGGTGGTCTCGTCATCCTCGTCTCTTATGATGTTGCCGTCCTCGTCCACAAGGGGCAGGAACATGTCCAGATTGTCGGGGCGTTCTTCCTCAGAAAAATCTAATTGACTCAAATCAACACGTTGTCCCCAGTTAAAAAATCGATATACAAGGCCGCATACAGTCAATACAAAAACCAACAGCAGTATTGTGTGAACATTGATAAAACGTTTCATTGGTGTAGTTCCTTTCCTTTTGGTTGAGACATGAATTGGGTTTATTTTACTATTTTGGAAAATAAAAGTCCATAATATTCAAGAATATTTAAGAAATTCTGAATAAATGGGAGATTTGCTTGAAGTGGTGGGGAGAGAATGGTATAATATAACGGAATATATGTATGACAGAAAAGGATAAAAAGATGGGCAAATTGCTGGACAGCATTAAGAATATGGGCAATAACTGGGACGATTGGGATGATGAGCCCGAGGACTGGGATGAGGAGCTTCAGGATGCCGCTGCACTGGAGGCGGAGGATGGGTATTATGAAGAGGATGCCGATTACGAGGATGTAGTATCCTATGAGGATGATTTGGTATATGAAGACGATGTCGTATATGAAGATGGTGTAGTATACGAGGATGATGTAGTATATGAAGATGGCACTGTATACGAGGATGATGTAGTATATGAAGATGGCACTGTATACGAGGACGATGTAGTATATGAAGATGGCACTGTATACGAGGATGATGTAGTATATGAGGATGGTACCGTATACGAGGACGATGCAGTATATGAAGATGGTACTGTATACGAGGACGATGTCGTATATGAAGATGGCACTGTATACGAGGGCGATGCAGTATATGAGGATGATGTAGTATATGAGGATGACATCATATACGAGGATGAATTGTATGCTGATGAGTATTATGAGGATGATGATGACGAGAAGGGTTTGTTTGCATGGTTCTTCCGCATGTCTTCCATGGACAAGGTTATGTTGGCTACAGGTGTGTGTGTAGTACTTCTGGCTGTAGTCACTCTGGTGGCATTTGTAAAAAGCGGTGCAGGTTCTGATCAGACAAAGGTGTTTGCATCGGTGGGAACCCAGTTGGACGGCATCGATATTGTCGGAGACGAGGGCTTGCTGGCACTGAGTGAGGCTGTCAGAAATAAGGCAGAGCAGCAGTCACAGCAGGAGGAAGAAAAGGATTATGGCGAGGCTGACTATAACAAGAATGTGACGGTTGCCTTAAAAACTGTTTCCGTACAGAAGGATTTGAAGATTAAATTTGTGAACAAAAGCAGCGAGAAGCTGATTGCAAATGTTCCCTTTACGGTAAGTGTAACGGATCCTGACGGTAAGGCGCAGACTTGGTCTGATGATGATATGGACGGTATCATTCACAAGAAGGGTATTACTCCCGGTAACTACAAACTGGATGTGAATGATTTGAGCGGTGACAAATATGCCGGTTATGCAATTCCCGGAAGCACTGTAAGTGCGGAGGTCAGAAAGGATATTGCATACCAGAAGGTGGATGTCTCTGATGAGGTAAAGGATGAGTCTCAGATAGATGTTTCCCAGGAGGAACAGAAGAAGCCGGATATGGAGGAGGAATCCCGTCTGGAGGATACTGTGGAATGGGTGGAAAGCACACAGGTGACAAACACCTATATCGAGGTACCCAAGAGTAAGATTACAGATCCGGCAACCCTGACAAAGAGTGGTACGTTTGCACGTATGGCGGCAGAGGTAAAGCTTGATAAAACTGTTCTGGAGTTGAAGCTTGGTGGCGGTAGTGTGGCACTGGAGGGAACCTATTCGGATATGCCGGAGGTGGTTGCCGAGAGTTGGACCAGCAGTGATACTTCTGTTGCAGAAGTGGATATGGAGGGACTTGTGAATCCTGTTGCTGTGGGAACAGCGACCATTACATATACCGTTACCAACCTTGAGGATGGGAAGGAAGTAGATTACAAGGCTACCTGTGAGGTTACTGTAATCGGAGAGGAAGTCAAGGCGAATGCGGTTTTATCTGTGGATAAAACGTCAGTTTCCCTTGCTGAGAAGGAAGAGAAAACCGTACAGGCATCGGTTAGTGAGGTGCCGGAGGATAAGTCGGTCGTATATAAGGTGTCCAGTGCGGATACGGGAATTGCAGAGGCCTCTGTAAGTAAATCAGGTAAGATTACGATTACGGCAGTGAGTGATGGTCAGACGGTCATTACTGTGGAAGCCTATTATGAGGAGAATGACATAGAGGTCGCGCCCCCTGTTGAGGTTAAGGTTACTGTAAACAAGAAAGGCTCCATCAGCTTGGACAAGAAGGAGGCGACTGTTTATAAAGGGGAGACTGCAACGCTTAGTGTTACGGCAGACGAGGATGCTGAATTGTCGGTGAAATCCTCTGATGAAGCGGTGGCTACGGTGGAGCTTGATGGGAAGTCTGTTATCATTACCGGAGAGGGAGTCGGTACAACAACTGTTAAGGTAACGGCTAAGCTGGGTGATGATAAGGTTTCTGCAACCTGTGCAGTGACTGTTATGGAGCACCCCAAGAATGATGGTTCCGGTAAGTTGAAGGACAATGACGGTAATCAGTTGTATGTTCAGGAAAATGATGCCTATAGAGAGGCTGTATACGCAGATTATTATAAAGAAGATGTGAAGTTCTTTAAGAAGGGAGAGACCAAGTATACCGGTTGGCAGACCTTGGATGGTAAGGTTTACTTCTTTGACAAGCATGGCAAGAAGGTAACAGGAGAACAGGTAATACAGGGTGCCAAATATACCTTTGACAGTGACGGTGTACTTATGACCGGTTCAGGCACCATGGGTATTGATGTATCCAAGCACAATGGCACCATCGACTGGAATGCGGTTAAAAATTCAGGTGTTTCCTATGTGATTATCCGCTGCGGATACCGCGGATATACACAGGGTTCTCTGGTTATTGACCCGACCTTTGAACGAAATATCAAGGGGGCGACCTCCGCAGGTCTGAAGGTTGGTGTATATTTCTTTAGTCAGGCAGTCGATGAGGTGGAAGCGGTTGAAGAGGCATCCTTTGTGTTGGATGCGGTGAAGAATTATAAGATTTCTTACCCGATTTTCCTGGATGTAGAGTACAGCGGTGCCGCAGGCAATAAGGGACGTGCGGATGGACTGAGCAAGTCGGCGAGAACGGCTGTGTGCAAAGCGTTCTGTGAGACAATCCGCTCGGGTGGTTACACGGCAGGTATCTATGCCAATAAGACCTGGCTTGAGAGCATGATTGATCCCGGTCAGTTGGGTGCTTACAAAATCTGGCTTGCGCAGTACGCGGCAGCACCTACATATACGGGAAGATATGATTTGTGGCAGTATAAATGTACCGGAAGAGTAAGCGGTATCAGCGGCAATGTTGATATGAATCTCAGCTATTTGGGGTATTAGTAGCTAACAAGGGTTACAAATAAACAAGGAGAAGGCGTATGAATATTACACAGTATTATTCAAAAGAAGATAATAAGGCTCCCATTTATCGATGCAGGGCTACCTTGCAGAAGGGGTATACGGTTGTGGATGCAGACGAGTCTTTTTATCGATACGTGGGCTCAAATTCAGCACGTCCGTTCACTAAGCTGGTGCATCCTGAGGATGCAGAGTGTGTCGGTGATGCATTACAGCTTTTGGAGGAAGGATCGCAGCGACTGCTGTTTCGTCTGCTGTGTGATGATGGCAGCTACCGTTATATGTATGGAGTGTTCAAGTATAATGGAAGAGAGCAGGATGGTTTCCGTTTTGTCGACATAAATATACTGGATATTATGCGTATTCACCATCGTTATGAATCTGACTATACAAAGCTGTTAAAGTATAGAAAATTCATGTCACATAGTGATGAGTTGTATTTCGAGTATCTTTATTTAAATGATGAATTGACTATTTTTGAGTATGTAAATAACAGGGCAATCCGACGTTTTAATGGGGTTCTCTCTGAATTGGCGGCTAAAATTTCTGCGAGTGAAGATTATACCTTTAAACAAAAGGCGGAATTTGAAAGCTTGCAGGAATATCTCAAAAATTTTGCAGAGACTATGGAATTGGAACTGGACGGTGAATTGTTTGGTCTGGATTGTGGCTATATGCACATCAATGGCGGTGTTGTGTATGTGGATAATACCCGGGAAATGGCAGCGGGCACAGTCAAGGTCACCGGAGAGATTAAGAAGAATGATAAGTACTATATGGGGCCTCATGCCTTTGATAATGCCACAGGTGTATACAACAAGAGGGCAATCAAAGAATTGGCCATGGAGCTTGTAGCTACCTCCAAGGGTAAGATTCTTCTCTCAGTAATGGATATTGATGATTTCAAGAATATTAACGATACCTTTGGACATATTGTGGGTGATGAAGTCATAGCGAAGGTTGCAGAGATTATTAAGACAACTCTCGGCAATCGGGGATATGTAGGACGCTTTGGCGGCGATGAATTTATGGTTGTGACGGATAAGGTAATCGACGCAGATGATTTTATTAAAATTTTTAAAACAGTCCGAAAGAATATTATGTGGAGCTGTGCGGAGCGGCTCAGCGGTATGGAGGTCACCCTTTCTATTGGATTGGCAACCTGTCCGGATCATGCAACTTCTTATGAGGAATTATTTAAGATTGCGGATAAATGTCTGTATATTGCAAAGGATAAGGGCAAAAACAGAATTATTACTTATAAGCCGGAGCTTCATGCGAATTTTGACATGGCGGGCGAAAACGCTGAAAAGCGTATGCCTATGACAATGACGCAATCCTGTGGTGCGGTAGTGGATATTATGGAAGGATTGGGTGTGGACAACCCGGAGCTTTTTGATGCCGGTGTACAACGGTTTATACAGACGTATAATATTGACCGTATGTCAATTTATGAGGGTGAGGGTTATAAGCTTCTGCATAGCGTCAAGAGAACGACGTTAAATGGGGAGGTTCCCGAGCCTTTAGAAAATATGGCTTTCTGGGAGCAGGAGGATGCAGCGGCATTGTTTGATCAAAAGGGTGTTCTGGTCAAAAATGTGGTTCGTCCGCTGGAAGATACACATCCTTTTGTTTATGAGGAACTGTCACGTCAGGGGACTGAAAATTTTGTGGCGGTTAAAGTTAGTCCGGCTACGGGCCCTAAAATGTTGGTGTTTTTTGAATTGATTCAAAGACATCGTAAGTGGAGTAGTATGGAAGAGGGACTTCTGTATATTTCAGGATGGTCTCTGGCTCAGCGTTATCTGGTGATGTCAGGGCAGCTTGATCAAATAAAGAATAAAGGAGAATAAAATGAGAACGTATCTGGTAACAGGAGGGGCAGGATTTATTGGCTCCAATTACATCCATTATATGTTTAAAAAGTATGATAATGAGATTCGTATTATCAATGTGGATGTGCTTACCTATGCAGGTAATCTGGAGAATCTGAAGGATGTGGAGAACCGCGAAAATTATTCCTTTGTGAGAGCGGATATCTGTGACAAGGAGGCTATCAGCAAGATTTTTGCTGAGAATGATATTGACAGAGTAGTGCATTTTGCTGCGGAGAGTCATGTGGACAGAAGTATTAAGAATCCCGAGGTTTTTGTACAGACCAATGTACTGGGAACGGCGGTAATGCTCAACTGTGCGAAGGCAGCAAGGGAGCTTCCTGACGGAAGCTTTAAGGAGGGTAAGAAGTTCCTTCATGTATCCACGGATGAGGTATACGGAAGTCTTCCCGAGGATGAGAACGCATTTTTCTATGAGACCTCACCCTATGACCCTCACAGCCCTTATTCCGCAAGTAAGGCAAGCTCTGATATGTTGGTGAAGGCTTATATGGATACCTATAAGTTCCCTGCTAATATCACCAACTGCTCCAATAACTACGGACCGTATCAGTTCCCCGAGAAGTTTATTCCTTTGATGATTAACAATGCATTGCAGGGCAAAAAGCTTCCTGTATATGGTGACGGTAAGAATGTCCGCGACTGGTTGTTTGTAGAGGATCATGCCAAGGCAATTGACATGGTACAGGAGCAGGGAAGACTGTTTGAGACCTACAATATCGGCGGACATAATGAGAAGCAGAATATTGAGATTTTGCATATTATTCTGGATACCTTGCAGGAGATGCTTCCTGAGGGTGACCCCAGAAAGACTCTTGTAAATGAGGAGTTAATCACCTATGTGGAGGACCGTAAGGGCCATGACCGCAGATATGCCATTGCTCCCGACAAGATTAAGGCTGAGATTGGCTGGGAGCCGGAGACCATGTTCAAGGAGGGAATCAAAAAGACTATTGCGTGGTTCTTTGAGCATGAGGAATGGATGAAAAATGTAACCAGCGGCGACTATCAGAAATATTATGATGATATGTACGGCAGTAAATAAAGATACATCTGGTACAGAGATTAAAGACTTTTTCGGGGTATCATTCCGGAAAAGTCTATCTTTGCTTTTATCATATAAGAGATTTTAGGACGATTTTAATGGAGGAGAGACGAATGAAAGGTATTATTTTGGCCGGCGGTTCAGGAACAAGATTGTATCCCTTGACCAAGGCAATTTCCAAGCAAATCATGCCGGTGTATGACAAACCCATGATTTATTATCCCCTGTCAACGCTGATGTTGGCGGGAATCAGAGAGGTACTGATTATTTCCACACCCAGAGACCTTCCTGTGTTTGAGGAGCTTTTGGGGGATGGACATCAGTTGGGTATGGAGCTTTCCTATGCGGTACAGGAGAGTCCCAGAGGCCTTGCGGATGCTTTTATCATTGGAGAGGAGTTTATTGGTAAGGACAGAGTGGCACTGGTTCTGGGAGATAATATTTTCTATGGAAGAAGCTTTTCCAAGGTGCTTGCTGAGGCGGCTTCCAGAGAGAAGGGTGCTACGATTTTTGGATATTATGTGAGAGACCCCAGAGAGTACGGCGTAGTGGAGTTTGATGAGAACGGTAAGGCTTTGTCCATTGAGGAGAAACCTGAGAAGCCCAAGTCCAACTTTGCGGTGCCGGGTTTGTATTTTTATGACAATGATGTGGTGGAGATTGCCAAGAATGTAAAGCCGTCCGCCCGTGGAGAGATAGAGATTACCAGTATTAATAACGAGTATCTGGAGCGTGGCACGCTGATGGTAGAACAGTTGGGTCGTGGTTTTGCATGGCTTGACACAGGTAATCATGACGCACTTTTGGATGCGGCAGATTTTGTGGCGGCATTCCAGAAGAGGCAGGGACTTTACATCTCCTGTATCGAGGAGATTGCGTACAAGAAAGGCTTTATTGACAGAGAGCAGCTCCTTGCTCTTGCAGAGCCTTTGATGAAGACCAATTATGGACAATATCTGGTAGAGGTAGCAAATGGACTCTAAATTGAGAAGAACAGCAATTCTTTCCAGTTTGGCGGCGATTCTGGTGGTGTCTTTATCTGTGTTTTGGACCAATCAGGACACGGGCAGGAAGAGGCCGCAAAAAGCCCCTCACGATCAGGAGTCAACTGCAGCGGTGAGTGAGACAGAGGAAAATATTGAAAATACAGTACCAGATAGGGCTCAGATAGGAAGTGATTTAAAGGCCTTTGAGCAAGATGAGGGCTTTTTTGACCCGGAGTACAATCAGGTGTTGGAGGCTGCCAAGGATATGACCAACAGATTGTCCTTAGTGGTGACCTCTGTGGAGAAGGATTTGCGTATTCAGGTGGTAAATAACGAGGGCTTACCCGTAGAAGGTGAGAGTTTTTATGTGGAACTGGACAAGACTTCCAAGAGTCAGCAGGAGGTAGGGGATGCTTTGGCTTCCAATGAGGAGGGCTCTTATAAGGACTTGGACAAGGATGGAATTATTTATATCGGAGATTTGACTGCCGGGGAATATGCTGTGCAGCTTAGACCTATCGAAGGGTATAAGGTGCCCACGGGCAGTACCCGGGTGAAGGTAAAGGAAAAGGTTGAATATCTGGCAATTGACGACATTTCTCTGCTTATCAAGACAGAGGATGAGGTGGATGCCAAGGCCGAGGATAGCGGCGTGCGTGATGCTTTGGCGGATGCAGATGCCACGGAAATGACGGATTTGAAATCCTTTACAGGCAAGAGTAAGGCCGGTATTGATGTCTCCAAGTGGAATGGTGATATCGACTGGGATAAGGTTAAGAATGCCGGGGTGGAATTTGCCATTGTCCGTGCAGGATACCGGGGTTCTGTCACAGGAAGTCTGGTGCAGGATATTTATTTTGATGCCAATATGAAGGGGGCTGCCAAGTCCGGCATTCCGGTTGGTGTGTACTTTTTTACTCAGGCAACTAATGAGGTGGAGGCTGTGGAGGAGGCTTCTGCAGTGCTTCGCTGGGTGCAGGAATACGATATTACCTATCCGATTTTTATTGATACGGAGGGTGCAGGCGGTAACGGACGTGCAGACAAATTGGACGCGGATACCAGAACTCTTGTCTGCGAGGCTTTCTGCCGCACCATTGAGAATGCGGGGTATGAGGCGGGAATTTACGCCAGCCGCAATTGGTACAATAACAACCTTCATACGGACAAATTAGAGGATTACTACATATGGCTTGCAGAGTACCGCAGTGTGCCTTTGTATCAGGGGTATTACCGCATGTGGCAGTACAGCTCCAAGGGTAGAATTGACGGTATCGAGGGCAATGTAGATATGAATATTATGTATGAGTAAAGGAATGAAAGGATAAAAAATGGGACAGATAACAGTAGAAACATGTGAAATTGAAGGACTAAAAATTATTACTCCCAAGGTGTTTGGCGATGCCAGAGGGTATTTTATGGAGACATATCAGTATGAGGATTATAAGGCAGCAGGCATTCCGCAGGTATTTGTGCAGGATAATCAGTCTGCCTCCACCAGAGGAGTTTTGAGGGGACTGCATTTTCAGAAGGAGTTTCCGCAGGACAAGCTGGTGCGTGTGATCAAGGGTGAAGTGTTTGATGTGGCAGTAGATTTGAGAGAGGGCTCTCCTACCTTTGGTAAGTGGTTTGGTGTGGTTTTGTCTGAGGAGAACAAGAAGCAGTTTTTTGTTCCTAAGAATTTTGCTCATGGATTTTTGGTATTGTCCGATTATGCAGAGTTTGCTTATAAGTGCTCCGACTATTATCATCCCGGTGATGAGGGCGGACTTCGTTATGATGACCCTGAAATCGGTGTGGAATGGCCTATTGCTGAGGATATGCAGTTGCTTTTGTCTGAGAGAGATACCCAGTGGGGCGGCCTGAAGGAATATCTGGAGAGCAAGTGAGGTAAGTCGATTTATGAAAATCAATAAAAAGGCTGTGGTTAGTGTCTTTGTGGTGCTGGCTGCGGCACTGGCAGCGGTTATTCTGCTGCACAACAATCCGGGGGCAGACCCACAGGAGGAACTGCTGAAAAAGGGTATTTCCGTTGGCGTGATTCTGGTATCCTGTATTATTTTTGTGAAATGGTATGAGAAATTTGTGGTACTTCCGGTGGAACTTTGGCAGAGCAGACACTTGATTTGGAAGCTTGCAAAGAATGATTTTAAGAAGCGTTATGCAGGCTCTTATCTGGGTGCCTTCTGGGCCATGGCTCAGCCTGTGGTAACGGTGGGAATGTATTATATTGTGTTTGATGTCATCATGGGCGGCAATGCCAGCCGGACGGCGGCAGATGTGCCGTTTGTGCTGTTTCTGACAGCGGGACTGGTGCCTTGGTTTTTCTTTAGCGAAGCTTTAAACCATGGAACCAATGCTCTCCGTGAGTACGACTACCTCGTAAAAAAGGTTGTCTTCAAAATCAGCATCCTGCCTCTTATCAAAATTATTGCAGCGACCTTTATCCATGTATTTTTCGTATGTGTACTTCTAATCGTTGCTGCAATATATGGCTATTATCCCGGTATTTACACCATTCAGTTGGTTTACTACAGTGCCTGCCTGTTCATTTTCGTACTGGCACTGTGCTATACCACCTGCGCCGTAGTAGTCTTTTTCAAAGACCTTGCTCAAATTATTAACATAGCACTGCAAATCGGCATGTGGGCAACTCCTATTCTCTGGGACATCAACACCCTCACCGACAGCCGTTTCGTCAGCCTGTTAAAACTAAATCCCTTAGTTTACATTGTAGGCGGCTACCGCAGTGCCATCTACGAACAACAATGGTTCTTTGAAGACTTCTTCTCCACTATGTACTTCTGGATAGTAACCGTAGTACTATTCGGCATAGGTGCCCTAATTTTCAAACGCCTCAAAGTACACTTTGCAGATGTATTGTAAGAGGGGGCACATAATGAAAGACAAAATAAAAAAACTGGCAGGATGGCGACCCTCGCCCATGGTATATACCTGTACATCAGTGTTTGCTTTGGCAGCCCTACTGCTTCCCCTGCTTCGCCTGACTCAGTACTCCGTCCCTTGGTATGATGACTATACCTATGGCCGCTATGCACTGACAGCCATGGAGAAGTCCTCCACCATATGGAATGCTCTAAAGGGAGCCTGGGAATGTATACGGATTTCCTGGCATGCGTGGCAGGGAACCTACAGTTCCATATTTTTTATGGTATTAATGCCCGGAATCTGGGGAGAGGAATATTATCAGTTCGGTCCTCTTTTTCTGATTTTGTTTCTGACGATTTGTGTAGGATTGTTGGTATACAATCTTTTGCGTGTGGTTTTAAAGGCGGACAGGCAGCATGCCCTCGGGATTGCGGTGGTAAGTGCCGCGTTCACAATTGTGATGATTCACACGGCGCAAGAGGGCTTTTATTGGTACAACGGCGGAGTTCATTATGTAGGTATACACAGCTTCTTTATGCTGCTTGTGACCTTTGCCGTGAGGATTTTTTATACGGAAAAATGTTGGAAAAAATATGTATTTACCGTTGCTGTCATGATTGTAGCATTTATAACAGCAGGTGGAAATCTGGTTACTTCTCTGCAAGGGCTTTTGGTATTGCTCAGTATTGTGGTGTTGGGCTTTTGGAAAAAGCGTGAGCGGGCATATTGTCTGCTTCCGGCACTAGGAGCTTATCTTGGCGGATTCTATATGAATGTTTCAGCGCCGGGAAATGACAAGCGTGCTGAGAATTTTGCGGGATGGGGTATGACTCCGGTGGAAGCGGTACTGAACTCTTTTAAGGAGGGGGCAGAGTACGCATGGGAGTTTACCGGATGGATGACAGTGCTTTTTCTGGCTGTGATGACCCCCATAATCTGGCATATGGTAAAAAGAAGTTCCTTTGAATTTCGGTTGCCGGGTTTGGTAAGTTTGTGGTCTCTGTGTCTTTACGCCACAGGATTTACCCCCAGTCTGTATTCATTGGGACATGAGGGGCTTGACAGAACTTTAAATGCAGTAAAGTTGACATGGCAGCTTCTTTTGATACTCAATCTGGTCTATTGGTGCGGTTGGATTGCAGGTCGGATGAGGCAGTATCAGGGACAGATGGGAAGATGGTGGTGGTATGTGCTGGTCGGTGTGGCTGCACTAATGGTATTCCATACAGAGCCCAATCAGGCGGGAAGCTTTTCCTCCTATGGGGCATACTATTATATACATACAGGAGAGGCTTATAATTTTTATCAGGAATATCTGGGCCGTGTGAAGCTTTTGGAGAGTGAGGCGGAGAATGTTGTGTTGCAGCCCTATCAATGGAAACCTTGGTTTCTCTGTATGGGGGATTTGAGCGACAATCCCGAGGATGAGTCCAACGAGGCTCTGGCGACATGGTATGACAAGGAAACGGTCATTTTGAAATGCCCATAATAAAACAGAACAAGGCGGAAATTATGATAAACAAGGATGAAATTGCGATTGCGGTAAAAGACGTGCGCAAAATCTATAAATTATATGACAAGCCTCAGGATCGTGTGAAAGAGGCTTTGGGACTGGGAAAGAAGTCTCACAAGGTTCATTATGCGTTGAATGGTGTGAGTATGGATATTCGCCGGGGGGAGACTGTCGGTATTATTGGCACCAACGGCTCCGGTAAGTCCACAATTTTGAAAATAATAACAGGTGTTCTTAATCCTACGGAGGGCGAGGTTGTGGTGGATGGCCGAATCTCTGCACTTTTGGAGTTGGGAGCCGGATTTAATATGGAATATAATGGTATTGAGAATGTGTATCTCAACGGTACCATGATGGGATTTTCCGAGAAGGAGATTGATGAGAAGCTTCCGGCAATTTTGGAGTTTGCAGATATCGGGGATTATGTCTATCAGCCTGCCAAGACCTATTCCAGTGGTATGTTTGTGCGACTGGCTTTTGCGGTGGCCATTAACATTGAGCCGGAGATTCTCATAGTGGATGAGGCCTTGTCTGTGGGTGATGTGTTCTTTCAGGCCAAATGCTACCACAAGTTTGAAGAATTTAAGGAGATGGGTAAGACCATCATTTTTGTAAGCCATGATTTGAGTAGTATCAGTAAATATTGTGACAGAGTATTTCTGTTAAATAAGGGAAATCTCTTGGGCGAGGGCAGTGCCAAGGAGATGATTGATGCCTACAAGCGTGTGTTGGTGGGGCAGTATGAGCTTCCTGAGGAGGGCGAGGAGAATCTGTTGGAGGACTCCAAACTTCAAAGGGCAGCGGAAGGTTTAAATCCCAAGGCGTTAGAATACGGCACCAAGCAGGCGGAGATTGTGGAGTATTATCTCACGGATGACAGTGGTGTGCGGACCACAGCGGTTATCAAGGGTGCGGAGTTTACTGTGCATATGAAGGTGCGGTTTACGGATACCTTACCGGCACCGATTTTTGCCTTTTCAGTGAAAAATGTGCAGGGTACGGAGATTACCGGTACCAATTCCATGATAGAGAAGGCTTTTTTGGAGCCTGCAAAGCCTGGTCAGGTAAAGAATGTGACCTTTACACAAAAGATGAGCCTCCAAGGGGGAGAGTATCTTTTGTCTTTTGGCGTGACAGGCTATAATGGAGATACCTTTGAGGTATATCATCGTCTGTATGATGCGTTGAATATTACGGTGGTGTCGGACAAGAATACCGTGGGTTATTATGATATGGATTCTGTAGTGACGGTAAAGGATGAATAATATGGAAAAAATCGGAAAAGTGACACTGGATTATTCAAAGTATCCGGGGGAAGATTTTTATTGCGATGGTGCGGTAGAGGATGAAATTTTACAGATTGTGCGTGACATGTCTCCTGTGGAGTATGCCGGAGTGATTGAAGAACGCGCAAGCTGGCCCATTCTGTATCACCTTTCACCCTTGAGAGAGAACATTGTGGAATGGATTCCCATGAGTAAGGACGCCAAGGTGCTTGAGGTAGGTAGCGGATGTGGTGCCATTACCGGGGCTCTGGCCCGGAAGGCGGGAAGCGTAACCTGTGTGGATTTGTCCAAAAAGCGCAGCACAATTAATGCCTATCGCCATGCGGAGTGTGATAATGTAACCATTCATGTGGGGAATTTTAAGGATATCGAGCCGGATTTGCCCAGGGATTATGATTTTATCTGTCTCATTGGTGTATTTGAGTATGGGAAAAGTTATATCGGCGGAAGTACGCCCTATGCAGATTTCCTGAGGATTCTTATGCCCCATTTGAAAAAGGGCGGAAGAATCATCATTGCCATTGAAAATAAATATGGTATGAAGTATTTTGCAGGCTGTAAGGAAGATCATTTGGGAACCTATTTTTCGGGAATAGAGAATTATGAGGCCGGAGGCGGTGTGAGAACCTTTGGGCGCAAGGGTTTGGAACAGATTTTTGAAACCTGTGGGGTGGAGGAATATCATTTTTATTATCCCTATCCGGATTATAAGTTTATGACCACTCTTTACAGTGACGCTCATCAGCCCGGAAAGGGTGAACTGACCAATAATCTGCGGAATTTTGACAGAGACAGGATGCTTCTGTTCTCGGAGAAGGCAGCCTTTGACGGAGTGACGGAGGAAGGCTTGTTTTCTGTGTTTGCCAATTCCTATGTGGCGGTGTTGGGAGAAGGTTTTGACGTGGAGTATACCAAATATTCTAATGACAGGGCAGCAGAGTATGCCATCCGCACGGAAATCGGGGAGGATGAGAGCGGCAGGAAATATGTGCGCAAGTATCCTTTGACGGAGGCTGCGGCAGACCATGTGAGGGGCATGGCTTATGCCTATGAGCAGTTGGTGAAGAAGTATGAGGGTGGCAATCTGTCCATTAACCATTGTACCTTGGTGGATGAGGAAGCTGTGCTGTATGCGGAGTTTGACTTTGTGGAGGGGGTACCTCTTTCAGAACTGATGGACAAGTGTCTGGATGAGGAAGACTTAGATGGTTTCCACAAGTATTTCATGGAATATGTGGAGCGTATCGGCTACAATGCAAGCTATGAGGTGGCAGATTTTGATTTGATTTTCTCCAATATTCTGGTAGATGGGGAACACTGGACGCTGATTGATTATGAGTGGACCTTTGGAAAGCCCATTGATACCAAGGAAGTGGCTTTTAGGGCAATTTATTGCTATCTGTTAGAGGATGAAAAACGGAACAAGTTAAATCTTGATTTGATATTAACAGAGCTTGAGATTACGCAGGCGGATGCGGAGAACTATAGAGAGCAGGAGATGGATTTCCAGAAATTTGTCACCGGCAATCGCATGTCTATGGCCCAGATGCGTGACAACATCGGTTATCGTTGCATGGTGCCTCAGAAGTGGATTGACAAATATCAGGATTCTGAGTCTGTGAATTGTGTTCAGATTTATGAGGATAAGGGGGAAGGCTGCAAGGAGGAGGAGTCCTATTTTGTGCGGGAAGCTTATCAGGGCGAGCAGTTGATTGAGATGGAGCTTGCGGTGGACGGCAATGTACATCTGTTGCGCATAGACCCGGCATTTGATTCCTGTATGGTGAAGATTCTGGAGATGACCTTTAATGGGGAGCGGGTTCCCTTGGAGAAGCGGAAGGTTCTCTTGGTAAACGGGCGAATCTGTAAGCCTGCCAAGCAGGAGGGAGAGGCGTATCAGCCAAGTATTGTTTTCCCGACTACGGACCCTAATATCAATATAGATTTGCAGTTGTTGGAGCGAAAAGCGGAGAATACTTTGTTTGTCCGCATGGAGATTGTGAGAATACCTATTGCCATGGCTCAGGATATGGCGGAATCAGTAAAAAAGTTAATTTAAGATTTAAGTTTTGGATGCAGAGGGATAAGAATGGGATTAAAAAAGCTCATCAAAACAGCACTTGTAAATAAAAATAACACGCGCTACCAAAAAGAGCTTGCAGGCAGACTTTGCTCCTATCATGCTTGGATTGCAGGAGAGGAGGCAGGGTATGCTTCTGCTTCTGTTGCCGATGAGGAGGAAAAATATCTGGTGATATTTAATCCCAAAGGACGGTTGTCTGAGAATGCCCATAAGTGGATTGGGCTCTGGTTTTCCCGCTGTCCCAAGGCGGTGCTTATTTATGGGGATGAGGATGTATGGGTTAAGGGACAGGAGCGTATGTCTCCCCTCTTTAAACCGGACTGGTCTCCGGATTTGTTGGAACAGCAATTTTACTTCGGTGGTGTGGCAGCCGTGCGTAAATCATGGCTGGCAGAGCAGTCCCCCGAGCTTTTGAAGAAATGGGAGTTGGCAGATTGTGAATTGAGCTCGAAGGAAGAATGTCACAAGTTAGTAATGCAGACTGTGGAACTGGCAGGGGGCTATGAGGGCGGCATGGACAGAGAACGGATTGTTCATATTCCCCGAATTTTATTTCACAATGAGAGTGAGGCTGACCGAAGCCTTTGGATGTCCTATAAAGGAACAAAGCCGGAGCATTTTGGGGAAAAATTTGACGGTTTGTTGTCCGTTATCATTCCCTCTAAGGATAATCCCTATCTTTTGAAGCAATGTATCGGAAGTATTTTGGAGGATACCTCCGGGATAAAATATGAAATTATTGTGGTGGATAATGGCTCCCGACCGGAAAATCGTCGTCAGATAGAGGCGGTGCTGCATCGTTTCAGGCAGGCAGGCAGCACCGCCTGTAAGCGCATTTTGTATCATTATGATGCACAGGACTTTAACTTTTCTAAAATGTGTAATCTGGGCGTGAAGAAATCCTCGGGGGAGGTTCTTTTATTCTTAAATGATGATGTGACTTTGGCGCAGAAAGGAACTTTGGAGAGAATGACAGCCTTGGCCACAAGACCCTTTGCAGGAGCGGTGGGACTTAAGCTTGTATATCCTTGTGAGGAGGATGAGGACAGGCGTATTCAGCACGCAGGAATTACCAATCTTCCCATGGGTCCGGTACACAAGCTGCAATTCTGTAAGGATAATCAGGAGTATTATCTGGGCAGAAACAGAGGGCGGCATAATATGCTTGCAGTGACAGCGGCCTGTCTGATGGTAGAGAAAAGTAAGTTCACAGAGATTGGGGGCTTTGCTGAGGAATTGGCGGTGGCCTTTAATGATGTGGATTTGTGTTATAGTTTATTTGAGCACGGATATGAAAATGTCTGTGAGTGTGATTGGTTTGCTTATCATGACGAGTCTTTCAGCAGGGGGGATGACGAGGCACCCGAGAAGCTTGCAAGACTGCTTAAGGAGCGGGAGAAGCTTTACAAGAGACATCCGAAGCTTGAAGGTACAGACCCCTACTATTCTGTTTACTTGAATAGAGAGGGGTTGGATACGAGGATTCGTCCCTGTTTTGAGAGTGGAAAAAACATGGTACAGACTGTGGAAAAAGGGGCAGATAAGGGCTTTGTACCGGTGGAGGAGCAGGAGCTTTTGAAGTGCCGTGAGGATGCCTGTCTTATGGTGCGGGCAGAGTCCGTTTTGCGTAAAGAGGAGCTTATGACGCTGACCGGATGGAGCGTGGTTTTGGGAGATGACAATGCTTGCTATGATTGGAAGCTTTTGCTTAAGGATTCTGAGGGCGGCTGTCACGGACTGGATTTGCAGGGACAATATCGACCGGATTTAATAGAAAATATGCCGGATCAGACCAACGTGGGACTTTGTGGCTTCTGGTTGGAATGGGAGGAAGGCGTATTGCCTGCCGGAAGCTATCTTCTGGGAGTGATGGCGAAAAACCGTGTGAATGGCATGGGTTTAATCAATTGGAGTAATCGGATGGTGGAAGTATGACAGACAAGATAAAGGAAGAAGTAAATAAAGCGACAGACTCAAATACAGAGATTTCCTGGCAGGAGGAGTATCAGAGGGAACATTTAAAGTGCGCGGAGCTTGCAGCTCGCATTGCGGATTTGGAGTCTGCCAATGAGGAATTGAACTGGAAGCTGAACCGCATTAAGAATAATCCCCTGTGGAAGCTGTCAAAGCCCTTGAGAAATCTGATGCACTGGTTTATCAGACAGCTTGACAGAGTGCGTAATTGCGGCGGTATTCGTGGAATTTTTCACAAGCTTGACTATAAAAAGAGAGAGCGTGCTGTCATGAAAAGCTACGGCACGGACAGTTTTCCTGATGAGGAGCGGGCAAAGCTTGAGCGGGAGACTGTGTTCCCCCGCATGGTAAAAATCAGTATTCTGGTGCCTCTCTGGAACAATAAGCGGGAATTTCAGATTGAGATGTTGGAATCCGTTATGAACCAGACTTATCAGAACTGGGAGCTTTGTCTGGCGGATGGCTCCGATGACGAGCATGCCTATATGGGTGAAATCTGCAAGGAATATGTAGAAAAGTCAGGCGGGCGCATTGTCTATAAGAAGCTTGAGAAAAATATGGGTATCTCCGGCAATACCAACGCCTGTCTGGAGCTTGCAACCGGCGAATATATCGGCCTTTTTGATCAGGATGATATTTTGCATCCTTCCGTACTTTATGAATATGTAAAGGCCATTAACGAGAAGGGCGCAGACTATATTTACTGTGATGAGACCACCTTTAAGGGTACGGACATCAACAAGATGCTGACCATGCACTTTAAGCCGGACTATGCACCGGACAATCTCCGTGCCAACAATTATATCTGCCATTTCAGCGTGTTTGCGAGGAGTCTTCTTGACGGTGGCGAGTTGTTCCGCACTAAATTTGACGGCAGTCAGGATCATGATATGATTCTTCGTCTGACGGATAATGCCAAGTGTATCGTCCACGTGCCTAAGCTGATGTACTACTGGCGCAGCCATGCAGGCAGTGTGGCCTCCGGTATTGACGCCAAGCCCTACGCCATTGCGGCGGCCAAGGGAGCTGTGGCGGAGCATTTGCGGGGACATGGCTATGACCATTTCCAGATTTCGGGAACCCGCGCCTTTGAGACCATTTTCCGTATCCGATATGAAATTATCGGTACGCCCAAGATTAGTATTGTTATTCCGAATAAGGACCATGTGGAGGATTTGCGTCGTTGTGTAACCTCCATCCGTGAGAAGTCTACCTATGATAATTACGAGATTATTATTGTGGAAAACAACAGCGAAACGGAAGAAGTTTTCAAGTATTACGGCGAGCTTTTGGAGTGTGAATATCCGATGTCAGGAAAGGCCGTGTGTACCAGTCCCGACGGCAAGATTTCCGTGGTACGGTTTGAGGGTGCTTTCAATTACTCTGCCGTGAACAATCTGGGAGCAAAATATTCCTCTGGCGACTATATTTTGCTCTTAAATAACGACACAGAGGTAATTACCGTCAACTGGATGGAGGAGCTTCTGATGTATGCCCAGAGAGAGGATGTGGGTGCTGTGGGAGCCAAGCTTTACTATGGTGACCGCACCATTCAGCATGCAGGTGTGGTGATTGGTCTCGGTGCTCATCGTACGGCAGGACACACCCATTACAAGCAGTCCAGACAAAATCTGGGTTATATGGGACGTCTTTGTTATGCCCAGAATGTCAGTGCCGTGACAGGTGCCTGCCTCATGGTGAAAAAGAGCCTGTTCGAGGCCGTGGGTGGTCTGGAAGAGGGCTTTGCTATTTCCTTAAATGATGTGGACTTGTGTTTGAAACTTCGGGAAAAGGGGCTTTTGAATGTGTTTACTCCCTTTGCGGAGTTATTCCATCATGAGTCTGTTTCCAGAGGTTTGGATGACAATGGAGAGAAGGCGGAGCGTTATAATCGGGAGTCTGCGCAGTTCCGTGAGAAGTGGAAGGCAGTGCTGGAGGCGGGAGACCCCTATTACAATCCTAATTTTTCTTTGGATAGAAGTGATTTTTCGTTGAATGTGAATGGGCAGGGGAAAGTTTGAGAAAAGCAAGTTGGATTATAGTCAATCGGGTCTATACAAATTTTCTGCTCCGTGAGACCCGAAAATGTAGGATTTTCCACGGCTTTTTAGAATAATATAGCTCCGTTTGGGTATATAAGGAAAAAAATACTTGGTGAGACCCGGGAAAATTGATTTTTGCGGGTCTCAGATAAAGTTTTTTGTATATAGACCCGAAAGGGGCTATTTTGTGCGAAATTCCCATATGATTTTGATTGTTTTCGGGTCTCACAACTGGATTTTTCTGTATAGACCCCCAGAGTCTTGTGTATCAAGTAATTTTTAATAAATAAACAGGAGGAGCCTATGATTATCAGCGCAAGCAGAAGAACGGATATCCCGGCCTTCTATTCGGAATGGTTTATGAATCGCATCAAAGAAGGCTTTTTGATTGTGTGGAATCCGATGAACAATCAGCCTCTTCGGCTCCTGCTGTCTCCGGATATTGTAGATTGTATTGTTTTTTGGACCAAGAATCCAATCCCTATGATTCCAAGGCTTGAGGAGCTGGGGGAATATTGTTATTATTTTCAGTTTACCTTAACAGCATATGGTAAGGAGGCTCTCCCATATTGTGTGACAGAATTCAGCCCTATGAGAATGTTAAGGATGCTGCGGACATGAAGAGTTTGGTGGTGTGGGATGGACAGTTGTCTTTGTTTTTGGACTGAATTAAAATCATTTTCGTTCCTCTCTTAATCGCAAAAAATCATTCCCATAATATAAAAAGTATGGTAAAATAGATATAGTATAGGTTGTCGGAGGTGTCCTACAGGCCGTTTTTAGAACGGATGCCCGACAGGCTAAATCGGCTATGCCAATAAAATAGAGGAGGACATACAGATGGGTTATATGGAGGAATACAAGTTCTGGTCTGAGGATGCTTATTTTGATCAGGCAACCAAGGATGAACTGGCGGCTATCAAGGATGATGCTGCTGAGATTGAGGAGCGTTTCTACAAGGAGTTGGAGTTTGGTACCGGCGGTATGCGTGGTATCATCGGTGCAGGTACCAACCGTATGAATATTTATACCGTGCGCAAGGCTACTCAGGGTCTGGCTAATTTCATTTTGAAGCAGGGCACACAGGCAAAGGGCGTTGCCATTTCTTATGACAACCGTCGCATGTCCACTGAGTTCGCTGAGGTTGCAGCACTGTGTCTGGCTGCAAACGGCATTAAGGCTTACATTTTTGGTGAGTTGAGACCTACTCCCGAGCTTTCCTTCGCACTGCGTGAGCTTGGTTGTACTGCAGGTATTATGGTAACTGCAAGCCACAATCCCCCTGAGTACAACGGTTACAAGGTTTACTGGGAGGACGGCGCACAGGTAACCGCACCCAAGGATAAAGAGATTATTACTGAGGTTCTTGCAATCAAGGATTATCATACCATGAAGACCATGGATAAGGAGGAGGCAATCAAGGCAGGCCTCTATCAGGAGATTGGCAAGGAAATCGACGATGCTTACATGGTGGCATTGAAGAAGCAGATTATTCATCCCGATGTAATCGCTGAGATGGCTGACGATATCAAGATTGTATACACACCTCTTTGCGGTACCGGTAATAAGCCTGTACAGCGTGTTTTGTCTGAGCTTGGCTTTAAGAATGTATATGTGGTTCCTGAGCAGGAGAATCCTGATCCCAACTTTACCACATTGGAATATCCCAACCCTGAGGATCCCAAGGCATTTACCTATGCTTTGAATCTGGCAAAGGAGAAGGATGCAGATATCGTTCTGGCTACTGACCCCGATGCAGACCGTCTGGGCGTATATGCCAAGGATTTGAAGACCGGAGAATATGTGGCATTTAGCGGCAATATGTCCGGTATGCTCATTGCGGAGTATGTTCTGAGAGAGCATGCTGCGAAGGGTACCATGCCTGCAAATCCTGCAATGGTTACTACTATCGTTACCACCAACATGACCTTCCCCATCGCTGAGAGCTATGGCGTGAAGCTCATTGAGGTATTGACCGGATTTAAGTTTATCGGTGAGCAGATTAAGCTCTTCGAGCAGACCGGAAGCAACAATTATGTATTTGGTCTTGAGGAGTCCTATGGATGTCTGGTAGGTACTCATGCAAGAGATAAGGATGCAATCGTGGCTGTAATGAGCCTTTGTGAGGTTGCTGCTTACTGCAAGAAGCAGGGCAAGAGCCTCTGGGATATGATGCTTGAGTTGTACGAGAAGTATGGTTACTTCAAGGAGACCCAGTACACCATTACCTTGAAGGGTATCGAGGGTGCAAAGCAGATTACTGAGATTATGAACAAGCTTCGCACCAATCCTCCCAAGGAGCTTGGTGAGTGGAAGGTTCTGAAATTCCGCGACTATCAGGAGGATGTGATTCTGGATATGGAGACCGGCGAGAAGACTTCCACCGGACTGCCCAAGTCCAATGTGCTCTACTTCGAGCTTCCCGATAACAACTGGTGTTGTGCACGTCCCTCCGGTACCGAGCCCAAGCTGAAATTCTACATGGGCGTAAAGGGCGAGAGTCTTGAGGATGCAGTTGCCAAGAATGAGAAGCTTACTGAGGCAATTAAGGCACTTTTGTAAGGGGCTAAGCAAGAATGTCCCGGTGCATGGTTTTAGGATGATAGCGTACAGACGCTGAAATATTGGATTTACGGAAGCAGCGAATCCTCTTTGCATTGTAATGTGCAGAGGGATTTGCTGTTTCCTTGCATAGACAAGGTATTATTCGTTCAACTAGTTTAATTGTTTATTTATTCCATTCGGTTTATTGGATTTTAGGATAAAATATCCATAGGTCATGGTTTTTATCCTAATATTTTATGGTTTTACAAGGAAAAATCCTTTGCTACAGATGGGAAATAGGATAAAAATTGTATTATTAAAAAACTTATCTGAGAAATGAACGCTTAAATGAGAGTATATACCTGAGTAGTATGCGAAAAATAGGATAAGAAGGACGAATTTATCGATAGTTATCCTATTTTTGCAAATAACAGATGGTTAAAAGTACTCTAAACTGCTTGTTTTGTAGGATAAAATGAACTATTTGGACAAATTTTATCCTATAAAGCCGAAAAAAGAAAGTATTTTACAGGAGAAATGTTTGTGAAATATTCCATTCCTTTTACATTACATGAAAAAGAAAATGTTTTAGTGGTTGAATATGATAAAATGAAAAATGCAGTTGAGTCAGGGTTTAATGCGTTAAAATTACCCTTTGATGCTAATTGTTGTGTTGGGTATCCAATGTTACATGCTTTTTTTGAAAATATGAATTTGAATGGCTATGAAAGATATTGTGGTTGGATTCAAATTATTAAGAGAGAAGAATACAATACAGTAAACGGCGAGCTAAAAACGAATGTTATATACGATTTGGATGTTTCAGAAGAAATGAGAAGTCATGGATTACCGTATTTTGCGCTTGGTTATCCTGCGGAATTATTTGATGCTCCTTGTAATAATCTGAATGGAAATGAAAAAGTTGTTTGGACTGCTTATTCCTATTTGGTTGATGTACCATCCAGAATGAATGGTAATAAGTTGCTTTTTTTAGCAGGTTTTTCTTGGGGTTATACGGAAAACATGGATAAAGAGATTAATTTATTGGATTTTAAAGTATTGTCAAAGGCAGATTGGGAAGAGCATCGTAAATATGCGGAAGTTCAATAGAGGTTTTATATGAAACATTTTCTAAATACGGAAAAATTCCGAAATAAGAGGTATGCATAGGTGTGGAAGATATAATAAAAGGATTGAATAACAGGTGTTACATGGAATATTTACATGATATAGACTTGGCGAATAATGCAATGTCAGAATGCATGTTAAGTGTGCCTGAAAAGGGGCTAATCTGCGATATATATGCAATACCCTCCCACAATTACCAGACCTATTATGCCAAAATCTATAGAGATGATGCAGGATATAAAATTCTGTATGCGAAGCCGATAATTCATGACTGTGTGTATGGAAAAGACATTTTTATGTATCCTTTTCGTGATTCTGTGCAAGCAAAGAACGGGGAAGGAAAGATTGTATGTGGTATCAAAACACTTGATGCAGATTTTGTAAACAGTCTAATTACAAAATTTGAGTGTTTACCGGATAAATATATATGTGGTTCAGACCAGATTGTTCTGGATGGTGTTTTTCAGGCCATTCGTGTTTATGAAAATGATAAGTTAATAAAAGAAGTGGTTTATAGGAATCCTGAGCATATACCCTTTGGAGGATGTGTTGACTTAATGGAGTTAAAGTGGTTTTATTCTGCTTTACATTTCATGATAGAACAGCAAATAGGGCGTGGAGCAAGTGGTGATGCCAGTGCATGTGACTGCGCTCAATATACTGTGGGCAGTGAACTGAAAGAAATGCGGATGTATCTGACTCATTACAGAGAAGTACCTTTGGGCAGTGTATACAAATGTCCCTATTGTAAAGCACTTTGGTCAAAATACAGGCCGGGGGGTGGTTGGTGGTCATATTTTCGGGAAACTGAAGATGAGAAGTTTGAAGAAGAGGCAGCGCTGAATGCTTGTAGAATAGATGTGGATGCGGCAAAATTGCAGCCATTGAAGGAAAGTATTGTGAAGATGCTGCAACATATTCCCAATTATAGCACCGGAGATTTGGTGCTTGTTGATCAGTATTTTGCCGAAGTAAACGGTAAGGACTGTGTGAATAGTGTTTATGTGGAGGAAGATGGAACATATACATTATTCTTGGCGGTAAATGGCAAAATCAGAGCTAAGATGTGTGGCAAATCATTGGATGAGGCCACTATGAGTATTGGAAATACGATTATAGATATGATATATAGATAAAAAACAGAATTTTAGAAATTGAAAACCCAAAAAGAATTATAAAATATGAGGCAAGGGAACAGGAGAAATGACATGGGTGCGTTGAATTCGGCAAATTTCAAAAAAACCATATATTATCTTCAGCGCAACGGTCTGAAAAATACATGGTATGCAGTGAGGGAGCGGTTGGCGCAGGCCAAGGAAGCTCCTTATGTATACGAGGAACCTGCTAAGGGACTGCTTGCCAAGCAACGTCTGACAGCAGAGAAGAGAGTGGGAGAAGGCAGCTTTGAGGGGATTGATTTCAGTATCGTGGTGCCTCTCTATCGTACCAAGCCGGAGTTTTTGAAGGAATTGATAGAGAGCATACTGGCTCAAAGCTATCCTTACTGGGAAGTGATTTTTGCGGATGCCACAGAGGATGACAGCGTTTGGGAGGTTGTGAAGGGTTTTCCCTGCGTTGAAAATATAGGTGACCAGTCAATCGGTTATGGTGCAATCCGCTATGTCCACCTTCCCTCCAACGACGGCATTTCAGCCAATACCAACGCAGCCCTTCCTTATGTAAAAATGAATTATATCGGTCTTTTGGACCATGATGATATATTAACTCCGGATGCTTTGTTTGAGATAGCGGAGGCAATTCGACAAGCCGGGGTAAAAGGACAGGAACTTCACCTGATTTATTCCGATGAGGATAAATGTAATGGTGATGCCACAGAATATTATGAACCAAACCACAAAGAAAACTTTAATTATGATTTAATATTGAGCAATAATTACATCTGTCATTTTATGGTGATGAGGCGGGAACTGATGCAAAAGCTTGGATTCCGACCGGCCTATGACGGTGCACAGGATTATGATTTAGTGCTCCGGGCTGTGACAGAGCTTGGGATTCCGACCAATCCTGAGAAGGAAAAATTGATTGGTCATGTGTCAAAGGTTCTCTACCATTGGAGGTGTCATGCTTCCTCCACAGCAGAGAATCCCCGCAGCAAGGAATATGCTTATGAGGCAGGAAGACGTGCCTTGCAGGATTTTATGGACGTAAACAAGATTCCGGGTCAGGCTGTGAACTTAAAGCATGTAGGTTTTTACAAAGCAGAATATCCTGCGGACATTTTTGCTGCGAGAAAAGATATTGGTATAATAGGTGGGCCTGTTTTTAAGAGTGGCAAAATTGTGGGCGGACGCATGGACAAGACGGGTAAGGTTTTTTATGAGGGACTTCCGGCAGGCTTCAGTGGTTATCTGAACAGGGCCGTGTTAACGCAGGATGCGGACGCAGTGGATATCCGAAATATGGCTGTGAGAGAAGAATTACAGGATTTGTTCAAGGAAATAACAGGTGTTACTTATAAAGCAAAAAGCGGTGGTACTGCATTCGACGCCACTATCTTACCGGAAAATACAAATTACAGGGAATTGAGTATAAAATTGTGCGAGGCTGTTCGCAGGGAGGGTTATCGTATCCTTTGGTGCAGGAGAGAATATGAATAAAATTACAGTTGTTATTCCGAACTACAACGGCATAAAGTATCTCAAAACCTGTCTGGAGTCTCTCTATGCTCAGGAGGAGGGAACGCCGGATTTTCAAGTGGTCATTGTAGACAATGCGTCAGGTGACGGAAGCGTGGAGCAGGCGAGGGAGTTGTTCCCTCAGGCTGAGGTGATTTGTCTTAATCAAAATACAGGCTTTTGTCATGCGGTAAATGTAGGAATTCAAGCCACAGATGCTCCCTATATTATTCTGCTCAATAACGATACAAAAGTTAAATCGGGATTTATTAAATCTTTATATCAGGCAATTGAGAAGGATAAACGAATTTTCTCAGTCAGTGCACGAATGTTGATGTGGGATCGCCCGGATTTGCTGGATGGGGCAGGAGACCGCTATAATGTCATGGGTTGGGCTTTTGCCAGAGGGAAGGGCAGACCTGCGGTACATTATGATAAACCTGCGCGCATCTTTTCTTCCTGCGGTGGTGCAGTAATTTACAGACGAAGTATTTTAGAGCAAATTGGTCTTTTTGATGAGTTGCATTTTGCCTATCTGGAGGATTTGGATTTGGGGTATCGCGCTCAAATCCATGGATACCACAATATTTACGAACCAAAGGCAGAGGTGCTTCATTACGGTAGTGCTTCCACAGGTTCCCGATACAATGAGTTTAAGACCAAATTGTCCTCAGCCAATAATATTTATGTTATCTATAAGAATATGCCTTTCGTGCAGTTGCTTTGGAACCTGCCCTTTTTGTTTGCGGGTTTTTTTGTCAAGTGGCTTTTTTTTGTGCGCAAGGGAATGGGGGCAACTTATTTGAAGGGAATAGGAACCGGGTTGAAGAGGTGTTTTTCTGAGGAAGGACGTTCTCATAAAGTGAAGTTTCAGATGCGCAACTTGCCGCACTATTTGTCCATACAGCTCCAATTATATGTCAATTTGTTTAAATTTTTATATAAAATTTAATGACATTTGCCGATTGCATTTGACAGCCATATCGTGCATACTGTAGTTTGGGAGGTGTTTCGATGGATAAATTAGAATTTATGAAAGAGGCAATTGTTATTATATTGATAGGAGCTGCACTTCTTTTTGTTGTAGTTGCGTTGGTCAAAATTTTATTCCAAAAGATAAGGGAAAAGAGACCTGCAAAGCATCAGCCTACATCCTACGAGCAGATTAACGCTGCTAACCGACAGAGTTTAGCAAGCGGTTCTTCCAGTAATTACCGTACAGTCAGAGGTTTTCAGGTAAGACTTAACACAGAGAAGCAGAACAAGCACATGCCCGGGCGTAATGCCTATGAGATGGCGCGTACAAACGGAAATCTGAGAAGTATTATTTTCAGAGATGCCAATGCTTTGCAGAAGATGTTGGAAGAGAAAGCCGGAACAGGTGATTTTATCGGAACCAATAAGGAGAAGGTTGACTTTGGTCAAGTGATTGGACAGTATGTAGACAGTGACGGACGCACCAAACGTGAGACGAAGATTGGTGTTATCCATTATTCGGAGGAGGGTGCGTATATTGTGCCTGCCAGACCTAATATGGGAGGTGTTTCTTAAATGGATGACATGATTAAGGTAATCAGTCAGTATCCGAATGGTACATATATTAAGTTGGAGTGGACTCATGAGTCATTGGTGCTTGGTGGTACCATTGACACAATTTATGAGACAGACAACGGCAAAATCGAGGGTACATCTCTCTATCGGGAATTTTCAGCCTTTGCATTCCGTATCAAGAATGTATTGCAGAATGACAACAACAGTGCATATCCCATCGGCACTTTGTTGGAGATATCCCCGGATACGGCTCCCAGCGTGATTTACGCTGAGGATGATACAGTTATTTGGCGGCTGTAGTACTATATACAGACCGACAGTCTTGGATTTTCTTATGTTTATTTTCAACCTTAATTTTTATTGTAAAACTGTAAATACTATATAGAACAAATTATCGAAGCCAATTCTTATGAAATCTTAAGAATTGGCTTCATAAATACTTAAGTTGACGATAACAGGGGCATTCCTGTAAAATTACACCATAGGTGTAGAGCATTGTTGAAGGATACCGGGTGGTGCGTATGATTAAAGACAATCAGAAGGTATTTAACAGATTGCTGGTCGTATTGGATGCAGCGATAATTGCTGTTTCCTTTATGTTTGCCTATTTTTTAAAATTTTATATATTGAATGACGGACCCGGACCGGGTGTTCTTCCTGCCAAGGATTATCTGGAATTATTGCCCTTTATTGTGCCGGGCTTTGTGTTGCTGTATTATCAGTGCGGTGTATACACACCCAAGCGCACGGTGCGGCGCAGGTTCGAGATATACAGTATTGTACAGGCCAATACCATAGGACTGGCAGCCATGATTATCATTTTGTACATGGTAGTCAAGGAGATTAACTACTCCCGTTCAGTGATTATGTTTTTCTATATGCTAAACATTTTCCTGACAAGCTGTCTGCGACTGGTTCTGCGCAAGAGTCTTCAGACTATGCGCAGTAAGGGATATAATCTGAAACACATTTTGCTTGTAGGGTATTCCAGAGCCACGGAGGAGTACATTGACCGTCTGCATGACAATCCCCAATGGGGTTATGTAGTGTGTGGTGTACTGGATGACCATATTCCGGCAGGAACCATCTACAAGGGTGTGAAGGTTCTGGGGAGTCTGGGCAATCTGGAGATTATTCTTCCTGAGAACAAACTGGACGAAATTGCAATTACTCTTTCTTTGAAGGATTATGATCACTTAGGACATATTGTAAATGTATGTGAGAAATCGGGTGTTCATACCAAGTTTATACCGGACTATAACAGTCTGATACCTACCAGACCTTATACAGAGGATCTGATGGGATTGCCGGTAATCAATATCCGTTATGTACCCCTGACCAACACTGGTAATATGTTGGTAAAACGGGCGGTGGATATTTTAGGCTCATTGTTTGGCATAATTCTGTTGTCGCCGGTGATGCTGTTGTGTGCATTGGCTGTGAAGTTAAGCAGCCCCGGACCTGTGATTTTCAAGCAGGAGCGAGTGGGACTTCACAATAAGCCTTTTTATATGTATAAGTTCCGCAGTATGGAACAACAGGCACCAAATAAAGAAAAGAAGGCTTGGACCGTCAAAAATGACCCCAGAGTTACAGGGGTGGGCAAAGTGCTTAGACGAACCAGTCTGGATGAATTACCGCAGCTTTTCAATATTTTAAAAGGGGATATGAGTCTGGTTGGTCCCAGACCGGAGAGACCTCATTTTGTTGAGAAGTTTAAAGAGGAGATTCCACGTTATATGGTAAAACATCAGGTGCGTCCGGGACTTACCGGTTGGGCACAGGTGAATGGTTTGCGAGGAGATACTTCCATTCGCAAGCGAATTGAATATGATATTTATTACATCGAGAACTGGACTTTAGGTTTTGATGTGAAAATAATATTCCTGACGTTCTTTACAGGATTTATCAACAAAAACGCATATTAATGCAGATGAAGGAGAAAAGTGGGTTATGGCAGAGAACTACAATGGTAATGCAGGTGCGAAGAAGGCATCTAAGAGCAAGAGTAAGGTGATTATTTTTGCAATCGAGATTTTTTTGATTCTGATTATGTTGGCAATTTTATTCCTCGTAATGACACAGGGGGGGGAGGGACCTCAGGTAGTAGAGATTAATCCCAGTGACGTACTTCCCAGTGCTTCCGTCAATGTAGAGGCGGGGGATGAGACCACAGAGTTGAAGCCCGGAGAGATTGTGGATACCGGATATATGAACGTAGCTTTGTTTGGTGTAGATGCAATTACCACCAACGGTCTTTACAAGGGCAGCCGAAGCGATAGTATTATGATTGCAAGTATCAATATGGATACCGGTGATATCAAGCTTGTCAGCGTATATCGTGATACTTATATGAATCTGGGTACTGATACTTACAACAAATGTAACCATGCTTATGCAGGCGGTGGTGCTGAGCAGGCAATTAAGATGCTCAACATGAACCTTGACATGGATATTACCAATTTCGTTACTGTTAACTATCAGAGCCTTATCGATTTGGTTGACGGTTTGGGTGGCATCTACATCGATGTAGACAAGAATGAGTTAAAGCATATTAACAACTATCAGATTACCATTAACAAGGATTTGAATCTGGGCGGTTACACTCCTGTTAAGGAGACCGGATATCAGAAGCTCAATGGTTTGCAGGCTACTGCTTACTGCCGTATCCGTTATGACCTTCCCGGTGGTGACTTTGACCGTGCGGCTAACCAGAGAGAGGTTCTTAAGGCAATTGAGGAGCAGGCTAAGAAGACAGATGCAGCTACCTTGACCGCTATTTTCAATAAAGTAATTGACGAAGTTTATACCAGTATGGACAGCAAGGATTTGTTGGAGCTGGTAGGAAATATCAACAACTATCGTATTGCAGACGAGGCAGGCTTCCCTGCGGAGTCCATGCGTACCACCGGCAATATCGGTGCAAAGGGAAGCTGTGTTATTCCCAAAGATTTGGAGAGTAATGTAGTATGGCTTCATGAGTTCTTGTTTGAGGAAGAGAATTACACTGTTTCTGATACCGTTAAGGAGTGCGGTGCTCAGATTAAGACAGATACCTCATCCTACATTAATCGCTAATATCGACGAAAGCAAGGGAGCTTGGCAAAATCAGCAGGCTCCCTTCTATTTTTTTGCACCTTTATACTTGTGTGGTACTTAGGTTTCCAGTATAATGAGGTAGGAAAACAAGGAGTGACATCATGGAAATTGACATTATTATCCCGCTGTACAAGCCGGGGAAAGAGTTATTTACACTGTTAGATAAGTTACAGGAACAGACCGTTTCTGTTAATCGGATTCTGTTGTTTAATACAGAGGAAAAATATTTCACGAGACTGGTTTACGGTACTGATTTTGCCAAGCGGTATCGCAATGTGGAGGTTTTTCACTTATCCAAGAGAGAATTTGACCATGGCGGTACAAGGCGGAGAGGTGTGTCGAAATCAAAGGCACCAATTTTTGTAATGATGACGCAGGATGCGGTTCCGGCAGATAAATATCTGATAGAAAAGCTTATAGAGCCTTTGAAGGACGATGTGGCAGTGTCCTATGCCCGACAGTTGGCGGATGATAGGAGCAGTGTACTGGAACAGTTCAGCAGACAGTTTAATTATCCTGAGCAAGCCTGTGTCAAATCTCAGGGGGATTTGCAGAGATTGGGGATTAAGACCTATTTTTGTTCCAATGTATGTGCTGCCTATCGGCGGGATATTTATGACAAACAGGGTGGATTTATCCGTCGGACGATTTTTAACGAGGATATGATTTATGCGGCAGGTGCGGTGAAGGCAGGCTATCGCATTGCCTATGCAGCGCAGGCACAGGTGATTCATTCGCACAATTACAATTGCAGACAGCAGTTTCACAGGAATTTTGACTTGGGAGTATCTCAGGCGCAACATCCTGAAATTTTTGCGGATATCAAATCGGAATCCGAGGGTAAGCGCATGGTGAAGGCTGCTACAGCATATCTTAAAAAGAACCACTTGCAGAGAAAGCTTCCGTACTTTTATCTGCAATGTTGTTGGAAATATGCGGGTTATCTTCTGGGAAAGCATTATAAGAAGCTGCCCCACAGGGCAGTACTTGCCTGTACGGCCAGCCCGAATTATTGGAAAAAATAGCAAATTGGAGGAATTAATATGTGTGGTATTGTAGGTTATATTGGTAATAAGCAGGCGGCACCCATCATTTTGGACGGACTTGCCAAGTTGGAGTATCGAGGCTATGATTCTGCGGGTGTGGCTGTTTTTGATGGTGAACGCATTCACACAGAGAAGGCGGCAGGTCGTCTGGCTGTACTGGAGCATCTCACCCATGGCGGAGAGACGATGCCCGGATTTTCCGGTATCGGACATACCAGATGGGCAACCCATGGTGCGCCCAGTGACCTGAATGCGCATCCTCATACCAACAAGCAGGGTACCATTGCTGTGGTGCATAACGGTATTATTGAGAATTATATCCCTCTCAAGAAAAAGCTTGAGAAAAAGGGCTATGAATTTGTATCTGAGACGGATACAGAGATTCTTGCCAAGCTTTTGGACTATTATTATAAGGGCAATCCCCTTGAGGCTGTGACCAAGGTGCTTCACCGTGTGGAGGGGTCCTATGCACTGGGAATCATGTTTGCAGATTTTCCGGGAGAACTCTATGCGGCAAGAAAGGACAGTCCCTTGATTGTGGGACAAAATGACAGTGGATGCTTTATTGCTTCGGATGTTCCCGCGATTTTGAAATATACCAGAACGGTTTATTATATGGACAATCAGGAGGTTGCCTGTCTTAAGGCGGACAGCTTGCAGTTCTATTCTGTGGATGAGGAGGAAGTAAGCAAGGAGTCCGTCAATATTGACTGGGATGCAGATGCAGCGGAAAAGGCCGGATATGAGCATTTTATGCTGAAGGAAATGTATGAGCAGCCTAAGACAATCACAGATACCATTTCTCCCCGCATTCATGACAATGACATTGTAATTGAAGAATTGAATATGTCCGATGAGGAGATAAGAGCGATTCGCAAGATTCATATTGTGGCTTGTGGCTCGGCATATCATGCAGGCGTTACCGCCAAATATGTCATGGAAGGTCTTGCACGTATTCCCGTGGAGGTGGATGTGGCCAGCGAGTTCCGTTATCGCAATCCCATTCTAGAGGAAGGTGCCATGGTCATTGTCATCAGCCAGTCCGGTGAGACCGCAGATACTCTGGCTGCGTTGAGAGAGTCCAAGGCCCGCGGTTTTAAGGTGCTTGGAATTGTGAATGTGGTGGGAAGTTCCATTGCAAGAGAGGCCGACAGCGTTATGTACACATGGGCAGGCCCTGAGATTGCGGTGGCGACTACTAAGGCTTACAGCGCACAGCTTGTGGCAGTCTATATGTTGGCTATGAAGATGGCTAAAGCAAGAGGCTTGTTAGAGGACTCTGCCTTTGCAGGACTTTTGTCTGACCTGCGCTGTCTGCCGGATCAGGTGGAGATGCTTCTGGCGCAGAAGGAGAAAATTCAGCACTTTGCCAACCGTTATGTAGGTGCAAGAGACATCTTCTTTATCGGACGTGGTATTGACCATGCAATTTCATTGGAGGGTTCCTTAAAGCTCAAGGAAATTTCCTATGTTCATTCCGAGGCCTATGCGGCAGGAGAGTTAAAGCATGGTACCATCTCTCTGATTGAAGACGGTACTTTGGTGGTGGCAGTGTCCACTCAGGAAGACTTGTTTGCTAAGACCATCAGCAATATCGTGGAGGTAAAGGCTCGAGGTGCCTTCGTTATGGCGGTGACAAACGAGGGCAACAAGGCTATCGAGAAGGCTGCGGATTATGTGGTATATCTGCCGGAGACCAACAGATGGTTTGCCAATTCACTGGCGATTATTCCCTTGCAGCTTTTTGCATATTATGTTGCGCTGGCTCGTGGCTGTGACGTGGATAAGCCCAGAAATCTGGCGAAGTCGGTGACGGTTGAGTAAGAGAATACAGGGATTTAATATTTGTTTCATTTTCTTATCACAAATTGAACACAATTTGTATTTATACTGAGTCTGTCAGTTAAAATTGTAGTTTGTTTGGAATTGGATTTAAGGAATTATATCCAATCAGGAAAAGAGGGATTTTATGTACGATAACGAGAATTTGAACCAGTCAAATGACAATCAGCAGCCCGCAGGCAATTTCAGTGGGGCAACGTCCTATTTTGATTATATAGGCGGTCAGGCTCCGCAGCAGGCGGTACAGACGCAGCCTCAGCAGGAGCAGCCACGGGATATTCGCCGCGCAGAGCCTCCCAGACAAGAGCCTCCCAGACAAGAGCCTCCGAGAATGGAATCTCCCAAGCCTGCTCAGGCGAAGGAGTCTCAACCTAAAAAGATGGGATTTTTCCCTAAGCTTTTGGTTAGCATCAGTCTTGGCTTATTCTTCGGTATTTTTGCAGGCATTGGTTTTGTGGGTGTTTGGCAGGCATCAGAGGTTTTGCAGCCCAAGGAGGAGCCGGTGATAGAGGTGCCGGGTAGTCAGGAGGTGCAAGAGTCTGTGGAGGCGGTTTCTCCGCAGGTTCAGCCCGCAGGAACCACCGTGGTATATGCGGATTCCCAGACCCATGTTTCTGATATTGTAGAGAATGTAATGCCTGCAATGGTATCCATTATCAATAATTATACAGAGGTTAGCTCTTTTTGGGGACAGACCTACAGAGAGGAATTGTCCTCCAGTGGTACAGGTATCATCGTTTCCCAGAATGAGGAGGAGCTTTTGGTGGTGTCCAATCAGCATGTGGTGGCAGATGCCGACCAGTTGCTCGTGACTTTGATTGATGAGACACAGGTGGAGGCCTATGTAAAGGGTGTGGATGCAGAGATGGATTTGGCAGTGCTTGCTATCAGACTGGAGGACTTGAGTCAGGAGACGAAGGATGCCATCACCATTGCTACTTTGGGAGACAGCGACAATCTGATTCTGGGTGAGCAGGTAATTGCCATCGGCAACGCATTGGGTTACGGACAGTCCGTGACTGTGGGTTATGTAAGTGCGTTGGACAGAGAGATTGAGTTGGAGGATGGTTCTCTTCGCAGCTTTATTCAGACCGATGCAGCCATTAACCCCGGTAATTCCGGTGGTGCGCTTTTGAATGCTCAGGGCGAGGTTATCGGTATCAACTCCAACAAAATCGGAGGAAGCTCCATCGAGGGCATGGGATATGCCATTCCTATTACGGCGGCAAGTCCTATCATTGCTGATTTGATGGAGAGGCAGACGCGCAGCAAGGTAAGCGAGTCTGATTTGGGCTACATGGGTATTACCTATCAGGATGTCACAGATCAGGTTTCCATGATGTACGGCATGCCCAAGGGTGTGTATGTCGTATCTGTTCTGGAGGGAACGGGTGCAGAGGCAGCAGGCATGGTAATGGGTGATGTCATCGTGAAATTTGACGGCAACAGGATTACCGGATTTGCAGATTTGCAGGATGTGCTTCAATACTATGCAGTAGGCGATGCTGCCAAGGTGACGGTAATGCGTCCAATCAATGGCGTATACACGGAAGTTGAGTTGGAGATTACGCTTGGTGCAAGACCTGTAGAACCTGAAATGGAATAAAGTTAACTAAGACCGGGTGGCAGATGCTGCCCGGTTTTTTCGATATAAAGCGCAAATTTTTTGATAAGGAGGTATTGTTTGCAAAAAACAGCAAAATTTGAAAAAAAATATAGAGAATTGAAAAATGGTGTGCTATGATTAAAACAGATATAGCCGCAAGACTAAATTTACATCTAGGAGGAATTGAAATGAAAGAACAGGAGAATCGAGTCAGTGTCCTGAATTCTATCAGAACAAGAGTACTTATTTTTGTAGCGATGGCAATGGTTGTGACCGCTTTGATTTGTATGTTTGGTACTATTCCCCGGTTGCGAGACAACATGACCACCACTACCAAGAATTACATGGTTGATGTAGCGTGGACGGTGGGACATGGGTTGGACCGTGAGATTGCGCACAGCACCAGAGAAGAGGTTATGATAGCGGAGGAGTTGGATATTATAGCCGGAAGTGTGGGTATTACAGGATTATCCTCCAGTTACGCATATATTGTCGGTGCAGACGGCACCATGTTGTATCATCCTTCGCCGGATAAGATTGGACAACCTGTTGAAAATGATGCCGTAAAGCAGCTACTCTCAGAGATTTCCAAGGGTAATCGTCCGGAGTCTGATGTAATCGAGTATTTGTATAAGGGAGTTATGAAATATGCTTCCTTCTATATTGGCGAGAATCTTGACTTTATTGTAGTTGTTACCGCAGATGAAGAGGAGATTGATGCAAGCACTACTACCGTTCGTAATCAGGCAATTGTTTTTGTTGTGATTGGTGTACTTATTTGCATCGCGATTGCTTTTGTAATTACCAGTGCGTTAGTAAAACCCATTGTAAATGTCAGTGGTGTAATTGTTAAGATGGCGGGGATGGACTTTAGAGAGGATGCTGTTTTGATAGCAGCTTCAAAGAAAAAGGACGAAACCGGTGTTATGGCGCGCTCTCTTATGCAGCTTCGCAATGAATTGATTAACGTAATTCAAAAGATTTCGGGACAGAGCAATGAACTTCATGGTGCTTCTGAAAACATGAATCGTTCTGCTAATAACACAGCAGAATCCGTTGAACAGGTGGAGAAGGCGGTTAACGAGATTGCACAGGGTGCAACCTCTCAGGCACAGGAGACTCAGACTGCTACGGAGAATGTAATTCTCATGGGCGATATGATAGAGCATACCAACAGGGAGATTGCTTCTCTCAGAGACAGTGCCAATGCCATGAATGTTGCGGGCAATAAGGCAATGGAGATTCTGGCACAGTTGAATGAGTGTAATCAGCAGACTAAGGACGCCATTGAAGTGGTTTATGAGCAGACCAATACCACCAACACTTCTGCTATGCGCATTAAGGCGGCAGCGGATGTAATTACAGATATTGCTGAGGAGACCAACCTCTTGTCACTGAACGCATCTATCGAGGCGGCACGTGCAGGGGAACAGGGCAGAGGATTTGCTGTGGTTGCTTCCCAGATTCAGAAGCTGGCAGAGCAGTCCAATAGCTCCGCACAGGAGATTACAGTGATTATCAATGAATTGATTAGTGATGCTGCCAAGTCTGTGGAAACCATGGAGAGCGTAAAGGATGTTATCAGGCAGCAGGATGAGTATGTAAAGAATACAGAGGACTCTTTTAGGGATGTTGCTTCCGGAATCGCACAGTCCATTGATGGTATTGAAGCCATTACTGCCAGAACGGTACAACTGAATGATGCAAGAATCAGAGTGGTTGATGTGGTGCAGAACCTTACTGCTATTGCTGAGGAGAATGCAGCAGGCACAGAAGAGACTTCTGCATCCGTAACAGAGGTAGGTAACACCATGAACGATGTGGCAGATGAAGCGAATCGTGTGAATGGTATTGCTACTGAGCTTGAAAACAGTGTGAAGATATTTGTGGTAGATTAGATATCGGTAAGATTTGTATTCAAATTGCGAAATTATATTTGTATAAAAGGGAGTCTGATAGTAGAAAAGTGCTTTCAGGCTTCCTTTTTGCCAGTAGAGAGAAAATCTAATGTGTCTATAGGGATATTATTAAAATTCGATAAACCATTCACGGTTTATAAAAACTTCACTTGTACTGGGTAGTCATATTGGTTATAATGGGAAAGGAAATGAGCGAGCAGACGGTAGAACTGCCTCGATAAAGGAGAGCAATATGTCGGATATTTTTGATAACAATGATGAGTTTAAGGAAGTGACAGATGTTGCGGAGGAGAGCGATATGAAGAAGGGCACCTCTGATACTTCTGATTCAGATAAAAACAGCGAATATGAGGATGTGTGCTTTGTCTGCCGCAGACCGGAGTCCAAGACGGGCAAGATGTTTAAGCTGCCCAATAACATCTGCGTCTGCAACGACTGTATGCACAAGACCATGGAGACCGTCAGCCAGTTTGACTATCAGGGAATGCTGAACAATCCTAATTTTCAGCAGGATATGGAGCAATTTTCTCGTCAGAACGGCTTCCCCAATATCAGCTTTGTAAACATGGCTGATTTGCAGGGAGACGGCGGCATACCCAACAAGCAGAAGCTTAAGAAGAAAAAGAAAAAAGAGGGTGCAGAGCCTGTTATAGATATTCGTAACATTCCTGCACCTCACAAAATCAAAGCCCAGTTGGATGAGTATGTGGTGGGTCAGGAGCATGCCAAGAAGGTCATTTCTGTGGCAGTTTACAACCATTACAAGCGTGTTGCCACCAACACTATGGACAGCATTGAGATCGAGAAGTCCAACATGCTGATGATTGGTCCGACAGGTTGTGGTAAGACCTATCTGGTAAAGACTCTGGCAAGACTGCTTGATGTACCTTTAGCCATTGCAGATGCCACATCCCTGACAGAAGCAGGCTATATCGGTGATGATATTGAGAGCGTGGTAACCAAGCTTCTGGCAGCAGCCGATAATGATGTGGAAAAGGCAGAGCGAGGTATTATTTTCATTGATGAAATCGATAAGATTGCCAAGAAAAAGGAGACTCACAGCCGAGATGTCAGCGGCGAGAGTGTACAGCAGGGTATGCTTAAGCTTTTGGAGGGTTCGGAGGTGGAGGTGCCTGTAGGTGCCAACAGCAAGAATGCTATGGTTCCCCTTGCAACGGTGAACACCCGCAACATTCTCTTTATCTGTGGCGGTGCCTTCCCTGATTTGGAGGATATCATCAAGGAGCGTCTGAACAAGAGTGCAGCCATCGGTTTTGGCTCCGAGTTGAAGGATAAATATGACAAGGAGAAAAACATTCTCTCCAAGGTTACTGTGGAGGATATCCGCAAATTCGGTATGATTCCCGAGTTTATCGGTCGTCTCCCCATTATTTACACCCTGGAAGGTCTGGGCAAAGACATGATGGTGAAGATTTTGAAGGAGCCCAAGAATGCTATCTTGAAGCAGTACCAGAAACTCTTGGAGCTTGACGAGGTAAAGCTTGAATTTACCGACGAAGCACTGGAAGCCATTGCAGAGAAAGCATTGAAACACGATACCGGTGCCAGAGCCCTTCGCTCTATCATTGAGGAATTCATGCTTGATATTATGTATGAAATCCCCAAGGATGACAACATTGGCAAGGTCACCATCACCAGAGAGTATATTGAGGGAATCGGAGGTCCGATAATTGACATTCGCAGCAACCTGATTAATCATGTGCCTGTGGAGGATATGAATACGATTTCATAAATTGCCGGATAAGAGTACAGAGAAGGAATTCGTTTTAAAGCGAATTCCTTTTTTGGTTGCTGTTTTCTAAAAGATATTCTGGTTAATTTTAACCGAAATATCTTTTAGGGGTGATTGCATGAAATATGAATATTTTTGCATTGATTGCACATGCTATACCTGAGAAAGATAGCTTTAGTCTGATGGGACGGTTGCACAAAGAAATGAGTGCAACCGTCCCACTATTCATGTTACCATTTTTCTTTTAATAGGAAGTCTGCAATGTGGACAATTTCGATGCCATTATCATTTCCAAGTGCCAAAGGGTCGCGGCAGACAACATATTTATGATAGTGGTCTTTCACATCCATGAGATTGTCTGTTTCCCGTGAGGATTGTGTGGGCAATGTAACACATACCTGCACATAGACTTTTTCGTCTCTTCGGACTCCTACAAAATCAATTTCCCTGTTGCTGTTTTTGCCAATATAGACCTCGTAACCTCTGCGTTTCATTTCAAGAAAAACAATATTTTCAAAAATGGCAGACAGCATCTTGGTGTCGAAACCCATTAAGCTATATTTCAAAGAGATATCAGAAAGATAGTACTTTTCCTGTGTCTTAAGGATTGATTTCCCTTGTAAATCATAGCGTGGGCAGGGGTAAATGATAAATGCTTCCGTGAGCCACTTTAAGTAATTGTAGATTGTTTCCACCGAGAGTGCACGGTTTTCACTTTTTAAAAATTTAACAATTCCGGAAGCGGAAAAGGTATTTCCAACATTTTCGATAATATACCGTACAACCCTGTCAAATAGCTCTTTATTGCGTATTTTGTGTCGTTTGGAAATGTCTCTTGTAATGATGGAAGCATAAATTCCTTCGACCACCTGATAAGCGGAGTGGGTGTCAAAATTACTGATACCAATAATAGGGAAACCGCCATATTGGACATATTCATCAAATATTGTTCGAGCATCGTGGCTTTCTTTATTTTTAAATTGCAGATATTCACGGAACGAAAGTGTATAAACCGGAATGGAAACATAGCGTCCGGTGAGGTAGGTGGAAATTTCACTGGACATTAATTTGGAATTGGAACCGGTAACATAGATATCTACATCACAATTTTCAAGCAGACTGTTTACTGTCTTTTCCCAACCATTGACTTCCTGAAGCTCGTCAAGAAACAGGTAACAACGGCCTTTGCCTGCGATAGCAGTTTTCAAGTCCTCATACATATCCTTGGCAGAGAAGCCTTCTTCCAGTTCGATTTCGTTATATCTTCGTAAAATAATATTTTCCTTGCAAATCCCTTTTTCTTCAAGTACCCTTACCATCATTGTAAAAATGGTAGACTTACCACAGCGACGAACTCCGGCCAGAATTTTTACAAGGGGAGTGTCTATAAAAGGGGTAATTGCATTTATATAGTCAGGTCTGATAATCAATAGTATCACCTCCATTATCTTGAGATTATCGAAAAAGAGCAAAAAAGTCAATGGTTTTTATTGCTATAGAGGTAAAAACTTTTAAAAAGTAATAGTATTTTAGATTTTAGAAGTTGATCTGTTGCTATTCGCGCCATTTTGGTGTACGCTCACGCCATTTATGGTAAATCTCCATCCATTTATGTTATAATAAGCAAAATCTATCGAATCTATGAGAAAGGAAAGTAAATGAAAAAGCAATTATCAAAAAGAAAAATAGGGGTTATCTGGGTCGTATTCATTGCTGCTTGAGGAGATAACATTAGTAAAACAGAACATTGCTATAACTGTGCAATTTAATCCCAAATCGGAGGGGCAACTGTATTACATACTGGAAAATGGCAGCTATTGCAATATTGAGGAGACCACCATCGACGCAAGTGCTTGGTCTTCGTCGTGGAAGCAGGTAAGGAAGGCATACAGTGTGGACACGGATGCTGACCATATAGACCTGTGGATTCCGGCTACGAATGCACCTGGAGCTAATCCCGAGATGCTTCGCATGGGGCTTTGCTATTATGATGATTGGTATTCTGCATGATCGCCGGAATGAGTTAGTAGTTACTTTAGTGGAAGAAACTTCTTGACATCAAAGAAGAATGTGGTATGATATTCATATGAATAATCATTCATATGAATGGATGATAAAGCGTAATGCAAATGGTTTGCATTTGCAAGTAAACAAAATATTATATATCGGAGCATTCCTGTTAAGTAACAAATAACAGATTTGCAAAAAAAGAGTGTCACCCATAGAATAATGATTGTTAACTTGGCGGTTAATAAAAATCATTGTTCAAAGGAGACACCCATAAATGAATTGTAAACAAAATCAGAGAATCAATCAAGTAAAAGAATCGACTTTGGTAGTTGGAATTGATATTGGAAGTACTACACAGTATGCCAGGGCTTTTGACTGGCGCGGCATTGAACTTGGGAAAGTCTTTAAATTCAGCAACAGCAGGGAAGGTTTCGAAAACTTCAAAAGCTGGATGCGGTGGTTACAGGACAAGAACAAAAAGTCAGATGTTATTGTAGGAATCGAACCAACAGGTCATTACTGGTTTGACCTTGGTGCTTATCTTGAGGATGAGGGCATCCTTCTGGTTATGGTTAACCCCTATGCGGTAAAGCAGACCAAGGAACTGGATGACAACAGCCAAAGTAAGAATGACAGAAAAGACCCAAAGGTGATAGCAAAGCTTGTCATTGAGGGAAGATATTCCGCACCGTATACACCGGATGGTGTGTATGCAGATTTAAGAATTATGGTGGCCAATCGTAAGAGACTTATCAGGGAACTTACCCAGATCAAAAACAGATTTGCCAGATGGTTCGCCATATATTTTCCCGAATACAAAGAAGTGTTTGGGGACTATGAAGCACAAAGCAGTATGCTGCTTTTAAAAGTTGCTTGTACTCCGGAGGCAATCATGGAGCTTGGAGCCGAGAAAATCAATCAAATCTGGCGTGATGCAAAGTTAAGAGCTGTTGGAATGAAACGGGCAACGACCCTGTGTGAAACAGCCAGACGAAGCATTGGCT
>JAZQMG010000022.1:0-12553 GCA_045543175.1 Acetatifactor sp. | reverse complement strand
TGTAGAGGTACATAGCTCGGATTATAGTTATGAGGATACCAATATTCATGTGAATGTACCCTTGGATGTTGACGGTGAACTGAAATTGACAGGTAATATAAATATCAATTACGGTGTCAGGGCTGAGGATGATATTGTGCTGCATGGTGGAACTGCAAGCATTAACGATACGGTTGTGTATGCGGAAAGGGGAGACATTGTTATTGATGGTAATAATGTCAACCTGACCGGGCTTTTGTATGCACCTTATGGGGATGTGGTGCTTGCCGCGCAGAATATGAACCTGAACAGTGTGATTATTATTGCGGATCAGATTGTATTTGAGTGTCCCAATGTCAATGCCAACTACAATAGTAAGATGGCGGAAGTGGTGGGGACAGTTTCTGAGGGTGTAGGAGACGGTGCCAGCAGTGACGGAGAGGATGTAAGCCAAGGGGATGTAACCGATGGTGGTATAGGGGATACTTCCGGGGGAGATGTATCGGTTGGTGATGTTTCAGAGGGAGATGTTGTGGGTACTGTGACGGAGTTGTATGCTGTGGGAAAGTATAATGAAGCTGCCCATAGCATTGATGTGCAGTGGCACAGCAACGGAACCTGTGACGGATATGATGTCTTAGCTTCCGATGATGGAGAAAAGTATACTTCTGTGGGAGTAGTAGCGGAAGGGAATAGATATCAGTATGTGATAGAAGAGGAGTTTGAGGAGAAGCATTTTAAGGTAACTGCCTTTTCCGGGCAGGAAACGGTAGTGGAGTCACTTCCGTTTACAGTAAAGCAGACAGAGGATGGTTATGAGGTCTTTTATCTGGATTCTGATAAGGATGGTTTGGAGGATGTCTTTGAGCTTGCATTTGGCTCAGACAGATTTGTGCCGGATACGGATGGGGATACCCTGACGGATTATCAGGAGGTTTGGTTAGTCGGAACGGATGTCCTTGTGTATGATTCGGTTTGTGAAGGAGTCTCGGATGCGGAGGCGGACGGAGATGGGGACGGACTTAACAGCGTTCAGGAAATGGAGTATGGCACAGACATCCGAAAGGAAGATACAGACCATGATACCTTGACGGATTATGAGGAAGTTATGATTTATCAGACCAATCCATTGGAGTGGGATTCGGATGAGGATACCTTGTCGGACAGTGACGAAATCCATATAGGTCTTGAGCCCAATAATCCTCAGACTTATGGTGTTTCTGATGCAGAGTATCAGGTGGAGCAGAGTATTTCTGCTGACAGTGAAGTGTTTAAGGGAATCAATACGGAGGAAAGTCCTTATAAGTTATCGGTAGATATCACGGCTGCGGGAAATGCAGAGGCTAATCTGAATGTCAGGGTAAGCGGCTATGCAGCGGCAATTCAGAATGATGCCATGTTGGGTGTGGCACCGGAACTGATTTATGCAGGAAATGAGCAGGTTGAAAGTGTTACATTAAAATTTGAGGTAGAAGATTCTTACATAGAGGATAGCATTGGTTTGTTCCCGGGGGAAGAGGAATTAGAGGGAATCAAGCGTTTTAATGTGTTTAAGTTCTACGAGGAAGAAGGCGCACTGCTTCCCATTGCCACGGAGTTTGATGTGGAGAATAACTGCATCTATGCCAAGACGGATGAGACAGGTACTTACTGTGTCATGGATATGGAGCTTTGGCTGGCGGGTTTTGCTGAGGCAGTGGAGGCTGCACAGGCAGAGGAAGTGCAGAAGCAGGCAGCGGTATATGACTTGCGGAGTGTTTCGGCGGAGGCCTTGGGTGTAGAGATGATGGCTGCTGCGGCAGAGGCAGGAACAGATGCAGAGGGTGGAGAAGAAGGGGCAGTTACGACCAGAATAAAGCCCATAGAAGCTGTTTTTATGTTGCAGGCAGCGGGGAAACAATCAACGGATTTCTTTTATGAGAAAAGAATGATTGTGAGTCTGTTACGTTCGTTAAAAGAGGTGTATGGTCAAAATGTAAAATTTAGTGTAATTGTGTATGACATGGATGGGGCAAAGGTTTTGACTACGGCGTCAGGGGGCGTTTGGTTTACAGATGCAACAGTGTTGGAGAACAAACTGGATGCGGTAACTTATAAGTATACTACGAAGTATGTATATCGCCATGTTGCTTACTTGGAATTAATGTCTAAAATTGATTTTAGTTATGCCGCAGCCAAGTTTTCGTATCTGATTGTAACGGGTAATACGGAAAATTCCTATGATGAGACGAGTGTGTTAAATGGATTATATGTTCAGGGAGTTCATTGTTCGCTCATTCATCCTACAAATTTCTCTTATTCAGATCTGGATTTTCAAAAAGATATAACAAGGATTATGGAAAAATCCGGAGGAATGGTTAAATCTTTTGGACGGGATACAGAAACACTTTTGTACAATCAGATGTGTCAATATGCAGAAGAAACCATATCCGCCAGTGAGTTCAGCGTAATTGTGCCTACCGGGTGGCAGGAGATTGTTTTGGAGGCACCGCTTAACAGGTTCTCCCGAACCAACTCGGACACGGATGGGCGGTTTGATTTGGATGAGGTTCAGGAAAATCTGTTGAACTGGGATGCAGAAGGAAATCCGATTCTGCCGACCATAAGTGAGGCGTATGGTGGTTATTCTCAGGAGGGATTTGAGCGGTTTAAGTCTGAGCTGTGGGCGTCGGGAATGCCTTCTTCGGAGTTTGAAAAGTATTTTGACAATATACTGAATACGGTTCGTATTCTGCCAATCAATTCAGACCCGACTTCGCCGGACAGTGATTGTGATGGTCTGGATGATGATGTAGAACATAGTATGGGTACCAAGCCGTTTACTATTGACACGGACTATGATTTGGTGGATGATGAAGAAGAGAGTTTTATGGGGCTTAGCCCCCGAAAGGGTGATTCGGATGGAGATGGTCTGTGGGATGGCAAGGAGTTGGAACTTGGTTATGACCCGACAGACAGGAATCCCGATGATGATAGTTTTAGTGATTGGGATGAGTACTTACAAGATAGTGACCCTTATGTGTTTGAGCATTTTATTTCGTATGAAAGTGCTTATGACAGGTTCTGCTATGGCATGATATATGGAGACTTCGTCAAGGATGAGGAAGTTGACGGCTGTATCATGGTGGGGCAGATAGCCAGTGGATTTGTCCCTTTTGTTGCAGATGGAAGGGATGTGATAGCGAATTTTCAAAAGGGCGACTGGCTGATGGCACTCTTTAGTAGTTCGGGTTTTGTTCCCATAGCGGGCGATTCGCTTAAGGTAATAGGTGATTTGGGGCAGGCGGTAAAAAGGTTGGGAGATGATGCGGCTACTTTAGTTAAACTGCTTGTCAAAACGTCCGATGACTATCCGTGGCTTGCGAAGCTTTTTTATAAGAGTGAATTGGTTACGGAGGGAGTCGAAAATGCTGTACATGCCCCTGCAATCACCAGAAAAAATCTGGATAAGATTCTAAAAGTGGCAGATGATGCAGAGGTAGTACTTGAGCCGACAGATGACATATTAGAGCGGGCATTTAAAAATTCCATTGAAATCGGAGAAGATGTATGGAGTGAAGGGGCTTGTAAGAGAGGTCAGATAATTGATAAATTCATAAACAAGCATGATGAGCTTAGGGGATTAGGAGAGAATTTTCCTGTTTTTGATAGACTTGATGGCAAAACATTAATTAGTACAAAAAGTCTTGATACAACTGCGAAGACATACCGAGACCCAAAGAAGTTGCAAAGTCGGATTCAGTCCTATATAAATAAAATGAACGCATTTGAGGACAAATATGATGCAGTTAAAAATCTGGACAGTGGACTTAAAATGAAGAATGGTAATTACTTAAACGTGAGCAAGTATGAAAAAAAGCAGTTAGAGCTAGTATTACCTGCAATCCCGTTGACTCCTGAGCAGAAACAAGTGATAAAATATTTTATTGATAATCATAATGTATCAGTCATATTTTTGAAAGGATAAAATGTATGTATCTAACTTATGAAGAAACGATGAGAAGGATTGATGAGTACGATAGGGCAGATGTGCTTGGAAGAAAGTTGCCAAGGGAAAATGAGATGCCTTATCATATTTCTGTTTATCAAGGGGAAGGGCAGATGCTGATTGTTCCAATGGTTTTTTCAACATGTGGACTCTATTCTGAGATGGCAAGATATTGGAAATTGGAAGAGTTAGAGAATGTTTCGCTAATAGGGCGAATCATTCAAAGGGCTTTTTCGTACATACATCAAAGTCCAATAGATGCACGAACCCGTGCAGAAAAAGAAGCAGATTCTATTATAAAAAATGCGACAACTTGCAAATCCTATAAGACATTTAATAAAAGATATTCATTATGTATGATTACGCAACGGGAAGATGGAATAATTTCTATAGGGATTACACGTCGTCTTACGCAGATAGAAGGATATGGTGGGTATGATAAACCTATAGTGCTTCCTGCAACAGCAACGGCTGAAAATATTGGAAATGCCATAATGCAAAGCTTTGCGAAGATGGAAGAAGCGGATAAGACATTGAAGAAATGTCCGCCATCCAAACCTCGCACCACCATTGAACTGCTCTCTTCAAATAAGCTTTCTTTTGAAGACCTTCAAGATAACCATTACGTGGACGAGCAGGACTATGGTTCAGCAGAAATATACCAAGGCTATTCCTACTACAAGGAGTCTCCTGACGATTCTGTAGCAGAACTTTATTACAGCATTGCATCGGAGCTTGACAGCGACATCTCCTCGGACAACATTCGCAAGGTGTATAGTGGGCTTTATGGTGCGGATGCACTGATTGAGATTAAGGAGATATCTCACCGGGTATTTGAGAAGCGGGTGGAGGTTATAGGTAAGGAAATTCATCATATCATTTATGTGAAGCAGGTTGATGAGAGTGAGCTTTTGGCTTGCGAGTTGAGGCTTAAGATAAAGCCCGCAGGGAAGCGTATTTATGCCAAGGTGCTTAAGGATTTTGAGAAGTTGGTGGAGAGTACTAGGATGGAATAGATAGGCGTATTGGGGAGAAGGATAGGCCATGCCTTTAATCGGTGTGGCCTGTTTCAAAGGGGAGAAATGTATGTATCTAACTTATGAAGAAACGATGCGAAGGATTGATGAGTATGAAAGAAACGATATATTTGGAAGGAAGTTACCGAGAGAAAAGAGTAGACCCTATTATGTTGATTTATATAAAGGGGAAGAACAGATAATACTTGTACCTTTGATTAGTGCGGTAAATGGACTTGATACGCCAATGGCAAGGTATTGGACTATTACTGATTTGCAGAATGCTGAGTTAATTGGTGGGATAATAAAGGAAGCGTTGGCATATATAGAAGTGAGTCCAATAGATGTACGTACAAGAGCTGAAAAAGAAGCAGATTCTATTATAAAAAGAGCTACGAACTGTAAGACTTACAATGCTTTTCAGAAAAGATATATGCTCTATGTCATAGCTTATTTTGAAAATGGTACATATGCTATTACGCCATCTTTTCAACATAAACAAAATCGGGTATATGATGAATACAAAAAATCATGGAGTATTCCTGTTGATGCAACAGATTTAGACATAGGAACCGCAGTTATACAAAGTATTGTAGATGCGGAGAGTTTTATAAATGCTTTAGTGAAATGCCCACCATCCAAACCACGCACCATCATCGAATTGCTTTCTTCAAGTAAACTTTCCTTCGAAGACCTCCAAGACGACCATTATGTGGACGAGCAGGACTATGGTTCAGCAGAAATATACCAAGGCTATTCCTACTACAAGGAATCTTTTGATGATTCTGTAGCAGACCTTTATTACAGCATTGCTTCGGAGCTCGACTGTGACATCTCCTCGGACAACATTCGCAAGGTGTATAGTGCGCTCTATGGTGCGGATGCACAGATTGAGATTAAGGAGATATCGCATCGAGTATTTGAGAAGCGTGTGGAGGTTATAGGTAAGGAAATTCATCATATCACATATTTGAAGCAGGTTGATGAGAGTGAGCTTCTGGCTTGTGAGTTGAATTTGAAGATAAAGCCCGCAGGGAAGCGTATCTATGCCAAGGTACTTAAGGATTTTGAAAAGATGGTGGAGAGTACGAGGATGGAACCAATAAACTAAAAAGAAGGGGACCGCACCTACAAAAGCAGACCGTACCTATACAATCTGGTGCGGTCTGCTTTTTCCGTGTGTGCAATTATGAGAAAGTTGTTATATAGCGTATTAAATAAAATCCGAAACTACTCTGCAATCTTGGCAAGTACGCAGTCATCAAATGCACCCCACACGCCGGCAGTGGTATTGTCTGCTTTGATTCCAACCGTAACGGTAGTGCCATTCTCGGGAATTACAATATCTTTAATCACCATTTCACACCAGTTCTGCCAAGTGGAAACGGTTCCGGTGGTCTGGTAGGTGGTATCTCCAACGGTTACATAAATTGCAAATTCATCGGTTGTTCCGGCATCGCCGCCCTGTAGGTAGGCGGTGTAGGAATAAGTGCCTTTTTCCAGTGTTACCTCCTGTGAAGCGGAAAAGCTTGTACCTGCGCTGTCTGCGTAGAAGTGCAGGCAGCCGGCTCCGGTTCGGGCGTTGGAAGAGGCGTCAAAGGTGTCAAAGCCTTCCACAGTCCAACCGCTCAGTTCTTCTTCAAAGCCGGGCTCTGTCAGAAGATTTATAACATTTGCATCGGTTTCGCTATCTGTTGCGGTGAAGGGCTCCGGCTTGGGAGCGTTAGTTCCTGTGCGAAGATAAGAATATATTCTGGCTGACTCCAAGGGATGTCCTGTGAAGTCCCAAAAGGCCTGATTATCAACTGCTGAGCCGCCATACCATTTGCCTGCATCGTCCGGGTCGTAGGAGCCGGCATAGGAGGAGGCCCAACCGGAGCCGGTGGTTTCCCATGCACTCCGGTTGGAGTTGTAAATAGCTTCATCTAAGTTGCCTTCTGTATCATAGGCATATTGTACAGGCAGCCATGCAGGCTCCCAATAGAAAATACCGATTCCGGCATCACCCACATCGGTGACTGCCTTGGTAACTGCGGAAATTTCCAGTGCCTGCCCCTGTACGGAAAATTCATAGGGTTGATTGCGGTCATTGCTTCCGTTCTTGACTGTGTTGGAATGACCGTCACCGTCCGCTAAGGTATATGCCCAAGAGGTTTCAACCACCAATACCTGTTTGCCGTATTTATCAGCAATATTGCAAAGCTCAGAGGTCAGATTGTCGGTGGTGCCATGCCAGTAGGGATAGTAGGAGCTTGCAAAAATATCATAATCTACATCATAGGTATCTAAATATCCGGCATAGGAATCGTAACTTCCGGTTCTCTCGGGATTGGTAAAATGAATTGCAATCCTGATATCCTCAGAAACAGCCCTTGTAGCATCTGTGCCTGCGCTTAACAGTGTACAGATGTTTTTCCAGTCAGATTCGCCACAGAATTTGGAGGTGGTTTCATTGCCTATCTGTACCATGCCAACGTCCACGCCTGCGTCCAAAAGAGCATTTAAGGAGTCAGTGGTATAGGATGCAAGAGCATCTGCCTTCTCGTCTACTGTCAGCATCTGCCATGCTTTGGGAGCGTCCTGTTTGGCAGGGTCTGCCCAGAAGTCTGAGTAGTGGAAATTTACCATAAGTTTCATGCCTGCATTGGTGGCATATTGTCCCATTTCGATTGCTTTATTCAAATCATTATTGCCGCCGCCGTAGCCGTTTCCTTCGCTGTCATAGGGATCTGCCCAGACGCGGACGCGCACATAATTTACACCGTTTTCGCTCAGGAAATCAAAGAAGCCCTGTTTGGACAGCTCGTTACCCTCGAAGTCATAAAAAACGGTGCCGCTTTCCACGAGAGACAGATAGGAGGAGATGTCCACGCCGGTAATGAAATCTTCATCCACGGCAGGATTGTACTCCACATAAATACCGGCGTCTACTGGAGTGGGATCGATGACAGTGACAGAAGAGTTGTCAGCGTCCGTTTCATTGATTGTGGGACTGACAGTTGACTCTGCCAGAGATTCAGGAGGATTCGTGTTGTCAACATTAGAGTTGGTATTGCACCCGGATAATAACAAAAGAGCAGATGTAAGAAAAATAAGTCCTTGCTTTTGAAGGGTGTGTTTTTTCATAAATTGAACCTCCTGAAAGTATTGTTTTTGTTGATGCGCAATCGGTTGCGCCATATCTGTATTGTATCATTGAAGGGCACCTGATTGCAATTGGCAGCTTTAATAATTTATTGTCCTTCCGATTGTGCAATTTCCTAATATTTGGTACAATGAGGAGCAAAGAATGACGAAAGAGGGATTTTATGAAAGCGACAGTAATTGTAGATAATATAAAAAACGAAGCCTTAGGTGGTGAATGGGGACTATGTGTCTACATAGAATATGAAGATAAAAAGGTGCTTTTGGATGCCGGGTCGTCTGAGCTTTTTGTAGAGAATGCAGGGCAGATGGGTATTTCCTTGACGGATGTAGACTATGGTGTTTTATCCCATGCCCATTATGATCATGCCAACGGTATGGTGCAGTTTTTTGAGGAGAACGACCATGCAAAATTTTACATAAGAAGTGCATGCAGGGAGAATTGTTATTCCCAGAAGACATATTACAAAAAGTATATTGGAATGCCCAAGGGTATCTTAAAAAAATACAGGGAACGGCTTGTGTATGCATCAGGCGACTATACGGTTGCGGCAGGAATTACGTTGGTACCCCACAAGGGAGAGGGCCTGGAGGCCATAGGCCGGAAGGAGAAGATGTATCTAAAGGTAAAGGGCGGTTGGAAACCGGACAATTTTGCTCACGAGCAAAGTCTGGTATTCGATACACCGAAGGGACTGGTTATTTTTAATAGCTGCTGTCATGGCGGCGCAGCCAATGTAATCAATGAGGTTGCAGCCACATTCCCTGATAAGAAGGTTCTGGCTTTGATTGGCGGTTTTCACTTGTACAACAAGACGGAAAGCGAAGTGCGGGAGCTTGCGAATAAGATAAAAGAGACAGGAATTCAGCATATTTATACCGGTCATTGCACAGGGGAGACGGCTTTTGAGATTCTGAAAGAGGAATTGGACGAGTCTGTGCAGCAGTTGCATGTGGGGCTTGTGATGGAGTTTTAAGATGAAAAATGAATTTAGAAAAATGGCAGTGCTGACGGCATTTATTGTGTTGTCAGGAAACATGGGAGGCTGTGGAACTGTAACGGAAATAGAGGAAGTGGTTTCTTCTCAGGCAACATTTGCAGAATTGCAGGAAAAGGAATCTGCAATAGCAGCATCTGTTGAGCCGGCTCAGGAAGCTTCGACGGAATCGACAGTGATGTCTACGGTAGAATTGATAATTGAATCTACAACTGAGCATTCAACCGAGTTGTCAACAGAACCCCCAACAGAAATTGTTTCGGATGCTACAACAAACGGTCGCCTCATCGTAATCGATGCAGGTCACCAGGCCAAGGGCAATAGTGATAAGGAGCCCATTGGTCCCGGGGCTACGGAGATGAAAGCCAAGGTTGCAAGCGGCACTAAGGGCTGTGTTAGTGGGCTTTATGAATATGAATTGACGCTGATGGTTTCAGAGAAGCTTTGCGAGGAACTTAAGGCCAGGGGCTACGAAGTCCTGATGGTGCGGACTTCCCATGATGTGGACATCAGCAATGGGGAGCGTGCTCAGGTGGCTAATGAGGCCGGGGCGGACGTGTTTATACGCATTCATGCCAATGGTTCGGATAATAGTAGCGTAAGTGGCGTGGAAACCTTGTGTCAGACAGGCTCCAATCCTTACAATGCCGCATACTATGAAGAAAGCAAAGCTCTTTCTGAGCAGGTGTTGGAGGGGATAATCAATGCCACCGATGCCAAGAAACGTCGGGTGGTGGAGACGGATACCATGTCCGGTATCAACTGGTGTCAGGTTCCTGTTACCATTGTGGAGATGGGATTTATGACCAATGAGGCCGAGGACGCTCTGATGGCTACGGAGGATTATCGACTGAAATTAGCGCAGGGAATGGCAGATGGAATAGATGCCTTTTTCAGAAACGGCTCGTCTAGCGGGGAATAGAGCGTAACAGCGTTTTGCACAAAACTGTTCCCGTGCTACATGAGCAATATTCACAAAAATCAAATTTGGAAGCAAAATTAACTGACATTTTGAAGTTTAATTTGTTAAAATAAGGATATAACTTTATTGTGGTTTTTTTGCGGCTTGCAGGTTCATGTTGTCCGATTGTTATGACAGAGAAAGGAAGATTTTTGTGTTTGAAAAAGGCGAGTATGTAGTAAGCGGTAACAAAGGTGTCTGTGTGGTAGATGACATCACTACCTTGGACATCTCGGGGGTGGACAAGGAGAGAGAGTACTATATTTTAAAGCCTGTATATGTGGCGGGAAGCACTGTTTATGTTCCTGTGGATACGGCAGACAGTACGCTTAGAAGGGTATTGAGCCGTGAGGAGGCGGATAAGCTGATTCAGGGTATACCGGAGATTCCGCTGATTACCAGTACCAATGACAAGCTTTTGGAGCAGGAATACCGTGGTTGTATGAAGACCAATGATTGTGCGGAGTGGATTCGTATTATCAAGACCATTTATCTGCGCAAGCAGAAGCGTCTGGAGGCAGGACGCAAGGTCACTGCCGTGGATGCCAAATATTTCCGCTTGGCGGAGGATAATCTTTATGGAGAACTTGCAGTATCCTTGCAGATGCCAAGAGGTGAAATTGAAAGTTACATCACCAGAGAAATGGAAAAATAGGACTTTACTTTTTGGGTGGAATGGTTTATGATTAGGAATCATATGTAAAGCGTTGACGAGGACAGTAGGATGTACGAGGAATCCCAGAGAGAACCGCCTTGTAATCGTAAGATTTCAGGAGCTGTGAGCGGTTTGATTCTGACACATTTGAAGACCACCTCTGAGTGGCTGTAAACCAGCCCGGCAGCTCCCGTTACGAGTAAATTGAGAGGCAGAATGTTGGCGTGTCAGTGCACGTTTAGAAACATTTGCAACGAGGGTGGAACCGCGTATAATTGTCATGTATTACGTCCCTTGCAGTCGGAGAGATTGCAAGGGATTTTCTTTTGCAACTCTAAAAAAAGGAGGAAGGAAAATGAAAATTACACTGAAAGACGGCTCCGTTAAGGAGTACAGCGAAGCAAAAAGTATCTATGACATTGCGCTGGATATCAGCGAAGGTCTGGCAAGAGTGGCTTGTTGCAGTTTGGTAAACGGTGAGGTAAAGGACCTTAGAACCGTACTTGACAGCGACTGCGAGCTTTCTATTTGTACTGCCAACGACAAGGAAGGTCTGGCTACCATCCGTCATACCACCGCACACGTTATGGCAGAGGCAGTACAGAAGCTGTTCCCCGATGCCAAGGTAACCATCGGTCCCAGTATCGAGAACGGATTTTACTATGACTTTGATCATGCGCCTTTTTCCAGAGAGGATTTGGATGCAATCGAGGCTGAGATGAAGAAGATTATCAAGGCAGGAGCAAAGCTTGAGAGATTTGTTCTTCCCAGAGAGGAAGCAATCAAATTCATGGAGGAGAAGGGCGAGCCTTACAAGGTTGAACTCATTCGTGATCTTCCTGAGGATGCGGAGATTTCCTTCTACAGTCAGGGTGATTTTGTTGACCTCTGTGCAGGACCTCATTTGATGAGCGTTAAGGGTATCAAGGCCTACAAGCTCACATCTTCTTCCGGTGCATACTGGAGAGGTAAATCCGAGAACGCAATGCTGCAGCGTATTTATGGTACTGCATTTAATAAGAAAGAGGAGTTGGAGGAGTATCTGGCTTATCTTGAGAACATCAAGACTCGTGACCACAATAAGCTTGGTCGTGAGATGGGACTGTTTACCACTGTTGATGTAATCGGACAGGGTCTTCCTCTTTTGATGCCCAAGGGTACCAAGATGATTCAGACCATGCAGCGTTGGATTGAGGATTTGGAGGAAGAGTGGGGCTATGTACGCACCAAGACTCCCCTTATGGCAAAGAGCGATTTGTACAAGATTTCCGGACACTGGGATCACTACAAAGAGGGTATGTTTGTAATGGGTGATGAGGAGACTGACAAGGAAGTGTTTGCCCTTCGTCCCATGACCTGTCCTTTCCAATATTATGTGTATAAGGCAGAGCAGCATTCCTATCGCGACCTGCCTATCCGTTATGGTGAGACATCTACACTTTTTAGAAATGAAGATTCCGGAGAAATGCACGGACTTACAAGAGTAAGACAGTTTACAATCTCAGAGGGTCATCTTATTGTAAGACCTGACCAGATGGTTAGCGAATTCAAGGATTGTATTGCTTTAGCAAAATACTGTCTTAAGACGCTTGGTGTAGAAGAGGATGTTACTTATCATCTTTCAAAATGGGACCCAGATAATAAAGAAAAATACATTGGTGACCCTGAGGTATGGGAAAAGACTGAAAATGATATCCGTAATATTTTAACAGAGCTGGAGATTCCATTTGTAGAGGATGTTGGTGAAGCGGCATTCTATGGTCCTAAGGTTGATATTAATAAGTCGGATCGTAGCCATGTCGTTCTGTGAGC
>JAZQMG010000021.1:0-10233 GCA_045543175.1 Acetatifactor sp. | reverse complement strand
GAACTGTCCACACCTATGACTTTATTTCCAAAACTCGTTAATTGTACTGTGAGAGTACCTGTACCACACCCTAAATCCAAGATTGCCTGCTCGTCATTTTTGGGCAGAAACTCTAATAAACCTTTACCATATTCAGCCACGAAATCATGCTTATTATCATATAATTGTGAATTCCATTCCATTTGCAATTACTCCTCCAAATTCAAGGTTTCAATCTAATATACATCCTATTCAACAACTCAGTAAAAAAAGGAACCATATGACGTATTATTCGTTATTAGATAATAATTCATTCCTTCTTTTTCTATGCCGTCTATGCTGTTAACCAACGAAATACTATAATCATCCCACCATACAACATAACTGTTATTTTCTTTATAAATCAAAAAAATTTGTATATTATCATTTTTATTATTATCTCTAATGTACTCTATGAACTGTTCATATTCCAATTCAGATTCAACTACTTTTTCTGCGCATACATGCCATCCATAAATATCTGAGACATATATCTCCATCTTTATAGTTTTTGCATCATCAGGTAATTTGATATTACTAATTGGTAAATAGTAGTATAATCTGAACAAAAAAACTACACCCACTACAATAAGCATAATAATCAATACTATGCCATATCTTTTTGCCTTCAATTAAACATGTCCTCCACATAGGATAAGATTCGTGAAAACAGGTTCTCCTATCCTACATTTTAAACTTCAAAACGATGACCTAACTATCTTCCAAACAAAAAATAGGATAAAAACTTACATAGTCCCGCTTCTTATCCTATTTCTGCTCTACAGCAACCAAGATTTCTTTAAAACATTCTAAAATTCCAGGATAAGAATCATGAAATAGTTAAATCTTATCCAAATCCTTAAGCTCCGCCCTCCGATTCATCCTTCCTCGCTCCCACACCCATGGCATAAATGGCTGTGGCTCCCTGTCTGGAACTGTTTCTGACAGCTTCCGCAAGGGTAGGAAAGGCTTTCCCATAAGGTCCGTTATGTACCACAAAGCCCGACTCCTTTCGGGTAATGCACACCGTATGTAGCCAATTGCGCAATCCGCTTCCATTTAAAACAGTCACAATAAACACTTTATATTCTGCCTCATTTTGAGCAAATGATTTCTCAGAAACACGCAGACGCTGTACTGCATAGTCATGGTTTTTGAGCCAACGCATGATTGCCCCGGGATAAATTCCGTACTTGCCGCCCCAGGCTGCTCCTCTCCGTTGTAAATCATCCGCCAACTTCAGCCAGACTTCATCTGTGGGTTGCTCCCCCAAAGCCACGAGGGCATTATAAAGCGCAATTAAACCACAACCTCCGTAAGCTATGGTATAAGACTTGCCGAACCGAAGTGCTCCCAGTTCAGACTGTCTCTCAATATACCCGCCACGAGGCCATAGTTCTTCCTTTTTCAGTACTTCTCTGTTTACTGTGTTGTTGGCTTTGATCTCCTTGTCTGACACTCCAAAGCATGTCAGCATCCACCATCCCCACAATATTAACTTATTTTTCATTACCAAGCTCTACACTGCTCCGTGGAACCAGAGTACCTTGCAATACTCGCTGCCTGCCTCACGCTTCATTGTGTGGGTTACTCCCGCAGGTACCATAAATGCCATGCCGGGCTCCATGATAAATTCTTCTCCGCCAATCAATGCACGTCCACGCCCCTCCAAAACATAGAAGCCCTCCTGGTCATCATGGACAGTCTCCCTGCCATACTCATCTCCATGATAGAAGGAAATACCGCAGCGACAGCCCTTTACACAGCCATGACGTTCATCCAGTAAAACATATCCTTCTTTCTGGTTTTCTTTTTCCAATACGTCTTCTAATTTTACAAAAGGTATCATATGCTTCTCCCTTTCACCTAATCTTCCAATTGTATCTACAAGCATTTTAACAAGACCACATAGAAAAAGCAAACAGAAATAGTAAATATATCCATGATTATCCATTACACCGAAAATTCCATCCGCATTACATATTGTATAAATGCCTCCAAATGCTTGGACATCCACTTGTTACGATGATAAATTAACTGCTTCCAGATATCTATTTCAAAATCAGCCACATCCAGATACACAAGCTTGCCCTCTGCTACCTTTTTCTCTGTAACAAAATCCGGCAAAAAGGAAATTCCCACCCCCTGCTCCAAAGAATGGGTAATCAAATCCGTTCTTCCGATTTCCAGAACCGGAGAAATCTCCAAAGAACGCTTTGCCAACTCCTCATCAAAAATACGTCTGTAACCAATTCTTTTCTCCGTGAGGATAAAGGGTTGATCCACAATATCTTCAATGCGCAGAGTCCTCCCGACCCAGGGGGAGCCCGCCCCTGTGACAAAATGGGTACCTATCCGCTCCTCCTTGGCCGTCACATAATCCTGCTGATAAATATGGCTGTCCAAGGTAAAAATTACATCCGCCTCATTATGGTCCAGAATACGGAACATATCATCCGTGTCCGCTGTGGAAAATTTCAGTGAAATATTCGGGTAATGCTGATAGAAATCCGCATAATTTCTGGACATCATCATCTCACAGATGGAATCCGGCGTCACAATATGTACATGCCCTGCTATCATCCCCGGCTTTGTAATATTTTCCTTGAATTCCTCCGTCAAATGACTGACCTGTTGGGCATACACCAAAAGCTCCCGCCCCTTCTCCGTCAGACTGATTGTATGATTGATTCTTTCAAATAAAAGGCAATTTAATTCCTTTTCCAACTGCTTAATCTGAAAAGAAATAGTGGACTGGGAATAACCCAGCACCTTTGCAGCCTTGGTAAAGCTATTCATCTCAGCTACATGCACAAATGAAATCAGATTGCGTATCTCCATTTTGTTCCTCCCAAAACACCATCGCTTAATCGATTCTATCGATTGCATCCATCTAAATCATTAATTTTATTAAATAATGGATTTATTATATAATAAATAACAGCAAATGACAATTTTTTTATTTATTGGAGGAAGTTACAAATGCCTGAAATTAAATTTTACAAGCATGCTCCCATTCCCATGGAGATGCACAAGGTAAAAATCGTACAGAAATTAAATCTGCTGCCCGCAAAGGAAAGATTACAGAAAATGAAGGAAGCAGGTTTCAACACCTTTATGCTTCATAATGGTGATATCTTTATGGATATGCTTACCGACTCCGGTGTAAATGCCATGAGTGACAACATGCAGTCTGCTATGTTGCGCGCTGATGATGCCTATACAGGAAGCGAAACCTTCTACCGCATGAGAGACAAGTTAGAAGAACTCTTCGGCATCAAATATCTGTTGCCTACCCATCAGGGCCGTGCCTGCGAGCATATCATTGCACAGCACTTCGTAAAGCCCGGCAACTGCGTTATCATGAACTACCACTTTACTACCTCCAAAGCGCATGTTACCCGTCTGGGCGGTCATGTGGAGGAGCTTGTAAAGGATGAAGGTCTTGTGACCAAGAGTAATCTGCCTTTCAAGGGCAATATTGATTTGGATAAGGTAAAGGCATGCATCGCCAAAGAAGGTGCTGACAATATCTCCTACATGAGACTGGAGGCAGGCACCAACTTAATCGGTGGTCAGCCCATCTCCTATGAAAATATGAAGGCTGCTACCGACCTTGCCAAGGAACACGGCATTGTTACTGTTTTGGATGCTTCTCTGTTGCAGGACAATCTGTACTTTAACAAAACCCGCGAGGAATCCTTGAAGGATAAATCTGTAGCAGAAATCCTTAGAATGATTGCTGATTTATTTGATATTATTTATTTCTCCGCCCGCAAGTTTGGTTTCGGACGTGGCGGCGGAATTCTGGTTCGTGATGAGAAAATGTTCCATGAACTGGAGGACTATATTACCATGTTCGAAGGTTTCCTGACCTACGGCGGTATGTCTGTAAAAGAAATGGAAGCTTTAATTATCGGTTTTGAAGAGACCTTGGATTTGGATATCATTTCTCAGGGACCTCAGTTTATCAAGCACTGTGTTGACGAGTTGGACGCATATGGCATACCCATGGTTACCCCCGGCGGCGGCTTAGGTGCTCACATCAATGCAAGAGAGGTAGTAAGCCACATCCCTGCTGAACAGTATCCTGCCGGCTCTCTGGTAGCAGCACTGTATCTGTGCGGCGGTATCCGCGGCATGGAGCGTGGTACTCTTTCCGAGGAGCGTAACGCAGACGGTTCCGAACATATTGCATCTGTGGAAATGGTACGTCTGGCATTCCCCCGCAGAGTGTTCACCCTCTCCCAGACCGAATATGTAATTGACCGTGTAAAATGGCTGTATGACCACAGAGAATTAATTGGTGGTTTGAAGTTCGTACATGAACCCAAGACCCTGCGTTTCTTCACCGGCAGACTGGAGCCCGTTTCCGACTGGCCCGAGAAGCTGATTGAGGCATACATCGCAGAGTTTGGCGAGGACCAATAAAATTATATATCTTTACCCTAAAAGGGCGTCCATTCAAAACTACGAATGGACGCCCCCGTATTGTTTAGAACAAACTCAATTGTGAATTACATCATCCATTGACAATTCACCATCTTTATCAGGAATAATCTCCGCCTGTGTGACAACTCCCTTTTCCCACTCTATATTCACCGTAAAACCGCCTCTGGCACGAAGGCCTGTAACCTTACCCTTGGACCATTCCTTGGGCAGCGCAGGTAAAAGCATAACCTTACCCTCATGACTTTGCACCAACATCTCTGCAATGCCTGCAGTAGCACCAAAATTTCCATCAATCTGAAAAGGAGGATGATTATCAAAAAGATTGGGCAAAGTTGAAGTCTTCAGCAATGCCTTTATATTCTCCAATGCTAAACTACCATCTCCCAGACGCGCCCACATATTGATAATCCAGGCTCTGCTCCATCCGGTATGTCCGCCACCGTGGGCAAGTCTTCTTTCAATGGTTTTTCTTGCCGCCTCTGCCAAATCAGGCGTATCTGCCACAGAAATCTGTGTGCCGGGATGAAGAGCAAACAGTTGAGAAATATGCCTGTGTCCTGCATCTGCCTCCTCATAATCCTCATTCCACTCCATAATCTGTCCATGTTTTCCAATCTTGATGGGTGCAATTCTCTGCAATACCTCATGCATTCTCTCCACTATGGGATTGGTGATTTCAAGAATCTCCGCGGTCTTTAAGCAGGCACGGAACAATTCAAATATAATTTGATTGTCCATGGAAGCTCCTTTACAGACAACACCTCGCTCTCCACTTGGCAAAATATATACATTTTCCGGAGAAAGTGTAGGACACGTAACCAAATATTCTCCATCCTCCACAAGGAAATCCAGAATAAATTCTGCCGCCTCAAACATGGTATCACAACGCTTTCGCAAAAATACCTCATCACTTGTAAATAGATAATGCTCCCATATGTGCAGACAAAGCCATGCTGCCCCCATAACCCAGTACGACGAACTGAAACACACATCCTGAGGTGCCGTATCGCCCCAGATATCGGTATTATGATGAGCCATAAATCCGCCACAATCATACATATCCCGAGCAGTTTTCCTGCCGTTATCCCGCATCCGCTCGATATGATCAATCAGGGGCAGATGACATTCCGAAAGATTGCAAACCTCCGCAGGCCAGTAATTCATCTGCGCGTTAATATTTATGGTATATTTACTTCCCCACGGCGGAAGCATCTCTGCATTCCAGATTCCCTGCAAATTGGCAGGCAATGAATCTGGACGGCTGCTGGCAATCATCAGATATCTTCCAAATTGGAAGAACAGTTCTATCAGCCCCTTATCATCTGCTCCCTTCCTAAAAGCTTCCAGTCTCTGGGGCGTCGAGTAACTCGCACTCTCTACCTCTTCTTTGGCCAGTTCAAAAGTCACACGACCAAACAGCTCATGATAATCTCTTTGATGCTCCTCCAACAACTCCTTCCAGGAAAGTTCAGCAGCCTCTCCCAACCGCTTGAGCACGGACTGTTCAGGATTCTCCTCTCTGAATGTGGTGTCCGCAGCCAATAGAATGGTGGCACTGTCTGCATTTTTGATAATGATGCTGTTGCCCATACTGTCCACAGAACCGCCCTCTGCCATTACCTTTATCCCACAACAAAATTCCACCGCACCCTTGCCGCCGCACTGTGCAGCCATAACAGCGGTATCGCTACTTATAGCTGCATTTCTGTCAGCCAGAGAATTGTACTTAGGATGTCTTCTGGTCTGGGTCTGATAAGGAGATAAATTTTTTGCAACAGCACCTCTTGCCAACTGGGTATAGAATGACAGCGCTCCCTCCTTATCAGCCGTCAAATGAATCGCCATAACTCCCCGTGGATAACTGGCTATCATTTGCCTTGTATATGTAACTCCTTCTTTTTCAAAAGTCACTTCCACCATAGCATCGGAGATATCAAGCTTGCGCGTATAATTATGTATTTGGGTTTCCGCACCTTCAAACAACAGATATAAATTGCCCATGGGCTCATAGTGTCGTTGCTCCTCCGGTGTTCCAGACAATGCAAAGGCACACAAATCCTGAGCTTCTTGAATTTTGCCTTCAAAAATAAGACGACGGATTTGAGGTAAATATTCCTTCGCCGATTGGTTATTTCTGCACTGTGGACCGCCGTACCACACACTATCTTCATTCAGTTGGATACATTCCGTGTAGGGCGTGCCGTACACCATGCCGCCCAGTCTGCCATTTCCTATGGGAAGTGCTTCATTCCAGTCTTCTGCCGGCTTATCAAACCAAATTATTGAACTTTTGCTCATGCATTTTCTCCTATCAGAAAGCCCGACCTTGGATATCAATATTCGCTAACTCCTATTGTACTTTATTAGACTTTACCCGTCAAATAGATACAGAACCACTGCCTTCGTCCTCTCCCATATATTACCTGTTCCAAAACGCCCAAAATGCGTTATGATTTGTTTGTAACAAATTTGTGATATTTCTGTATTAATTCCGCAATATTTACTTTCCCACTATCACAGCGGAATGACAACGAAAGGAGAATTCTATGAAGAAGACAACATTGTTAGCAGTAACCGCATTAACTTTTACATGTCTTGGGGGACAGGCACTAACCGCTCAGGCGGCTCCCAAAAATAACGGACAGGTTATCTCAAGAGGCAACAAGGTATTTATTACCTATAGTTCCGATTGTGCACAGAGTCTCCAAGGAATTTTGGACAAGCTGCAAAATTGCATCCCCGACAATATTCCCGACAACAATAATCCCGGAAACGATTCCACAGAGGAGAGCACTCCTGACAACACTCCCGAAACTGACTCCTCCACCGACGAACACACCTTTATCAAAGAGGTTGTTGACCTGGTAAACGTTGAACGTGCCAAGGAGGGCCTTGCTCCCCTGACCATCGACACCAAGGTACAGGCTGCGGCTCAGGTTCGTGCCAAAGAGTGCGAACAACTCTTCTCTCACACCCGTCCCAACGGAACTTCTTTCTCCACTGCACTAAAGGAACAGAATGTTTCCTACAGAAGTGCAGGTGAGAATATTGCATGGGGTCAGAAGACTCCTCAGGAGGTTGTGACCGCATGGATGAACAGTTCCGGACACCGCGCCAACATCATGAATGCCAACTTCACCACCATCGGTGTGGGTTATTATGAGAATGCACGCGGAACCGACTACTGGTGCCAGCTTTTCACAAGATAAAATGTTTTCATGAAGAAAGCGGGATAAATCGCTCTGATTTGTCCCGCTTTTATGATTAATCTCCGCATCCACTTAAGTCTGACGAGGCGCGCTGCTTACGCTGTCTTTTGTTCTCATACATTTTCTCGTCTGCGTCCTTTAACAATTGCTGATAGTCCGTGTGACTGTCTACCATACTGAATCCAAGTGAGAAGCTCAACGGAACGCTGATATCCTCACCGAGCTTGGCTGTACTGTGATCCTGGATGTACTGCAACGTCTTAATCGTATTCAAAAGCTCATTCCCATCATCATATTCATACAAAAACAATACAAACTCATCGCCGCCCTGTCTAGACGCCAAACTACTCTTGATACCAAAATTATTGATAACTCCGGCAATTTTTTTGAGATAAATATCTCCCTTTTCATGACCATACTTATCATTGATACCCTTTAAACCATCCGCATCTATCATAATAAATGCACTGTATCCAAGTTCCTCGGGCTTTCTAAACAACTCTGCAAGCCTATTTTCCAGACCTCGCCTGTTGTACAATCCGGTAAGTGTATCAATGTCTCTCTCTACCTCAATCATTTTCAGCTTATTGATTTCCTTCGTCACATCAATGACCACACCGAAAACCTGATTGTTTTCCACAATTTCCTCAATTCTCACATAGCTCAAGCACTCGCCGCTTAATTCAAACACACCGGACTCGCCGGGTACAGGATTCTGCTGCAGTTTTGCCAAAAACTCCCTCAGCCGCAGATAATCAGCAGTCAATTCTTCCGTCTGTTCCTCATTCAGCATAAGTATCTTGGGTACATACTCTGTAAAACGAACTTTTCTGCTCTGCTCATTGTATTCATAGACACCGACATACATGTTGGTCTTGCTCAGAATATAGGACATCTTTCGATTGTTGTCCAGAATACTTTTCACCATCTCATTAATATGATTACTAAGCTCAGCAAACTCAACACTGGTCTGTACATCTACATACTCCTCCAGTTCCCCTTTGGTGATGATACGCAGTTTCTCATTTACCTTCTGAATTCCTCCTACAACATATCGATTCATGTATCCGGTCACTGCATAAGCAAAAATATGGGCAATGATTATAAGACATACAGCTATAAACAATGTATTGGCCGGAATGCTTCGATACATCCAATCAGTTGAAAGTACTCTGCCGATATAATTGGTTCCCACTTGCTTAAAAATACAGAAACAAATCTCTCCGTTAACCCTTGCGTGGAATCCGTCCCTGTCGTTTTTCATTTTCTCAGCATCTATGCCAGCTTCTGATAAGCTTTTCCCAACATCCTCCAATACGGTAGAGCCTACGATTTCTCCACTATTCGCATCTATAGCGTAATAATTGGCATCGGCATTTGCTCTTAACAACGCAAAAACATGGGACAATTCATTTTTCTCTGTAACCTTCATCACACTGACAGGCTCCATGCCTATCTGTACAATAAATTCCCCATTTTCACTCCAAAGTGCAGAATACTGCATCAGCTTTTCCTCTGCTGTATTGGGTACTATAGGCTGAACCAGTTTTAAACTTTTATCCTCCAAAAGAGGCTCAAAAAAACCTATTTGCTCACCGGAAGCAAAAGTAAGATCATAGTACTCAGGATGTGTTCCCGTAAAAATCCGCCCTGTGGTATCAAAAATATGTATCTCATCTACCTCAACAAACTCCGCAATCTTCCTTAATTCATCGACACTTTCCAATACCTTCGGATTATCTTCAATAATGTAAGCAATCGCTTCCGCATTGTGCAAGCAGGTTCGGCTGTAGTCCGCCTCCAGCACCTCCAACTCTTTCTGATTCTCCTCCAAAACCTGCTCCATCTGACGAAAAATCCTGTTCGCACTTTCTCGTGCCTGATGTTGTTCATTTAACATCTGCATTACCATAATAGAAAGCAGCCCAATAACAACCACCCCAAAAGAGAGCACTCGCATATACTTGCTAATCATTTTCTTAAGTGTCTGCATAGGCACCTCCCAGCAACCGTCCGCAATTGTCGCAACATTTTATCAATCGTAAAATAATTATACTGCAATACCCCTATATTATAAACCTATTTTTTATCACTTGTCCACACGCCAACTATATTTTTGTATAACTTTTCTTCTATCTGCACATCCTCTTACCGAAAGGATGGTGCATATTATGGAAAAAGAAAAAAACGAAACACCTTACGACTTAAAAACGGTGGATTCCTACGACGATGGAGATATTCCCAAAGTAGATTTGCCACAGAACATTATCCCTGATGAAGTTCCCAGAAAAGATGGACCCGGAGGAGAAGGGGAGTGAACTACACTCCCTCTTTTATTCAAAAAAGCGGAAAACGCTTAAAAAAGGTTTTCCGCTTCTCATGTAAGAGTAGCGAGAAAGGGATTTGAACCCCCGACACCGCGGGTATGAACCGCGTGCTCTAGCCAACTGAGCTATCTCGCCACAATGGAAGTTACAGGGCTCGAACCTGTGACCCTCTGCTTGTAAGGCAGATGCTCTCCCAGCTGAGCTAAACTTCCATTTGTCGGCTGTTC
>JAZQMG010000020.1:0-7662 GCA_045543175.1 Acetatifactor sp. | reverse complement strand
GACCGTAAAGAGTACGGTCGGGCGCACTGGGTTCTGTTAAAAGCACAGGTTATTGCCAGATACTTGAAACTTCCCCCTCAGACCATGTCAGAGCTGTTTGGTTACTGGCCGGATGATGGTAACGATGAAACGGTACCACCTCCGGGGATTTTCGACAGAGAGAAAGCCAAAAAGGTGGACTGGCACTGTTGCGTAAAAGCACACAAGAGTTATCAGGATATTGCAAACCGTAAGAACGGCGTGCCGCTCCAGTACTACAGCGACGCAGAATATTGCTCTTTAAAGTGCAATCACGCTGTTTGGAACAATACCAGAACCATATCAGAAGTTTTGAAATAAAAAAGAGGTGATACGTTGGCGCGCATCACCTCTCAGGTACCCAAAGGATACTATAAAAGATTAACATAATCAGTATACCTTAGAATGCCTGAAAAGTCAAGAAAAATCAAGGGTTAGAGGCCCTTTTGGTAACAATCTTAACATATTAAAGTTAGGCGGAAAAGGTTATGGCATACACAAGAGACACGTGGACATTTCCTGACTCCATAGAGCATGAGTATAAGTACATGGGTAAGTATGGAGCAGCAGGGGAGAAGAGGGCGGAGAAGCGCAAGCCGACCAAAGAACAGATTCGAAAACAGAATCAGTGGGTAAGGGAGAAGCTGATGCGCCGCCTCATAAAAGCTAATTTTTGTCCGAATGACCTCTGGGTGACACTCAAATATCCCAAAGGGTGCCGCAAGCCAATCGGGGAGGTCAAGAAGGATTTGAAGAGATTTTTAAACAGATTACGGTATGAGTATAAAAAGAGGGGAGAGCCCCTTAAGTATATCTACCGGATTGAGATAGGTAAGCATGGTGGCATCCACATCCACCTTCTGACCAATCGTACCAGAGGAGAGCCTGATACAGATGTACTCATTCAGGAAAAATGGACATATGGCAGAGCCAATTTTGAATCACTGTATGAGCAGGGAGGCTTTCAAGACCTTGCCTGTTACATAGTCAAATTACCGGATGAGGAGATTGAGGAGCAGTTGAGCCTGTTCTCGGAGCAAGACCGCAAGGAGCTGATCAAGTATTCCTGTTCCCGGAATCTTGTTAGACCGGAACCAGTCAAGAAAACTTATACTCACTGGACCATGCGCCGCATTCTCGAAGAGGGTCCCACACCTACCAAGGGCTACTACATTGATAAGGACTCTATCATATGCGGCATTAATCCGGTCACCGGTATGAGTTATCTGTACTACACAGAATATCCACTAAGGAGAGAAAGGGGGCAGCCACCGGATGGATGAGGAATTGAAAAAGGTTGATGTATTTATCGGTACCAGTATCAGAGGACCGAGGAAGGGCGTTGGCAGATGTGCATATGCCATGAAGTACTTGAAGAAAGATGGCAAATTCCACGAGCATAAGCCGGAGGTTGCACAATATGAGCAGGCAACAGAGAGCCGTCTGGTTCTTTATGCCATCCGGGAAGCCCTAAGCCATATGAATTTTGCCTGTGAAATCATCATTCACACGGAGTGCAGCTACGTGGCAGCAGCCATCAATCAGCATTGGCCGGAAAAGTGGCAGAAGGACGGTTGGAAAAACAAAAGGGGCAAAGATGTAGCAGATTGTATTCTGTGGAGTGAAATTATGCAGGAATTGGAAGAGACAGGCCATCTGATACAGGCTGAAGAGGGTAAGCACGAATATAGTCACTGGATGAAGTGGAAATTCCCTCTGGTAGAGGCATGGAATGAGGCTTTTGTGGAGATGGAGAAAAACTGAGTTTACCCTGTAAGTTACAGGGTAAAGCGGAATTTTAAAAGTTGCACCGGTGCAACAGAAAGGTCAAATTATGGAGAAGAAATTTGGAGTATTTAATACCGTTGAGGAACTGAACAAGGCAGCAGCCGACAAGAAGGATGCGGGAGATTTGGAGTTATTGATTGAACTGGCAGAGGAGAACGGCTTGGACAGAATGGATGCAGAGGACTATTTCGACGGAACGGTTGATTGTCTCTGTACACCGCTGATGGCAGCCATTGGCAAATTAGAGATGGAGGCAAAGGAGTTGAATTTAAAGGGGATGATGGAAGGTTGGAAGGACTATATTGTCGGAATGTTAAGCAATTCTCCTCAGTTGAGCGTGGCGGTCTTCAATCCCGATAAGAAGCTGTTGGATGTGTTGGCAATCGGTTTAAAGGCAGCATCTGAGGCACGCATCAAGGTAGATATGCGCATCATCAATAAAGCAGGACTGCCGGAGAGTGCAGCATACATGGGAGATATTGGACGCGATGAGTGGCGGAATATTGTGAACAAGTATTACTTGGGATAGGAGGCATGGATGTTAGCTATTAAAGGATTTAACAGTAAGCTTCAAGCCAGACTCGGTAAAGGAATCTTCCAGTTTGAACCCGGTGAAACCTATGAGGAATCGGAGAGTAAGTGTGCAAGCAGGGGCTTTCATTGTTCCGAAAATCCGCTGTGTGCCCTTGGATACTACAACGAGATGTCGGCGCGGTTTTTCGTGGTAAAAGCAGAGGGAGATATTAACCATGATGCGTCTGAGAGAATTTCCTGCACCAAAACAACACTGGTAAAAGAAATTACCAGAATTGAGCTTGCGTCACTTGCTTGCAAATACATAGAGAAGTACCCGGAACGAACCGTTTCCAGTAGATGGCTTTGTCAGGACAAAGGGGAATGTACTCAGGAAGGTGATTTTGTCATTGTCCGTGGAAAACATCCCATGGCAGCAGGCGTGAAGGGTTCCTATCTGTTTCTGATACAGGAAAAAAACCGTAGCAAAGAAATTAAGGCAATTTATCCGGTTTATGTGGACGGAGAAGAGATACAGGAAAATGTGTATTACAGATTGGATGGTGATAAGTTATGCACAAAAAAGAGCTGAGAAAACTGAAACGCATCTATGCCACCGACCTCATGGTAAAGCTGGCCAGAAATAACAGGGTGGAAACACCGTTGGAGTACCATGGATACTATAAAACGAAATGTAAGAAGAGTACCCGGTATGACATGTTCATTCGCTGTCAGACAAGGGGGAAGATATTGATGATAGGTCTTTTCTTTCCCACCGATATGGCAGCAGGCGTTAGGGAACCATTGTATGAAATCTACATAAATCCGGAAGGAAATGAGTGCATCACACGCATTAATTCGCAACGGAAACAGAACGAAAAATGGTCCACTGCCAAGATGCTTAATCTGGGATATGTCTTTGCAGAAACAGAACTTCCCAATAGTTATTATTTTACCAGAGAGGAGTCCGGGTCCCGCATATGGCAGAATCAGGAAGGAAAAAGGACAATTAAGCAGTTTTTGGGAACCAAGAAAGGCGGCTGGGAAGGCATTGTGGAATGGCAGGAATCTGCCAAGCGTGAGCAAATCCGGTTACAGGAGGAGCGACAGCAGGCTCCGTGGGATGCAGATATGGCACTGGTACCCGAGATTCTTCCCGGTTTTGAACGGTGGGCAGTGCATGATGTTGCCCCTGAACATTTTATATTTTACGACTACGTCAGAGGCGGAGCCAAGACCGGTTACTGCTCCTATTGCGAGAAGCAGGTGCCCATTGAGAAACCATTTCACGGTAAAGAGTCAAAATGTGTCTGCTGTAAGCGCAAGGTTACCATGAAGACCAGTAAGAAAATTCAGACCTTAAAAACGGATGAATATCTGGCGGAGTGTATTCAGAAAATTAAAGGTGGATTCGTAATCAGAACCTTTAGAGTGAATACCTGGTACAGAGACCGGACACCGGATAATCCTCATGTACAGATGTTTGAAACGGATAGATACATCTGTTTGAGCAATAGTGGCAGGTCTACCCACTATATATGGGGATCTTACAAAAATAAATGCCACCGTTGGATCCTTGGAGAGAAGAGTTATACAGATTATTCATGGTGGTATAAGAGATTTCTGTACACAAGGAATTTGAATAGTCTCAAGAAGTCTGTTTTGAAGCAGAGTGCAATCGACCTTTGGGGGGATAAAATGCGCTATACAGCATCAAAATATCTGTTTGTGGAGGCCGGAAATCCTGCAATTGAGAAGTTGGCCAAGATTGGGATGTTTTCACTGGCAGCAGAATTTATAGATGCAAGATATGAGCATAAGCTTTTGAACCAGTCCGCCACGGAACTGGCCAAAATGTTGCAGATTGATAATGCGAGGCTGAAACGCTTGAAGCAGATGGATGGAAACATTGAGTGTCTGAAATGGCTCCAGTATGAAAAGCAAGCAGATACCCATTGGCCGGATGACATGATTAGCGATTTTGGAAAAGCAGAAATTACTTCACTCAACTTATCCTTTCTCAATATGCCTGCACATTACGTCAGAATCTGGAATTACTTGAAAAAACAGAGTGCATTGTCGGGGGATGATTTGAAACAGGTGTTAAGAACCTGGAAGGATTATGTGAACATGGCAGAAAAAGCCAAGTGGAACATCAAGGCAGAACAGATTCTGTTCCCTAAAAATCTGGATGAAGCTCATGGGAAGGTAATACTGTTCCTAAAGGGCAATGACATGAAAAATGAGGCAGAGAAACTGGACAAGCAATGGCCCAAGGTCAAGGATGTGCTCCCCAGCCTTCACAAGTTCGAATATGCCACAGAGGAGTATAGCATTGTGACACCCAAGGAAATGTTGGATATCGTGAAAGAGGGTACCGCATTAAACCATTGCGTACATACCTGTGACTATTACTTTGACCGTATGCAGAAAAATGAAAGTTATCTGTTCTTCCTGCGCAAATCATCCACACCGGATACACCATGGTACACACTGGAGGTAGAACCTTCCGGGAACATCCGACAGAAGCGTACTACCGGTGACAATCAGAATGCAGATTTCCAAAGGGCAGTACCTTTCTTGAAGGAGTGGCAGAAAGTATTCCAGAGCCGTTTGACTGCTGAGGAAAAGAAATTAGGTATCCTTGCAGATAAGGCGCGCATTAAGGAATACAAGAAGCTTCGTAAAAACGGTAACCGGGTGTGGCATGGAAAACTGGCAGGGCAGCTCCTTGCGGATGTCTTGGAAGCAGATTTTATGGCAGCAGAATAAATAATTTGATGGAGGTAAATTTATGGCTGAAAATGAATTGTTGAAATTTGTGGAATACAACGAGTTTGAGGCGGCAGCGGACAAAACTGCCTTGAAGATTAAAGAGGGATTTATGGAAATGGGCTTTATCCTTAAGATGGCGAGGGATACAGATATTCTTAGAGATTCCGGCTATATGAACCATGAGGAGTTCGCAGCCCGACGCTACGATTTGGATAAGGGTACCGTATCCCGATATATCCGCATTGTGGAACGGTTTTCCGTAGATGGCAACTCCCATGTGCTTAAGGAGAGCTATCGTAAGATGGGCTTTGCAAAGCTCTCCCTGATGTTACATATGCCGGATGCGGTTGCCGAGGAGCTGATGGACAGTTTAAGCAAGCAGGAGGTTCTGGCCATCAAAGAGGAACTGGATGCAGAGAGTCAGATATCAGATATCGAGCTTGCCATCGAACGTGCAGAGGTGGCAGAGCAGCAGGAAGAAATTGCCGAGAACACAGGGGAGGCATCCATGGCAGCAGTCATTACGGATACGCTTCTCCAGAAGGCGATACACCAGTTGGGAAAAGAGCAGCCTCAGATATATGCTAAAATCTTTGATTTATTTGATAAAGACAGGGTAAGCGAGCTTTTTGAGGTAATTGCGCCGCAGGGGGAGGCCATTTACATGGTACGCCCCGCAGGAGTGGGTCGTTTGATGTTATCCATAGCTGAGTCAGGCGTGTGTGTCACCAATGTGCGCTCGCAGGAAAAGGAACGTTACAGCATGGAGGAACTGTGTCAGGCAGTATTTAACATTGTGGACAAGGGCAGCGAAGATGCTGCGGCATCCTACCTGACAATTTATCTCGAGGAATTTCCTCAGCCGGAGCCTGCGAAGTCTGAAAAAGCGGAAGTTGCACCGGTGCAACCTTCTAAGCGTAAGGAGTCCAAGGTTACTAAGGCCAATCCGCCCAAGAAAGTGGAAAAATCACAAAATGAACCCGAAAAAACACAGACCGAGACGGAGGAGCAGATACCCGGACAGGACAATATCCTGAATCACCCCGAATATCTCCCGGAGGAAATGGCTGAAACCGTGATAAATACAGAGTGCGGAGAGGCTTCCGAGGATACCAATATGGCAGCAGTCGTGGAAGAGGCAGAGAAGCCTGATATGGCAGCAGTCGTAGAGGAACCCGAGAAGGCGTCCATGGCAGCAGCCCTGACTGATTCTGAGGAAATTGCCACGGCAGCAGGCATGGATGAGATCGATTGGGAGGCTCTTTGGGATGATGTAGAAAACAAGCTGATGGATTTGGAGAGGTTTGTAGACAGTCATTATACCCATGAAGTGGTGGAGAGCAGTATTCCCAGAAAAGAATTGGTGGATGGTTACAACAATGCAGTAGCCGTGGCAGCAGCTCTGGAAAGGATGCTCAATGGCAAAAAGTATACTACATAACAAGCAGGACGGAACCTGTTATCTGTGTATGCTGCTTAATCAGGATTATGCCAGACGTACCACTCAGGAGCACCATGTCATATTTGGAACGGCGAATAGAAAGCTCTCTGAGCGGTACGGTCTGAAAGTGTATCTTTGCTTACAGCATCACGAGGTAGGACCTGCGGCAGTCCATAATAATCACGAGAATGCCCTTTTACTGCAACAAAAGGCACAGGAAGCTTTTGAGAAAATGTATAGCCGCTCGCAGTGGATGTTGGTGTTCGGAAGAAACTATATTACGGAGGAATAAATATGATGAACCCTAGAGAATTAGATGTATTGGATATTTTGTGGAAGTACGAGGAGCCTATGATGGCTACGGATATTGTAAATGCAGGAGGTTTGGATTCGGGATTAACCCAGAGTACTGTAACAGCAGTTTTAAGAAAACTGTTAAATGCCCAGTTGGTGGAGGTTGTTGGCGTAACCCACAGTGGAAAAGTCCTGAGCCGCACCTATCGCCCCACGGAGAAGTCAAGAGGGCTTTTGTTGAAGTTCTTTGTAGAGCAGTACCAGTGTTTCAAGAATGTAGTGCCGCTTGATGAGCTGATTACAGCCTTGAAAGAACAGGAGGCAGCCAATGACTAGGAACAAGACAGGCGTTATGCCGGAGATTACCAGAGAGACATACAAGGCGGTCAAGAAATTTGACCGCCAGCAGTTTGGAGGTTTCTGTAAGGACCTTTACACATTTGGCTATGAGGATGGCAAGGCAAGCCTTGATATGGACAAGCTGTACGCGGCTATTGCAGCCACAAAGGGCATTGGAGCCAAGAAGTTGGAAGAAATTAAGGCTAATATCAAGGCTGCATTGGTAGGAGAGGATAAGAAATCGGAGGATAAGAATGCAGAGAAGGAATAGAGTTACATATACTGCAACCAATACTATAACCGCTGAACGGTACGAAGGCAGTGCAGATTATCTTTCAAAGGTGCTTAAGGTATCGACGGATAGAATTTACTGGGCTTCCAGTAATGAGGCTTTGATTGCGGAGATGTGGAAAATCACAAAGGAACATGAGGAGCCTAAAAACTGTATTCCCAACAAATCAAATTATCCCGGCAATATCCTCATGGAATGGGAC
>JAZQMG010000019.1:0-30877 GCA_045543175.1 Acetatifactor sp. | reverse complement strand
TAAATTCGTCATACAATTCAAAAAATTTATTCAAAGCGCCTTCTTCATTACCCTTACAGAAATCAAGTATATGTTTGCACCATCCCGCATTATCATTATATCCCAGTCGTACATTTACAAACTCATGCATATACCGAAAATGCAAAGGAAACAAATCACCACTCCAGTTTACACCCAAATCATACTCTGCCGCCTCATACCCAGAAAGAAAATTCGGTAAATCAGATATATTTTCACTTCCCAGATACATACCCGGCCTTCTTCTTATTTGATTAATTATCGTAAAAATACTCATTTTTCGTTCTCACAACTCTGTATCTGTATTATCTCCAGCCCCATTATTATCTCAACAAATTCAAAATTTTGCGAGTTTCATTTATCACTTAATTCGTTCTCTATTTCTGCAATAGTAGGCATGGAACTTTTGAAATGCTCTACAACAAAGTTATTCATATCATATTCAGAAATACCAATAGGAACATTCATTGTGTTTACTGCATATTTGGCAAGCACATTATCTTTTGTCTTACAAATAAGCAATCCAACTGTAGGATTTTCATTTTCTCTTTTCAAGATTCCATCCACAGCAGCAACATATGTTCCCAACTGCCCCATATCACCAGGCTCAAAATTTCTTGTTTTAATTTCTACCACCACATAACATTGATTTTGAATATTATAGAAAAGCATATCTAAAAACTGTTCTGTCTGTCCCACTTCAAGCCGATACTCTCTTCCAACAAACGCGAACCCTGTTCCTAACTCTAGAAGGAAATTCTGAACATCTGCCATTAAGGCATCCTTAAGTTCCTTTTCATCATATCCCTCTCGAAGTGCCAAAAAATCAAAATTATAAGGATCTTTTGTCATCTGTTGTGCAAGATCACTTTTTATATCCGGTAAAACTTTTGAAAAGTTACTAATAGCTTTTCCCTGACGTTCATATAAATCTGTGTCTAGGAAGTTTAATAAAACTGCTCTCGACCAATTATTCTCTAAAGTTTTATGCACATAAAAAAGTGCCTTGTTAACATCTTTTCTGCATTTACTAATTATTTGAATATGATGTCCCCATGGAATTTTAAAAATAGTTTCATCTATGCAATCCACAACAAGTTGTTGTGGATTTATATTTGTTTGAGAATTCTCAACAACTTGTTGTGGATTTTCAAAATACAATTCGAAGAACCAACACATATACCTCAAATTTGTAACTGAAAAAGATTTTACATCAGGTAATTCTGCTCTAAGATCTTTACTAATTCTACTATAAAAATCCGAACCATATAACGCCAATTTATTCATTCTTGATATATCTTTCCCAAGTTTCCAGTAAAATAAAAGCATCTCTTCATTTACCTTGGAAGCCGCCTTAATCTGACATTGTTTAAAGTTTAAGCTAATGCTTTTTATCCATTCTGAATATTCCGGATTTATAATAACTTCACCCATAAATTCAACCTTTCTCCATTTTTATTTCTATTGCTTCAAGTTTTAGCATGATTTATTATAATATTTTTTTCGAATAAAACGTACCGTATTCTCAATACTGCCATTCCGAATACTAATAACTAAGTGTGCTTAAAATTCAATTCGTCTCTCAATTAAACACGCCGACTTACTGAAAGTTTCTGTTGTTTTTGTAAAACATCAACTTGTTAAAATGCTTTATTCCTTCTCATTAATATAAACAAATTGAATTTCTTTGTTTAACTTGCTCCAATCACTAAAACCACTTTTCCCTTCAGCTTCCCAAAACGTACCTGTATTCATATCCACAATTCTAGTCTTTAAATCTTTTTTTAATCTATTTAGAATATCTGTAGGTTCATACCTTCCACGAACTTCCATATCAATATTAAAATACGGTTCTTTACCATCCCCAAAATCGAATTCTATTGACCAATCATCTCCACGAAGATAAACGTATCTTGCATCTATCCCATCGATTATTAAATTCATTTCTCTTGATAATAATTCAAGTTCCTGCACTACTTCTTTTTTTTCAAATTTCAATACATCTAGATACTGAATTTGATTAATCGGCTCTAAATTTGTTTTTGTCCGAATCATATATATATCCCAGCTCAATTAATCCCTCCTAACCAAACAGAAAACTTCAAATTTGTACATCTGTATTATAAATATTTTTCAACAGATGTTTGCTTGATAACTTTCTTTCCAAGCAGCGTAATTGCTTGTTTAGGACATGCATTCACACACCTATAACATACCGTACATTTATCCTTCCCTTGTGCTTTATTATCTGTCATAATAATATTTTCTGTCGGGCATATCTTTACGCATTTAGAACATCCTATGCACTTGTCTACATCTACCCTTAGCTTATCACTATATTTTCTGGTTCTGTAACCAAACCATAATCTCTGTGACAAAAAACCTGCCCAGCGGGATAAAACTCCCAGTCCTTCTTGTGGATATTTTCCATTCTTAATATCGGCAACTGCTTTTATTACTTTCCGATTTGCCTTTTCAACAAGCTGAGTATTCTTTTCAAGGGAACGCTTTAATACTTTCTCATCAGCAATACTATCCGGCATTTGCAGATGCAAGCCACCTGAGATTTTTGCACCATATTGTTTTAACAAACGCCCCAATACTCCTGCACCATCTCCACTAAACAATGCCATTGTAGCAATAACAAAAACTCTTTTTCCTTGCCACACTGAAGAATTTTTATGTATAAAATCACACAAAATTTTAGGTACCGCACTATACTGAACAGGATAACTAAATACTATTTCGTCATGACTATTTATGTGTTCTATGACTCTTTTATCTTCAATAGAAAACAGAACCGAACTATTGCCATATTCTCTTATAAACGCCTCTAATGCATATTTTGAATTACCTGTTCCACTAAAATATAGTCCTATCATAAATCAACCACCAACTTCAAATTTCACTCTCCTCTAGTACCATCAATTTTACCACACCGTCGCCAATAATTCCATTGCATTCTCCTTATAAACAATACGCAGAGGCGTGTCACACTTGCTTCTGAGGGTATAAGTGTTGCCATTCGCAGACGCAAAGCACCTTGCTCATGTCGCGCTGGCGCGCTATAAATACGAAAAAAGGAACACTCCCTTGCAAGTGAACTTGCAGGGAAGTGTTCCTTTTTCGTATTTGCAACGCTTGTAGAAACGCGCATTATCTCTTTGAGAATTTTTATTATCGCTTGGATAACTTCAAACGTCTAAAATAAAAGATTTTCACACCTTTTGTCAGTTACCTGTCAGTTATCTATTCGCTTTTATACTCCCTCATGCCGTTTTTATTCCATGATTATATTTTTAATTCCATCCACGATGTCGCTGATGTTGTCAGTGTACTCCTCGAGGTTTGATATAATTTCCTCCATCGTCTCGCCCCTCTCAGAATTTTGTATGCTCTCCGGCATGTTGTCAAATGCCTCCTACTCCTCGTCCTTGACCGCCTCGATTATCTCCCATGCATCTTGCAGCAACTGCATCGCTTTTTTGAGTTCTTTTCTCCTCGGTTTATTCATCGCATTTCCTCCTGTTCTTGAATCAGTAGTTTTATTGCTATTTATCCACACAATGTACAACGTGATAAAGCCATTTCAAGATACTGTTTTGCCTTTTCCGTTGCTTCTGTCAATTTCTCTTTGTCATATACAAAAAGATTTTCCCATCTGCTATTTTGATATGGTACGGATATAAAAGCACCATAATGTGCAACATTCCATTGATTTTCTGGTATCCATTTTACTTCTGCCGTTCCTGTGTGTCCTTCTACTGTCAATGTTATTCTTTCCATCTTTCTACCTCCATAAAATACACGTTTTCAAGTTTCTTCCGGGGGATTGGCCTCCCCCGGTTCGGTTCGTATCTTTACGCCTCTACTGTTCTATCCCCTACTATGAAAACTTCTCTACATGTCCAGTTGTGAATTTTGGCTTTCTTTTCATTGCTCTTTCTCTCGTTGATTCTTCCTGCATGTTGTATCTCTACAAACTTCACTGTTTTTTCTGTTCTCCCAGTAATTTCAAATACCATTGCACCATCCTCGTATCTCTTTCCAGTTTCAAATGTTCTCATAGTCTACCTCTTTGCTTTCTGCCGGAGTTTAACCCCTCCGGCTAGGTTCGATTATTTAATTGCAATCGTGATAGATTGTCAAATAATTGTCGGTGGCTTTTACAAGTCCGGCCTGTTCAAAATATCTATACTGTGCGATGGCATCCGCAAAAGTAAGATTTTTGAATGAATCGCAAGTTGTCATAAGTCTGCGAACAATGTCGCGTCTGTTTGCTGTTCCGAATGTGAAGATTCTTGCTATTTCTATCATGTTTGTTTCCTCCGTTTGTTTGGTATTTATTTCCTGTTCCTTATGATTTAATTATACTATAGCGCACTATATAATACAATTGACACTTTTCACAAACTTAGTGCGCTATATTTATACATTTTGCATATAGCGCACTATTGCAGTCGCATTGTATAATATAGAAAATTAAAGGAGGGCGTGCAATGGCATATAACGACAAACAAAAAGAATACACAATGAAATACTTGGAGAAACTCAAAGAAATAAGATTTCGAGTGAAACCCGAGGAATATAAGGCATTCGAGGAGGCCGCAAAGGCGGCGGGATACCCCAGTATGAGGCAATTCTACATTGACGCTATTAATGAAAAAGTTGCCAAATTAAACAACTAGCGCACTATATGTATTTCGCACAAATATAGCGCACTAACTTTGTATGATTTTGCTCTAGCTTTATATAGCGCACTATGGTATGCTTGTATTATCAGATGAGAGCAAAATTACAAGCGCAATAGAAAAGGAGGATATGAAAGATATGAAAATTTATAAAATTTATGCAAATTGTGTCACTGCTGCAAATCCCATTGAGGAAATTGACAAGGAAACGGCTCACAGCCTCATATCTGATGCTGTAGGCTCCCTGTTTAATAACGGCGAAATTGATATTGATGTTGTCGATGAGGATGATGACGACAGTTTCAATGAGCAGTATTCCAAATTGGTTGCTGATGCACAGAAGTATTTTGATGATAATGGTTTCTTTATGTGCGGTGACTTCATTGTCGAGGCAACAGATTCCCCTTGTCGTTCTGACAAATACGGATATACCGATTTCACATGATGCGTTCCTATACGGTCAAAAAGAGCGGACTAAACAGCCCGCTCTTTTTTAGTATTACCTTTTTTCATGATTTACAACTGCTCAAACTCCACATGTTCAGCTTCGCCAGAGAGGAAGATGCCGCCCACAGTCTCAACCATCTTCTTGCCGTTCACTTTGTGAATCTTCTGGACATAGTATGATTGACCTTTCGCCGCCCTGCCGCAGATGTTGCCACTGCCCCACTGTGCCGAACGTCTCAGACACAGCGTTCCGTCACAGATAACAGTGACGCGCATCTTCCCATGTGGAACGATGACGCTTGTCTCTGCACCCTCCTCGGTGCTGTCATCCTCCTCGGTGTCTGTGTCCTCCTCTGCGCTCGAATCAGCCTCATTCTGAGCATTTTCAGATGCGCCCTGCACATCTGTCTGCCCCTCGGTGTTTTCATCGCTCTGTGCGTCCTCTGCGCTGTCATTTCCGGTCAATTCTGCAACGTTCTCCCCGTCAACAGTTCCGACAGGATTCCCGTCACCGTCAAATGCTGTGACACTGCCGTCCTCGTTGGTCTCTGTTGCGCCCTCGGGTACATTATCGGTCAAGCCGCCGACAATCTTCCCATCTTCATCCCACACCACAAGTTCAGCATCTTTTGCGGCTGCTTTCGATGCGCCCTCGATGGTCTTGTACGGCTTGCACTCCTCTTTCTTGCACTCTGTTCCCTTGCCTACATAATACATGATATTATCCTCCTATTCTTTCCAAGTATTCACTCGATGCAAAGCCAGTGAATCCGTTATATGTTACATAGAGCCACTTCACGCCCTCAACGCTCGTGTAGTATCCATAACACCGCACTTTTGCGCCTCTGAGCATCTTGACAACGATGTCCTTCTTTGTTCCGGCTCCCAGTCGCAACCTCAGAGCCGATGCAGCGACCTTGTATGTTCCTCTGAGACTGTTGTCTCTGCTCTTGGCTGCATCCGGTTTGGGCGTCTGCTTTGTCACAGTTGCCCCCGCTACCATCGGAACCGCTCCCGCCTTTGCTCCATCCTCAAGAGCCATCACGACATGGCTCCCCTCTTTGAGATATACCGCACCGATTTCCGCATATGCATCCGATGTCAGATGCGCCGTGTCGGTGTACTCCTCGAACTTACCTGTTGCAAGCAATGCCTTTCGCAAATTTCCCGTGTAGCAGTTTGGTGATAATCCTGTGAGACCCGCCAAGATATAGCAAGCCGCAACCAACTGAGAACAATCAGTCTCTCCCGATGCTCCCTTAAATGTGCCGCCATTATCAACTGCACTCTTGTATGCAGTGGTTCTCTCTCCTTGGTCATATCCGATGTTCGGATTCTCACATGCGAGGCGCATTTCCTGCGCCGCTTTCTTTGCAAGCACCTTGTCCGTGCATACAAGCATCACGTTCCATGGCTTTGAATACCATGACCGGGTGCATACCTCTTTCCCAGTTTGGTCTCCCGTGCTGCCCTTTGTTGTCTTATGCTCCGAAATGCTTGCATGTCCAATCAACACACTCATGCTGTCACCTCGTTTCCGGAATCACTCTGCTTGTCCTCAGTCGCTCCCGCTACAAGTTCCTGCATCGCCGTGTTGCTCTCAAGCATCTCTTTCATCTTGTCCAGTGCCTCGTCAACCATTAAACTGAACGCCTCAAAAGAAATCACTTTCGCAAGCCATGCGAACCTTGCCACAAACATATCGTATACATACCGCAGTTTGATTTGACCTGTGCCGCCTCCCAGTTCCCGCTCTGCCTTGGTCACGGCATAGAGCAGCCACTCCGCAACTTTTCTCAACTGTTCCTCAGACGGCATCTTTGCAAACACATACACGGCATATCCTGCCGCTGCCAATACCGCCGCCAATGCTGCCAATACAGCCCAATTGTCCGTGATGTACGTCATCCCATTACCTCCTCAGTTTCCTTCGACTCGTCCCCGCTCCGTTCTTTCTCCTTTGATTTTGTCACCGCCTTGACTGACTTTATGAGTGCCAGTGCGCCACCCTCCACTGATAGAAAACGGAATACATTTTCAATCAGTGTCGATGGTTCAAGACCCGTCCGCACAAACACAATTATCATCACAATTGTAAATATAAGTGCGGCGGCAATCAACCAAAAAATAACGCGCTTCATAAACCGACCGGGGACTTTTGTTTCCTGTTTCGCTTGCCGCTCCCTTATCCGGCACATCCTTTTGATATGCCGGAGACGGATGCGCCGCTCTTGTCTCGTTAAGTGTCTCATTTTCTGCGCCCTCCATCTGTGCAGTTGATTGCTACCTGTTCCCTCCTGTTATTGTTCGGCGTTTAATGAATCCAACCTCTTGTGGCATGATTTTGTTGACTGCTCCACAATGAGAACTCTGTCTCGGAGGGCTTGAACCTCTGCGCGGGTCTCTCTCTGCTCTCTCTTGATATCTTTGACATCGTCACCGATATTTTCAAGCTTCGCAATCACCATTGCATTCGTCGTCGCCCTCTCCTCTGTCTCGTGCGTAGTGTCCGCTTTTTCGTTCCTGCGTTTGTTCGCAATTCCAAAATAAATCGCACACCCAACTGACAGAATAGACAATACTATTGCAATATCAATCGTCATAGCTACTCCTTTCCGCTCGGTTCAATTCACTGATTATCCTCGAGCCATTTTTCCGTGGTTGATTTCCATAATGTCGGTACATCTTCCAACGTCATCAGCCCTGCAAGAATTTTTCTGCCGTAAAATCTGCCCATCTTATTCACCTCCCGCAATATCACTCACGGCCAGTGCAATATCTGTGATTGCTCCATCCTGCACCACCTGCGTCTCTTTGATTGCTGCAATTTCCTCTTTCAGCAATTCCATCTCCGTTTTTTGACGCAGCTTGAATGTTGTCTGCACAGTTCCGTCAGACTGCTCCGTGGATGTCTCAGACACAAGCACAAGGTCAGCGAACTCTCCGACAACAGTGCCGTCATCGTTCTGAATCTGCACTTCTTTGAGATTCTCGCTTGTGAAAGAATCCCACACCTCCACCATTGCGGTCTTTGATTCAGAGACCACTACGATTGCGCTCAGGCTTGCGCCGTCCTCAATCTTAATTTCTGTTCCGCTTGTTAAAACCATCTTACTCATTTTCTACCTCTTTCCCGGCTTATGCCGTTTTATTTTAAATTAATAATTACCCTACATTCCGCTTTAGGTGCTGCATCGCTATCATCATCGCTCAAAGTCCATTGTAATTTAATAGCACTGTAGGTGCTGCTTAATGCTGCGATTTTCGCTTTTGTTGCCGTTATTACCTTTCCCACGTCCACATCGCTATAAATTATAGCAGCGCACAGATTAGTGGAATTGCTTAAATCTGCGGTGCATGCGTCAACTTGAATAGAATAATAGCCATCTGTATATTTTTCATATTTCAAAATTTCCATAGATACAGATTCGATTAATTCCCTTGAAAAAATCAAACGATTGTAGCCATATGGGGCTGCCATATCTGCACTGACATATGCCGTCATATTAAACTCTAATGCGCCACTTTTAAAAGGGCACCATGTATCGGCACCTCGTTCTCTCCAATTTGGAACGCCATCAATGAGTGCTGTTTCAATGCCGACTACTCCGTCCAAATTTGATATTCTATCGTTCAGCACTTTCCCCTGTACCGCATCCAATGCCGTACCCGCTGCCGTTGCAATCAGATTGTTTGTGACCGAAACCTTTTTAAACAATTCTTCTGTCGGACAGCCAAACAGAATATCATCTACTGTGTTTCCGTGTGTCAAATGGCGAACCGGGGCGAGGTATTTCTTCTCATTCACAGTTACCCAAGTGGATGGATTTAATGTATTATCCCACCAGTATTGCATCTTCGCCATGTACATTGTTATGCCGTCCGGCAATTCAAGCGGATAAATAAGACTGGTTCCATATTTTTCACTTGTTGCAGTGAGAGTTACGCTTTCTTCTGTCGCGCCAATACAAGCCCATCCACCATAATCAGTGCCTTGTAAATGGAACCATACAACAGGCTCGGATGAGTTTCTCACGCAACTTCTGTCGAGGCATTCGACCGAATCCCCTGCCGTGTTTGAATATATCAGTCCATATCGTTTTAGCCGACCAATAATGATATCTTTCAAGCTGTTCTCATTTTTGTCGATTCGAGTAACGCTGTCCGATACCTTTTCGCAATATGCTTTCGCGTCTGTCGCTACGGCAGCCGCTGCTTTGGCCTCCTCCGCCGATGTGCTCGCCTCCGACACAGCATTTTCGACATTTTGAATTGCCGCAAGCCGCTTCTCTGCATCGGTCAATGTTTTATTCAGATTTTCCGCTAATTGCTCACATTCTTCTTTCGCCTCCCATGCCGATTCTGCGGCAGTGGTAGCGTTTTCCTTTGCCGCGTTGACGCTCTCCGCTGCATTAGTCGCACTGTCTGCTGCTGCATTGGCACTCTCTGCCGCTGTGTTCGCTTCACTCGCTGCCGCATTTGCATGCGTTGTTGCATCGGCTGCCTCGCTTGCATTTTCTGCCGCTATTGATGCCCAATTTCTTGCGTTGGCAGTTACCACCGCCATCTCGTTGAGTGCAACCTGCGCATTGTACTGCCGTTTTTCCTCTTCGTCAAAAATTCCGGCGGCAAGGAAAAGCACACGGTCGTCCAGTTCTGACAAGCCTCGACTAATCTCATTGAGATTGTCCGCATTTATCGCCGGAGTTTGACCGTTACCAAAATAATCGCGGTTGTATAATTTATCCATCACATCACCTCGCTAATAAAAATCAACTTCGCCATTTACAAACACATCCGTCAGAGCCTTGATTCCCGTCATGGTTCTCTGCAAAACATAAGACTTTACCGTCTCCGTTCCTGTCTTAATTTCGATTGCATCTCCTGCTTCGAGATAGGGCAGCCCAATCAATTGCATCTCAAATGGTGAAAATATGATATTTTTCATTTTCTCCGCAAGCGACACCGCAATCCGAGCAATGGCATCCTCTGTCATGACAATATTTTCAAGAATCCAATTGCCTGTAACAATATAATCTGTGTTCCCATCTGCATTGACGTCCACAGTGTATTGCATCTGTTTCTCTACGGTCTTCCCCGTCTCGTCTGTCGCTTCTCCCTTATAGTTCACAATCAGTTTTCTAAATTTCTGTTGCCTGTCCGGTTCTGTCCATAGTTTTTCATACATCATCACTTGTATACTCGCGTCTGCTCCCACCGGATAAAGTAACTCCGATGGGTAGAGTGTTTCTTGCGGATATAGGCCGCCCGCATTCAGTTCCGTTCCTCTAATCAAATCACTCTCACGGTCAAGTTTGCCAAACTGCGCAAGTAGTTCGTAATTCGCCGATAAGACTTTCCGCAAAGTAATCCCCGTCATGTTTTTGCTGATGCGCAGCTTTTCCACATCTTCAAGTACAAGTTTGTGAATACCAATTTTCTCAAAATCAACCTCTTTTGAATACACCGATGTTTCGGCATTGCCAGTATCCTCTATATTGCCCCACTCTGCAATCGTATCCTCTGCGGCTCCGCCCTCTATCGTTGTCCTTATCGCTGCATACAACAACAAGTACACGTTTATTTCAGAAATGTTTGTCAACGGTTTCGCTGCATTAATTTCCTCAATCGTGTATGTTTTGAATGCCCCATCTACAAATCTTATCACAACATTTGCCGCATACTTCCCTAGCGTATCTTGCACATTTGCATTTGCACCCGATGCTTGAAAACTCGCCGCCGTACTCTCCATAAGTTCTGCCACTACCCTGTCTCGTTCCGTTTTTAATTCAATCGGCATCTCGATGTTGTAGTGTTCCGTAGAACTTAGTCCGTCAACGAGTATTCCTTTTCCCGCAAAAACAAGATATAAATATGGATGTTCGAGACTGCTGTTGTTGTATCCATTGGGCAGTGGTAAAGTACCTAGTTCCACATCTGCACTGTCCACAATTACACTTCTTAAATTGTAGGTGGGCGTTGTTTCTTGCTCTTGCGTCTGGTATTGTTTAATTTCATACGTTTGCAGTAATTTATTTTTCAGACCAAATATGCTTATCTGTTCGCTGCCCGGCTCCGTAACCTCTGACAATACTTCTGTTAAATCTGCATCTAAATATTCAGAGCGCAGCTTATTATAAGCTGTCACTTTCCGAATCCCTGATACTTGCTCAATCGGGCATGTGTCAACGGTGAACGTTCCCAGTGGTATGGGAACCTCTTCACTTTCTATGTATAGATATGCAGTAATCTCTTTTCCCTTAATGTTCGGTGTATTATAGCATTGAAACTCAATGCAACTTGCTTCGCATAAACCAAACTTTAATTCCGAACCACTGCAAATCCGTTCTGTGAGTGTGACACTTTCCTCGACAAGCCTGTCATTCTCAATCACATCTGAACCGTCCGCAAGTTCAATTCTGTACTTCTTTTCTGTTTCATCCTTGCGAAATGCCTCTCGTGCCAAAACTGGGATGTTTATCATTACAATTCCTCCAATTCCACATGCGTAGGCTCGTATATAAGCAAACCGCCACGCTTGTTATTGTGTTGAAACGTCATTTCCTTGATGCGAAATGTACCTTGCTGATATACCCCCGACATATCATCCCAATATATTACCTCGCATTTTTCTTTTTCTGCAAAAAATTCCATTATTTCTTGCTGCTGCTCTGCCCGCCGCTTTCGGATATCGAATGAGATTGTTGCCGTTTTTCTTTTCGATGTGATTACATGCTTTCGCCCCGTCGCATCGTGAAATTCTTTTAACACCCTCGGGATGCGAGGAGTGACACTGTATGTCCCCCTCGCAATCATTCCCTCCGGGAATTTCACGCTGTCAATCCTTAATCTATAGCCCTTATACGCATACGACATCTCTGTTTCCTCCCAGTGGGTTCTTGCCCGTCAGTTCTATCTCTTTATCATTTACCCGCTTCACTATTCTGAATAGACCTCTATCATCCGGAATTACTTCAATCTGCACCACTGTCGCTTTTTGGTCTAGTGAATCCTTGACCTCCTGCAACTTTCCGATGATGCCATTTTCATTATTGTTCACATATACGACTGTAGGTCTCTCTATTGCATTCAGTTTTTGATTAAGCATCTGATTGAGCCTTGTGTAGAACTCTGACAAGGGGAGAATCGCCTCTGCTCCTGCCTCGCCTCCCACCATCAAGCGACCGCCATTCAACCCGAATGCTGTCGGACTAGTCATGATTCCTCCGGACTTATACCACTCAATTTCAAACTTCGGTGCAGATGGAGGATTCAGACTAAACTCTCCTGTAATGTTAAAATGAGGGGCTTTTAATTCCGGCAATGACCACTTGAAATCAAAGAAACTTTTGATTTTGTCAATCGCCTCCTTGACGCTGTTCCTTGCCGCTTCAATTTTCGAGGAAAATGTTGACCGTATTTTTTCCATTACCGATGTGACAGTGGACTTCGCTGCATTCAATTTGCTTGTAAAGGCATTTTTGATGCTTGTGAGTTTTCCTCCCGTCAATCGGTCGGCCGTTGCCATAGCAGATACCATGTTGTCTTTTGCGGCAGTAAAAGAGGCTGCTGCAATCCCTTTGATACCGCCTCCGTTTTCCTCGTAAGCAGTTTTTATGTTATTCAATTTTTCTGATATATCTTCCTTTGCTGCACCCATGAGACTGGTTGCTTTATCTCGAATACTCGAAAATTTATCAGACCACTTGTTCTTGATTTCTGTTAATTTGCCATCTGTCAGATTGTCGATAAATGTAAAACCTGCCGTGAAATATCCTTTTACACCCTCCATTCCGGCAGCAACCACGCCCTTGAACCCGCCGCCCGCCTCCTCGTAGGCAGTTTTCATGTTCCCGAGTTTTTCCTTTGCGGTAGCAACAGCCGCCGACATGGTTTTCTTGACCGCTCCGGTGTATGCGTCAAATACTTTCATGGCTGCCGCTCCGATGGGCGTGCTTTCGATAGAACTGCGCATCTCGGCAAGCTTGTTCTTGGCGGCCTCTTTTGCATTGTTGAATGCTCCGGTGATGCTTTCCTTGATTTGGTTGAACTTCTCTTTTATATTCGTCCAAAGCTGTGCAAGCTTCTCTTTTACAACATCCCAATTTTTGTACAATGCAACACCCGCCGCAATCAGACCCGCAATCAGTGTCACAATCAGAATGATGGGGCATAGATTCATCACGGCATCCCTCCATTTCCTTGAGAATCTCATGCACAATACATCTGTAGTCCTGTGACACGATGCAGTTCTTTGAGAACCTCGGCAGCGGCATCATTGCCGTTGTGGACTTCTCTGCTATAATAGAGCGGCGTATCGGTATCTCAAACATATCAAATCCCGAATCTGTCTTGAGCCACTCCTCCACATCAAGAGAGGTCTTGTTTTTCTGCCTCATGGTCATGAGAGCCTTGATTCTCAAATCCGGATTGATGTCTCTCAAGTCCTCAATCTGTTCCTCAAGGTTTTGGAGTGCCTCGATTTCATATCCTCCCACTTTAACAGGCGCAATGACCAGTTCTGAGGCCAAAAGAATATTAATGACCACCATGTCGAGCAAACGTCCACAGTCACAAATGCAATAATCATATGCATCCGATACCTCTGCCAGTGCCTCACGTAATCTTGTGACTTGGTTCTCCTCTTGTCTGAGCAACAGATTCATGTCTGTCTGCATCAGATATCCATTAGCCGGGATAATGTCAATATGGCGATACTCTGTCGGGCGAATCAAATCCCCGGTCTTATATGTACCACCCACGATCTCATGTTTCTCGAGCAACTCACTCATTCCAATTCCATCCGGCTCATATACTCCAAATGTCTTTGATGTGTCTCCCTGCGGGTCTCCATCCAGTACAAGCACACGGCGGTGCTGCTCCTCGCCTAACACATAGGCAATTGAATCGGATGTGGTCGTTTTCCCGATTCCTCCCTTTGGTGACATTACTGCAATTATTCTCATCCTGTTTCCTCCTGTTCTCCTGTGTTTACTCGTCCCCGTTTCTTTTCTCGGTCTCAAACGCTATGACTGCTGCCGCAATAAATATCATTGCAACAATTCCAAATGCCGTCAGAAATACTGTGATTACTGACGCTATCGCAATCCATACGTCCACCGTTTTTCCTCCTTAAAATTTCAATTTATCTGCCACCCTATACCTTCTTCCGTTGCCGAAAATCCGCACTTAACAAGCAAATCTTTCACTTTTTCACTTATAGTAACAACACAAGGGTTTTCGAGTCTGTGAAAATCATAAACGCATTGGCTAAACTCAAAAAACTCATTAGGTGTCAGTTTGCATTTTTTCAGATTACCTTTTTTAATAACCTCATCAATAATTTTCATAGCTTTACTTAACGCCTTTTTATCCACGCTTGTACACCTCCACAAATCTTAATTTGTCCGCTCAAATATAAATCGCATAATAAATTTTCAACTGCAAATCACTGAATTTATAATCCGGTGTAAGCTGCGGCTCAATGGGTTTCTTAAGGCCTAACTCATGCCACCGATTATGCACGACTTCCGGCACTGCACGGAATTTCTTGACTTCGTCATCCTTGTAGCGGTCATATTTCTCGGTATGCTCCTCCGCTCCTCCGTGCGGTATCTTTAAAAATGCAAGATAGCCCGCATATATCAGTTTGTTATCCTTGATGATTTGCACCCTGTCCGAATTGTTGATGAAACTGGTGAACTCCTGCAACGTCATCAGCCGCCCTCCTCTCTGTAATGGTCACACTTTAACGTATGGCAATTTGCGATTGCTTCATCATAAAACTGCGGCTCTACCACTGCACCCTCGCACTCTGAAACCATGCAATCATCATTTCCGCAATACAGGCAAAGACAACTTGTGCAGTCTTTCTTCTGTTTGGTTTCTCCGACCTTGATTTTGCCATTTTTATAAATGCTATTGTTGGGAGCAGCCATCATCATGTGGTCAAAGCTGCTGACCTTGCCGCTCCCCCGTCCGTACACTATCATGTTGGGGAGCGTGCGCTTGATTAACGACAGGTATTCTCTGATGACTGCCGTTGCCTCCTCTGCTGAATAGCATGTCGCCACATAATGTCCTGCCGCTGCCATGTCTGCAAGGAACTCTTTCTGTGAATCCTGCTGCCGTCCGTCTCCGTACTTCATTTCGATGTATAATCCGCAGTAGATTCCCCTCGGATACGGCAGACATAAATCAGCCACACCCGCCTTGACACCCATCTGCTTGAGTTTCATCGCCTCCTGCTTGTTTCTGCTGCCACCGTTGGGAACGTGATGCAGCCATTTCAGTTCCGGATATCTGTTTCTGTTCCATTCTGCCCACTGCATGACACTGATTTGCTCAGTATCCTCAGAGCGCAAGGCATTTCTCATGTTCATTCTTCCATTCTCCTCTCTTTCTTCACATCAGCTTGACAGCGGTCAAAGTATTCACAGAACAGGCATACTTGACGGCAGTCCTTGACTTTGAACATCCACAGGATTTTCTTGAATGTTCTCTTGACAGCCCACAACAACCACTCAAACCTCCATGTGATTTCATTAAATATCCTCTGCACTGTTCAATTCCTCCTCAATCTCCTGCATGCGCATCATGACCGTGCTGTTGTACTCATAGACATGGATGTCGTGATTCCACAGGCATTCCCGTGCGCCTTTTTCGCCATAATTATAGGCCGCCAGTGCATCCGGCACATTCCCATACTTCTCAAGCAGTTCCCCGAGATAATCAACACCCACTTTAACATTGTGGTACGGATTTGAGAGGTCAGTGCATCCCAGTTCTTCCATCCTTTCCGTGTGGTATTTCCCGTATATCTGCATATAGCCCTTGGTTCTGCCGTCATCGCCGACAATATTGAATTTATAGCCGGATTCCCTCTCTATTACTGCCAACACAAGGGCATATGGCACATTGTTCTGCTCGCAGATGTAATGCGTGTATTTCTGCACCTTTTCGGGAAAATATCCCGTGTCGGCATACTCTTTCGGTAATTCGTAGCTGACAAAGCCCTTGCCCGGTTCTCCATCCCAGTCATGAGGCGTGCTGTCAAATATCATGTACCGACATGCCTTGGCTTCGTTTGACATGGCTGCTGCCATTTGAAACGTTTGAGGCGTTTGAGGTGCCTGAGCCTCTTGGGACGTCTGATTCTGTGAAGCTTGGATGTTCTGCGGCTGTGTTTCTGCGTCAGCCTCCTCCGCTCCGCTTAATATCACGATTAGCCCCACCACCATGATTGTCTGTAGCACCACGCACCAAATTGTGGCTATGCCCAGTGCCTTTCTTTCCTTTTGGTATCTTCTTAACTGTTCCCTTGTCACGTTCTTTCCTCCGTTTCCTCATTCGTGCATGTATGTAGAACATGCAGTTGAAATCGTTATAATATACATTGGCATCCGTAAAATCAAAATCGGGATACCATGATTTCAATGTTTCCTCGATGGTGTTGTGGTTCTTCACCATGCCATCAACATATGAACCAATTTTCTTATAGCTGCCGCCCGCTGCCGGACGCTTGGAATGCACCACACGGATATCGGGGTCTTGCAGTCCGTGCGAACTGTTCCAACGCTTTTCTGACCGAATCCGGTCTTTTTCCTTGACGATGTAATTTGCAAGCCCCGACAGGCCGTTCTCATCCGTCTGCAAGGGTCTGATTTCGTTTCTGCTTGCCTGTTTCCAACAGGCTTCCACAATGTCCATTTCCATCATTCCATCCATCACGATGTGGTGATGCCATCTGATATCTGCATTTGGACTGTACTCTGTCACATAGACATATTTTGCATTCGGCAATCCCCTCTTTCCCCTCTGATAGTTTACTCTGCGGATGAAAAGCTGCATATTCTTGATTGCCGCATCAATGTCTCCATCCGGCGGGATATGCTCGTCATCATATGTTAGCGTTATCCAGATATCACGGTCTGTGAAATTCTGATTGATTAACCGCTCTACATACTTCCGGGCATTCTTGTCGTTCAGATTCTTTTGTGCCCGGCTATTGTCCTTTTTGACGGTGCGCCCCTCCGGCGGTACTTCATCCATGCTCCGAAACTGCGGATATATCTCAATTTCAAACTGATTCCCCGCCGTTATCTCTTTCAAGGCATATACTACCTTTTTCCGATGGGCAAGCATCTGCTCCGTGAACCACTCGTGCATGGTCTCCATCGCTTGGCTATATGCTGCCTCATAATCGTATGGGATGAACTGCATCCCTCTTTTGTGCTTCTTTGCCATATCTGACACATCCCTCCTGCCGTTTTATATCTTGGTGTATATAAAGGTTTTCGCAGAGTTGTTACTATCTATTACAAGGTCGGGAAAAACCTCGGAAAACCTTTAAAAATAAGGCTTTTTCGGTTCTTTTTGTATTGCGTTTTTGTGTCAGATATGCTATAATGTTTTTAGCTACACATTATAGTGTCTGACACGTTCGGACAAGCATTCGGGCAACCACTGCAATGGTTGCCTTTTTTCTTTGTTCTCATGCTCTGCATTATGTTCGCCCTGTCACATTCGACAGGGCTTTTCTTTTAAATAACAGCCGCCTCCTGTATCTGTGCTGCTTTCTGTTCCCACTGCTGCCGCTCCTCCTGCTTTCCTGCCATGTAGCCGACAATGTATGACTTGTCAGCCTCCGACAATCCGGTGAACTTCTCTGCCATATCCGCAAGCAGTTCCTTTTTTTCCTCTTTAGACATCTTTTGCCCCTCCTTTTCCTCTGATTTTTTTCAGTTCTTCCTTTATGTCTTTCCCGCAATAATCTGCAAGCAACTTCTCTGAAATGTGATATGTCCAAATTGATGACATCTGAATTGCCGTTCCAATCGGGAGTTTTCCTTGCTGCATTGCAATTCTCACGAACTGCGGCGACACATTGAGGATGACTGCTGCCTCTGTCGGCAAAATACGACCTACCTCCATTTGTTTTCCTCCTGTCTTGACCTGTCTCGTCAGTGCGTGGCGGTCACTCTCACGCAGACGGAAGGACTGCTGCCCTCCGTTTCGACTATCTAGCTTTTTTTAAATCTATAACATCCATAACAGGATTGAATGGTAAATATTTCTTCATATTCTCTTTTATCTGGTCTAGATTTGTTTTTTCTACCTTAGAGAGTTGCTTCATGTACCGCGCAATTCTTCCAGTATCATTCCTGTTACTCCAAGCATACACGCCATTCGTTAAATATTCTTCGCCATTCACCGAATAGTGAATATATTCGGTGCCGTCTCTTTCCCTTCTGTAGTACCCGATTATTTTCACATTTTCTTTCATGCTTTTCCTCCTACCAACTGCTTGCCTCATTAAACTGTTTTATCTGCTCCTCTTTTGACAGTTTCAAATATATTGATGTGGTGCTAACACTTGAATGACCCATCAAATCTGCCAATAACGCTATATTTGGATTTCTTTTTAGAAACTCTATAGCGTAAAGATGTCTGAATGCGTGCGGATGTGCTACCTCTTCTCTGATACCGTACTTTTTGCACCAATTTGAAATATTCTGCGATATTCCTCTAGTGGTATATTGCTTTCCCTGTTTGTTGCAAAAAAGGTATTTTCCTTTCTGCTCTGCAAAAAAATCTGCGCTCTCCTCTATCAGATTTTGAGGTATGTATATCCGTCGCATTTTTCCCTTTGTCCACATTTCAACATATCCATCTTGCAATGCGCTTTTAGGGATTTTGATAAATTCACTTACTCTTGCGCCTGTTTTAGCGAGATATTTTATCATCCAGTAACCTTTTATATTGCGGTCTGCCTCTAAGCCCTCAAGTAATTTTTCATATTCCTGTAACGTAATCACGTTTTCCACAGAACTGCTGCCATGTATTCTTATTGACTTAACACAATACTCAGGATGTCCAAGAAAAATACAATACTGATTAAGTGCCACTATTCTGTTATGAGCAGTCTTTGGCTTTTTAGTTTCAAGTAACCACTTCTTGAAATCTATCAAGTTGACCTTGCTCACTTCATCATACTTTTCAAAATAGATTTTGACGCTCCTGATATAGCTATCTATTGTATTTTTAGAGCGTTCCTTTTCAATCAAATACTCTCTAAATTCCTCTATTCTTTGCTTCATTTTTCGCCCTCATTGCTACAACATCCGCTTGTATTGCCAGTCCAAATGAACTGTTTTTTCCTTTTTTTCCGGCTTCTGATGCCATTTCCCTGTGCTTTTGACAAACGAGCAAACCTCTGCTAATGTTATCCGTTTCAATTGGTTCACCACAGAATAAGCACAGACCATTTTCTTTTCTATACTCCGGTATCAGACCCCTTTCATGCCTTTTACGCTTTCTTTGTTCGGCATTGTACTGGCTGTGCCTTTTTGCCTCAATGCTATGCTCATAGCAATACATACCGTGTGTCGCTTTTTTTCTACAACGTACACAAATCCCCGCTTTTTTGTGTTCCTCATACAATTCTCTGCGTCTATTTAGATACATCTTTGCTTTCTCCGAATCATAACGCCTCCTGTTGTACTCTCACGTCTTATCCAAACATTCAAAGCAAAACTTTTTTCCGGGGGCTACCTTTTGCTTTCTGCACTTGTGACACATTCCCATTTGTGTCAACCATTCGTAATCTGTCATATCCGACAATCCTCTGTACCTCCTCTCTTGTCCTGCTGCCGCCTCCTGCCGTATAATGAATGTGCAACCATACCAAACCGGGAGGAGGTGACAACTATGAACGATTTGACTAATGAGCAAAAACATCTTTTACATTCCATGTACAAAGAGATAATGGACAGAAAAAAATCTCTTCCAATGGAAAAAGCTAATATTTTTGAAGATTCCAACGAAATCAGAAACCTTTTTCTGCCCGACTTATCCGAGGATTATGTTGCAGACCTGTGTTGGTCGCTCAAATCCAAAGAATATATTATCTGTTATGAGGGTGATGACCTCGCCAATGACATTTCGCTGTCTGACAAAACCATCATTTACATGGAAAACCGTGTTAAAAACGGCCTAAAAGAGATTGCTACTTATGCAGCCAATTTCTTGCCTCACTAATGCCCTTTTGGGGTTGTGTCTGTTTAATAGGCACTTCCCCATTTTCATAAAAGCTTGAATCCTCGTTTTTGGGATTAACTTGGTGGAAATTTATCGCATGCCTTATATCAGTTGTGTGCATGCAGTCCCCGCCATTCTTGTAGCATCTTCTCTTTTTGCAGTCTTCTCTTTCTCCATCACACAGATAGAAAATTTTAGACAAATGCTGCACCTCCTTCCGTTGTGGTTGGTGTTTCCTATAGACACATAATAATATCTGTAATACACTTTGTCAACCCTTTTTTGTGTCTTGTGGAAACTTTTTATTGCTTTTTGTTGGAATTGGTGCTATATTCAAAATGTACAGGGATAATTTTGCAGATGTGAAGGAGGTGATTGATAGTGACGCAAGGCGAGCGCGTGAAAGAAATCAGAAAAGCCCTCGGGCTTACGCTTGAGAAATTCGGTGAAAGACTAGGGATAGGAAAATCTGCTGTTTCCAAAATAGAACGTGGCGAAAATTCTGCCACCGAGCAGGTAATGAAATCCATTTGCCGGGAGTTCAGCGTAGATTATATCTGGTTGACTACAGGCGAGGGCAAGATGTTCATGGAAAGTGATGCCGATTTCTTGGAAAAGATTGACCGCATCATGGCGGGCGAAAACGATATGCGCCGAAATATGATTAAGGCACTCTTGAATGCGTCAGACAGAGACATTGAATGCTTGAATAACCTCATTGAGAGTTATGTGTCTCTGAGGAAAAGCGATGAAAAGGAAAGAGACTGACAGTGTTCAACTGCCAGTCTCCTGTGTCCAAAGATACAGAACCAAATTATATACTCTTTTTAGAGCGGATTCTTTATGTATCTTGTTCACGAGTTCAATAATCGCTCTTTTGTACTCCATAGCACTGTCTCCTTGTTGTTGGGATTGTCTTATTGTATCACAGTTTTGATTTGTTGTGTTAGGATTTATTCATATTTCCATGATTATGGAAATTTTTTCCAAACACTGCCATTGTTACATCATTCTATGATACAATTATTTGTATTCAGATTCAAATAAATCGGTTATTTTTGTATCGAGCGCAATCGCCAACTTTTCCATTTGGAGCATTGTCGGGGAAACTCTTTCATTTTCAATATTATTGAGTGTAGATTTTCCCATCCCTGTCCTTTTCGCAAGTTCCATTAGTGTGTAGCCTTTTTCGTTACGCACCTGCCACAACAATATTTTCATGTATACACGCCTCCTTTTCCATGGTTTAGTGTATACAGAAATTGTGGGAATATTAACTCGCAAATACATTGATTCAAAAGGAGAATTGTATGGGTGAACTAATAAAAATAATCAATACTCGCGTTGTCGGTGTGTCCTACGAAAATGCAGACGGCTCAAGCCGACAAGAAATACTTTCCGGATGTGTCGAGGGCGAAAATGTATATTTGAAATACTTTGAATATAATGGACTTCCCGCGTATGCAGTATTTGATTCACTTGATAATCAAATCGGTAACTTGTCGCAAGATTTGGCAAACGATATATATGCTCAATACCGTGATTGTTATTTTGATGCTCAAATCGAAAGAATTACCGGAGGAGGGGAGGACATGCACTACGGTTGCGTTATCAATATCGAAATATATGATTCCGAACCTGTTGCCATGGAACCTGCTGCCACCGCTCCGCAAAATGCTCCTCAGATAAAGAATGATAGTGTTTTTGGTGTGATTGGCTTATTCTTCCGTTTTTTGTTTGAATTGGCAAAGCTGCTCTTTTGGCTTGGTTTCATTATTGCGATTATTGCCTTTGTAGTGGCAATCCTTTAGATATGCCGAATAAAAAGAGTGACCCCTGCAGCAACAGGAATCACTCTCACGGTACACTTACCCCACGCCAAAAGCACGGAGGTAAAATGCGAACCTCACAACTCTCATTTTACCACAAAAACCGTGCTTTTGCATAGGTTTTATTTTTATACTCTTTTTTAGAAAGTGAGGTATTTATGAGACTGCCAAACGGATTCGGTTCAGTTTATAAACTGTCCGGGAATCGACGCAATCCCTATGTCGCCAAAAAGACAAAAGGATGGGAAATTGACCCCGAAACAGGAAAAGCAAAACAGTTATACACCACCATCGGTTACTACCCCACCCGCAAGGATGCGCTGACCGCCCTCGCAGAGTTCAATGCCAACCCTTACGATGTAAACGCCGCAAAGGTTACTTTCGATGATGTATATGACCGTTGGAGTTCTGAACACTTCCCGACTGTCAGTGATTCCAATGTCAAGGGATATAAAGCCGCATATGCACTCTGTGGCAAGATTGCCGGAATGCGCTTTGTGGATGTAAAACTCGACCATCTTCAAATGGTCGTGGACGAATCAGGAAAGAACTCGCCCACGCTGCGCAAGTTAAAGGTTCTTCTTGGACTTATGTATAAATATGCCGTAATACATGAAATCATCCCCAAAGAGAGAAACATGGTGGAATATCTAAACATCAATAAAGCGGGCAACCCAAATGCCCGAGACCGCAAGCCGTTTTCTAAGGCGGAGGTTAAAAGGGTATGGGATGCCAAGGATTCCAACATCTATTATACAATTGTTCTCATGCTGATATATAGCGGCTGTCGTATTGGTGAACTGCTAGACTTGAAAAAGGAAAATGTAAACCTTGAGGAACACTATTTCAATATCATCGCATCGAAAACCAAGGCGGGTATCCGAACCGTTCCCATCGCTGACAAGGTTGCACCGTTTTTTGAATACTGGATGAATCTCAATGATTGTGAATATCTGTTGAGTACACCCACAGGGAATCATTTTGACTATCGAAACTATTATGACAGCTACTGGACGCCGCTTATTGAGGCTCTGAGCATGGAACACCGCCCCCATGACACACGTCACACTTGTATATCCATGTTGACTGTTGCAGGGGTCTCAGACAAGGTCATCAAGAAGATTGTTGGACATAAAGGACAGGGAGTCACAGAAGTGGTCTATACCCACTTTGAAATCGAGGAACTCATTGACGCAATTAACAAAATATAAGCAGAAGCGGCAGCTCGCTATTTCTCTTGTTTTCTCACATTGCCCCATGCTGTCTTGTGTGGTATTTTCTCCTTGAATTTTCCTGCTCTCTATGGTATATTGAAAATACAAAAGACAACCGCCCACAAGGTGGGTTGACCAAATTGAAGAGATAGAAAATCCACCCCGGCACTCGGTCAAAGTTTAGGGGTGGTTTTTCTATGTAGAATTACTTACAAAACGTAAAAACGAATGTAAGCAACGCCAAAAGGAACAGACCAAAGGTCATCATGTCCTCAAAATCAAAATGATTTTTCATAGGCATCACCTCCCATTCTAATGATGAGAGGTCAACCCACCCTGCAACACGGTTGTCGAATTGTATTGTATCATGTTCTTTTCTATCCTACAATCCTTATTATTACACATTTTCTGATAAATAATTCTGTTAGTTGTATGTTAGTTGCTTGTTAGTTACCGCCAAATTTTCGTGGCTTTTCGCACTGTTCTGTGTTGCTTTTGAAAATATGAAAAACCCCGAAAACACTGGATTCTCGGGGTTTTGTGCATCTTTTCGATATTCGATTGAATTATCGCTTGGAGAACTGGGGCGCACGACGTGCAGCCTTCAAACCGTACTTCTTTCTCTCCTTCATACGAGGGTCTCTAGTCAGGAAACCTGCCTTCTTCAGAACGGGTCTGAACTCACCGTCTACCTGAAGCAGTGCTCTTGCGATACCGTGTCTTACAGCACCTGCCTGACCGGTGTATCCACCGCCCTTAACGTTTACGATTACATCAAACTTCTCAACGGTCTCGGTAGCAACCAAAGGCTGACGAACGATAACCTTCAAGGTCTCAAGACCAAAGTAGTCATCCATGTCTCTCTTGTTGATGGTTACGTTGCCCTTACCGGGTACCAGATATACTCTGGCAATTGCTTTCTTTCTTCTACCTGTACCGTAGTATCTCTCTGTCTTAGCCATGATTTATTATCCTCCTTCCAGTCCTTTAGAATGTCAGCACTTCAGGCTTCTGTGCAGCATGATTGTGCTCAGGTCCTGCATATACGTGCAACTTGGTGTACATCTGTCTTCCTAAAGGTCCCTTGGGAAGCATTCCCTTAACTGCCAGCTCGATAACCTCTTCAGGCTTCTTAGCAAGCTTCTCCTTCAGAGTAGTCTCTTTCATACCACCTACGTAATCAGAGTGATGATAGTAAACCTTCTGATCCATCTTCTTACCGGTTACCTGAATCTTCTCTGCGTTGATAACGATTACATAATCTCCGGTATCGATGTGGGGAGTAAAGGTAGGCTTGTTCTTACCTCTCAAAACCTTAGCAACCTCAGAAGCCAAACGGCCGAGGGTCATGCCTGTAGCGTCTACTACATACCATTTTCTATCGATTGTAGCCGGACTAGCCATAAATGTTTTCATGATGTTTCCTCCATAATACTTTTGCAATTTTGTCTTGGTCACACATGCTTGGCGGATGTCCGGCCACCTCCCATGGGCTTACAAAACAGTTTCTGATGCAATGTAGATCCTTATTTAAAATGCGTCGTCGGGGCTTTGACTTCGCATTTATAAACACTGTCACACAGTTGTATATTATATGATACCTAGATACTTCTGTCAAGAGCAAATTACAATATTTGGTGCATTTTTTCTATAGACATGTTATACTGATATCACTACATAAAAATCAATCCAAATCTACTATACTAACTATATGGAAAGGATTATACCATGAGCGATACCAACCAAACTACCTGTCCGGTGTGTTTTACCAAAATGCGCAACATAAATAAGGTGCTTACCTGCCCGGAATGTGGATATAAATACTGCGACCACAGCCGTGATTTGCAGAATATGTTTGATACCACGCACACACATGCACCTAATTATACCAAAACAACCGTAACCCCCACGCACACCAGCTCAGGCACAACAAACTCAAAAACCAGTGTCAAAAAGGTCATCAAAATCATTGTTATCATTTATTTGATTATTTCCTTTGGACCTTTTGTTTGTAGTGCTTTAGGAATAGCCCTGACTGCTGTCATCGGCAACTTCGCCAAGGCTCCTACAGAAGATTACGCCGTAGCAGAGGTTGTTGTTTCCTCCGATTCGCCGGTAGAAGTGACGGAATCCATAGATATCAATTCCTTATTAGACAATATCCATGTGACTTCTCCTGTCCCGCCCGCCTCAATAGAATACAGGGACGGAGAATTTGTCACTGAATTAATCAAACATATTTTTAATGTATCTGACTGTGAAGACGTAACCGCCGAAGACCTCAGTACTGTTTACTGGTTGGAAATTTATCGTGACACCTCCGATTGTCTGCGCGCCAATTACTATTTTAATGATGGCAATGCCGGAGAATTTGTTTCTGATATTACGGAACTGCGTGGTGCCAACTTAAATGCATTTGCTGAATTGGAACTGCTTGATTCTCCTGATGTCACTTACCAAGAAGGGGATTTGAAGAATCTTGTTTTTCTTCGGGGAATTGCCTGCAAAAACACACCCGCAACACTTATAAATGTAATCTCCTCTCCCGAGCAGCTTGGTGAACTGCACCTGAACCTCCCTTCCAACACTAATAATCTGAAAGGATTGGAATATTTCTCCGAACTTCATACACTGGAAATCAGCGCACAAAATTCCACTGTAATTGATGCCAGTCAAATTGGTGATTTAGACAATTTAGATTCGTTAAGCTATGTGGACGCCGGCGCATTGAGGGATTTCAGTTTCCTTTCCGAACTCCCTTCCATAAATTACCTGCTTTTGAATGCGCCCAGTCTGCCAAATTTGAATTTTATATACAATATGCCTGAATTGCAAAATCTTACATTTTTCAGTTCAGATGTGACAGACCTTCAACCCCTGACTGCCGCTGCAGACACACTGACTGCACTGGATATGTCCTTTAATCCATATATAACCGATTACAGTGCCTTGTCCGGGATGACCAAATTGGAATATCTGTACATGGATTACTGCGACCTGACAGACTTAAGCTTTGCCTCTGACATGGAAAATCTTACTGTATTAAGTATCCAAAGCACTCAGACAACAAGTCTTGAGCCGTTAAAGAACCTGCCTTATCTGACAAGCGTGCAGATTCGTAACACTCCTATTGAGGATTATGCCGGCCTTGAAGTTATATGTGAACAATGATTAAAGGTTCCCGATAATCGGTCTTACACCAATTATCAGGAACCTTTTTCTTACATAAATTCATATTTCATAAGCATCAAACCATGTGCCGGAGCCGTTGGCCCGGCCTTTTGTCTGTCACAGGCCTCTAAAACCGTCTGCATGGACTCAGGAGTACGTCTGCCTTGCCCGACCTCCATTAACGTCCCTGCAATGATTCTTACCATATTATAAAGGAAGCCATTTCCACAGACACGGATAACCACATCCGCGCCTTGTTCCTCTACCTCCAGACTATGTATGGTGCGCACGGTAGTTTCCACCTGTGCCCCTGTCTGGCAGAAGCTTTTAAAATCATGCTCTCCCACAAGATAGTCGGCAGCCCTGCGCATCTTTTCCACATCCAACTCATGATAGGTAAAATAGGAATAAAGCCTTTTCACAGGCATGGGAAACTGCCCCCTGTAAATCCGATACTCATAGGTCTTACAACTGTCACAATGTCTGGGATGCCAGTCCGGTGCCACCTCCTCAGAGGCCTGTATACGAATATCCTCCGGTAATCTCTGATTCAGCGCATAGGACACCTTTTCAGCCGGCATGCGTGCCTTCGTGTCAAACACTGCAATATTTCCCAAAGCATGCACCCCGGAGTCGGTACGGCTTGCACCGATTACCTTGATTTCTTCCCCAAAAAGGTCTGTGAGACATCTGTTTAATTCGCTTTCGATTGTAATACCATTATTCTGTACCTGCCAGCCACAATAATTTGTCCCATCGTAGGCAACTGTCAGGCGAATCCGCTTTGTACTCACCAGACAATCCTCCCCACAAATACACTGCCCACCAGATAGGTCACCAGTACCACATAACCGATATAATCACGCTTCTTGTAAAGCAAGGGCTTCATCTTGGTTCGACCCTCACCGCCTCTATAGCATCTGGCTTCCATAGCCATAGCCAAATCATTTGCTCTGCGGAAGGCAGAAATGAACAAAGGTACCAACAGGGGCACCATCGCCTTGGCTCGCTTAAACAGATTGCCGCTCTCAAAGTCTGCGCCTCTGGCAATCTGCGCTTTCATAATCTTATCTGTCTCCTCCAACAAAATCGGTATAAAACGCAGAGCAATAGACATCATCATAGCCAACTCATGCACCGGTATCTTAAAAATTTTCAAGGGACCCAACAGTTTCTCAATGCCGTCCGTCAGGTTGTTCGGTGTGGTGGTCAGAGTCATCACAGAAGAACCAATGATAAGCAAGGTCAGTCTCACCGCCATGGTCACTGCCAGACTGATGCCTTCCCATGTAATGGTCAGTTTCCAGATGTGCAACGCAGCGGTTCCCGGGGTCAGAAACAGGTTAAAGCCCAGTGTAATCAACAGCAACAATAAGATACCCTTCATACCCTTTACCATAAAACGAAAGGGAACGTTAGATAACTTGATCACCAACGCCAGAAACAATGCCGCAACGATATATCCCACAAAATTTTTAAAGAAAAAAAGTGAGATAATATAAATTACAGTTCCTCCTAATTTCACACGGGGATCCAATCTATGAATAACAGATTCAGTTTGATAATATTGTCCTAAAGTGATATCTCGTAACATAAAACTCCTTGGCCTACAGATGAAGTGCCTTCATAATCTCCCCTGCCGCCTCATTGATAGTCGTAGCCGAGGTATCTACAGGCAATCCCTTTTCCTGTAATGCATTCAAAATATAAGTAACCTGCGGTGCTGCCAATCCCACCTCTTCCAACTCCTTATAATGTGCAAACACATTGTGAGGTGTATCATCATACAGCACACTTCCCTGATTCATCACAATAATGCGGTCCACATATTCTGCCACATCCTCCATACTGTGAGAAACCAAGAGAATAGTCATCCCTGTTTCCTGTTGCAGTTTTTTTACCTGCTGCAAAATCTCGTCACGCCCCTTAGGATCCAATCCCGCTGTAGGCTCATCCAATATCAAAACCTCCGGCTTCATGGCAAGCACACCTGCAATGGCAACACGCCTCTTCTGTCCGCCGGACAGTTCAAAGGGCGACTGATAAAACAGCTCATCGGGCAACCCTACCTTGCGCAACGCATCATAGGCACGAAGCTCCGCTTCTTTTTTGCTAAGTCCCAGATTCTTGGGACCAAAACACACATCCGAAAAAACATCAATTTCAAAAAGCTGATGCTCAGGATACTGAAATACCAGTCCCACCTTACTGCGAAGCTCCTTCATATTATAATCGTCATCATAAATATCCTGACCATTATAGTAAATATGACCGCTTGTAGCTTTCACCAGACCATTCAGATGCTGCATCAGTGTGGACTTGCCGGAACCGGTATGTCCGATGATTCCTACGAATTCGCCATCCTTAATTTGCAGACAAATGTCCTTCAAAGCATGCATGGCCAGAGGGGTATCTTCACCATATATATAATCAACATGATCCAAAATAATAGACACGATATACTTCCTTTCCAAACCGCAGGTTCTTAAAACCTACAGATATCCCTGCTTCTGCATGGCTTCTACAAGCTCTGCCGTCGTCAGTATCCCTTGGGGCAACTTTAAGCCTCTCTTGGTCAGCTCATGAGCCAAAAGTGTTACCTGAGGCACATCAAGCCGAAGCTCCTTAAGCCGCTCCACCTGGGAGAAAATCTCTCTGGGAGTGCCCTCCATGGCAATCTTACCACCATCCATTACAAACACTCTGTCTGCATAAATGGTTTCTTCCATGTAATGAGTTATGAGAATTACCGTAACCTTTTCCACATCATTCAAGGCTCTTGCAGCACGAATAACATCCTTTCGTCCGTTAGGGTCAAGCATAGCTGTGGGCTCATCCAAAATAATACATTTGGGATGCATTGCAAGAACTCCTGCAATTGACACACGTTGTTTCTGTCCGCCGGACAACTTATTGGGAGAAAACTTGCGATATTTATACATGCCAACTGCTTTAAGACTCTCCTCCACACGCTCCCAAATCTGCTGAGTAGGAACTCCCATGTTCTCCGGGCCGAATCCAACATCCTCCTCCACTACCTGACCAATAATCTGATTGTCCGGATTTTGGAAGACCATACCCGCAGTCTGACGGATTTCCCAGATATTTTCCTCCTTGGAGGTATCCTTGCCATCTACCCAAATAGTTCCCTCCGTAGGATTTAAGATGGCATTCATATGCTTGGCAAGGGTGGATTTGCCGGAACCGTTATGTCCCAAAATCGCAATAAACTCTCCTGCCTGAATATTGAGGGATACATCATCCACTGCTTTAACGATATCCTCGACATTGCCCTCTTCATCACGCCTGATATATTCAAATATTAAGTTCTTTGTCTTAATAATTCCCATACATTTTTCCTCTGATAAAGCATACAAAATTGCTTAACTTTCATTGTACTAAATTCACCTTGGAATTACAAGCCCAAGAAGTTGATAACATATGACAAACTGTGATATACTTTTGGAAGGAATAAAGCAAACGAGGTAGGAATAATGATAGATAAAATGAAGATTATCAAAGCAATCGGTGTTTTGATTGCAGTATTTATGGTTGTGGGTATTGCATCATATTATAATGAGAAAAATTCAATGACCTTAGATGAATATGGAAAAGCCAATCCTGAGGCTTTGCTTCCGGTGGAATCACAGGTTTCAGACATTTCCGGCTCAGACTTATCTGCCAATGAAGTTACGGAGAACGATATCACCGCAGGAGATATTTTAACCACAGACATCTCCGGTTGCGACATTTCCGCCGGTAACACAGAGGAATCCTACATCTCACCGCAGCGCGTTACGTATATGACCGAAGCAGGAACCTATGCCGAAGACTTCTATTATGAACCGCTTTCTGAGGAAATCAAAAAACGCATTACCGGTATCTCCTATCCGGCAGAGGACAGCGGCAATCTGGGAATTACCTACGAAGACCTGCGTTATGTCCACATTTTGCACTACAATTTTGACGGAATGTCCACAGAGGGCGAACTGATTTGTAACGCTTATATTGCAGATGATTTACTGGATATTTTCTACGAACTGCACCGCAATGAATATCAACTGGAGCGGGTACGCCTGATTGACGAATACAATGGTGATGACACTGCCTCCATGGAGGACAACAACACCTCCTGCTTTAACTACCGTGTGGTGGACGGCACCACCAACCTGTCCAAACACGCCATGGGGCTTGCATTAGACATCAACCCCTTTTACAATCCCTATGTAACCTACCCCAACGGAAGCATCCGCATCTCACCCGTAGGCTCAGAAGCCTACGCAGACCGAAGCACGGACTTCCCCTACAAAATTGACGAAAACGACCTGTGCTACAAACTATTTACAGAGCACGGCTTCACTTGGGGTGGCAACTGGAACTCCCTCAAGGACTACCAGCACTTCCAAAAGACGCCGTAATCTCCGCACTTAAATGCCGCTGCTGTGGGGGGTCTGGCAAGGAGGGGGGA